>NZ_JBYOJT010000002.1:0-590017 GCF_057798875.1 Cupriavidus sp. 94F1
GCAACGCAGCGAAACGAACGAAGCGAAGCCAGCGCCGCCCGATAACACCTCAAACTTATTGAATCGTTTTTAATACCGGAGCCCATCATGTCGAACGCCAAACTGCAAGTCCTGACCCCGCGCAACAGCCAGCTGATCATCATCGACCACCAGCCCCAGATGGCCTTTGGCGTGCAGTCGATGGACCGCCAGACCATGAAGAACAACGTCGTGGGCCTGGCCAAGGCCGCGAAGATCTTCGACGTGCCGACCACCATCACCACCGTCGAGAGCGAATCGTTCTCCGGCTACACCTACCCGGAACTGCTCGACGTCTTCCCGGGCAAGCCAACGCTCGAACGCACCTCGATGAACTCGTGGGACGACCAGAAGGTGCGCGATTCGCTGGCCGCCAACGGCCGCAAGAAGATCGTCGTGGCGGGCCTGTGGACCGAAGTGTGCAACACGACCTTCGCCCTGAGCGCCATGCTCGAGGGGGATTACGAGATCTACATGGTGGCCGACGCCTCGGGCGGCACCACCAAGGAAGCGCACGACTACGCCATGCAGCGCATGATCCAGGCCGGCGTGGTGCCGGTGACGTGGCAGCAGGTGCTGCTGGAATGGCAGCGTGACTGGAAGAACAAGGAAACGTACGACGCGGTGACGGGCCTGGCGAAGGAACACTCGGGTGCCTACGGCATGGGCATCGACTACGCCTACACGATGGTGCACAAGGCCGCCCAGCGCACGCAAAGCGCCCATCCGTCGATCGCGCCGGTGCATGCGCCGGTGATCGAGTACTGAAATCCTACGGTGGGTGGCGCGGCATCGGAGCCGGGCCACCCGGAACAAGCGCATAGGCAAAAGGCGCAACCGCTATGACACGCCCTCAACAAATCGGTCGCAAGCTGGAAATGGCCGCCGTCGCCTTTGCGACGGGATTCTCGTCGCATGGGCACACCTCGTCGTCCCTTGGCATGTTGGCCGGGACGCTGGCGGTGTGTGCCCTGGTCGCCCGCAGCGCGCTCGACAAGCGTCCCGCCCCGACGGGACTGGCCTGGGTAGCGCATTGATCGCATGGCCGGGAGCGTACCCCCGTTGTAGAGCTTGTGACAGACTTGAAGTGCATGTTGCGGCCATCTACGATGCCCGGCATGGACACTTTTCACTCCGCCACCTGGCGGCTCCTGGTCATCAGCCTGCCGACGTCGGCAGCCACGGCCCGCATGCGGTTCTGGCGCGCGATCAAGGCGCTGGGCGGCGCGGCGCTGCGCGATGGCGTCTATCTGGTTCCCGACCGGGCTGAACTGCAGCCGCCGCTGCAGGCACTTGCCGACGATGCGGCGGATCAGGATGGCAAGGTCTGGCTGCTATCGGTCGTGGCCACCCAGGAACAGGAAGCCGACTATCGGCGCCTGTTCGATCGTTCGGCCGAATATGCCGACTGGACCGCTGAACTGGCAGCCGCCCGCGAGGCCATCACGGGCCTGGGCGAAGCCGAGCTGTTGCGCGTCGCGCGCCGATTGGGACGTGGCTATGACGCGATCCGGAAGATCGACTTCTTCCCCGGCGAGCCCGCGGCGATTGCCGAGGCAAAGTGGCGCGATTTCAATGCCGCCGTGGATGCCGCGCTGTCTCCTGGCGAGCCGCACGGCGTCTCCGGTGCCATCGCCAGGCGCGATCCCACGCAATACCAGGGGCGCTGCTGGGCCACGCGCAAGCACCTCTGGGTAGACCGCGTCGCGTGCGCCTGGCTGATCCAGCGTTTTATCGACCCCCATGCCAGGTTCCTGTGGCTCGATGACGTGCGGCAGTGCCCGGCCGATGCGCTCGGATTCGATTTCGACGGCGCGACGTTCACGCATGTCGGCGACCGCGTGTCGTTCGAGGTGCTGATGGCGAGCTTCGGGCTGGACGAGGACAAGGGGCTGGCCAAGCTGGCGCAACTGATCCACGTGCTCGATGTCGGTGGGGCGCCGGTCGCGGAGGCCAGCGGCTTCGAGGCCGTGCTGACCGGGGCACGCACCCGTATGCCGGACGACGACGCGTTGCTGCGCGATATGAGCCCGGTACTGGACTCCCTCTACACCCACTACGGCAGCGCCAGCCGCCGCAAACGTTAGCACCCTGGGGACATTGCACATGAATCCGCAAGACACGACCCCCACTGGGGACATCGGCCAGGACGGCCCCCGCTATGGCCTCTGGCAGCTGGTCTGCTACATGCTGCGCCTGGGCACGCTTGGCTTTGGCGGGCCGGTGGCGCTGGCCGGCTACATGCATCGCGATCTGGTCGAACGCAGGCAATGGATTACCGATGGGGACTACAAGGAGGGCATCGCGCTGGCGCAACTGGCGCCCGGGCCGATGGCCGCGCAGCTTGCCATCTATCTGGGCTATGTCCACTACCGCATCGTCGGCGCCACGCTGGTCGGCATTGCCTTTGTGCTGCCGTCGTTCCTGATGGTGCTGGCGCTGGGCTGGGCCTATACGAAGTTCGGCGGCCTGACGTGGATGCAGTCGGTGTTCTACGGCGTGGGCGCGGCGGTGATCGGCATCATCACGCTCAGCGCGTACAAGCTGACCAACAAGAGCGTGGGCCGGGACCCGTTGCTGTGGGGCATCTATCTGGTGCTGGGCGCGGTCACGGTCATTACCGAATCCGAAATCGCCTGGCTGTTCCTGGCCGCCGGGCTGCTGGTGTGGTTCTGGCGCGCGCCGCCGAAGTGGCTGCGCGAACGGGGCGTCAATGCCGTCGCCGCCGCGCAGTTGCCGATGGCCGGCGGGTTCGCCAGCAGCCTGGACTGGCCGCTGCTGATGCAGATCGGCGTGTTCTTCGCCAAGGCCGGGGCGTTCGTATTCGGCTCGGGGCTGGCCATCGTGCCGTTCCTGTACGGCGGCGTGGTGACCGAGCACCACTGGCTCAATGACAAGCAGTTTGTCGATGCCGTGGCCGTGGCCATGATCACGCCCGGCCCCGTGGTGATTACCGTGGGCTTTATCGGCTATCTGGTGGCCGGCCTGCCCGGCGCGGTGGTGGCCGCGCTGGCCACGTTCCTGCCCTGCTATCTGTTTACCGTCATCCCGGCGCCTTACTTCAAGAAGTACGGCAAGCGGCCGGCCATCATTGCCTTCGTGGACGGCGTGACGGCCGCGGCCGTCGGCGCCATCACGGGCGCCGTGATCGTGCTGGCCCGGCGCTCGCTGGTCGATGTCCCGACCGTGGCGCTGGCCGTGGTGACCGTGCTGTTGCTCTGGCGTTTCAAGAAACTGCCAGAGCCGGTGATCGTGCTCGGTGCGGCCGTCATCGGGCTGATCGTCTATCCGCTGCTGCGCGGCTGATGTCGGCCGGCGTCGGCGGATGTTCAGGAGCCAATCATGAAATGGATCACGCGAGAACGCCCCAAGATCGACCGGATTGCCTGTCCCTGGCTGGTGGCCCGGTTTATCGATCCTTCGCCGGAGTTTCTATATGTACCCGCCGGCGACGTACTGGCCGAAGCGCAGCGCAGCGGGGCGATTCCCTACGACATACCCGGCGTCGAGCTGTCGCACGTAGGCGACTTGTGCAGTTTCGACGCCTTCCTCAAGAAGTACGGCCTGGCCGACCCTTCGCTCGCCCAGCTTGCCGCCATCGTCCGGGGTGCCGACACGTCGCGGCTGGACCTCACCCGCGAGTCCGGCGGCCTCTATGCCATATCGCTGGGCCTGTCGCAGACCTTTGCCGACGACCATGACATGCTGCGGCAGGGCATGGTGATGTACGACGCCCTGTACGCCTGGTGCAAGCACTGCCAGGCCGAGACGCACAACTGGCCGCCGATCATGCCGGCCTGAAAGATCCCCGCAAAAAGTGCCTTTCAGGTATCAATCACAATACGGATGACATCAGGCGCGGCGCCGATCACGGCCTGCCGCGCCGTGCGTCCCTGTAGAATGTCGGCCTGTTGGCTGGCCACCCGGCGCTGCCCATCGGTCAACCCGGTGGGCCAGGACGCCAGATGGCCGATAGCTCACGCGTTCAGCGACCTCTGCGGATCGCCTTGCCGAATCGCCTGGATTCCGCGCCCACTTCCCGATGTTCACACCATGCCGGCCCACAACCCGGCGCGGCGGGGCAATCGTGCGCGGCGCCCGGGCCTTGCCTGGCTGTGAGCGCCAGCGGCGCCAACGGGCGCGAATGGTGCCGGTGGCGGCGATCCTGCCATCGGTGCGGCGGCACGCGTTGCCGCACCCTTAATCTCTCCTCGACATCATGAAAAAAATAGCAGCCGTTCTCCTGATCTCCGGTCTTTCGTTGCTGGCCGCCTGCGGCAAGAGCGACCCGACGCCGGCGGCAAAGCCTGCCAGCGCGGGCACCAGCATCGTCGTCGGCCTGGACGACAACTTCCCGCCGATGGGTTTCCGCGATGCCAACAACCAGCTGGTCGGCTTCGACATCGACATGGCGAAGGAAGCGGCGCAGCGCCTTGGCATGACGGTGGATTTCAAGCCGATCGACTGGAGCGCCAAGGAAGCCGAACTGAACGGCAAGCGCGTTGACGTGCTGTGGAACGGCCTGACGATCACCGAGGACCGCAAGAAGAACATCAGCTTCACCGCGCCGTACATGACGAACCACCAGATCGTCATCGTGACCGAAAAGTCGCCGATCCAGACCAAGGCCGACCTGGCCGGCCGCATCGTTGGCGCGCAGGACGGCAGTAGCGCCGTGGACGCGATCAAGAAAGAGGCAGCCGTGGCCGCCAGCCTGAAGGAACTGAAGTCGTTTGGCGACAATGTGACGGCGCTGATGGACCTGTCGGCAGGCCGCCTCGACGCCGTGGTGGTCGACGAAGTGGTGGGCCGCTACCTGGCCAGCAAGCGCGCCGGCGAATACCGCATCCTGACCGAGAACTTCGGCACCGAAGACTACGGCGTGGGCGTGCGCAAGGACGACGGCGAACTGCTGGACAAGCTGAACAAGACGCTGGCCTCGATGAAGCAGGACGGCACGGCCGCACGCATCGCCACCCAGTGGTTCGGCGCGGACATCACGAAGTAAGGACAGCCACCTTGCAGGGGGCGCAGGGTTCGGGAAAGCAAGCAAATTGCACCGGCCCTGTTGCACCTGCATCGTAATGTTTCAGCATGGACTACGTTCTTTCTCTCCTGCCTCCGATGATGGAAGGGGCCAAGGTCACCTTGACCCTGTTCGCCATCACGCTCGGGCTGTCGGTGCCACTGGGCCTGGCGCTGGCCCTGCTGCGGATTTCGGCGTGGGCGCCGGTCAGCGGCCTGGTGAATGGCTATATCTGGCTGATGCGCGGCACGCCGCTGATGCTGCAGATGCTTTTCATCTATTTCGCGCTGCCGTTCGTGCCGTATGTCGGCATCCGGCTGCCCGATTTCCCCGCTGCGGTGGTCGCGTTCGCGCTGAACTACGCGGCGTACTTCGCCGAGATCTTCCGGGCCGGCATCCAGTCGGTGGAGCGCGGCCAGTACGAGGCCAGCAAGACGCTGGGCCTGAGCTACTTCCAGACCATGCGCCGGATCGTGCTGCCCCAGATGATCGGCCGCGTGCTGCCCCCGGTGAGCAACGAGACCATCACGCTGGTCAAGGACACCTCGCTGATCTACGTGCTGGCGCTCAATGACATCCTGCGCACGGCGCGCAGCATCGTGCAGCGCGATTTCACGACAACCCCGTTCCTGGTGGCCGCACTGTTTTACCTGGTGATGACGCTGGTTCTGACGTGGCTCTTCCAACGCCTCGAAAAACGCTATGCAAGATACGATCAATGAGAACGCCGGCGTGCGCGAGCGCCCATTGATGGTGTCGGCCCGCGACATTCACAAGTCCTTCGGCGCGCTGGAGGTGCTGAAGGGCGTGTCGCTGTCGCTGCGCAAGGGCGACGTGACCGCCGTCATCGGCCCGTCGGGCTCGGGCAAGAGCACGCTGCTGCGGTGCATGAACCATCTGGAACTGATCGACCGCGGCACGCTGGAAATCGAGGGCGAAGTGCTGGCGGCCACCGACGCCAGCGGTGTGCGCTACGCCAAGGGTGCCGATCTGCGTCGTATTTGCGCCAGGATGGGCATGGTGTTCCAGTCGTTCAACCTGTTCCCGCACCTGACCGTGCTGCAGAACCTGATCGAGGCCCCGATGACGGTCAAGGGCATGTCGCGCGACCGCATCGTGCCGCTGGCCGAGGATCTGCTGCGCAAGGTCGGCCTGTTCGACAAGCGCGACAGCTACCCGTCGCGTCTGTCGGGCGGCCAGAAGCAGCGCGTGGCGATTGCCCGCGCGCTGGCCATGGAGCCGGACATCATGCTGTTCGACGAGCCCACGTCGGCGCTCGACCCCGAACTGACCGGCGAAGTGCTGCGCACCATGCGCCAGCTGGCCGACGAGCACATGACGATGCTGGTGGTCACGCACGAAATGGGTTTCGCGCGCGAGGTGGCCAGCCATGTGGTCTTCATGGACGGCGGCAAGGTGGTCGAGGAGGGCCCGCCGGCGCAGCTGTTCGGGGCGCCCGTTCAGGCGCGGACGCGCGAATTCCTGACGCGCGTGTTCTGAGGCGTGGGCCGGCCCCCGCGGCCGGCGCACCTGGCGCGTGTCGTTTTGTCGCGTTTGTATCAAAACTGTTGCAGGTAGAATGCGCACCGCGGCACACGGTCCTCGTGTGCCGACCGTGACTGCAGGTGCCGGCGAGCCATTCGCCGGTTAAACGGGAAACAGGTGCGTCGCCGATCGTCCAGATTTCGACGAGAGCGGCCATGCCTGTGCTGCCCCCGCAACGGTAAGCAGGTCGGGAACCGTCAAGCCGATCCATCCGGGTCGGCGGTCACTGCGCCAGCACATGGCGCGGGAAGGCGATGGCATCCCGGCGCGAGACGCGCCGCCCTGCAAGCCCGGATACCGGCCTGTTGTCATCATCGAAATCCATTGCCCGGGCGGGGTCGCCTGGCTTCACGATGACACACAATCTGTCCGCGCATTCCGCCGGCCGCTTGCGCTCGGCTCCGTTTCGCCCTGGCTCCGCGCGTGCGCGCCGGCCACATCTGCTGGCTGCCTCGCTTGGCACCGTCGCCAGCCTCAATTTCCCCGGTGCATGGGCCCAGGAGGCCGCTTCCGACCGTAAGGCGGGCACGCTGCCGGCCGTCACGGTCAGCGGGGCGGCTCAGCTTGACCCGCCCGGGCTGGCCCTGTCCGCGCCCGAATACACAGGCAGCCGTCTGGGCCTGACCCCGCTGGAAACACCGGCCAGCGTCGAAGTGCTCGGCGGTGAAACGATCCGGGCGCGTGGCGACCAGTCCGTGCGGGAAGCGGTGACGCGCGCCACCGGCATCACCGGCAACCCGGCGCCCGGCAACGGCGGCACGTCGCTGACAGCCCGTGGCTTTGCCGGCCAGGGCTCGGTCATGCAACTGCTCGACGGCACGCGCATGTACGTGGCCTCGGGCACGGTCACGTTTCCGTTCGATACCTGGTCGGTGGATCGCATCGAAGTGCTGCGCGGGCCTGCATCGGTCATGTATGGCGAAGGTGCCATCGGTGGCGTGGTCAACGTGGTGCAGAAGAAGCCGATCCGCGCGCCCATCGAGAACGAACTCCAGATCGCGGGCGGCACCGGGAAGACCGCGCGCGTGGCGTTCGACAGCGTCGGCAAGGTCAACGACAACCTGTCGTACCGCTTCGCCACCGCGTACAACCGCTCGGCCGGCTGGGTCGATCGCGGGGATTCGAACAACCTGATGGTGTCGGCGTCGGTGCGGCTGGACGTCAATCCGGACTTCAACCTGACGCTGTCCTATGACGACGGCACCCAGCATCCGCAGCAGTACTTCGGCGTGCCGCTGGTGAACGGCAGCCTGGACACGTCGCTGCGCAAGAAGAACTACAACGTCGGCGATGCCCAGATCAGCTACCGCGACCGCTGGACGCGCCTGAACGCCGAATGGACGCCCAACGACCGCGTCACCGTGCGTAACCAGTTCTATTACCTGACCAGCCATCGGCATTGGCGCGATAGCGAGACCTACGCGTTCCTGCCGGCAACCTCGCAGGTGCGCCGCACCGACTATCTGGAAATCCTGCACGACCAGGAGCAGGTGGGCAATCGCGCGGACCTGACGGTCAAGAGCCGGCTGTTCGGGCTGGAGAACGCCACGACGGTCGGCTTCGACATCAACAAGATCAACTTCACGCATTCGAACAATTCGCCGTATGGCGGATCGTCGACGGTCAATGCGTACGACTTCGATCCGGGGATGTTCTTCAGCCCGCCGGGCATCGTCACCTCGCCGCGCCTGCGGACCCACACCACGCAGTACGCGCTGTTCGGCGAGCATCGTATTTCCTTTACGCCGCAGTGGTCGGTGATCGGCGGCGTGCGCTTCGACCACGCCCGGCTGTATCGCACCGATCTGGTCGCCAACACGGGCTGGGAGAAAACCTTCGCCAATACCACGTGGCGCGTGGGCACGGTGTACCAGTTTACGCCGGCGCTGTCGGTCTACGCGCAGTACGCCACGGCCACTGATCCGCTTGGCTCGCTGGTGACGACCAGCGACGCACAGCGCAATTTCGAGCTGGCTACCGGCAAGCAGGTGGAAGTGGGGGTGAAGCAGGCGTTCTGGGGCCATCGCGGCGAATGGACGGTTGCGGCCTACGAGATCCGCAAGAACAACCTGCTGTCGCGCGACCCGGTCAAGCCGACGATCACCCAGCAGGTGGGCGAGCAGTCGTCGCGCGGGCTGGAGGCATCGGCCAGCGTGGAAGTGCTGCGCGGCCTGCGCCTGGACATCAACGGCACGGTGCTGCGGGCACGCTACGACGACTTCACCGAGTCGGTGGGAGGCGTGGCGGTGTCGCGTGCCGGCAATGTGCCGACCAGCGTGCCGCAGCAGGCGGCCAACGCCTGGCTGAGTTGGAGCTTCATGCCGCAGTGGACGTTCGCCACGGGTCTGCGCTACGTGGGCGGCCGTTACGCGGACACCGCGAACAAGGTGCGCGTGCCGAGCTATACGACGGTCGATACCGCGCTGTCGTGGCGCGTGACCAGGCAGGCGGCGCTGACGCTGCGCGTCTACAACCTGTTCAACCGCGACTACGCCGAATCGTTCTCGAACGGCGGCCAGCAGTGGCTGCTGGGCCGTCCGCGCTCGGCGGAACTGTCGGCAAACTTCTACTTCTGAGTGGCGTCGGGCGGTCGGTGGCCGCCCAGCCTCGCCCCCCAAAGGCCGGGAGGGCAAGACTGTCACGGAAGTGTCATATCGCGCGCTTACATTTTCGTTCGACCATGCAACGTGAGCGAATGAGCGTCGATGAGCCTGACCCTGCGGCAACGTGAAATCTTCGGCTGGCTGAATGATGCCGGCTACCTCAGTACCGAACAACTGGCCAGCCGCTTTGGCGTCAGCAGCCAGACCATCCGGCGCGACATCAACGAACTGAGCGTGCAGGGGCTGGCGCGACGCATGCACGGCGGGCTGAGCTTGCCGGCCAGCCAGCACAACATCAGCTACCTGCAACGCAGTACCGCGCATGTGGAGCGCAAGCGGCGCATTGCCGAGGCGGCCATTGGCATCGTCGAGGCCGATGCCACGGTGTTCCTGGGCTATGGCACCACGGTGGCCGACTTTGCCCGCGCCCTGCCGGACGACCTGCCGCTGCGCGTGATCACCAACAACCTGGGTGCCGTGCATGCCTTGGCCGACAAGCCCCGCATCGAAACCTGGGTCACGGGCGGACGGCTGCGTGCCGGCGATTTCGATGTGATGGGCAGTGCCACCCTGGATTTTGTACGACGTTTTCGTGCGCATGTGGCGATCTGCAGCGCCGCCGGCATTGACGCGGACGGCACGTTCTACGAATTCCAGCCGGAGGAGGCCGAATTGAGCCAGGTGTTGCTGTCGCACAGCCATCTGCGCGTGCTGCTGGCCGACAGCAGCAAGTGCCTGCGCCACGCGCCGTGCCGCGTGGCTGGCCTGGACCAGATCGACCACCTGTTCACGGACGCCGAAGCCACCGCCGCGCTGCCATCGTTGCCGGGCCTGTGCGAGCGCGCCGGCGTGGCGCTGCACCTGTGCTGAGCCACCGGCACCGCCGACTCACCTGGCGTCTTCCTTCGTCCCGGATACCGGATCGCCGCGATTGACGGCGTGATCGCCCGGCCCGCCCAACGGGCAGGGCCGTCCGCGAGTTGAACGGGTGTGTCATGCGCCACATTCGTGCGCTTGCTTTGGCGCATGCGGGACCTATGCTGAATCACACCGATCTCCGGCGTGTCACCACCACAAAAAAGGGTCCCATGGCATCCACCGCGCCTACTCCAACGCCCGCCCACGCGCCGGCCCCCCACTGGCTGCGCTGGCTGCCCGGCCTGGCCATGCTGCGCACCTACGAGGCAGCCTGGCTGCCGCGGGACCTGGCGGCGGGGCTCGTGCTGACCACGATGCTGGTGCCGGTGGGTATCGCCTATGCCGAGGCGTCGGGCGTGCCGGGCGTGTACGGGCTCTACGCGACGATCATCCCGCTGCTGGCCTACGCGCTGTTCGGGCCGAGCCGCATCCTGGTGCTGGGGCCCGATTCCGCGCTGGCCGCGCCGATCCTGGCGGTGGTGGTTGGCATGTCCGGCGGCGACCCGATGCGCGCCGTGGCCACCGCCAGCCTGATGGCCATCGTGGCCGGCCTGTTCTGCATCGTGCTGGGCCTGCTGCGGTTGGGGTTCATTACCGAACTGCTGTCCAAACCGATCCGCTACGGCTATATGAATGGCATCGCCCTGACGGTGCTGGTCAGCCAGTTGCCCAAGCTGTTCGCCATCAAGGTCGACGATGCCGGGCCGCTGCGCGAGCTGTGGTGGCTGGCGCAGGCCATCGCCGATGGCAAGGCCAACTGGTACAGCTTTGCCGTGGGCGCGGCCAGCCTGGTGCTGATCCTGTTCCTGAAGCGATTCGAGCGCGTGCCGGGCATCCTGATCGCCGTGGTGCTGGCCACGCTGGCGGTCAGTGTGTTCCGGCTCGATCACCACGGCGTGAAGGTGCTGGGCGAAATCCCGCAGGGGTTGCCGACCTTCGCGCTACCGTGGTTCAGCGGCGTGGATATCGTCCGCATCGCACTGGGCGGCTGTGCCGTGGCGCTGATCGCCTTTGCCGATACCAGCGTGCTGTCGCGCACCTATGCTGCGCGCACCCATACGCGGGTGGACCCGAATCAGGAGATGGTGGGCCTGGGCGTGGCCAACCTGGCGGCCGGGCTGTTCCAGGGGTTTCCGATCAGCAGCAGCGCGTCGCGCACGCCGGTGGCCGAGGCAGCCGGCGCCCGCACGCAGCTGACTGGCGTGGTCGGCGCCATTGCCGTGGCGGCCCTGCTGCTGGTGGCGCCCAATCTGCTGCGCTACCTGCCCAACAGCGCGCTGGCCGCCGTGGTGATCGCGGCGGCCATCGGGCTGTTCGAGTTCAAGGATCTGCAGCGCATCTATCGCATCCAGCAGTGGGAGTTCTGGCTGTCGATGCTGTGCTTTGCCGCCGTGGCCGTATTCGGCACGATTCCCGGCATCTGCCTGGCCGTGGTCCTGGCCGTGATCGAATTCCTGTGGGACGGCTGGCGGCCGCATTTCGCGGTACTGGGCCGGGTGCCGGGCCTGCGCGGCTACCACGACCTGAAACGCTATCCCCATGCGGCGCTGATCGACGGGCTGGTGCTGTTCCGCTGGGACGCGCCGCTGTTCTTTGCCAATGCCGAACTGTTCCAGCAGCGCCTGACGGAGGCCGTGGAGGCGGCGCCGAAGCCGGTGCGCTGGGTGGTGGTGGCGGCCGAGCCGGTCACCAGCGTGGACGTCACGTCGGCCGACATGCTGCGCGAACTGAGCCAGAACCTGGCCCAGGACGGCGTGGCACTGCATTTCGCGGAAATGAAGGACCCTGTCCGAGACAAGCTGCGGCGCTTCGAGCTGACCGAGACCTTCCCCAACGCCTGTTTCCATCCCACCGTGGGCAGCGCCGTGGACGACTATCTGGCCAGCATCGGCGCCCGGAAACTGGACGAATGACGATGGGCCGAGGCACGGCCAGCGGCTGGGGGTACGCCGCGTCAGCCCCCGCTGGCGCCCATCGCCCCGAACCGCCACGACAACCGCCGCGCCGCCTGCCTGACCAGCTGGGCCACCTCGCTGTCCAGCGCGCTGTCGAAGCTGCCGCTGCTGCCCATCACGGCGATGACCAGCGCCAGCGCGCCGGTGTGGTCGAACACCGGGGCGGCCAGGGTGTCGATGCCGGGCACGGGGCGGCTGACGGCGTTGTCGATGCCATCGTCGCGAATCTTGTGCCAGCGCGGGGTGGCGGCCTGCCGGATCGCCGCATCCACGGGCACACCCGCCATGCGGATCGCATCCTGCACCAGCGCCTGGGTCAATACGTCATCAGGCAGATGGGCGGCAAACGTGCGGCCGATGGCCGTGTTGACCATCGACAGCACCGTGCCCACGCGCAGGCTGACGTGCTGCGGACGCAACGCTTCTTCCAGCCGGATCACCGTGGGCCCCAGAGGGCCGAACACCGCCATCGCCACCGACAGGCCCGTGGCATGCGCCAGCGCCACCACCTCGGGCTCGGCCTCGCGCGTGGGCGACAGGCGTTGCAGCGCCACCAGGCCCATGTCCAGCGCCAGCATGCCGGCCTCGAAGTCGCCGTCGGCATTGCGCGTCAGCAGGCCGATCTTCTGCAGGCTGACCAGATGCGGGAACGCCTTGGCCGGCGCCATGCCGGCGGCGCGCGCCAGTTCGCCCAGCGATAGCGGACGGCCGGCGTCGGCCAGCGCATTGAGCAACTGGCCGGTATTGTCGAGCGACTGGATGCCGCGCTGGGGTTTGCTCTCTTCCAGTTCGGTCATGTCGCCTCCATTGCCCGCGCGATGTCGTCGATGGCCCCGCGCAGCATGCGTGCCACCGGGCCTTGCCAGTCGACGTCGATGGCGCCCGTGGAGCCGATGGCGGTCAGTACCAGGCGCAGCGTGCCGTCGGCATCGACCAGCGGCATCGCCAGGCTGCTGACTGCCGGGCTGGGCGTATCGATGCTGCGTTCCATGCCGCGCTGGCGCACGGCGGCCAGTTGATCCATGAAGGCGGGCAGGGCATCCGCGGAAGACGCACCAGCCTCTTGCTGGCGCCAGATCGGCTGCCAGTGCGCTGGCGGCTGGAACGCGCAGTACGTGCGGCCGGTGGCCGTGGTGGCCAGGGCCATGACCGTACCCACGTGCAGGTTGACGTGCAGCGGCGACCCGGCGGACGCGTAATGGACGATGGTCGGCCCCTGCGGCGTGGGCAGGCTGACGGCCACGTTCCAGCCGATGGCCGAGGCCAGCGCCTGCACGGGCGGCACGGCCGCCCGGTACGCCGGCGTGTGGTCCAGATGCAGCATGCCCAGGCGCAAGGCCAGCGGCCCCGGTTCGTAGCTGCCGTCGAGATGATCGCGCTTGATGAGCCCCAGGCGCGTCAGGCTGACCAGATAGGTATGCGCCTGCGCCGGCGCCAGTTGCGCGGCGGCGGCCAGTTCGGCCAGGGCCAGCGGCCGGCGCGCATCGGCCAGCGCCTGCAGCAGGCGGCCGCCCACCTCCACGCTCTGGATGCCGCGTTGTGTCTTGCCGGCGGATTCGCCCGGGGGTCTTGCCATGCCTGCGTGCTGCCTGTCTGTCGGAAAGAGCCCAATGGTACGCGATGCATCGCCAGCGGGCGGCCTGTCAGGCGCTTGTCGCGGCGCCTCGGCATCGGGGTTTTCCCGCGTCCCCTACGCTGCGACAAGGCTTGGCGGGTAATTTAGCAAATAGCAATCGTATTTGCCATTGACTAAAAATAGCCGTCTTCCTAAGATTCATTCACGCCGATCCCCCGCGTGATCGCCCGACCCATCCCCCTACACAAGACAACGAGGCAGACATGGCAAAAGCATTCGCATCCCAGGCCGACCTGGAAGCCAAGCAGATCACCTTCACCCAGCTTTCGGAAAACGCCTGGGCCTATACGGCCGAGGGCGATCCCAATTCGGGCGTGATCATTGGCGACGACGGCGTGATGATCGTGGACACCACCGCCACGCCGGCCATGGCGCAGGACCTGATTGCCCGCATCCGCGAGATCACCGACAAGCCGATCAAGTACGTGGTGCTGTCGCACTACCACGCGGTGCGCGTGCTGGGCGCGTCGGCCTACTTTGCCGAGGGCGCGCAGCAGGTCATCGCCAGCCGGGGCACCTACGAGATGATCGTGGAGCGCGGCGAGGCCGACATGAAATCCGAGATCGAACGCTTTCCGCGCCTGTTCGCCGGCGTGGAAACCGTGCCGGGCCTGACCTGGCCGACGCTGGTCTTCGAGCGCGAGATCACGCTGTTCATGGGCAAGCTCGAAGTGCGCATCGCCCACCTGGGCGCCGGCCACACCAAGGGCGACACCGTGGTGTGGCTGCCGCAGCAGAAGGTGCTGTTCTCGGGCGACCTGGTGGAGTACGACGCCGCCTGCTACTGCGGCGACGCCCAGCTCGAACAATGGCCGGCCACGCTGGACGCGCTGGCCGCGCTGCAGCCCGAAAAGCTGGTGCCGGGCCGCGGCCCCGCGCTGACCACCCCGGCCGACGTGGCCAAGGGTCTGGCCTACACCAAGGATTTCGTCTCCACACTGCTGCAGGCCGGCCGCGAAGCCGTGGCCGACAAGCTCGACCTGAAGGCCGCCATGGCGCATACGCGCAAGTTGATGGACCCGAAGTTCGGCCACGTATTCATCTACGAGCACTGCCTGCCGTTCGACGTGTCGCGCGCGTTCGACGAGGCGTCCGGCATCACGCATCCGCGCATCTGGACGGCGCAGCGCGATCAGGAGATGTGGGCGGCGTTGCAGGCGTAAGCCGGCATAAGCCGGTGCAAGCCGGTGCGATGGTTTTCTCCCCTCTCCCGCACGGCGGGAGAGGGGCGGGGGAGAGGGCAGGGCAGTTCCCTTGGCCACGGGTAGCAGGCGGAACCGCCAGCCCCTCTCCCCCAACCGCTCTTCCACGTCGCGGGACAGCGGAGCAAAAGAACGCAACCACATACAAGTGGACGGAGACACCATGAGCAGTACCGAAGTCGACATCGACTACCAGAAGCAGACGTATGCCTACATGCCCTGTGCCGAGCAGCAGCCGGGCCACCGGGCCGAGGGCCCGCATCCCGTGATCGTGGTGGGCGCGGGGCCGGTGGGGCTGGCCACCGCGATCGACCTGGCGCGCCACGACGTGCCGGTGGTGCTGGTCGATGACGACTGCACGCTGTCCACCGGCTCGCGGGCGATCTGCTTTGCCAAGCGCACGCTGGACATCTTCGACCGCCTGGGCTGCGGCGACCGCATGGTCGACAAGGGCGTGCGCTGGCATGTGGGCAAGGTGTTCCTGCAGGACCGCCAGATCTACGCGTTCGACCTGCTGCCCGAGGCCGGCCATCGTCGTCCGGCATTCATCAACCTGCAGCAGTATTACGTCGAGGGCTACCTGCTCGATTGCGCGCGGGCGATGCCCAATATCGACATCCGCTGGAAGAGCCGCGCCGTGGCCGTGGCGCAGCACCCGGACCACGTGGCGCTGACCATCGAGACCCCCGACGGCTGCTACACGCTGTGCGGCCGCTACGTGGTGGCGGCCGACGGCTCGCGCAGCCCGCTGCGCAAGATGCTGGGGCAGGAAAGCCATGGCCACACGTTCCGCGACCGCTTCCTGATTGCCGATGTGAAGATGGAGGCGCCGTTTCCGGCCGAACGCTGGTTCTGGTTCGATCCGCCGTTCCATCCGAACCAGTCGGTGCTGCTGCACCGCCAGCCCGACAACGTCTGGCGCATCGACTTCCAGCTGGGCTGGGATGCCGACCCCGTGGCCGAGAAGGCGCCCGAGCGCGTGATCCCCCGCGTGCAGGCGCTGCTGGGCCCCGACGCGAAGTTCGAACTCGAATGGGTCAGCGTCTACACGTTTGCCTGCGTGCGCATGGACAGCTTCCGCCATGGCCGCGTGCTGTTTGCCGGCGATGCCGCGCACGGGGTGTCCCCGTTCGGCGCGCGTGGCGCCAACAGCGGCGTGCAGGACGCCGAGAACCTGGCCTGGAAACTGGCCTATGTGCTGCAGGGCAAGGCGCCCGACAGCCTGCTGGACACCTACGCCAGCGAACGCGAATACGCGGCCGACGAGAACATTCGCAATTCCACGCGCGCCACCGATTTCATCACGCCGAAGAGCGCGGTCAGCCGGGTGTTCCGCGATGCCGTGCTGACGCTGGCGCGCGATCACGCGTTCGCGCGGCAGCTGGTCAACAGCGGTCGTCTGTCGGTGCCGGCGGTGCTGCACGATTCGACGCTCAACACGGCCGATGCCGATGCATTCGGCGGCGCCATGGCGCCGGGGGCGGCATGCGTGGACGCACCGGTTGCCGATGCGGCCGGCAAGCCGTGGCTGCTGCAGCACCTGGGCAACGCGTTCGTGGTGCTGGTGTTCGGCCCGCCGGCCGGGCTCGATGCCGCGCAGGCCGAGGCGCTGCGCACGCTGCAGCAGGGCGGCATTCCGCTGCGCGTGGTGTTTGTCACCGACCCGGCCATTTCGGCATCGGCACAGGCGTGGCCCGGCGCCACGGTGCTGCGCGATGCCGAAGGCCTGGCCGCCAGCCGCTACGACGCGCGTGCCGGCACCTGCTACCTGATCCGGCCGGACCAGCACGTTTGCGCGCGCTGGCGCGGTGTCGATGTGGCTGGCATCGCCGCTGCACTGGCCCGTGCCACCGGCAATGCGCCGGTATCCCGGACCCTGACGCCCTCCGCCCCGGTGCAGGCAGCGGCCCTGGCCTGAAGCCCTGAACCCAGCCAACCGAAGGAGACAGGCCCCATGCCGCTCAATACCGCCCCCAACCTTGCGCGCCCCGACGACTTCTACGAGGCGCTGATCGACATGCACCGCGGCCTCGACGACGCCGCCAGCCAGGCCGTCAACGCGCGGCTGATCCTGCTGCTGGCCAACCATATCGGCGACCACGACACACTGGTCGAGGCCATGCAGCTGGCCCGTGCGGCAGCCGAAGCGCCCACGCCGGCCTAGTTCCGCCTAGCCACCACCCGACCCGCGATCGACCTCCGCAGGGGCGCAATCCGACGCCCCGGGGGCGACTCGCGCCTGCCACCCCACTGAATCCGGAGACAACCATGCACACCCACAGCTTGGGCGCCGCCCCCGCCGTGCCCGACATCTCGTCCGACCCCTTGCCACAGAGCCTGCCGCTGCCGCAGGAAGACGCGCTGTACCGCAAGGTCTGGCTGCGCATCATCCCGTTCCTGTTCGTCTGCTACGTGGTGTCGTTCCTGGACCGCATCAACATCGGTTTCGCGCAGTTGCAGATGAAGCAGGACCTGGGCTTCAGCGACGCGATGTACGGCCTGGGCGCCGCCGTGTTCTACGTGGGCTACGTGCTCTGCGAGGTGCCCAGCAACATGCTGCTGGCGCGTTTCGGGGCGCGCCGGACGTTCACGCGCATCATGGTGCTGTGGGGCGTGGCGTCGGTCGGCATGATGCTGGTGTCGCAGCCGTCTCACTTCTATTTGCTGCGCTTCCTGCTGGGCGTGTTCGAGGCGGGCTTCTTCCCGGGCATCGTGCTGTACCTGACCTACTGGTTTCCGGCGCGCCGCCGTGCCGCGGTGATGGCGATCTTCTTTGCCGGCGTGGCGGTGGCCGGGGTGCTGGGCGGGCTGGTGTCCGGCTGGATCATGCGCGACATGGCCGGCGTGCTGGGCATGCACGGCTGGCAATGGATGTTCGCCATCGAAGGCGCACCGGCCGTGCTGCTGGGGCTGGTGGCGGCGTTCTGTCTGGTCGATGGCCCGCGCCAGGCGCGCTGGCTGACGCCTGCCGAGCAGGACTACCTGGTGGCCCAGCGCGCGGCAGAGACGCAAGGCGGGGGCGGCCACGCCCATTCGCTGCAGGCGCTGGGTCAGGCGCTGCGCAATCCGCGCCTGTATCTGTTCGCGTTCATCTACTTCGCGCTGACCTGCGGATCGCTGACGCTGTCGTTCTGGATGCCGCTGATGATCCGGGACTTCGGCATCCGCGACGTGATGGCGATCAGCCTGTACTCGGTGATCCCGAATGCGATCGGCGCGGTTGGGCTGATCCTGATCGCGCGCCGCTCCGACCGGCTGGGCGAGCGCCATGGGCACTTCCTGTGCTGCACCGCCGGCGGCGCGCTGGCCCTGGCGGCGCTGACGCTGCACGTGCCGAGCCTGAGCGTGTCGCTGGCGATGCTCTCGGTGGCGGCCGTGCTGATCTTCGCCGCCTTGCCGATCTTCTGGTCGCTGCCGCCCAGCCACCTGCCGGCCCAGACCGCCGCCACCGGTATCGCGTTCATCTCCAGTATCGGCATCACCAGCGGCATCGTCAGCCCCTGGGTGATCGGCCAGATCAAGACGCACACGGGCAGCATGGACAACGCGCTGTACCTGCTGGCGGGCCTGCTGCTGGCAAGCGGACTGGCCATGTGGCAGGGCATCCCACGCACCCAGGCAGCGCACTGACCGCCCGGCGGCACCGCCACATTTCCCCAAAGCCGGGCGCCGCATGCCCGACGTCGGGGAAAATCCATTTGTTTCATGGTTATCCATGATGGAACACTTGTTGCTCAATGACTAGCATTGCAACAGCTGACGCTTTCATTCAACAGGAGTGTTTCCATGACCCAGTCCTTCCCGATCCGTGCCGCGGTGCTGCTGGCCGCGTTCAGTGGCGCCGGTTCGGCGCTGGCCGCCGACGCAGCGGCGGTGGCCGCCAGCCCGACGCTCAGCAAGATCAAGTCGTCCAACACGATCGCGATCGGGCACCGGACGTCGTCGATTCCGTTCTCGTATTACGACGCCAACCAGAAAGTGATCGGGTTTGCCCAGGACATCTGCGACCGCGTTGTCGATGCCGTCAAGAAGGAAACCGGGTCGCCGAACCTGCAGGTGCGCATGGTCCCCGTGACATCGCAAAATCGCCAATCGCTGGTGCAAAACGGCACGGTGGACCTGGAGTGCGGCGTCACGACCAACCTGAAGTCGCGCCAGCAGCAGGTGGCGTTCTCGACCACATACTTCGTGGCCGGCACCCGGCTGCTGGTCAAGAAGGGTAGCCCCGTTCACGACTTCGCGGACCTGGCCGGCAAGTCCGTGGTGACGAATGCGGGCACGACGTCGGAGCGCATCCTGCGCAAGCTCAACGACGAAAAGGGCGCCAACATGACGATCCAGAGCGCCAAGGACTACGGCGAATCGTTCCTGATCCTGCAGTCGGGCCGCGTGGCGGCATTCATGATGGACGACGTGCTGCTGTCCGGCGCCCGCACGCTGGCGCCCCGGCCCGACGACTGGGCCGTGGTGGGCACGCCGCAGTCCTTCGAAGCCTACGGCTTCATGATGCGCCGCGACGACCCCGGCTTCAAACAGGTGGTGGACAACGCCATGACCGGCCTGATGCGCAGCGGCGAGATCAACACGCTCTACGCCAAGTGGTTCCAGAAGCCGGTGCCGCCGAAGAACATCTCGTTCGACCTGCCGCAGAGCGAGCAGATCAAGAAGGCGTATGCGAATCCGAATGACGAGGCGTTCGAGTAAGCGCGGCTACCCAGACGATTCTGGCGTTGGGCGTGCCCTGACCGCACCACTCGTACTGTCTGACGGCCACGCCCCTGGCCGGAACCGCTTCGCTTCGCCGTCATGGCGCTGCCCAAAGCGGCTATGGCAAATATGCCCCCGTACGATGAAGCTGCCCCTCGGTCTGCTCCAGCGCCCGGATTGCCCCCTTGCCCTTGCGGGCCAGCAGTTGCTCGACCAGCGCCTCCACCATCGTCACGCCGGATGTAATCGACGGGAAGAACGATGGGCTGTCGATGGCGAACAGCAGCGTGCAGTCGGCCTCCAGGGCAATCGGGGCCACGGTGCTGTCGGTCAGGGCGATGACCTTGCAGCCGGCCTCGCGCGCCGCCTGGGCCACGCGCAGGCTTTCGTGGGAGTAGGGCGCGAAGCCGGCGACCAGCACGGCGTCGCGGGCGTTGAGCGCGCGCAGTTCCATTTCCAGCGTGCCGGCGTCGCCGCGGATCAGTCGCACCGAGCTGCGGAACAGCCCGTAGATGTAGTGGAACGTGAACGCGATCGGAAAGCACGAGCGGAAGCCGGCCACGTGCACGATGGGCGCGGCGGCCAGCAGGTCGGCGGCGCGGGGCAGGGTGTCGGCATTGTTGGCCAGCAGCGCGTCGAGGTTGTGGTGCTGCACTTCGATCATCTCGGCCAGCATCTTGCCCGGGCCGCTGGGCTTGTCCGAATCCTTGACCACCTTGCGCGCGCGGCGCGCGTAAGGCTGGCTGCCGCCCTCGCGCACGGCCGTCACGAACAGCTCGCGCAGACCCTGCCATCCGTCGAATCCCAATGACTGCGACAGGCGCACCAGTGTCGCCGGCTGCACGCCGGCATTGGCGGCCACCTTGCGCATCGACTGAATGGCGATGTCGCGCGGATGGTCCAGCAGATAGCGCGCGCCGCCCTGGAACTGGACGCTGAGATGCGGAAATTCCGTGCGCAGTCGTTCAAGCAGCGCGTCGAGCGATTCGGGAGGGCTGGGCTGGTCGTCGGACATCGATGTGATGAAAAAGCGGGATTTGCAACGATTGTTGCATAGGTCGCCGGCCGGGGTCGGCGGAATTGCGGGAACCGTATGTTTCGTCGAGTCGCATACGTGAAACAGTTGTTGCGTAGCTGGTGTGTTGTTCCTATACTGGCTACCTGTTTCGCGCCCCATGCGCTTTCTTGCACGCCGACCATGACGCACGTCTTCCATCGCAATCCCAAGCAAACCTTGCCTGTCGCCGTTGGCGGCAAGGGTATCGAGCTGTTCGACAGCAACGGCCGCGCCTACCTGGATGCCTCGGGCGGTGCGGCGGTGTCGTGCCTGGGCCACGGCCATCCGCGCGTGATCGCGGCGATCAAGCAGCAGGTGGATACGCTGGCCTACGCCCACACGTCGTTCTTTACCACCGAGGTGTCGGAAACGCTGGCCCAGACGCTGGCCGATGCCGCACCGGGCGACCTGAACCACGTGTACTTCGTGTCGGGCGGCTCCGAGGCCGTGGAAGCCGCGCTGAAGCTGGCGCGGCAGTATTTCGTCGAGACGGGCCAGACGCAGCGCCGCCATTTCATCGCGCGTCGCCAGAGCTATCACGGCAACACGCTGGGCGCGCTGGCCATTGGCGGCAACGCCTGGCGCCGCGAGCCGTTCCTGCCGCTGCTGGTGCCCGCGCACCATGTGTCGCCGTGCTATGCCTATCGTGACCAGGCTGCCGGCGAGACCGATGTGCAATATGCACAGCGCCTGGCCGACGAGCTGGAAGCCAAGATCCTGGAACTGGGGCCCGATTCGGTGGCCGGCTTCGTCGCCGAAACCGTGGTCGGGGCCACGGCCGGCGCGGTGCCGCCGGTGGCGGACTACCTCAAGCGCATCCGCGCGGTGTGCGACAAGTACGGCGTGCTGCTGATCCTGGACGAAGTGATGTCCGGCATGGGCCGCACCGGCTATCTGTTCGCCTGCGAGGAAGACGGCGTGGTGCCCGACATCGTGACCATCGCCAAGGGGCTGGGCGCGGGCTACCAGCCGATCGGCGCGATGATGTCCACCGCGCGCATCTACGATGCCATCGTCGGCGGCAGCGGCTTCTTCCAGCACGGCCATACCTATATCGGCCACGCCACCGCATGCGCGGCTGCGCTGGCCGTGCAGCGCACGATTGCCGAGGACAAGCTGCTCGACAACGTGCTTGCCCGTGGCGACCAGCTGCGTGCACGGCTGCGCGAGGCGCTGGGCAGCCATCCGAACCTGGGTGACGTGCGCGGCCGCGGCCTGTTCGTCGGCGTGGAGTTCGTGGCCGACCGCGCCACCAAGGCTACGCTCGATCCGGCGAAGAAGACTCACGCGGTGCTCAAGCGCACCTGCATGGAGAATGGCCTGCTGGTCTACCCGATGGGCGGCACGGTCGATGGCATCCATGGCGACCACGTGCTGTTCGCGCCGCCGTTCATCTGCACGCCGGCCGATATCGACAATATCGTCGACCGCTTCGTGCAGTCGGTGAACACCGTGCTGCCGGCCTGAGGAACGACCCATGACGATCGATACCCTGCGCCGTCCCTTCGCCCTGGCCGTGGCCCCCAACGGCGCGCGCAAGACCCACGCCGACCACGCCCGGCTGCCTATCGCCCCCGACGAACTGGCGCAGTGCGCGCGCGATTGCGTGGAGGCCGGTGCGGCGATGATCCACCTGCACGTCCGCAAGGCGGACGCCACGCACAGCCTCGAAGTCGCCGATTACGAGCCGGCCATCGCGGCCGTGCGCAAGGCCGTCGGCCAGCAACTGGTGCTGCAGTTGACCACCGAAGCGGTGGGCATCTACCAGCCGGCCCAGCAGATCGCGATGGTGCAGGCGCTGCGGCCAGAGGCTGCGTCGGTGGCGGTGCGCGAACTGGTGCCCGACGATGCGGCGCTGCCGGCAGCCGAGTCGTTCTTCCAGTGGATGCATCGCGAGCACGTGGTGGCGCAGTACATCCTCTACGATGCCAACGATGTCCGCCGCTATGCCGCGTTGCGGGCCAGCGGCGCCATTCCTGCCGGGCGGCACTGGGTGCTGTTCGTCCTGGGCCGCTACGCGGCCGGCCAGAAATCGTCGCCCACGGACCTGCTGCCGTTCCTGGCCGCATGGCACGACGTGGGACTGGACCAGAGCGGCGTCGAATGGGCGGTTTGTGCGTTCGGCAAGCAGGAAGCCGATTGCGCGGCGGCGGCCGTGATGCTGGGCGGGCATGCGCGCATTGGTTTCGAGAACAACATGACATTGCCCGACGGCAGCACGGCGCCCGACAACGCCGGCCTGCTGCGTGCCGTGCGTACGCCGCTGAGCGGCCTGGGCTATGCGGCGATGACGGCCGACGACCTGCGCGCCCGCTTCGCGTAATCCCCAGTGCAGTCCCGCCGGCAGGCCCGGCGGGATTCCGGTACGCTAGGCGCTTCATCCGCTTTTCGTTCCAGGAGTGCCGATGTCCGCCAGTCCGTCTCGCCTGCCTTCTTCCAACGAAGCCGTGCCGCTGGCGCGGGACATCGTCCACGGCCTGCGCGCCTCGCGCATCCGTGAGGTGGCCAACGCGGGCATCGGCCTGCCCGATGTCATGCCGTTCTGGTTCGGCGAGTCGGATCAGGTGACCCCGGCCTTCATCCGCGACGCCGCCGCGCAGGCGCTGGCCAGCGGGGCCACGTTCTACACGCACAACCTGGGCATCGCGCCGCTGCGGGCCGCGCTGTCCGACTATGTGACCCGGCTGCATGGCGCCACGCCGGTCGACAACATCGCCGTGACCAGCGCCGGCGTCAATGCGCTGATGCTGGCCGCCCAGCTGGTGGCCGGCCCGGGGGACCGCGTGGTCTGCGTCACGCCGCTCTGGCCCAACCTGGTGGAAATCCCGCGCATCCTCGGCGCCACCGTGGACACCGTATCGCTCGACTTCGGCGACAAAGGCTGGACCCTCGATATCGACCGCCTGCTGCGCGCCCTGACCCCTGGTACGCGGGCGGTGATGATCAACTCGCCCAACAATCCCACGGGCTGGGTCATGCCGCGCGCCCAGCAGCAGGCCGTGCTGGACCACTGCCGCCGCCACGGCATCTGGATCATCGCCGACGAGGTCTACGAACGGCTCTACTACGGCAGCGAAGGGGGCAACGCGCCGTCGTTCCTCGATATCGCCAGCCGCGACGAACGTGTGATCGCGGTGAACTCGTTTTCGAAGGCCTGGCTGATGACAGGCTGGCGGCTGGGCTGGATGGTGCTGCCCGCATCGCTGATGGACGACCTTGGCAAGCTGATCGAATACAACACGTCCTGCGCGCCCTCGTTCGTGCAGGAGGCGGGCATCGTGGCCGTGCAGCAGGGCGAGGCGTTCACCCAGGACCTGGTTCAGCGGCTGCGCACGTCGCGCGATCATCTGGTCGGCGCGCTATCTGCCCTGCCAGGCGTGGAAGCCCACGCGCCCGACGGCGCCATGTACGTGTTCTTCCGGCTGGCCGGCGCCGCGGACAGCCTGGCGCTCTGCAAACGCCTGGTGCGCGAGGCGCACCTTGGGCTGGCACCCGGCAGCGCGTTCGGCGACGAGGGCGAGGGCTTTGTCAGATGGTGCTACGCGTGCGACGTGACGCGGCTGGACGAGGGGGTGAGGCGGTTGCGCGCGTATCTACGGTCATAGCACTTGATGCGCTTGCCCTCTCCCCCGCCCCTCTCCCGCATGCGGGAGAGGGGAGAACACCCACCGCATGACGGACTGTCGGTTCGCTTCGCTGACCCGCGAGCCACCGCATGACAAGCACGGTCGGTTCGCTCCCCTCTCCCGCGAGCGGGAGAGGGGTTGGGGGAGAGGGCGGGCGTTTCCGGTACCGACACCCTCTATTTCAGGCTCCCCACCGTCGCCTCTTCCCCCCACCACCCACCCCCCAAGGCCTGCATCAGCGCCGCCGAGTCGGCCAGCCTGGCCGCGCGGGCCTGCGACAGATCCAGCGCGGCCTGGCGGGCCTGGCGTTCGGCGTCGATCACCGTGAACTGGCTCACGCCGCCCAGCCGGTATTGCTCACTGACGATGGCCAGCGTGGCGCGCGTTTGCCGGGCATTGTCGGCGCGGGCCTGCAGGGTGCCGGCGTCGGCGTCGAGGGCGCGCAGGGTGTCCGCCACGTTTTGCAGCCCCTGTAGCACGGCCTGCTGGTAGGCGCCCAGCGACTGTTCGTACGCCGCTTCCTTGGCGCGCTTCTGCGCGCGTAGTTCGCCGCCGTGGAACACCGGCTGCACCACGCCGGCGGCCAGGCTCCAGACGTTCATGCTGCTGAACAGGTCGCGGGCGCGCATCTGCTGGGTGCCGCCGCTGGCCGTCAGCGTGATCTGCGGATAGAGGTTGGCGGTGGCCACGCCGATGTCGGCCGAGGCCTGGTGCAGCAGCGCCTCGGCCGCGCGGATGTCGGGGCGGCGCCGTGCCAGTTCGCCGGGCAGGCTGACCGGCAGCGTTTCGGGCAGGTGCAGATCGTCAAGCCGGAACTCGGGCAGTTGCGCGCTGGCCGGCGTCTGTCCGGTGTAGACGGCAAGCTGATGGCGTGCGGCATCGAGCTGTTGCGACAACCCTGGCAGCAGCGCCTGCGTCTGCGCCAGTTCGGATTGCTGCCGCTGTACGTCCACACGGGCCACACCGCCTGCCTGCAGTCGCTGCTGCATGATGCCAAGCTGGCGCTGCTGCGCTTCGGCGATGGCCACCGTATCGGCCAGCTGCGCGCGCAGCCCGGCTTCGCGGATCGCCGTGGTGGCCACGTTGGCCGCCAGCGACAGGCGGGCCGCCTCCAGTTCGTAGCGTTGATAGTCGACCGCGGCGCGCAGGCCTTCGAGTTCGCGCCGCTGCCCGCCAAACAGATCCAGCGCGTAGGACACCTGCACGCTGGCGTTGTAGAGCGTGAACGGGCCGGGGCTCGGAAACTGGGTGATGCCGACGGAGGTCAGGTCCACCTGCTGGCGGGTGGCGTTGAACTTGGCATCGACCTGCGGAAATTGCGTGGCCCCGGTGCGCGCGGCCAGGTTCTCCTGGGCTTCGCGCAGGCGGGCGCGCGCCTGCGTCAGCGTGGGGCTGCTGGCCAGCGCCAGGCGTATTGTCTCGTCGAGCCGCGGATTGCCGAACAGCGTCCACCATTGCGCGGGCACATCGCCGGGCTGCAGCGTTTGCGTCGGGAAGCCCTGGGCCGGCATCTGCAGCGGCTGCGGGCCGGCCGTGTATCGTGCGTCGGCAGGCGCGTCGGGGCTGTGGAAGTCCGGGCCGACCGCGCAGCCGGCGGCCAGCAGCGCGCAAAGCGCGGCGACCGGGGCCAGCAAGGGGGGGAACGTACGCATGGCAAGGCTCCGCTTGTCAGTCCAGCGTGCGCTTGTAGAAGCGCACGGCGATACCCATGACGATGACCGTGAACAGCGCCACGGGCCAGACGTTGGGCCAGAGTTCGGTCCAGCCGCTGCCCTTGAGCATGATGCTGCGGACCATCCGGTTGAAATAGGTCATCGGCAGCACGTTGCCGATCCACTGCGCCCATGTCGGCATGCCGGCGAACGGGAACATGAAGCCGGACAGCAGGATGTTCGGCAGGAAGTAGAAGAACGTGAGCTGCACCGCCTGCAGCTGGTTGCTGGCCAGCGACGACAGCGTGATGCCCACCGTCAGGTTGGCCGCGATGAACAGCAGCGTGGCCAGGTACACCGCCAGCACCGACCCCAGGAACGGCACCGAGAACACGTAGTGCGCGGCCAGCACGATGATGGTGGCCTGGATCAGGCCGATGAAGATGTACGGGACGATCTTGCCCGAGATCACCTCGATGGGCTGCACCGGCGTGGCCAGCAGGTTTTCCATCGTGCCGCGCTCGCGTTCGCGGGTCATGGCCAGGCCCGTCATCATGACCATCGTCATCGTCAGGATGGTGCCCATCAGCCCCGGGACGATGTTGTACTGGGTGATGCCTTCGGGGTTGTACAGGCGGTGCACGTTGACGTCGAAGGCCGGTTTGCCGCCGGCCAGCGGCGCCAGCGCGCCCTTGAGGTCGATGCGCGCGACGGTGTCCGGCAACTGCGCCAGCGCCGCGATGGCCTGGCCCGTGGCGGACGGGTCGGTGGCATCGGCTTCCACCAGGATCTGGGGGCGGTCGCCATGCAGCAGCCGCCGCGAGAAGTCGTGCGGGATATTGACCACGAACTGCACGTCGCCCCGCAGCAGCGCCTCGCGCCCCGCGGTCTCGTCGGGCATCGTGCGCACCACCCGGAAGTACGTGGTGTTTTCCATCGCCGCGATGAACGTGCGCGAGAAATCGCTGTGCTCGGCCACGATCACCGCCGTGGGCATGTGGCGCGGATCGCTGTTGATGGCAAAGCCGAACAGCAGCAGTTGCACGATCGGCAGGGCCACGATCATGCCGAACGTGATGCGGTCGCGGCGCAGCTGCAGGAATTCCTTCAGCACGATGCTCCACCATCGCTGCAGCGAGAACGACGTGTGCGTCGGCCGCGAAGCATTGCGGGCGGACGGGCGCGCGGCGCTCATGATGCCTCCCTGCGCCCGTGCGCGGCCTTCTTTTGCGGCGGGGCGGCCATGTTGTCCTGTGCGCCGCCCATCATGTGGATAAACACGTCTTCGAGGCTGGTCTTGGTCTGCACCAGGCGGTGGTGGGCGCCCGCGTATTGCCGGAGCGTCTGTTCGAGCTGCGCGGCGTCCTTGCCCGTCACATGCAGCGCGGTGCCGAATGCCACGGTCTGGTCCACGCCAGGCTTGCCCTGCAACTGCGCGGATAGCTCGGCCAGGTTGTCGCCCTCGACGCTCCACGTGCTCAGGTGCTGGCTGGCGACCACTTCGTCCGACGTGCCCTGCGCCAGCAGCGTGCCGTAGGCGATATAGGCCAGCTTGTGGCAGCGCTCGGCCTCGTCCATGTAGTGCGTGCTGACCAGCACCGAGATGCCGCGCGCCGCCAGCTGGTGCAGCTGTTCCCAGAAATCGCGGCGCGCCTTGGGATCGACGCCGGCAGTCGGTTCGTCGAGCAGCAGCAGTTGCGGCTCGTGCAGCAGGCACGCGGCCAGCGCCAGCCGCTGCTTCCAGCCGCCGGACAACGAACCGGCCAGCTGCTCGGCGCGCGATTGCAGGCCCAGGTCTTCCAGCGCGCGCGCCACCACGTCCTTGCGGTTGGGCATGTCGTAGACGCGGGCGACGAAGTCGAGGTTCTCGCGGATCGACAGGTCTTCCCAGTACGAGAACCGCTGCGTCATGTAGCCCACATTGCGCTTGATGTCGGCGGCCTGCTTGAGGATGTCGTAGCCCAGGCAGGTGCCGGAGCCGGAATCGGGCGTCAGCAGCCCGCACATCATGCGGATGGAGGTGGTCTTGCCGCTGCCGTTCGGGCCCAGGAAGCCGAAGATCTCGCCGCGCGCCACCTGCATGGTCAGGTTGTTGACCACGTGCTTGTCGCCGAAGTGCTTGTTCAGGTCGTGCACGTCGATGACCAGTTCCCCGTTGCGGTGGCCGTTGGCGGTGGCATTGCCGTCGCCTTGGCCCGGTTCCGGCCGGCTTCCGGACTGGGTGCTCATGATTGCGTCACCTCCACCGGCTGGCCGGGGCGCAGCTTCGGCGCGTCGGCGGCGCTGGGTCTGGCCTCGATCAGGAACACGAGCTTGCGGCGGGTGTCGTTGCTGTAGATGACGGGCGGCGTGTATTCGGCCTGGTTCGACACATAGGTGACCTTGGCGGCCACCGGAGCCGCACAGCCATCGCAATGGATCGTGATGGCCTGGCCGTTCTTCAGCGATCCGACCACGGCCTCGGGCACGTAGAAGCGCACCTTGACGTTGCCCGGCGGCAGCATGCGCACCACGGCACTGCCCGCCGGCACCCATTCGCCGGGGCGGAACGGCACGTCGTAGACCACTCCGGCCACCGTGGCATTGACCGATTTGCGCGACAGCTTCCACTCGGCCTGGGCCAGCGCGGCGCGCGCGGCGTCCACCTGGGCCGACTGGGCGGCCAGCTGGTCCTTGCGACCGGGCAGGCGGGCCACGTCGATATCGCGCTGCAGTTCGCGCACGCGGGCGGCATCGGCGTCGGCCGTGGCGCGGCTTTCGTCAAGCTGCGCCTTCGAGATGCCGCCGATGTCGAACTGCGCCTCGTCGCGCTTGCGCTGGGCGGCACTGCGGCCGGCCTGCGCCTGGGCCTGCACCAGTTGCGCCTGGTTGACCGCCACTTCCACGGGGCGCTTGCCAGTCTGGATGTCGGCCAGCTGGGCCTCGGCCACGCGCACCTGTTCGACGGCCTGCTGGCGCGCGGCGCGCTCGTCATCGGATTCCAGCACGAACAGCGGCGCACCGTTGCTGACCTGCTGGCCGCGATCGACCGACAGCGTTTCGAGCCGGCCCGCGAATGGCGAGGCCACGGCGACGAATTCGCCTTCGACGTAGCCCTGCCAGGTGGGGGGCTTGTCGTTGCCGCAGGCAGCCAGCAGCGGCAAAGACAGGGCGGCCAGCAGCAGGGGCCAGGTGTGGTGCGGGACGGGAAGCATCATGCGGGCTCCGGGATACCAGGTTCAGGCAGGGGCTTGGGGCGGCACGGACAGCCCATGACCCAGCATGGCGGTGACGTGGCGCACCAGCGTGTCGGTGTCGATGTCGGCGGCGCCGGGCAGCGCGCGCCAGATATGCGTGGTGGCCAGCGGCAGCAGTGTCAGGCCGATCAGCGACACCATCACCAGCGCGGGCGCCAGGCCGGGGTTCAGCTGGCCCTGCGCATGCGCGGCCGCCAGCGGGCTGGCGATCAGATGCGCGCGCTGCAGGGCCACCCGCTGCAGCAGGCGCTCGCGCAGCTGGCCGTCGGTGCCGACAATCTCGCGAATCCACAACCCCGGAAACCATGGCGTGGCCGATGCCGTGCGGATCAGTTGCTCCGCCAGCGCCTGGATGCGGGCGATGGGGTCGGGCGGGCCAGCCTGCAGCGCGCCGAACACGTGTTCGATCAGCGGTTGGAGCCGTTCCTCGAAGATCGCGTCAAGCAGCGTGTCGCGGTCGCCAAAGTAGTAATGCACCAGGGCCGGCGTCACGCCGGCTTCCGCGGCGATGGCCTTGGTCGAGGTGGCCGCCACGCCATGGCGGGCGAACAGCGTGACGGCGGCATCGATCAGGCGGTCGCGCTGGCCGGCATCGGATGCCTGCGCAGCGGGGCGGCCGGGACGGCGCGGGGGATCGGTCGGTGGGCGGGAGGGCATCGAGCCAGTGAGAGACTTCGGAAGCGCCACAACATGGCAGGTTCCGATCCATATTAATTTTCGGATTAATTAATACAAGGGCGGTTACAACGTCGGCTTTGCGCCACCGCAAGGCTTGACAACACAAGCGTCGCGCGAATGCTGCGTCGCAGCAAAACGAGGTAGACATGTCATGTCGGCTTGGCTATGCTCGCGCCTGTCCAGAAGGGTGCCCGTCGGTGGTGCATCCGCATCCCGGGTTTTCCTATGCAGTGCTTCCGTTTCCTGGCCGCCGTGCTGCGGCCACGCCCGCGCTTTGTCCGTCAGCTTGCCGCCTGGATGGTGGCGAGTACGGCGTTGCCGTGGGCGGCGCACGCGCAGGAAACGCCGCCCGCGGACATCCCGGCCGCCACTGCGCCCGCCGCGCCCGCCGCCAGCGTGCCGCTCGTCAACGATATGGAGAGCCCGTTCGCGTTCCACGGGCAGACCACCTATATCTGGCAGCGCAAGCCCGCGTTCAGCGCGCCCTATTCGGGCGAGAACAGCCTGACGCCGAACCGCGCCAAGAGCTATTCGTGGACGGCCACCCTCGACCTGGGCCTGCGGCTGTGGAAGGGGGCCGAATTCCACCTGAACCCCGAGCTGGCGCAGGGCGTGCCGTTTTCCGACCTGCACGGCATGGGCGGCCTGTCCAACGGCGAACTGGCCAAGACGGCCAGCACGAGCCCGAAGGTCTACCGGGCCCGCGCCTTTATCCGGCAGTACTGGGGCCTGGGCGGCGGCGATGAAACGCTGGACTCGGACTTCAACCAGTTCGCCCGCACGGTGGACAAGCAGCGCGTGGTGCTGACCGCCGGCAACTTCGGCGTGATCGACGTGTTCGACCAGAACCCGTATGGGTCCGATCCCCGCACGCAGTTCATGAACTGGTCGTTCATGACGCACGGCTCCTGGGACTATCCCGCCGACTCGCGCGGCTATAACTGGGGTGCGGCACTCGAATACATCGGCGATGGCTGGTCGGCCCGCGTGGGCCATTTCCTGCAGCCGGTCGAATCGAACGGGCGTGAGCTGGATACCCGGCTGTTCCAGCACTATGGCCAGATGCTGGAGCTGGAAAAGCGTTACACCATCGCGGAGCGGCCCGGCCAGGCGCGCCTGCTGCTATGGCGGAACAAGGCGCGCATGGGTGCGTTCAATGACGCCCTCGCGTTCGGCCAGGCCAACGGCGTGACGCCCGATGTGGCCGATGTGCGCCGCGAGCACAGCAAGTGGGGCGTCGGGCTGGCCTTCCTGCAGGAAGTGGCCGACGACGCCGGCGTGTTCCTGCGTGCCAACTGGTCCGACGACAAGACCGAGACCTATGCCTTTACCGAAATCGGCCGGCAAGTATCGGCCGGCGGCACGATGAAGGGCGCGCGCTGGGGCCGCCCCAAGGACGAGGTGGGCCTGGCCGTGGCCGTGAACATGCTGGGATCGGGGCACCGCAACTACCTGGCCGCCGGCGGCCTGGGTGCCTTCCTGGGCGATGGCGCGCTGCGCTACGGGCCCGAGCAGATCGTCGAGATCTACTACAGCGTGGCGGTATGGAAGACGCTGACGCTGAGCCCGGATTTCCAGTACGTGCGCAATCCGGGCTACAACCGCGACCGCGGGCCGGCCAAATTCATCGGCATCCGCGCGCACGCGGAGTTCTGACGAACCGGCCCGGCCGGCTTCTGGCGGGTGGCCTTACTGCCGCGCGTTGCGCCGGTTGTCCGGCCACGGCGTGTTGAAGTTGGTGCGGAACGGGTTGATGTCCAGGCCCCCACGGCGCGTATAGCGGGCGTAGACGGCCAGCTTCACCGGCTTGCACATGCGCATCACGTCGGTAAAGATCCGCTCCACGCACTGCTCGTGAAATTCGTTGTGATTGCGAAACGAGATCAGGTACTTGAGCAGCCCTTCCTGGTCGATCGGTGCGCCCACGTAGCGGATCTGCACGCTGCCCCAGTCGGGCTGCCCGGTCACCAGGCAGTTCGACTTCAGCAGGTGAGACACCAGCGATTCCTCCACCGGCGATTCGTCCTGGTCGGCCTTGAGCAGCGTCGGATCGGGTTCGTAGACGTCGGTCTCGATGTCCAGGCGGTCCAGCAGCAGGCCGTCGAGTTCGCCCATCTTCTGGGTGCCCAGGTCCGATTCGGTCACCAGCCGCACCTGCACCGTGCCGCCCGTGGCGTCGGACAGGTCGTGGTGCAGCAACTGCTGCAGCGCCTCGGCCGACGCGAGCTTGCTCTGGTTGAACGAGTTCAGGTACAGCTTGAACGATTTCGATTCGACGATGTTCGGCGTATCGGCGGGAATGATGAAGGTGGCCAGCGCCACCTGCGGCTTGCCCTTCAGGTTCAGCCACGACACCTCGTAGGCATTCCAGATATCGACGCCGAAGAACGGCAAGGCCTTGCCTTCGGGCAGGCCGATCTCGGTGCGCTTGGGCTGGCGCGGAATCGGGAACAGCAGCGTCGGGTCGTATTCGGTCTTGTAGGCCGAGGGCTTGCCCAGCGGCGAGTGCTCAGGAAGCGTCATGATCGGTCTCAGGACAGGAACAGCTTGTAGACGGGGTTGTCGGTCTCGTCCCAGTGTACGTAACCGAGCGTGGAAAGGAACGTGCGGAATTCGCGTTTTTCGTTCCGGGGCACCTGGATGCCGACCAGGATGTTCGACGTGTCCGCCCCCTGGTTCCGGTAGTGGAACAGGCTGATGTTCCAGTTCGGGCTCATGCTTGACAGGAACCGCATCAGCGCGCCCGGGCGCTCGGGGAATTCGAAGCGGTACAGCAGTTCGTCCTGCGCCAGCGGCGAATGGCCGCCCACCATGTAGCGGATGTGCTGCTTGGCCAGTTCGTCGTTGGACAGGTCCAGCGTGTCGAAGCCATGGCGGCGGAAGTTGGCGGCGATCTTGTCGCTTTCCGCCCGGCTGGCGATCTGCACGCCCACGAAGATATGCGCCACGCCGGTATCGGCGATCCGGTAGTTGAATTCGGTCACGCTGCGGGTGCCGACCTGTTCGCAGAAGCGTTTGAAGCTGCCGCGTTCCTCGGGGATGGTGACCGCGAAGATGGCCTCGCGGGCCTCGCCCACTTCGGCACGCTCGGCCACGAAGCGCAGGCGGTCGAAGTTCATGTTGGCGCCGCAGGCGATGGCCACCAGGTGCTGGCCCTTGAGCTTCTCGCGCTCGGCGTAGGCCTTCAGGCCGGCCACGGCCAGCGCGCCGGCCGGCTCCAGGATGCTGCGCGTGTCCTGGAACACATCCTTCAGGCCGGCGCAGATCGCGTCGGTATCCACCAGGATGATGTCGTCCACCAGCTCGCGCGTGATGCGGAACGTCTCCTTGCCGACCAGCTTCACGGCCGTACCGTCCGAGAACAGCCCCACGTCCTTCAGCTCCACGCGCTTGCCGGCGTCCACCGAACGCTTCATCGCGTCGGAATCAAGCGTCTGCACGCCGATCACCTTGATGTCCGGACGCACGGCCTTCACGTAGCTGGCAATGCCCGAAATCAACCCGCCGCCGCCGATGGCGACGAAGATCGCGTGGATCGGGCCCGGGTGCTGGCGCAGGATCTCCATGGCGATGGTGCCCTGGCCGGCGATGACCTCGGGGTCGTCGAACGGGTGGATGAAGGTGAGCTTGTGCTTCTTTTCCAGTTCGGCCGCGTGCAGGTAGGCGTCGCTGTAGGAATCGCCATGCAGCACGATCTGCACCCATTCGCCGCCGCGCTCGCGCACGGCATCGATCTTCACCTGCGGCGTGGTGGTCGGCATGCAGATCATGGCCTTGCACTGCAGCCGGGCGGCGGACAGCGCCACGCCCTGGGCATGGTTGCCGGCCGACGCGGCAATCACGCCGCGCTTGAGATCCTCGGGGCGCAGCGACGCCATCTTGTTGTACGCCCCGCGCAACTTGAACGAGAACACCGGCTGGGTGTCCTCGCGCTTGAACCAGACCGCATTGTGCGTGCGCGCCGACAGCGCGGGGGCGTAGGTCAGTTCGGTTTCCTGGGCCACGTCGTAGACCTTGGCGGTCAGGATCTTCTTCAAATAGTCGGGCTTGGCGGGGGTGCGGGTCATGGTCTGCGGACGCCACGCTGGCCGTGGCAAAAAAAGCCGGAAAAATCGGCGGAAACCGCCAATGATAATGGATGGCGCACATGCGGGCCCCGGTACCGTGTGGTGGCGCCCCAGGTGCCGCAAGGGCCACTGTTGTAGGACAGCGCCCGGTGGACGCTCGTCAAATCGGCGTGCTACGGTTTCACGCGATGCCCCCCCTACCTCTCATCGAACCCAACACCGCGCTGTTCCTGGACTTCGACGGGACGCTGGCCGACCTTGCGCCACGCCCCGACCTGGTGCAGGTGGAGCCCGAGCTGGTTGGCACGCTGCGTGCGCTGCACACCTGCCTGGACGGCGCGCTGGCCATCGTCTCGGGCCGTCCCGTGGACGAACTCGACTATTTCCTGCAACCGTTGCGCCTGCCGGCCGCCGGCGTGCATGGCGCGGAATTCCGCCATGGCGCCGAAAGCATCGTGCGGCCGCCCGCGCCGGGCATCGGCCCGCTGCTGCCGCAGCTCGAGGCGCTGGTACTGAGGCACCCGGGCCTGCAACTGGAGCGCAAGTCGGTGGCCGTGGCCATCCACTACCGCCAGGTGCCGGAGCTGGAGCCGCTGGTGCGCGCCGCCGTGGCCGATGTGCTGCGCGATGCGGTGGGGCTCGATGCGCTGCCCGGCAAGATGGTCATCGAGATCAAGCCGGCCGGCGTGGACAAGGGCGGGGCGATTGCCACGTTCATGCGCTCGGCGCCATTTGCCGGCCGCATGCCGCTATTTGCCGGTGACGACGTGACCGACGAGGCCGGTTTTACGGTGGTGCGCGAACTGGGCGGCGTGGGCCTGCTGGTGGGCCAGCGGGCCACGGCGGCGTCGGTCAGCGTGCCTGCGCCCGCCGTCCTGCGCGATTGGCTGCATCGTTCCGCGCACGCGCTGACCCATCTGATGGCGCGCCGCGAGGCACCCGCCGACCCCCTCTCACCCCCATCGCCTGCAAGGGAGGAACCGTTGTGAGTGACCCTGCCAACCTGAACCCCGCCATTGCCACCGAGGCGCCGGCGGTCAATACGGATTCGGACAGCTCCTGCCGCCAGGCCGATCCGTCGCTGTCGCTCGGCATGATCGGCAACTGCGCGTTCTCGGCGCTGGTCGATGGCCGCGGCCGCATCGTCTGGTGCTGCATGCCGCGCTTCGACGGCGATCCCGTCTTCAACGCGTTGCTCGATACCAGCGAGAACGCCGGCCACTTCAATATCGAGATCGAGGACTTCAAGGAGGCCACGCAGTGGTACGAGCCGAACACGGCTGTCCTGCGCACCCGGCTGATCGACCAGCATGGCAGCTGCCTGGAAATCACCGATTTCTGCCCGCGCTTCTTCCGGCTGGGCCGTTACTTCCGGCCGTTGACGCTGGTGCGGCGCATCCGCCCGATCCGGGGCGCGCCGCGCGTGCGCGTGACGGTGGCGCCGCGTTTCAACTGGGGCCGCATCCAGCCGCAGGTCACGCGCGGCAGCAGCCACGCGCGGTTTGTCGGCGACGACATGACGCTGCGCCTGACCACCGACGCGCCGCTGGCCTATGTGCTGTCAAAAACGCCCTTCCTCGTCACGCGCGGCTACAACTTCATCCTCGGGCCCGATGAAACGCTCACGCACGGCGTGGACGACATCGCCCGCGACTTCGAGCAGGAAACCACCTCGTACTGGCGGCTGTGGAGCCGCCGGCTGGCCGTGCCGCGCGAATGGCAGGACGCGGTGATCCGCGCGGCCATCACGCTGAAGATGTCGCTCTACGAGGAAACCGGCGCGATCGTGGCGGCGATGACCACCAGCATCCCGGAGGCGCCCGGCAGCGGCCGCAACTGGGACTACCGCTTCTGCTGGCTGCGCGACGCGTTCTTCGTGGTGCGGGCGCTGAACAGCCTGTCCGAAGTCGGCACGATGGAAGACTACCTGCGCTGGCTGTCCAACGTGGTGATGCAGTCGCAGGACGGGCATATCCAGCCGCTCTACGGCATCGGGCTCGAACGCGAGCTGCCGGAAAGCATCCTCGATCACCTGGGCGGCTACCGCGGCATGGGGCCGGTGCGCGTGGGCAACCAGGCGCAGGAGCACTTCCAGCACGATGTCTATGGCAACGTGGTGCTGGCCGCCGCGCAGGCTTTTCACGACCACCGCCTGCTCTATCGCGGCGGGCCCGCCGAATTCCGGCGGCTCGAAGATGTGGGCGAGCAGGCCGTGCGCGTGTTCGGCACCCCCGACGCGGGCATGTGGGAACTGCGCACGCGCGCCCGCATCCACACGTCGTCGGCGCTGATGAGCTGGGTGGCGTGCGACCGCCTGGCCAAGATCGCCGTGAAGCTCGAACAGCCCGCGCGGGCTGCCTACTGGCACGACCATGCCGGCCGCATGAAGCAGCGCATCCTGGACGAATCGTGGAACGAAAAGCGCCAGGCGTTCGCGGAGAGCTTCGGCGGCAAGGAGCTGGACGCCAGCGTGCTGCTGATGGCCGAAGTCAATTTCATCGATCCGAAGGACCCGCGCTTCGTGTCGACGGTCAAGGCGCTGGAGGAATCGCTGTGCGACGGGCCGTACATGCGGCGCTACGAGGCACCCGACGATTTCGGCAAGCCCGAGACCGCTTTCAACATCTGCACCTTCTGGCGCATCGACGCGCTGGCGCGCATCGGGCGGCGCGAGGAGGCGCGCGAAATTTTCGAGGCCATGCTGGCCGCACGCAATCCGCTGGGATTGCTGTCGGAAGACACACACCCGGTCACCGGAGAGATGTGGGGCAACTTCCCGCAGACCTATTCGATGGTCGGCCTGATCAACGGTGCCATGCGGTTGTCGGCACCCTGGGACACCGTGATCTGAAGAAAGGATTGGCAACAACAAGAAACGATATATGGGCAGACTAGTAGCGGTATCGAACCGGGTCGCGGACCCCCGCAACCATGCGGCGGGCGGCCTGGCCGTGGCGCTTTCCGAGGCGCTCAACAAGACGGGCGGCCTCTGGTTCGGCTGGAGCGGCAAGGTGCTGGAAACCGCGCAGGGCGGCACGCCCGGCGAAGGCGAGGTGCACCAGGTGCAGGCGGGCAACGTGACGCTGGCCACCGTGGACCTGTGCCGCGAAGATCATGACGCGTACTACCTCGGCTACAGCAACGGCGTGCTGTGGCCGGTGCTGCACTACCGCGTGGACCTGGCGGACTTCGACGCCGGCGGTAATCTCAACGCCTACCGCCGCGTGAACCAGCTGTTCGCGCGCAAGCTGGCGCCCATGCTGAAGCCCGACGACGTGATCTGGATCCACGACTACCACCTGATCCCGCTGGCGGCCGAGCTGCGCGCCATCGGCTGCGGCCAGCGCATCGGGTTCTTCCTGCACGTGCCGCTGCCGCCGCCGCTGATCCTGGCCGCCATCCCGCAGCACGAATGGCTGATGCGCGCGCTGTTCGCCTACGACCTGCTCGGCTTCCAGAGCCAGGCGGACCTGGACCATTTCTCGCGCTACGTGCAGGGCGAGGCCGGCGCGGAGCCGATGGGCGAATACCGCTTCCGCGCGTTCCACCGCACCGTGCGCGCGCAGGCGTTCCCGATTGGCATCGATGTCGACGAATTTGCCGAACTCGGTCGCGGCCATGAGGCCGTGGAAACCTACGAGATGATGCGCGGCCAGTATGCGCGGCGCCGGCTGCTGCTCGGTATCGACCGGCTCGACTATTCGAAGGGTCTGCCGCAGCGGCTCAAGGCGTACCAGACGCTGCTGGCCGAGTACCCCGAGAACCGGTCGAGTGCCACGCTGATCCAGATTGCCGCGCCGTCGCGCGAATCGGTGGACGCCTATGCCGACCTGCGCCGAGAGATGGAAGGCATCACCGGCGCCATCAACAGCGAATACGGCGAGCTGGACTGGATGCCGGTGCGCTACATCCATCGGTCCACGTCGCGCCGCCGCTTGCCGGGCCTGTGCCGCGCCAGTTGCGTGGCGCTGGTCACCCCGTTGCGCGATGGCATGAACCTCGTGGCCAAGGAATACATCGCCGCGCAGGACCCCGACGATCCGGGCGTGCTGGTGCTGTCGCGCTTTGCCGGCGCCGCCGAGCAGCTGAAAGAGGCGCTGCTGGTGAACCCCTACGATACCCGCGCCACGGCGCAGGCGATCCAGCAGGCGCTGCACATGCCACTGTCGGAACGCCGTGCCCGGCACCAGAAGCTGCTCGAACGCATCCGCCAGCAGGACGTGCACTGGTGGAGCAGCGAGTATCTGCGGGCGCTGATGGAGACCGAGGGGGGCTGATGGCCCGGAACGTCGAGGGTTTTCTCCCCTCTCCCGCCGGCGGGAGAGGGGCGGGGGAGAGGGCGGGCCGTCCCAGATGCGACGGATCGGCAAGCAGAACCTCAAGGCCCTCTCCCCCAACCCCTCTCCCATTGCATGGGAGAGGGGAGCCAGAAGGCAGCGGGCGGTACGTCGCCCGCTAGACCAGATCCCCCGGCAGGTCGATATCCCGGAACGCACCGTCGTCCTCGGTCAGGATGCGCGTGACCGGATGCGACTTCAGCAGCGCGCGCGCGCCTTCGTCGCCATCGAGCTTCAGCAGTTCGTCTTTCCAGGCCGCGCCAAAACCCACGGGGTGGCCGCGCTGCCCGTCGCGCCACGGCGCGGCAATGGTGTCGCGCGATGTGATCGTGAGGGCCACCGCGCGCACCAGTTCCATCGACAGCCAGGGCATGTCGGCCAGGGCCACCACCCAGCCGCGCGCATCGGCGCAGGCTGCCACGCCCGCGCGCAGTGCCGCGCCCATGCCGGCTTCGGCTTCGGGGGCCTCGATCACCTTGCAGCCGCCGCGGCGCAATTCCTCGGCCAGGTCCGGCATGCCGGGGCGCACCACGGCAATCGAGTTGGGCAGACCGGCCGCCAGCGTGCGCGCACTGCGCCACGCCACGGTACGGCCATCGGGCAGCTTTTCGAGCAGCTTGTTGCGCAGGCCGGCGGGATCGAAACGCCGGCCGAAGCCGGCGGCCAGCAGGATGCCGGTCGGCAGGTCGGTCTGCGTCAGCGGGGCACGGGCGGGTTTGCTCATGGCTGTGCGGCGGAAACGCCGCCGGGCAGGATCGGGCACTCGGCCTCGCCGGCCGCGATTTCGCGGGCGGCCTTGGCGCCTTCCACCTGGAGGATGTCGGGCAGCGATACGTGGTTCTTGGCGGCCACCACCTCGGCCAGGATCGAGATCGCGATCTCGGGCGGCGTGCGGCTGCCGATATAGATGCCCACCGGCCCGTGCAGCCGGGCCAGCTGCTGATCGGTCAGGTCGAATTCCTTGAGCCGCTCGCGCCGCGCCTGGTTGTTGCGGCGCGAACCCAGCGCGCCCACGTAGAACGCGGGAGTGCGCAGGGCCTCCATCAGCGCCAGGTCGTCCAGCTTCGGGTCGTGCGTCAGCGCGATCACCGCGCAGCGTTCGTCGAGCTGCATCGCCTCGACGGTGTCGTCGGGCATCGTGCGCACCATCGTGACGCCGGGGATGTCCCAGGTCTCGGTGTATTCCTCGCGCGGGTCGCAGACGGTGACCTGGAAGCCCAGGCCGACGGCGATCTGGCACAGGTACTTTGACAGCTGGCCCGCGCCGATCACCAGCATGCGATAGCGGGGCCCGTGGATGGTCACCAGCGTCTGGCCGTCGAACGCCAGGCCGTCGGTCGCCAAGGCGTGGCCCAGCGTGGCGCGGCCGGTGGCCATGTCCAGCGATCGCGCCACCAGCCGGCCGCCTTCCACTGCCTGCAGCAGTTCGGCAAGGCCGCTGTGGGGTGCCAGCGGTTCGGCTACCAGTTCGATGGTGCCGCCGCAGGGCAGGCCGAAGCGATGGGCTTCCTCGGCGCTGATGCCGTACTTCATGGCTTCGGGGCGCGTGGCCCGGATGCCTTCCTTGTGTACGCGATAAATGATGTCGTCCTCGATGCATCCGCCCGAGACCGAGCCGACCACCAGGCCGTCGTCGCGCACCGCCAGCATCGCGCCTTCAGGCCGGGGCGACGAGCCCCATGTCCTGACCACCGTCACCAGCAACACGCCGTGTCCTTCCTGCTGCCACTTCACGCTGCTTTTCAGGACTTCGAGATCCACGCTGTCCATGATCGTTTCCGCTGCTTCGTCTGTTCCTCGCCGCCGTCGCCGTTGCCAGCCCCGGCGGCCCCGTTGCTCTGGGTGTTGTCGTTGTTGTCACTGTCCGGCGCGTCATCGTCGCCGGGGCTGGCGCCCACGGCCTCGGTGAAGCGCGCGAAAAACGCATCGGCCATCTTGCGCGCGGCGGCATCCACCAGCCGCGAGCCGATCTGGGCGATCTTGCCACCCACCTGCGCCTGCACCGCATACGTCAGCAGTGTCTCGTCGCCTTCGGGCGTCAGCGTGACCTTGGCGGACCCCTTGCCGAAGCCAGCCGCCCCGCCCTGTCCGTCGAACTGGATCGTGTAGCTGTCCGGCGCCTGGATGTCCTGCAAAGCCATGCGTCCCTTGAAGCGCGCCTTGACTGGCCCCACGGCTGCGGTCAGCGCAAGCTGGTAGGCGTTTTCGCCATCGGGCTCGATGCTCTCACATCCGGGAATACATTGCTTGAGCAGGGCGATGTCGTTCAGCGCCTCCCATGCCACCTGTTGCGGCACGGGCAGGCGCTGGGTCTGGTTCATTTCCATGGCGGATTTCCTTGTCGGGGGGCGGTTGGTCTGTCCGGTGGCCGGCCGGTGTCCGCCAGCAGCGTTTCCAGTGCCAGCAGGCTGTCGAGGTTGTGCGCCGGGCGCAGTGCGTCCACATGCGGCAGGATGGCCTGGATGCCGCGCGCCTGGGGCGTGAATGCCGCGTAGCGCAGCAGCGGATTGAGCCATACGATGCGGTGCGCGAAGCGCCGCAGCCGGGCCATTTCCCGTTCCAGCAGGTCGATGTGTTCCAGGTCGATGCCGTCGCTGACGAACAGCACGGTGGCGCGCCCGCTCAGCGTGCGCCGTGCCCACTGCCGGTTGAAGGCGGCCAGCGCGGCGCCGATGCGGGTGCCGCCGGCCCAGTCGCGCACCTGTTCGGTGATCAGCGCCACGGCGTCGTCGGGGTCGCGTTCGCGCAGCGCCCGGGTGACGTTGGTCAGCCGCGTGCCGAACAGGAACACGTGCATGCGTTCGCGGGACTGCATCAGCGCATGGCAGAAGTACAGCACCGCGCGCGAGTACTGGCTCATCGAGCCCGAGATGTCGAGCAGCAGCACCACGGGCGGCTTGCGCTCGGCCTGTTTGCGGTATTTCCAGCGCAGCCATTCGCCATGCTGGCGCACGGCCAGCCGCGCGCTGGCGCGCAGGTCGGCATGGGTGCCGCAGGCGGCGGCCCGCAGCCGGCGCGTGCGTTGCAGTGCCAGATGGGCGCGGCGCGTGCGCACCAGATGCTGCAGCGCCCGCCATTCGTCGGCCGACAGCGTTTCGAAGTCGCGGCTGGCCAGCCGCTCGCGGCCGGAAAAGGTCAGCGGCGCCGTGAAGCGTTCCTCGCGCATCGGCGGGGCGGGCTGGGCGGCGGCCGGCTGGCGCGCCGCCAGCGCATCGGCCAGGCGATTGCTGCGTTTGGGCGGCGGCGCGCCGGCATCCACGCGCGGCAGCAGCATCGCGCGCAGCTTGCCTTCCCAGTCGGGATCGCGCCAGAACAGGTCGAAGGCGGCATCGAACAGCGGCCGCTGGTCGGGCCCGGACAGCATCAGCGCGGCCAGCGCGGCACGGACTTCGCTGCGCGCGCCGATGTCGATGTGGCGCAAGGCTTCCAGCGCATCGACGGCATGGGCGGGCGACAGGCCAAAGCCGGCATCGCGCAGCAGCCGCGTGAAATGGGTGACGTTGCGTGCCAGCATCGGCAAGGCGACGGGGCGGGGCGCCATGTCGGGCGGCATATCAGGCGGCCGGGGCGGCGCCGGCCAGCAGTTCTGCGATGGTCGGGCCATCGGCGCGCGCCAGGTCGTCCTGGTACTTGAGCAGCACGCCCAGCGTGTCGCGTACCGACTGCGGATCGAGTTCGGTCACGCCCAGCGCGGCCAGCGCGCGGCACCAGTCGATGGCTTCGGCAATGCCGGGTGCCTTGAACAGGTCGATGCCGCGCAGTCGGTGGATGAAGTCCACCGCCTGGTGCTGCAGCGCCGCCGCGGCTTCGGGCGCGCGGGCGGCCACGATCTGCAGTTCGCGGTCGCGGCCCGGGTAGCCCATCCACTGGTACAGGCAGCGGCGCTTGAGCGCGTCGTGTACCTCGCGGGTGCGGTTCGACGTGATGACGATCAGCGGCGGGCGCTCGGCGCGGATCACGCCGATCTCGGGGATCGATACCTGATACTCGGACAGCACTTCGAGCAGGAACGCCTCGAACGGCTCGTCGGCGCGGTCGATCTCGTCGATCAGCAGCACGCGCGGCACATCGGGCCGGGCAGGGTCCGGCAGCAGCGATTCGAGCAGCGGCCGCTTGAGCAGGTAGTCGTCGTGGTAGAGCGATTGCTGCTCGGGCCGCTCGCCGCGCGCTTCGGCCAGGCGCAGCGCCATGATCTGGCGTGGGTAGTCCCACTCGTAGAGCGCGCTGGCGGCATCGAGCCCCTCATAGCACTGCAGCCGCAGCAGCCGCGTGCCGAGCATGCCGGCCATGGCCTGCGCCAGCGCCGTCTTGCCCACGCCGGGCTCGCCCTCCAGGAACAGCGGCCGCTGCATGCGCAGGGCCAGGTACAGCACGGTGGCGGCTTCGCGATCGGCGAAGTACTGCTGGGCTTCGAGCTGGGTCAGGGTCTGGTCGATGGAGGTCGGGAGCATTGTCACGGCAGCAAACGGGTTAACGAAGCCAGTTCAACGAAGCCAGTTCAACGAAGCCAGTTCAACGAAGCCGACGGTTGTTTAACAGCCACCGCCGCAAGCCACGCCCAGGTGGACGCAGATCGTAGTGTCTCGGCTCCCTCTCCCCTCATGGGGAGAGGGCAGGGGAGAGGGGTGGTACAGCAAGCGGCCACATCCAGCGAAGCCGTCGGTGTGGTCCAGCATGGTGGCGCCTGATATGCCGTGCCCTCTCCCCCGACCCCTCTCCCGCCTTGCGGGAGAGGGGAGCAAACCAACGCGGCGGGCGAAGCCGTCGGTGTGATCCAGCATGGTGATGCCTGACATGCCGTGCCCTCTCCCCCGGCCCCTCTCCCGCCTGCGGGAGAGGGGAGCAAACCAACGCGGCGGGCGAAGCCGTCGGTGTGGTCCAGCATGGTGGCGCCTGATATGCCGTGCCCTCTCCCCCGGCCCCTCTCCCGCCTGCGGGAGAGGGGAGCAAACCCACTCCGCAGGCGACACTATCCCTTCAGCGCTTGCTCCACCGCCCGGGCCGTCAGCACCGGAATCAGGTGCGCGCGGTACTCGGGCGAGGCATGCAGGTCGCCGTTGAGGCCGGATGGATCGACCTTCACCGCGCGTGCCGCGGCCACGGTGAAGCTGGCCGTCAGCGCCTGCTCCAGCGCCGGGGCGCGGAACACGCTGTCGGCCGCGCCGGTCACGGCCACGCGTACGGCCTGGCCGGTGCGCGACACCATCACGCCCACCAGCGCAAAGCGCGACGCCGGGTTGCGGAACTTGACGTATGCAGCGCGATCGGGCACGGGGAACCGTACGGCCGTGATCAGCTCGTCAGGCGCCAGCGCGGTCTCGTAGAGGCCCTTGAAGAAGTCGTCGGCGGCAATGCTGCGGCGGTCGGTGACGACGGTGGCGTTCAGGCCGAGCACTGCCGCCGGGTAGTCGGCGGCGGGATCGTCGTTGGCCAGCGATCCGCCGATCGTGCCCATCGCGCGCACCTGGCGGTCGCCGATGCCGAACGCCAGCGCGGCCAGCGCCGGGATGCGGCGCATGACCTCGGCGTTGGCGGCCACGTCGGCGTGGCGCGCGGCGGCGCCGACCACCAGTTCGTTGCCCTGCACCGTGATGTCGGCGATGCCCGGTATGCGTGTCACGTCGACCAGTGTCGACGGGGCCGCCAGGCGCAGTTTCATGGCCGCCAGCAGGCTTTGGCCGCCGGCCAGGAACTTGGCCTCGCCATCGGCCTTGAGCCTGGCTACGGCGGCGCCGGCGTCCGTGGCGCGTTCATACTGGAATGCGTACATGGTCGTCTCCTCCGTTATGCGGCGCTGCCCTGGGCAGCCTGGATGGCCTGCCACACGCGATGCGGCGTGGCGGGCATCTGCACGTCGCGCACGCCCAGCGGCGATAGCGCGTCGACCAGCGCGTTGATGAACGCCGGCGGTGACCCGATGGCACCGGCCTCGCCGCAGCCCTTCACGCCCAGCGGGTTGTGCGTGCAGGGCGTGCCGCTGGCGGTTTCCACCGTGAAATCGGGCAGGTCGGCGGCGCGCGGCATGGCGTAGTCCATATAGGAGCCGGTCAGCAACTGGCCGCTGTCGGGGTCGTAGATGCACTGTTCCAGCATGGCCTGGCCCAGCCCCTGGCCGATGCCGCCGTGTACCTGGCCCTCGACGATCATCGGATTGATGACGTTGCCGAAGTCGTCCACCGCCGTGAACTTGACGACGTGCGACTCGCCCGTGTCGGGATCGACCTCGACCTCGCAGATATAGGCGCCCGACGGATACGTGAAGTTGGTCGGGTCGTAGAACGCGTTTTCGTTCAGGCCCGGCTCGAGCTTGTCCAGCGGGTAGTTGTGCGGCACGTAGGCGGTCAGCGCCACCTCGCCGAAGGTCTTGGTGCGATCGGTGCCCGCTACGCGGAACACGCCGTCCTGGAAATCGATGTCGGCGTCGGAGGCCTCCAGCAGGTGCGCGGCAATCTTCTTGGCCTTGGCCTCGATCTTGTCCAGCGCCTTCATGATGGCCGATCCGCCCACGGCCAGCGACCGCGAGCCGTAGGTGCCCATGCCGAACGGCACGCGGCCGGTGTCGCCATGCACGATCTCCACGGCATCCATCGCAATGCCGAGCCGGTCTGCCACGATCTGCGCGAAGGTGGTCTCGTGGCCCTGCCCGTGGCTGTGCGACCCGGTGAACACGGTCACCGTGCCGGTCGGGTGGACGCGGATCTCGCCGACTTCAAACAGGCCCGCACGCGCGCCAAGCGCCCCGGCGATGTTCGAGGGGGCCAGCCCGCAGGCCTCGATGTAGCAGGAATAGCCAAGCCCGCGCAGCTTGCCGCGCTGCTTTGCGGCGTCGCGGCGCGCCGGGAAGCCGGCCACGTCGGCCAGTTCCTGGGCCCGCGCCAGGCAGGGTTCGTAGTCGCCGGTGTCGTAGGTCAGGCCCACGGGCGTGGCGTACGGGAAGGTGCGGATGAAGTTCTTGCGGCGCAGCGTGGCGGGGTCGGTGCCGGTCTCGCGCGCGGCGGCTTCGACCAGGCGCTCCACCACGTAGGTGGCTTCGGGCCGGCCCGCGCCGCGATAGGCATCGACGGGCGACGTGTTGGTGAACACCGCCTGCACCTCGGCGTAGATGGCCGGGGTGGCGTACTGGCCGGCCAGCAGCGTGGCGTAGAGGATCGTCGGCACGCTGCTGGCGAACGTGGACAGGTACGCGCCCATGTTGGCCACCGTGTGCACGCCCATGGCCAGGAACTTGCCATCGGCATCGAGCGCCAGTTCGGCCCTGGTCACGTGGTCCCGGCCGTGTGCGTCGGTCAGGAACGATTCCGACCGCTCTGCCGTCCACTTGACCGGGCGGCCGACCTTCTTCGACGCCCAGGTCAGCGCCACGTCCTCCGGATACAGGAAGATCTTCGAGCCAAAGCCGCCGCCCACGTCGGGCGCGATGATGCGCAGGCGCGATTCGGGCAGCCCCAGCACGAAGGCGCCCATCAGCAGCCGTTCCACGTGCGGGTTCTGGTTGGACACGTAGACCGTGTAGCTGTCGTCCTGGCGGGTGTAGCTGGCGTTGACCGCGCGCGGCTCGATGGCGTTCGGGATCAGCCGGTTGTTGACGATCTCCAGCGTGGTCACATGGGCAGCCCTGGCGAACGCGGCATCGGTGGCGGCGCGGTCGCCGTGGCCCCAGGTGTAGCAGGTGTTGGCCGGCACGTCGTCGTGGACCAGCGTGGTTGCCGCGGCGGCATCGGCCGGGTTGACCACGGCGGGCAGCTCGTCGTAATCGACCACGACCTGCTCGGCTGCATCGCGTGCCTGCTGCAGCGACTCGGCGATGACCAGCGCCACCTGGTCGCCCACGTGGCGGACCTTGCCGTGCGCCAGGGCGGGGTGGGGCGGCTCTTTCATCGGCGAGCCATCGATGCTGTGGATCAGCCAGCCGCAGGGCAGGCCGCCCACCTTGTCGCCTGCCATGTCGTCGCCGGTCAGCACGGCGATCACGCCGGGCGACGCCAGGGCTTGCGCCGTGTCGATGGACTGGATGCGCGCATGCGCGTGCGGCGAGCGTACGAAGTAGCCGTAGCTCTGGTGCGGCAGCGTGACGTCGTCGGTGTACTGGCCATTGCCGGTCAGGAAGCGGTAGTCCTCCTTGCGGCGCACGGGCGTGCCGATGAACGGGTGCTTTTCGGGTGCGTTCATGACGGGCCTCCCTTATTCGGCGCTGACCGTGGCGCGGTCGCCCTGCATGGCGGCCTGCCCCTGCTGCACCGCACGCACGATGTTGTGGTAGCCGGTGCAGCGGCACAGATTGCCTTCGAGCTGCTCGCGGATGGCCTGGGCATCGGCATGCGGCTGCTGCTGAAGCAGCGACGTGGCCGCCATCACCATGCCGGGCGTGCAGAAGCCGCATTGCAGGCCGTGGCATTCGCGGAACGCCTGCTGCATCGGATGCATCTCGCCGTTGGCCGCCAGACCTTCGATGGTGGTCACGCTGGCCCCGTCCGCCTGGACTGCCAGCATGTTGCAGGACTTCACGGCACGGCCGTCCAGGTGGACGGTGCAGGCGCCACACTGGGCGGTGTCGCAGCCCACGTGGGTGCCGGTCAGGCGAAGCTGCTCGCGCAGGAACTGGACCAGAAGGGTATTGGGTTCGACCTGCGCGTCAACGGGCTTGCCGTTGACCGTCAGGCGGATCGGAATCGCCATGCTTGTCTCCATGTGGGGTGGTGCGCGCATGGCCAGCTCCGCCGATCCCCGAATGAAAGACTGCGCGGGACGGGCCACGACGCGGTACTGCCGCTTGGTTGAGACGGCTATTTCGTGATATTGGTGCTGCCGGGTTTGCCCGGTCTTGCGGCGGAATGAACGATCCGCCGCCACAGGCTCTAAAAGTAAATCACAAAACCTTCGGTGCTGCCATGCGGGTTCCCCTGCCCTGAGCGGCCTGTCCAACGTCCCCACGCATGGAAGCCTTCATCGACTGGCTGTTCGAGACCGTAGCCCTGCCCAAGGTCGGGCTGCCGGCCATTTTCGTGGTCAGCCTGGTGTCGGCCACGCTGCTGCCGCTGGGGTCGGAGCCCGCCGTCTTCGGCTACGTGAAGCTCAATCCGGGCATGTTCTGGCCGGCGATTCTGGTGGCAACGGCCGGCAACACGCTGGGCGGCGCCATCGACTGGTGGCTCGGGTACGCCGCCAAGCTGGCGGTGGTGCGCTACCGCCAGCGGCGCCAGCACCACGAGCATGAGCGCGAACATGCCGAGCACCGCAAACACCCTCGCAAGCGGCACAAGCCCCGGCTGGACGCCAGATATTTCCGATGGATGCGCCGTTACGGGCCGCCGACGATGCTGTTGTCGTGGCTGCCCGGCATTGGTGATCCATTGTGCACTTTGGCCGGCTGGCTGCGGCTGCCGTTCTGGCGCAGCCTGTCCTATATGGCGATCGGCAAGTTCCTGCGCTACCTGGCCATGACGGCCAGCCTGCTCTGGATTCCCAACTCTTTCTGGCACGGCGTGGGCGAGGCGATCCGGCAGTGGTTCTAGGCGGGGCCGGGCAGGCGCTGGGAAATGCCCGAAATGCGCAAAATTGCATGCAATCGATGCCGATCCCGGACACTTTCAGGGGTTATTCCCCCAAAACGGGCTTGCTGCGGTGCGGCGAAACTGGGCGTTGCAGTACAATCGCCCTTTAATGACGAAAATCGCGCACCGTCCCCGTGCGCAGCTTCGAAGCGGTCCCGCCCATGAACGCCCCACTCGTGCTCGATGCCAAGCTCGCCACGCAGGACGCCCCGCCGCGCCTGCGTGAGATCCCCTATAACTACACGTCGTTTTCGGATCGCGAGATTGTCATCCGTCTGCTGGGCGAAGAAGCCTGGCGCATCCTCGACGAACTGCGCGGCGAACGCCGTACCGGCCGGTCGGCCCGCATGCTCTACGAGGTGCTGGGCGATATCTGGGTGGTCCGCCGCAATCCCTACCTGCAGGACGACCTGCTGGAAAATCCCAAGCGCCGCCAGATGCTGGTCAGCGCGCTGCACCACCGCCTGAACGAAATCGAGAAGCGCCGCGCCGCCGATCGTGCCGAGCACGCCGAGCCCGCCGCGGAAGACCGTTCTCACCGCGTGGAGCAGCTGGTCGCGTTCGCCAAGCAGGCGATCGAGTCGTTCCAGCAGGAATTCGCCGACGCCTACGCGCTGCGCAAGCGCACCCAGCGCGTGCTGGGCAAGGTGACCCAGAAGGACAACATCAAGTTCGACGGCCTGTCGCGCGTGTCGCACGTGACCGACGCCACCGACTGGCGCGTGGAATACCCGTTCGTGGTGCTGACCCCGGACACCGAGGAAGAAATCGCCGGCCTGGTGAAGGGCTGCTTCGAGCTGGGCCTGACCATCATTCCGCGCGGGGGCGGCACCGGCTACACCGGCGGCGCCGTGCCGCTGACGCCGTTCTCGGCCGTCATCAACACCGAAAAGCTGGAACAGCTGGACGCGGTGGAGATGTCCGACCTGCCCAACGTGCCGCACAAGGTGGCGACGATCTTCTCGGGCGCCGGCGTGGTGACGCGCCGCGTGGCCGATGCCGCCGACCGCGCCGGCCTGGTGTTCGCGGTGGACCCGACGTCGATCGATGCATCGTGCATCGGCGGCAACGTGGCGATGAACGCGGGCGGCAAGAAGGCCGTGCTGTGGGGCACGGCGCTGGACAACCTGGCGTGGTGGCGCATGGTCGATCCCGAGGGCAACTGGCTCGAGATCACCCGCATGGACCACAACCTGGGCAAGATCCACGACGTGCCGGTGGCCACGTTCGAGCTGAAGTGGTCGGACGGCAACCGCCGCCCCGGCGAGAAGGTGCTGCGCACCGAGACGCTGGCCATCGAAGGCCGCAAGTTCCGCAAGGAAGGCCTGGGCAAGGATGTCACCGACAAGTTCCTGGCCGGCCTGCCCGGCGTGCAGAAGGAAGGCTGCGACGGCATCATCACCAGCGCGCGCTGGATCTTGCACCGCATGCCGAAGCACATCCGCACGGTCTGCCTGGAGTTCTTCGGCCAGCCGCGCGACGCCATTCCCAGCATCGTCGAGATCAAGGATTTCCTCGATGCCGAGTCCCGGCGCGAGGGCGGCGCCATCCTGGCGGGCCTGGAGCATCTGGACGAACGCTATCTGCGCGCGGTCGGCTACGCCACCAAGAGCAAGCGCAATGCCTTCCCGAAGATGGTGCTGATCGGCGATATCGTCGGTGACGACGAAGACGCCGTGGCGCGCGCCACCTCGGAAGTGATCCGCATGGCCAACGGCAAGAGCGGCGAAGGCTTTATCGCCGTGAGCCCCGAGGCCCGCAAGAAGTTCTGGCTCGATCGCTCGCGCACCGCCGCCATCGCGCGCCACACCAACGCCTTCAAGATCAACGAGGACGTGGTGATTCCGCTGCCCCGCATGGGCGAGTACACGGACGGCATCGAGCGCATCAACATCGAACTGTCGACCAAGAACAAGCTCAAGCTGCTGGACGAGCTGGAAGCATTCTTCGCGCGCGGCAACCTGCCGCTGGGCCGCAGCGACGACGCCAACGAGATTCCGAGCGCCGAACTGCTGGAAGACCGCGTGCAGCATGCGCTGACGCTGCTGCGCGAGATCCGCGCGCGCTGGCGCTATCTGCAGGATCACCTCGATACGCCGCTGCAGACCGCCCGCGCATCGCTGATTGGCCACGGCCTGGGCCTGCTGGGCCCGGCCTTCGAGCAGCGCCTGCAGACACAGCCGGACGCCACGGTGTTCCACCTGATGCAGGACCGCACGATCCGCGTGAGCTGGAAGCACGAGATCCGCGCCGAACTGCGCAAGATCTTCAACGGCGGCGAATTCAAGCCGATCCTGGACGAGGCGCAGAAGATCCACAAGCAGGTGCTGCGCGGCCGCGTGTTCGTGGCGCTGCACATGCACGCCGGCGACGGCAACGTCCACACCAACATCCCCGTCAACTCGGACGACTACGACATGCTGCAGGACGCGCACCGCGCGGTGGCCCGCATCATGGACCTGGCGCGTTCGCTGGACGGCGTGATTTCGGGCGAGCACGGCATCGGCATCACCAAGCTCGAATTCCTGACCGAGGAAGAGATCGGGGAATTCCGCGCCTACAAGCAGCGCGTGGACCCGCAGGGCCGCTTCAACAAGGGCAAGCTGCTGCCGGGCGCCGACCTGCGCAATGCGTACACGCCGTCGTTCGGCCTGATGGGACATGAGTCCATCATCATGCAGCAGAGCGACATCGGCGCCATTGCCGACAGCGTCAAGGACTGCCTGCGCTGTGGCAAGTGCAAGCCGGTGTGCGCCACGCACGTGCCGCGCGCCAACCTGCTGTACAGCCCGCGCAACAAGATCCTGGCCACGTCGCTGCTGGTGGAGGCGTTCCTGTACGAGGAACAGACGCGCCGCGGCGTGTCGATCAAGCATTGGGACGAGTTCTCGGACGTGGCCGACCACTGCACCGTCTGCCACAAGTGCGTGACGCCTTGCCCGGTCAAGATCGACTTCGGCGACGTGTCGATGAACATGCGCAACCTGCTGCGCAAGATGGGCCAGAAGAAGTTCAACCCGGGCACCGCCGCGTCGATGTTCTTCCTGAACGCGACCAATCCGCAGACCATCAACATGACCCGCGCGGCCATGATCGGCTGGGGCTACAAGGCGCAGCGCCTGGGCAACGAGGTGCTCAAGAAGTTCGCGAAGAAGCAGACCCAGCATCCGCCCGCCACGGTTGGCAAGCCGCCGGTGCAGGAGCAGGTGATCCACTTCATCAACAAGAAGATGCCGGGCAACCTGCCCAAGAAGACGGCGCGCGCGCTGCTCGATATCGAAGACAACGAGATCGTGCCGATCATCCGCAACCCGAAGACGACCACGGCCGAGACCGAAGCCGTGTTCTACTTCCCGGGCTGCGGGTCGGAGCGCCTGTTCTCGCAGGTGGGGCTGGCCACGCAGGCCATGCTGTGGCACGTGGGCGTGCAGACCGTGCTGCCGCCGGGTTACCTGTGCTGCGGCTATCCGCAGCGCGGCGCCGGCCAGTATGACCGCGCCGAAAAGATGGTCAGCGACAACCGCGTGCTGTTCCACCGCGTGGCCAATACGCTGAACTACCTCGACATCAAGACCGTGGTGGTCAGCTGCGGCACGTGCTACGACCAGCTGGCCGGGTATGAGTTCGACAAGATCTTCCCGGGCTGCCGCATCATCGACATCCACGAGTATCTGCTGGAGAAGGGCGTCAAGCTGGAAGGCGTGACGGGTACGCGCTACATGTACCACGACCCCTGCCACACCCCGATCAAGACGATGGACCCGACCAGGCTGGTGAACGACCTCATGGGCGGCAACGAGGGCGGCGGCAAGATCGAGAAGAACGAGCGTTGTTGCGGGGAATCGGGCACGCTGGCCGTGACGCGCCCGGATGTGTCGACGCAGATCCGTTTCCGCAAGGAAGAGGAGATGCGCAAGGGTGCGGACAAGCTGCGCACCGACGACTTCAACGGCGACGTCAAGATCCTGACCAGCTGCCCGTCGTGCCTGCAGGGCCTGTCGCGGTACAACGAGGATGCATCGGTCACGGCCGATTACATCGTCGTGGAAATGGCCAAGCACCTGCTGGGCGACAACTGGATGCCCGAGTACGTGGCCAGGGCGAACGCGGGTGGTATCGAACGCGTGCTGGTGTAAGCCATTGCCATGAGCCGGGTTCCGAACTGCCCCCTGTGCGAAGCCGATGGCGGCGAGCTGGCCTGGATGGGCGGCCGCGCGCGCGTGATCCTGGTCGAGCGCGACCGCTTTCCGGGGTTCTGCCGCGTGGTCTGGAACGACCATGTGGCGGAGCTGACCGACCTGGACGATGCCGACCAGGCGTGGCTGATGCGGCTGGTGGCACGCGTCGAGCGCGTGGTGCGCGAAGTCATGACACCGGACAAGGTCAACCTGGCCGCGTTCGGCAACATGGTGCCGCACCTGCACTGGCACATCATTCCGCGCTACCGCTGGGACACCCATTTCCCCGAGTCTGTGTGGGCTGCGCCCCAGCGGGCCGCCGATGCCGCGCGCATTGCCGAACTGGGCAGCCGGCTGCCGGCGCTGCGCACGGCACTTTCGATGCTGTCCGATCCGGACTGACGCCGGTGCGGCGTGCGGTCGGCAACCGGCAGCCCGCTGCCGGCGACTTGCGGCCGTTATTGACCGGTTCCGCTGCAATCCTTCCCATCCCCTTGTAAAGTGCCGTAGCAGTCTGGTACGGAACCCGCCCGCCGGGCGGTGCGTCTGACTCCGGTCGAACAACAACATGCCCGCCGGCCTTGCGCGGCGGGCCAACCGCTGGCGCCATGTCATCCACACCGTCGTCCGTTATCGTGCCCGGTCCTGCCGTACCCGCCGAGGCCCTCAAGAACCAGAGCCGGCTGCGCCTGGCCGCCACCTGGGCGCTGATCAAGCCGTACTGGAGCTCGGAAGACCGCAAGGCCGGCCTGGGGCTGCTGACGCTGGTCGTGGCGCTGAACCTGGGCATCGTCTACATCAACGTGCTGCTCAACGAGTGGAACCGCGTGTTCTACAACGCCATCGAGCAGCGCGACTTCGTCTCGTTCAAGGCGCTGCTGCTGCGTTTTTCGTGGATCGCGGCCTGCTTCATCGTGCTGGCGATCTCGCGCCAGTACTACCAGATGATGCTGCAGATGCGCTGGCGCACGTGGATGACGGGCACCTTCATGCAGCGTTGGCTCGGGCACCAGGCCTACTACCGCATCGAGCAGACCCATGCCACAGACAACCCCGACCAGCGGCTGGCCGATGACCTGCGCCAGTTCACCGACGGCGCGCTGACGCTGTCGATGGGGCTGCTCAATTCGGCGGTGACGCTGGTGTCGTTCATCGGCATCCTGTGGGTGGTGTCGGGCCCGATCACGCTGGCGCTGGGCGGCACGGACCTGACGATCCCGGGCTACATGGTCTGGTTTGCCATCGGTTACGCGGTGGTGGGCTCGCTGATTGCCCACTTCGTGGGGCGACCGCTGATCGGCCTGTCGTTCCAGCAGGAACAGTACGAGGCAAACTTCCGTTTCATGCTGGTGCGCCTGCGCGAAAACAGCGAGCCCGTGGCGCTGTATCGCGGCGAGCCGACCGAGCAGGCGGGCCTGCGCGCCCGTTTCGAGCGCATCCGGGCAAACTGGAACCAGCTCATGCGCTACACCCGGCGCCTGACGTTCGTGAACTCGGGTTACGGCCAGTTTGCGATCATCTTCCCGCTGCTGGTGGCCGCGCCGCGCTATTTCTCGGGCAAGCTCACGCTGGGCGGCCTCATGCAGATCAACTCCGCGTTCGGCCAGGTACAGGGCGCGCTGTCCTGGTTCGTCGACAGCTATTCGACGCTGGTGGGCTGGAAGGCCGCCGCCAACCGTCTGATCGATTTCCAGGACGCCATGCGGGTGGCCGAGCGCCAGGACCTGACGCACGAAGGCCCGGGCGATATCGAGGTGGTGCAGTCCGCCAGCCCGGCCGACGGCGATATCTCGATCAGCGGCCTGGCCCTGGCGCTGCCGGTGCGCGGCGGGCTCGGCGTGGACGACGAAGGTGTCGATCCCGACAGCCATCCGGGGCAGCGCCCGCTGGTGGCGCCGTTCTCGCTGTCGATTGCGCCGGGCGAACGCTGGCTGGTGCACGGGCCGTCGGGCTGCGGCAAGAGCGTGCTGTTCCGTGCGCTGGCCGGCATCTGGCCCTATGGCAGCGGCCGTATCACGGTGCCGCACCGGCGCATGCTGTTCCTGCCGCAGCGCAGCTACCTGCCGATCGGCACGCTGGCCGACGCGCTGTCGTACCCCGACGCCGGCAACAGCCATTCGCGCGAGACGCTGGTGGCCGTGCTGCGCAAGGCGCGGCTGGGCATGCTGACGAAGCATCTGGACGTATTCGACAACTGGTCGCTGCGCCTGTCGCCCGGCGAGCAGCAGCGCCTGGCCTTTGCCCGGGCCCTGCTGCAGAAGCCGGATTACCTGTTCCTGGACGAGGCCACCAGCGCGCTGGACGAGGAAACCGAAAGCGCGATGTACCAGCTGATGGTGGACGAACTGCCCGGGGCGGCCATCGTCAGCATCGCGCACCGCAGCACCGTGGCTGCCTTCCATGGCCGGCGCCTGCGCTACGTACCGGTGAACCGGGGCAACGACGAAAGCGGCGGCGGCCCGCGGGATGGGCAAGCCGAGGGGGGTGGAGTAAGCTATCGGGTCGTACAAGACGCATGACGGCGCCGCTGTAACGGCCCTTTTGGGGCCGCCCAGGCTGGCGCCGCGACCATCGACCATGGCAGGCCTCGACAAAGATACTCCTCACCCCACGGCGCTGACCGTCCACACGCAGTCGCGCGTGCTGGAAATCGGCTTCGACAATGGCCGCACCTGGCGGCTGCCATTCGAGTTGCTGCGCGTATACTCGCCGTCCGCCGAAGTCCAGGGCCACGGCCCGGGCCAGGAAACGCTGCAGACCGGCAAGCGCAACGTAGGCGTAGCGGCGGTGGAGCCGGTGGGCAACTATGCGATCCAGATCCGCTTCGACGATGGCCACGACACGGGCATCTACACGTGGGAACTGCTGTACCGCCTGGGCGACCAGCAGGACACGCTGTGGGACGGCTACCTGAAGCGGCTGGAAGCGGCCGGGCTGGACCGCGATGCGCCGATGCCGGCGGCCGGCGGCCACGCATGCGGCCATCATCACTGAATCTAGTACCTGGAGTCTGAGAATGAGCGAAACCCACTTCGGGTTCGACAAGGTCGACGAATCGGAAAAGGCCGGCAAGGTTGCCGGCGTGTTCCACTCGGTGGCCAGCAAATACGACGTGATGAACGACCTGATGTCCGGTGGCATGCACCGCGTCTGGAAGATGTTCACGATCGCCCAGGCCAATGTGCGGCCGGGCCACAAGGTACTGGACATCGCCGGCGGCACGGGCGACCTGGCCAAGGCCTTCGCGAAGCAGGCCGGCCCGAAGGGCGAGGTCTGGCTGACCGATATCAACGAATCCATGCTGCGCGTCGGCCGCGACCGCCTGCTGGACAAGGGCATCGTCACGCCGGTGGCGCTGTGCGACGCCGAAAAGATCCCGTTCCCGGACAACTATTTCGACCTGGTCACGGTCGCCTTCGGCCTGCGCAACATGACGCACAAGGACCGCGCCCTGGCCCAGATGCGCCGTGTGGTCAAGCCGGGCGGCAAGGTGATGGTGCTGGAGTTTTCCAAGGTCTGGAAGCCGCTCGAGAAGTTCTACGACGTCTATTCTTTCAAGGTGCTCCCCTGGCTGGGCGAGCGCGTGGCTGGGGATGCCCCGAGCTATCGCTATCTCGCGGAATCCATCAGAATGCATCCGGACCAGGGTTCACTTGTACGCTTGATGGAACAAGTTGGACTGGAACAAGTCGAATACTTCAACCTGACGGCCGGAGTCGTGGCGCTCCACGTCGGGAGAAAGTACTAATTCGCCATGTTCGGCCGCTAATGGCCGAAAATGACAGGGGAAAAGCTCAAATGTCTTCTTTTCGTGGAAAATTCCTGGCCGCCGCGCTGATCATGACGGTAGCCATGGGGGCCGCACTCGACGCCAATGCGAAACGCCTCGGCGGGTCGCGCAGCGTCGGCAAGCAATCGTCGAACGTGACGCAGCAGCGTCAGGCCACGCCGCCGCAGCAGAATGCGCCGGCCCAGCAGCAGCCCGCGCAGCAGCAGGCTGCGCCGGCGACCGCCGGTGCCGCGGGTGGCGCAGCGGCTGCGGCGCCCAAGCGTAACTGGGGTGGCATGCTCGGCGGCCTGGCGGCTGGGCTGGGCCTGGGCTACCTGCTGTCGCACTTCGGTCTCGGTGGCGCGGCAGCCAGCTTCCTGGCCAACGTGATCATCTTTGCCGTGATCGCGATGCTCGCCCTGTGGCTGTTCCGCAAGTTCCGTGGCGGCTCGGCCCGTACGCAGACGCCGGCCTACGCCGGCATGGGCGGCAACGGCAACAACTCGCCGTTCGGCGGCGCGGCACGCAATGCCGAGCCGACGCTGCGTCAGGCCGAACCGGTGCAGCCGGCCGGCTACAACGGCGCCGCAGCCAACCCGGTCATGGGCGGCGCGGCCGCCGGTGCCGCCGCCGCTGCAGTGCAGCAGCCATGGGGCGTGCCGGCCGACTTCGACACCGAAGCCTTCCTGCGCAACGCCAAGGTACATTACGTGCGCCTCCAGGCTGCCTGGGATGCCGGCAACCTGGACGACATCCGCGAATTCACCACGCCGGAAATGTTTGCCGAGATCAAGATGGACCTGTCCGAGCGCGGCGAGTCCGTCAACAAGACCGACGTTGTCACGCTGGACGCCCAGCTGCTGGGCATCGAGACCACGCCGGTCCAGCATATTGCCAGCGTGCGTTTCTCGGGCATGATCCGCGAGACGGCCGGCGAAGCGGCGCAACCGTTCGGTGAGGTCTGGAACCTTGCCAAGTCGGCGTCCGGCGGCGGCTGGCTGCTGGCTGGCATCCAGCAGGAAGCCTGAGCGGCGCGACCGCCGCCGCATGGATGACATGAAGCGGCGGCCGAGTAGCTTAGAATGGAGGCCCACGTACGCGTGGGCCTTTTTTATTGGGCAGATTGCCCGGAACCGGACGCCATGAACGCCTTGCCGACACCCCTGGCCGCGCCGATCGTCGCCGCACTGAATCACCTGATCGAACAGGAGCCCTGGGCCTGCGGCCTGCTGGCGCCATTTGCCGGCCGTGTCATCCGGTTCGATGCCGCGGCATTCGCGCTGTCCCTGCGGATCACGGACCGGGGCGGCATCGAGCAGGCGGCCGACGCCGATACGCCCGCCGTGACGCTGCGGGTGCCGTTGCAGCAGTGGCCGCTGGTGGTGGCCGACGTGGCCGAGGGCGGCCAGGCTGCCGCCATGCGGCATGTCCGGATCGAAGGCGATGCGGAACTGGCCAATGCGGTGTCGACGCTGGCGCGCAACCTGCGCTGGGACGCGGCCGAAGACCTGTCGCGGGCGCTGCGTGGCGTGATGGGCGGCCCGGTCAGCGACAGCGTGGCCCAGCGCATGGTGGACGGCGCGCGCCAGGTGCATGAAAGCGCCACGCGCGTGGGCCGGGCACTGCTGGACAATGTGACCGAATACCTGCTCGACGAGCAGCCGACCCTCGTGCGCCATGCCGCGCTGGATGGGTTCGGTGCCGACGTGGCGCGTGTGCGGGACGACCTGGCGCGGCTGGAAAAGCGGCTCGAACGCCTGGAACGCACGGGTGGACAGGGGGAGGGGGCTTCGGGCCAGCTTCCGTCGGCCCACCGTTAATCGCCATGTCACTCTTCGCTGCCGCATCGCGCGGCGCCGTCTTTTGAAAATCCCCGCATGACCCGCCTGCTGCGTCTCTGCAAGATTATTTTCGTCATCCTGTACTACGGGCTCGACGAGCTTGTGCTGTCCGGCTTCAAGAGTCGGCGCATCAAGTTCCTGGTGCGCGTGATCACTATCGGCCGCAAGCTCGAACAGCCGCGCGGCGAGCGCCTGCGCCTGGCGCTGACGACCCTGGGGCCGATTTTCGTCAAGTTCGGCCAGGTGCTGTCTACCCGGCGCGACCTGATGCCGCCCGATATCGCCGACGAACTGGCCAAGCTGCAGGACCAGGTGCCGCCGTTCGATTCGGCGGTGGCCGTGAAGATCATCGAGAAGTCGCTGGGCCGGCCGCTGGCGCAGCTGTACGAGAACTTCGAGCACCAGCCAGTGGCCAGCGCGTCGATTGCGCAGGTTCACTTCGCCACGCTGCGCGGCGGCCCGAACCATGGCCGCGAGGTGGCCGTGAAGGTGCTGCGCCCCGGCATGCTGCCCGTGATCGACAGCGACCTGGCGCTGATGCGCGACATGGCCACGTGGCTGGAGCGCGTGTGGGTCGACGGCCGCCGCCTGAAGCCGCGCGAGGTGGTGGCCGAGTTCGACAAGTACCTGCACGACGAACTGGACCTGATGATCGAGGCGGCCAACGCCAGCCAGCTGCGCCGCAACTTTGCCGACAGCGACCTGCTGTGCGTGCCCGAGGTGTACTGGGACTGGTGTACCAGCACCGTCTTCACGATGGAGCGGATGCACGGCATCCCGATCTCGCGCACCGAATCGCTGAAGGCGGCCGGCGTCGACATGCACAAGCTGGCCGAGGAAGGCGTGGAGATCTTCTTCACGCAGGTGTTCCGCGACGGTTTCTTCCATGCCGACATGCACCCGGGCAACATCCTGGTGTCGGTGCAGCCGGAGACCTTCGGCCGGTATATCGCGCTGGACTTCGGCATCGTTGGCGCGCTGTCCGAGTTCGACAAGAACTACCTGGCGCAGAACTTCATTGCCTTCTTCCGCCGCGACTACCACCGGGTGGCACTGCTGCACGTGGAGTCGGGCTGGGTGCCGCCGGAGACACGCGTCGAGGAACTGGAATCGGCGGTGCGCGCCTGCTGCGAGCCGTATTTCGACAAGCCGCTGCGCGAAATCTCGCTGGGCATGGTGCTGATGCGCCTGTTCCAGACGTCACGCCGGTTCAACGTCGAAATCCAGCCACAGCTGGTGCTGCTGCAGAAGACGCTGCTCAATATCGAAGGCCTGGGCCGCCAGCTGGACCCCGATCTGGACCTCTGGAAGACCGCGAAGCCGTTCCTGGAACGCTGGATGTACGAGCAGGTCGGCTGGCAGGGCGCCTGGGAGCGCGTCAAGGTCGAGGCGCCGCAATGGGCCAAGATGCTGCCCGACTTCCCCCGGCTGGCGCACCAGTTCCTGGAGCGCCGTGCGCTGCTGAACAACGGCGAGCAGGAGCGCCTGCTGACCCAGCTGGTGCACGAGCAGCGCCGTACCAACCGCCGGCTTTCCACCGCGCTGATGCTGATGGGCGGCTTCCTGGCGGGCATCGTGATCGTCCAGGCGCTGGCCTGGGCGGGCTACTGGTAAGGCTGCGCCAGATGCCGTGCGCCCCACGCTGCACCGTGCCGGTGCGAGTGTGGGGATTTGACCGCGCCCCGGGGAATTTTTTTCATTCCGGGGGGTCTGCGTCGCTATAATCCGCGTTTTGATTCGGCTACGACCGCCTATGCCCCCTCCCGGGCGCCAGCGGCCCCGACCGATGAATTGGACTCCGGGCGGAGTCAGCCTGGCATGTTCCAAGGCATCCGGCCGGCATTCGGTTTTTCGCCACCAGGGCATTTCTGGCTATTTGGGATAGGGCAGCGGCATGCTGATCTGGTTCGTCATCATCTATTGGGTTATCTCGGTCGGCATCGGCCTGTGGGCGGCACTGCGCGTCAAGGGCACCGCCGACTTCGCCGTCGCGGGCCGCAGCCTGCCGTTCTACATCGTCACCGCCACGGTGTTTGCCACATGGTTCGGCTCTGAAACCGTGCTCGGCATCCCGGCGGTCTTCCTGAAGGAAGGCCTGTCGGGGGTGGTGTCCGACCCCTTCGGCTCGTCGCTCTGCCTGATCCTCGTCGGTCTGTTCTTCGCCCGGCCGCTGTACCGGATGAACCTGCTGACCATCGGCGACTACTATCACAACCGCTACGGCCGGCTGGCCGAAGTGCTGACCACGCTGTGCATCGTCGTGTCGTACCTGGGCTGGGTGGCGGCGCAGATCAAGGCGCTGGGCCTGGTGTTCTATACCGTGTCGGACGGCGCGCTGTCGCAGGAAGCCGGGATGATGATCGGCGCGGCCAGCGTGCTGGTCTATACGCTGTTCGGCGGTATGTGGTCGGTGGCGGTGACCGACTTCATCCAGATGATCATCATCGTGGTCGGCATGCTCTATATCGGCTACGAGGTCAGCGGCCAGGCCGGCGGCGTGACGGCCGTGGTGTCGCACGCGGCGGCGGCGGGCAAGTTCGAGTTCCTGCCGTCGCTGGATCTGGTGCAGATCATCGGGTTTGCGGCGGCGCTGTTCACCATGATGCTCGGATCGATCCCGCAGCAGGACGTGTTCCAGCGCGTGACCTCGTCGAAAACCGAACAGATCGCCGGCCGCGCGTCGGTCCTGGGCGGCGTGCTGTACTTCTTCTTTGCCTTCATCCCGATGTTCCTGGCCTATTCGGCCACGCTGATCGACCCGCAGATGGTCGAGAAGTACATCCATGCGGATTCGCAGCTGATCCTGCCGCAACTGATCCTGAACCACGCGCCGATGTTCGCGCAGGTGATGTTCTTCGGCGCGCTGCTGTCCGCCATCAAGAGCTGCGCGTCGGCCACGCTGCTGGCGCCGTCCGTGACGTTCGCGGAGAACATCCTGCGCCCGTATTTCCGCCATTTGAGCGACAAGCAGTTCCTGCGCGTGATGCAGGCGGTGGTGCTGGTCTTCACCACGCTGGTGACGTTGTTCGCGCTGAATTCGCACCTGTCGATTTTCCACATGGTGGAAAACGCCTACAAGGTGACGCTGGTGTCGGCGTTCGTGCCGCTGGCGTTCGGCCTGTTCTGGAAGCCGGCCACGCGCCAGGGCGGCCTGCTGGCCATCGTGCTGGGCCTGAGTTCGTGGCTCACCTGCGAGGTGGCGTTTGCCGACGCTACCGTGCCGCCGCAGATGGTGGGCCTGCTGTGCTCGATTGGCGGCATGGTGTTCGGCTCGCTGCTGCCGCAATGGATCAGCGACCGGCCGCCGGTCCGCGAAGTGCATATTGCTTAACTTTTAAGCGCCGGGGCGATATCGTGACGATTACGCCCCCGAAAGCCCGCATTTCCTGCCCGTAGACGCCCCGCCGACGGTTTATAATCAACGGCTTTGCACCGCCGCGCGGGTATTTTCGTGCGCAGGCCCTTGTCGATCCGACGGGGCGCAGCCACTTACCTGCTTTACGTTTCAGATTCCACGAAAGAACCATGCCGATCTATGCCTACCGTTGCGACGCCTGCGGCCACGGGCGCGATGTGCTGCAGAAGATGAGCGATGCCCCGCTTACGGACTGCCCATCCTGCGGCACCGCGGAGACCTTCAAGAAACAGCTAACCGCAGCCGGCTTCCAGCTCAAGGGCTCGGGCTGGTACGTGACGGATTTCCGTGGCGGCAGCGGCGGCACCAGCGCCCCGGCCAGCGCCCCGGCCGGTTCGCCGGCAGCCGATGCCGCGCCGGCCGCCCCGGCTGCCGCGCCTGCGGCACCGGCCACGCCGGCCGCCGGCAGCAACTGAGCGCCGGCAAGCCGTGGCTACCAAGAAAACGTCCGCCATCAAGACCTGGTTCCTGACCGGTCTGCTCGTGCTCGTGCCGCTGGGCATCACGCTGTGGGTGCTCAACCTGATCATCGGCACGATGGACCAGAGCATGGCGCTGCTGCCGCTGGCGTGGCAGCCCGAGAACATCTTCGGGCGCCGCATCCCGGGGCTGGGCGCCATCCTGACCCTGCTGTTCATCCTGCTGGTGGGCGTGCTGGCGCACAACTTCATTGGCCAGCGCCTGGTGCGCTGGTGGGAAGCGTTGCTGGGCCATATCCCGGTGGTGGGGCCGATCTATACCAGCGTGAAGCAGGTGTCGGACACGCTGCTGTCGTCGTCCGGCAACGCGTTCCGCAAGGCGCTGCTGGTGCAGTATCCGCGCGAAGGGTCATGGACGATTGCGTTTCTGACTGGACGTCCGGGCGGCGACGTGCAAAATCACCTGCAGGGCGAATACGTCAGCGTGTACGTGCCGACGACGCCGAACCCCACGTCGGGCTTCTTCCTGATGATGCCGAAGGCAGACACCATCGAGCTCGACATGACCGTTGACGCGGCGCTGAAGTACATCGTGTCGATGGGCGTGGTGGCGCCGACCGAACTGCCGCGCCGCGCCGGCGGCGATGCCCGCGCGGACGACGGCGCGCTGGTTGCCGACGAAGTCGCCGACACCCATACCAACTGAATTTGCGCGCGGCTGCCTGGCGGCCGTGCATTACAGGGACTTTCTCCTATGTCTTCCATGCGTACACATTACTGCGGTCTGGTGACCGAACAACTGACCGGCCAGGAAGTGGCCCTGACGGGCTGGGTGCAGCGCCGTCGCGACCATGGCGGCGTGATCTTCGTCGATCTGCGCGACCGTGAAGGCCTGGTGCAGGTGGTGTGCGATCCGGACCGTCCGGAGATGTTCAAGGCCGCGGAAGAGATCCGCAACGAATTCTGCATCCGCGTGGTCGGCAAGGTGCGCCCGCGTCCGGCCGGTACCGAGAACAGCAACCTGACCTCGGGCAAGATCGAGGTGCTGTGCCACGAGCTGACCGTGCTGAACCCGTCGGTCACGCCGCCGTTCCAGCTGGACGACGACAACCTGTCGGAAACCACGCGCCTCACGCACCGCGTGCTGGACCTGCGCCGTCCGCAGATGCAATACAACCTGCGCCTGCGCTACAAGGTGGCCATGGAAGTGCGCAAGTACCTGGATGCACAGGGTTTCATCGACATCGAGACCCCGATGCTGGGCAAGAGCACGCCCGAAGGCGCCCGCGACTACCTGGTGCCGTCGCGCGTGAACCCGGGCCACTTCTTCGCGCTGCCGCAGTCGCCGCAGATCTTCAAGCAGATGCTGATGGTCTCGGGCTTCGACCGCTACTACCAGATCACCAAGTGCTTCCGTGACGAGGACCTGCGCGCCGACCGCCAGCCCGAATTCACCCAGATCGACTGCGAAACGTCGTTCCTGACCGAACAGGAGATCCGTGACCTGTTCGAGGACATGATGCGCACCGTGTTCAAGAACGCCATCGACGTGGACCTGGTCTCCAAGTTCCCGGTGATGGAATTCCGCGAAGCCATGGCCCGCTTTGGCTCGGACAAGCCCGACCTGCGCGTCAAGCTGGAATTTACCGAGTTGACCGACGTCATGAAGGACGTCGATTTCAAGGTGTTCTCGGGCCCGGCCAACAGCGACAACGGTCGTGTGGTGGGCCTGCGCGTGCCGGGCGGCAGCGCCATCTCGCGCGGCGAGATCGATGCCTACACCCAGTTCGTGGCGATCTACGGCGCCAAGGGCCTGGCCTGGATCAAGGTCAACGAAGTGGCCAAGGGCCGTGATGGCCTGCAGTCGCCGATCGTGAAGAACCTGCACGACGCATCGATTGCCGAAATCCTGAAGCGCACCGAAGCCAAGGACGGCGACATCATCTTCTTCGGGGCCGACAAGGCCAAGGTGGTCAACGACGCCATCGGCGCGCTGCGCCTGAAGATCGGCCATTCGGAATTCGGCAAGAGCACCGGCCTGTTCGAGGACACCTGGAAGCCGCTGTGGGTGATCGACTTCCCGATGTTCGAGTACGACGAGGAAGATGCCCGCTGGGTGGCCATGCACCATCCGTTCACGAGCCCCAAGGACGAGCACCTGCAGTACCTGGAAACCGACCCGGGCAAGTGCATCGCCAAGGCCTACGACATGGTGCTGAACGGCTGGGAAATGGGCGGCGGCTCGGTCCGTATCTACCGCGAGGACGTGCAGAGCAAGGTGTTCCGCGCGCTGAAGATCGGCGACGAGGAAGCCCGTGCCAAGTTCGGCTACCTGCTCGACGCGCTGCAATATGGTGCGCCGCCGCACGGCGGCCTGGCCTTCGGCCTGGACCGCATCGTGACGATGATGGCCGGTGCCGATTCGATCCGCGACGTGATCGCCTTCCCGAAGACGCAACGCGCCCAGGATCTGCTGACGCAGGCCCCGAGCTCGGTCGACGAGAAGCAACTGCGCGAACTGCATATCCGCCTGCGCGCGCAAGAGCCGAAGACGACTGCCTGATCGCCCGACCCGAGACCGGATCATTCCGGTTCCGGTACGAAAAGCCGCGCACCCGCGCGGCTTTTTTGTTTTCGGCGCAAGGATGCGTTTCCATTTGTTACCACTCGGAACGAAGGCACCACGGATGATGTCTTTCTGCCTGATGCGCGCGAAGCCGGCCCACCCGAAAGGCCGGTCGTGACGTGGGAGGACAAACCAGATGCTGCAACTCGATACGGAAACGATCCGGGCCTTCGTGCTGGCCCATGCGGAAACCATCCTGACCTGGCTGGTGGCCGGGCTGCTCATGATGCTGCTGGCGCGCTTCGAGCTGCGCCGCGCAGTGCGCAAGTCGGCCCAGGCCATGTCGGAATCGGTGGCGACCACCGTGGCGGCCTGCGTGCCCGATATCGCGCATGCCGTGCAGAGCGCGCAGCCGCTCTCCGACTACGCCCAGCCCGTGCAGGGCGAAGGCCCCGTGGCCGCGCAGCGTGCCGACGCCCTGCGCAAGCTGGCGCTGGACACCGTGGCTACCGTGATGGCCCGCGGTCGTTGGCTGGAGGATGTCGGCAACCTGCGGCTGGCCGAGGACGCGTTGCTGTCGGGCCGGCGTGCCGGGGGCGCCGACCCGCTGCTCGTGGTGGCGCCGCAACCCGTGGTGCAGGCCTACCTGACCGCCCAGCGTACGTTTGACGACGAAGCGACGCGCCTGCAGACCCATCGGCGCGAGGCCCTCCGCCTGCAGGAAGCCCTGCAGCAGGTGAACGCCGAGGCCGCCCATGTCGAGCAGGAAACGGCCAGCATCGTGCTGCGCTTCGAACAGGTCAATGCCCAGGCCGCGCAAGGGGTGGAGGCGGGGGATTACCAGCGGTTCCTGATCCAGAAATACAACCAGCTCGGCATGCGCGAGAAGGAAATCGGCCAGGAACGCGCGGATCTGGCCGCCCAGGTGCGTGAAAGCACCGATGCGCTGGCCGAACATGCCCATGTGGCGTCCCAGCGTTATACCCAGGCGCTGGCGCCGCTGATGCAGCAACTGCGCGCCGCCTGGGGGCACGGCGATTCGCCCGAGGTCTTCGATACCTGGCTGGGCAGCATGCCCGGCACGGGGCCGGACGGCGTGGCCAGCCCTGTGCCCGGCGCGCACTACCTGACGCCGAGGGCGGCGGGCGAGCAGACCGTCGCGTGATTCCACATCGCGGTATTCAGACAGCGGATGACGCCGAAGGGGGCGCCGCTGCGCTATGCTTGGGTTCTGTTGCTTTCACCGCCCCATGCGCTACAAGATCCCCGAATCGGTACTGGTCGTCATTCATACGCCAGACCTGCAAGTCCTGTTGATCGAGCGTGCCGACCGGCCAGGCTTCTGGCAATCGGTGACGGGCAGCCTCGATGCCGTCGACGAGCCGCTGATGGCGACCGCCGCCCGCGAAGTTGCCGAGGAAACCGGCATCGTGGCCAGCCACTACCAGTTGACCGACTGGCGGCATACGATCGACTACGAAATCTACCCCCAGTGGCGTCATCGCTATGCGCCCGGCGTCACCCGCAATACCGAGCACTGGTTCGGCCTGTGTGTACCGGAGCCGCTGCCTGTGACGCTGGCGCCGCGTGAACACCTGCGGTTCGAGTGGCTGTCATGGCAGGCAGCCGCCGAACGCTGTTTTTCCAGCAGCAACGCGGAGGCGGTGCGCCAGCTGGCCTGGCGTATGGCCGGGGCGCAGGGCGTGGAAGCCGGGGCCGTACGTGGAGAGGCGCGATGAAACTTCGCGTCGTGACCTACAACATCCACAAGGGTGTGAAGGGGTTTTCGGGCAAGCCGCGCATCCAGAGCGTGCGCACGGGCCTGCAGTCGATGGACGCCGATATCGTGTTCCTGCAGGAAGTGCAGGATCGCAATGACCGCCTGATCGCCGCCGAACTGTTCGACCCCGATCACACCCAGCTTAACTACCTGGCCACCGACGCCTATCCACATTCGGTCTACGGGCGCAACGCCGTGTACGAACACGGGCACCACGGCAACGCGATCCTGTCGCGGCATCCGATCCTGATGTCGGAAAATCTTGATATTTCGGATCATCGCTTCGAACAGCGCGGGCTGCTGCACGCCGTGGCGGACATCCACGGCGTGGAGGCGCATCTGATCTGCGTGCATTTCGGGCTGTTCGCGCGCAGCCGGGTGCGGCAGGCCAGTGCGCTGGTGGACCGGGTGCGATCAGTGGTGCCCGACCACGCGCCGCTGGTGATCGCGGGCGACTTCAACGACTGGAACCACAAGCTCGATACCCGCATCTGCAACACGCTGAATGCCGTGGAATCGGCCCACGCCAAGAACGGACGCATTCATACCTTTCCGAGCCATATGCCGTGGTGGCAGCTCGACCGCATCTACGTGCGCGGCTTCGATATCGAACGCACGCAGGCGCTGACTGGCCGTGAGTGGGCGCAGCGATCGGATCATGTGCCGCTGATGGCCGAGCTGGCGCATCGCGTGGCGATCCCGGAAGCGTAAGGCGGAAAGACAGCGCAGGGGCCGGTACCCCCGCTGAATCTGGCGTCAGTGCGAAGCCAGGTAGTCGCGGATCCAGCGGTAGATGGCGTCCGCGTCGGCCAGGTCGATCACCGGCAGCGTCGTCTGTCCGGTTACCTGTTCCATTGCATCGGTGGCCACCGCCACCACGCCCGGCACTTCGGTCCAGAGCGGCGCCTTGCCGTTGGCCGGACGATAGATTTCCAGCTTGGGGAAATCGCTCCATTTGTAGCCCTCGACCATGACCAGGTCGGTGTCGGGCGGCAGCACGGCCAGGGCTTCGCCGATTTCCGGGGACGGCTTGTCTTCCGGATAGTGGCGCATCAGCGTCAGGTGGCGGGCGCCCACCAGCACGACGTTCTCGCAACCACCCTGGCGCATGCGCCACGAATCCTTGCCAGGCGTGTCCGGATCGAAACCGTGGTGCGTGTGCTTGATGCCGGCGACGCGCAGGCCGCCGGCCACGAAGCGGGGGATCAACTGGTCCAGCAGCGTCGTCTTGCCGCTGCCCGAAGAACCGGCGATACCGAATACCTTCACAATGCTTTCCCTGTTGGGCGTCACAATGGCCTGACAATAGCAGAGTTCGGCCGGGCCATGTGCAGGAGCCGCCCGTTGCCCGATAATCGAGCCATGTCACGGACTTACGATCGCGCCGAACCCGAATTGCCCCGGACCCCCGAGGTGCCCGAGGTGACCCAGGCACCCGACGGGCGCCCGGCGCCAGTGGACGCCGCCGCGCCGCCGACGCCCGGGACTGGCCCGAGCGGGCCCGTCCACGAGTTGCGCAGCGCCGGGGCCCATGCCAGGGCCCGGCTGATGCGCTGGGTGCGCCGCCGGGGCAGCCCGGTGCCGGGCAATCTCGTCGATCTCCTCCGTAACGGCCAGGAGTTCTTTCCGGCGCTGATCGCCGCCATCGATGCGGCGCAGGGGCACGTGGTGGTGGAGACCTATATCTACGCCGACGATGCCGTGGGCGCGCGCGTGGGCGATGCGCTGATCGCGGCCGCCCGGCGTGGCGTCGATGTGCGGCTGGTGGTGGACGGGTTTGGCGCCGGCGACATGCCCGCCGCGCTGCTGGATCGCCTGCGTGCCGGCGGCGTCAATGTGGAAATTTACCGGCCGCTGCGCGGATTCAAGTTTGCGCGGCGCCACCTGCGGCGGCTCCATCGCAAGATCGCCGTGATCGACGGCAAGGTGGCGTTCGTCGGCGGCATCAATATCATCGACGACCATAACCACGGGCCGATCGACCTGCCGGAACTGGGGCCGCGATACGACTTCGCCGTACGCGTGCGCGGTCCGCTGGTGGCGCAGATCGCGCTGGCATCGGCCCGGCTCTGGTTCCGCATCGCACAACGGCGCGGCCTGCGTGAAACGGCGAACGCGTTTGCCGAAGTGGAGGCGCTGACGCGCGGCGCGCGGCAGGCGCGCAATGACGTCCAGCCTGATGGGGTGCCGGCCGCCTTGCTGCTGCGCGACAACCTGCGCAATCGCCGCACCATCGAACGCGAATACCTGTACGCGCTGGGCTCGGCGCGCCGCGACGTCATCCTGGCCAACGCCTACTTCCTGCCCGGCCACAAGATGCGGCGCGCGCTGCTGGCCTGCCGCGAGCGCGGCGTGCGGGTGCGGCTGCTGCTGCAGGGCATGGTCGAATACCGGCTCCAGCACTACGCCACCCACGCGCTCTACGCGCGGCTGCTGGAGGCCGGCGTCGAGATCTATGAGTACGAGGAAAGCTTCCTGCACGCCAAGGTGGCGGTGGTGGACGATACCTGGGCCACGGTGGGGTCGAGCAATATGGACCCGTTCAGCCTGCTGCTGGCACGCGAGGCGAATGTGGCGGTCTATGACGCCGCATTCGCCAATACGCTGCGGCTCCGGCTGGAGCGCGCCATGGTCCAGCGCAGCGCGCGGGTGATGCCCGAGGTGCATGCCCGGCTGCCGCGTTTGCGGCGCTTTGCCAATTGGGCGGCCTACTACGTGTTGCGTCTCGGCGTCGTCATCGCGGGCGTGACGGGCCGCTACTGAGACGCCGACGAGGCGCCGACGCGGCGCCACACGGTAACATGGTGCCTTGCCGCAGTGCTGCCATACCCCGTTGCGCGCAGGCCGCGATTCGGTGCGGTTTTTAAGCCGTTGCTGCAATGCGCCGAATGGACGCCGCGGCCGGCCCCATCGGGGCCGCCTGTTTAGAAACACGGGTCTAATTAAATACTTGATGCCAGTCGGCCCCGCCAGAATAATCTGAACGACCGTTCTTTTTTGGCTTAGACTTCGTGCATTTGCGATGGCGGTTTGCTGTCGCGGCGCCTGCCGAAAGCAGCGTCAAGCCAGGAAACAGCATCCGCGGGATGCTGCAGAGAACGGAGAGAAAACCATGCGACACCAGTCAGTTCGTCTTGAATCCGCCGCCGCGCCCACGCCCTTGCGAAAGGGTGAGATGACGCGCGTGGCGATTCTCGATGCCGCACTGGAACTGTCGTCCCGCGACGGGCTGGAAGGTCTGACCATCGGCCTGCTCGCGGAACGCATGCAGATGAGCAAGAGCGGCGTGTTCGCGCATTTCGGTTCGCGCGAAGACCTGCAGGTGGAAGTGGTGCGCGAGTATCACCGGCGGTTCGAGCAGGAGGTGTTCTACCCCTCGCTGCAGGAGCCGCGCGGTCTGCCTCGCCTGTGGTCGATGGTGCGGCGCTGGATGGAAAAGCGCATCCAGGAAGTGACCACGGGTTGCATCTACATCAGCGGTGCGGTCGAGTACGACGACCGCGCGGAAAGCCCGGTGCGTGACGAGCTGGTCAAGAGCGTCACGATCTGGCGGGCCGCGCTGTTGCGTGCCATCGACCAGGCCAAGGAGGAGGGGCACCTGCGCGCGGATTGCGATCCGCGCCTGATGCTGTTCGAGATGTACAGCCTTGAACTAGGCTTGCATCATGACGCCCGATTTCTGCGCCTGCCGGACAGTGCCGAACTTGCCATGGTCGCGCTCAACAAACTGATTCAGTCTTACCGTACCTGAGCCGCCCCCGGCAACGGTCGCACGCGTCCCCTCCAGGGCGTGCGGCATGCGCGTGTGGCGGCACCGGGCAAACCTCCAAGGAGTCTTTGATGGGCCAGTACACCGCACCGTTGCGCGACATGCAGTTCGTGCTCCACGAACTGCTCGGCGCAGAAGCCGAACTCAAGGCGATGCCGCAACACGCGGACATCGACGCGGACACCATCAACCAGGTGATCGAAGAAGCCGGCAAGTTCTGCGCGGACGTGGTGTTTCCGCTGAACCAGCCCGGCGACCGCGAAGGCTGCACCTACGTCGGCGACGGCGTGGTGCGCGCACCCAAGGGCTTCAAGGAAGCCTACCAGCAGTATGTCGAGGCCGGCTGGCCCGCGCTGGCCTGCGACCCCGAATTCGGCGGCCAGGGCCTGCCGATCGTGGTCAACAACGCGCTGTACGAGATGCTGAACTCGGCCGGCCAGGCATGGACGATGTACCCGGGCCTGTCGCACGGCGCCTACGAGGCGCTGCACGCGCACGGCACGCCGGAACTGAAGCAGACCTACCTGCCCAAGCTGGTGTCGGGCGTGTGGACGGGCACGATGTGCCTGACCGAGCCCCACTGCGGCACCGACCTGGGCATCCTGCGCTCGAAGGCCGAACCGCAGGGCGACGGCTCGTACGCCATCACGGGCACCAAGATCTTCATCTCGGCCGGCGAGCACGACCTGGCCGAGAACATCATCCACCTGGTGCTGGCGCGCCTGCCGGACGCCCCGCAAGGCACCAAGGGCATCTCGCTGTTCGTCGTACCGAAGTTCATCCCGGACGCCAACGGCAACCCGGGCGAGCGCAACGGCATCAAGTGCGGCTCGATCGAGCACAAGATGGGCATCCACGGCAACGCCACCTGCGTGATGAACCTGGACGGCGCGCGCGGCTGGCTGGTGGGCGAGGCCAACAAGGGCCTCAACGCCATGTTCGTGATGATGAACGCGGCCCGCCTCGGTGTGGGCGCGCAAGGCCTGGGCCTGACCGAAGTGGCCTACCAGAACTCGCTGGCCTACGCCAAGGACCGCCTGCAGATGCGCGCGCTGACCGGCCCGAAGGCGCCCGAGAAGGCGGCCGACCCGATCATCGTCCATCCGGACGTGCGCCGCATGCTGCTCACGCAGAAGGCCTACGCCGAAGGCGGCCGCGCGTTCAGCTACTGGACCGCGCTGCAGATCGACCGCGAACTGTCACACCCCGACGCGTCCGTGCGCAAGGAAGCCGCCGACCTGGTGGCGCTGCTGACGCCGGTGATCAAGGCCTTCCTGACCGACAACGCGTTCACGTCGACCAACGAGGGCATGCAGGTGTTCGGCGGCCACGGCTACATCGCCGAATGGGGCATGGAGCAGTACGTGCGCGACGCGCGCATCAACATGATCTACGAAGGCACCAACACGATCCAGTCGCTGGACCTGCTGGGCCGCAAGATCCTGGGCGACATGGGCGCCAAGCTGAAGGCCTTCGGCAAGATCGTGCAGCAGTTCGTCGAGGAAGAGGGCACCAACGAAGCCATGCAGGAATTCGTGAACCCGCTGGCCGACATCGGCGACAAGGTGCAGAAGCTCACGATGGAAATCGGCATGAAGGCGATGGGCAACCCCGACGAGGTGGGCGCCGCCGCCGTGCCGTACCTGCGCGTGGTGGGCCACCTGGTGTTCTCGTACTTCTGGGCCCGCATGGCCAAGATCGCGCTGGAGAAGCAGGACAGCGGCGACAAGTTCTACGTCAGCAAGCTGGCCACGGCGCGCTTCTACTTTGCCAAGCTGCTGCCCGAAACCGCCGCCGAGATCCGCAAGGCGCGCGCCGGTTCGGCCACGCTGATGGCGCTGGACGCCGATCTGTTCTGATCGGGGGTGGCTCCCCTCTCCCGCAAGGCGGGAGAGGCGGAGCCGACCCAGACAGCACTGAATTTCTCTCTCCTCAAACGCTCACGACTCTAGGAGCGCGCATGTCCAATTTCATCGTCAAGAAAGTCGCCGTGCTCGGTGCCGGCGTCATGGGGGCGCAGATTGCCGCCCACCTGGTCAACGCCCGCGTGCCGGTGGTGCTGTTCGACCTGCCGGCCAAGGAAGGCCCCAAGAACGGCATCGCCATGCGTGCCATCGAAAACCTCAAGAAGCTGTCGCCGGCGCCGCTGGGCATCAAGGACGAAGCCGGCCTGATCCGCGCGGCCAACTACGAGGACAATCTGGAACTGCTCAAGGAATGCGACGTGGTGATCGAGGCGATCGCCGAACGCATGGACTGGAAGCACGATCTCTACAAGATGGTGGCGCCGCACCTGGCGCCGAACGCGATCTTCGCGACGAATACCTCGGGCTTGTCGATCACGTCGCTGTCCGACGGCTTCGACGCCGACCTGAAGGCGCGCTTCTGCGGCGTGCACTTCTTCAATCCGCCGCGCTACATGCACCTGGTGGAACTGATCCCGACCGCCACCACGAAGCCCGAGATCCTGGACCGCCTGGAGGCCTTCCTGACCACCACGCTCGGCAAGGGCGTGGTGCGTGCCAAGGACACGCCGAACTTCATCGCCAACCGCGTGGGGATCTTCTCGATCCTGGCCGTGTTTGCCGAAGCCGAAAAGTACGGCATTCCGTTCGATATCGTCGATGACCTGACCGGCACCAAGCTGGGCCGCGCCAAGTCGGCCACGTTCCGCACCGCCGACGTGGTGGGCCTGGACACGATGGCCCACGTGATCAAGACCATGCAGGACGGCCTGGGCGGCGACCCGTTCGCGGCCGTCTACAAGACGCCGGCCGTGCTCAAGGGCCTGGTGGATGCCGGCGCGCTGGGCCAGAAGACCGGCGCGGGCTTCTACAAGAAGGAAGGCAAGGCCATCAAGGTGCTGGACGCCAAGACCGGCCAGTACGTGGATTCGGGCAAGAAGGCCGACGAGATCGTCGTGCGCATGCTCAAGAAGGACCCGGCCGAGCGCATCAGGCTGCTGCGCGAATCGACCAACCCGCAGGCACAGTTCCTGTGGGCCGTGTTCCGCGACGTGTTCCACTACATCGGCGTCTATCTGGAGCAGATCGCCGGTTCGGCTGCCGACATCGACCTGGCGATTCGCTGGGGCTTCGGCTGGAACTCGGGTCCGTTCGAGGACTGGCAGGCCGCCGGCTGGACGCAGGTGGCGCAGTGGGTCAAGGAAGACATCGACGCAGGCAAGGCGCTGGCCAACGTGCCGCTGCCGGCCTGGGTGCTGCAAGGCCCGGTGGCCGACAACGGCGGCGTGCATACGGCACAGGGCTCTTGGTCGCCGGCGACCAGCAGCTTCGTCAAGCGTGCCGCGCTGCCGGTGTACGAGCGCCAGGTGTTCCGTGCCGCCATCAAGGGCACCGACGCGGCAGATCCGCGCCGCGCCGGCAAGACCATCGAAGAGAACGACGGTGCGCGCATCTGGACCAGCGAAGGGGCCGACGATGTGCTGGTCATCTCGTTCAAGAGCAAGATGAACACGATTGGCCCGGACGTGCTCGACACCATCGTGCGCGCCGTGGACCTGGCCGAAGCCGGGTACAAGGGCCTGGTCGTCTGGCAGCCGACGTCGCTGCAGCTGGGCGCGCCGGGCGGTCCGTTCTCGGCCGGTGCCAACCTGGAAGCCGCCATGCCGGCCTTCATGATGGGCGGCGCCAAGGGCATCGAGCCGTTCGTGAAGAAGTTCCAGGACACGATGATGCGCGTGAAATACGCGGCGGTGCCGGTGGTGCCGGCCGTGTCGGGTATCGCGCTGGGCGGCGGCTGCGAACTGATGCTGCATTCGGCCAAGCGCGTGGTGGCGATGGAAAGCTACGTGGGCCTGGTCGAAGTCGGCGTGGGCCTGGTGCCGGCCGGCGGCGGCCTGAAGGAAGCCGCGATTGCGGCAGCCAAGGCGGCGCAGGCTGCCGGCAGCACGAACTACCTGAACTTCGTCACCAGCCGTTTCCAGGCGGCGGCGATGGCCAAGGTGTCGACGTCGGCACTCGATGCGCAGAAGATGGGCTACGTGCAGCCGACCGACACCATCGTCTACAACGTGCACGAACTGCTGTACGTGGCGCAGGGTGAAGTGCGCGCGCTGGCCAATGCCGGCTACCGCGCGCCGCTGCCGGGCCAGCTGATTCCGGTGGCTGGCCGCTCGGGCATCGCCACGATCCAGGCGTCGCTCGTCAACATGCGCGATGGCAATTTCATCTCGGCGCACGATTTCCTGATCGCGTCGCGCATTGCCGAAGTGGTGTGCGGCGGGGACGTGGAGGCGGGCTCGCTGGTCAGCGAAGACTGGCTGCTGGCGCTGGAACGCAAGGCGTTCATCGACCTGCTGGGCAACGGCAAGACGCAGGAGCGCATCATGGGCATGCTGCAGACGGGCAAGCCGGTGCGCAACTAATCCGCCAACGAGGAACCGACATCATGAAACAACTGCAAGACGCCTACATCGTTGCGGCTACCCGTTCGCCGATTGGCAAGGCCCCGAAGGGCGCATTCAAGAACACCCGCCCCGACGACCTGCTGGCCTCGATCCTGAAGGCCGCGGTGGCCCAGGTGCCGGGCCTGGACCCGGCGCTGATCGAAGACGCCATTGTTGGCTGCGCCATTCCCGAAGCCCAGCAGGGCCTGAACGTGGCGCGTATCGGCGCGCTGCTGTCCGGCCTGCCCAATACGGTGGGCGGCATTACGGTGAACCGCTTCTGCGCCTCGGGCCTGTCGGCCGTGGCGATGGCGGCCGACCGCATCCGCGTGGGCGAATCGGACGTAATGATTGCCGCCGGCGTGGAATCGATGAGCATGGTGCCGATGATGGGCAACTCGCCGTCGATGTCGCCGTCGATCTTCGCGCGCGACGAGAACGTCGGCATTGCCTACGGCATGGGCCTGACCGCCGAGAAGGTGGCCTCGCAATGGCAGGTGAGCCGCGAAGACCAGGACGCGTTCGCGCTGGCGTCGCACCAGAAGGCCATCGCCGCGCAGCAGGCTGGCGAATTCAACGACGAGATTACCCCGATCGAGGTAGTCGAGAAGTTTCCGGACCTCGCCACTGGCCAGGTCAGCGTCAAGACGCGTACTATCTCGCTGGACGAAGGTCCGCGCCCGGACACGTCGGTGGAAGGCCTGGCCAAGCTGCGCCCGGTGTTCGCCAACAAGGGCAGCGTGACGGCCGGCAACAGCTCGCAGACGTCGGATGGCGCCGGCGCGCTGATTCTGGTCTCGGAAAAGATCCTCAAGCAGTTCAACCTGGTGCCGCTGGCCCGTTTCGTATCGTTCGCGGTGCGGGGCGTGCCGCCGGAGATCATGGGGATCGGCCCGAAGGCCGCGATTCCGGCCGCGCTGAAGGCCGGCGGCCTGACGCAGGACCAGATCGAGTGGATCGAGCTGAACGAGGCGTTCGCCGCGCAGTCGCTGGCGGTGATGCGCGACCTGGAACTCGATCCGGCCCGCGTGAACCGCATGGGCGGCGCCATTGCGCTGGGCCATCCGCTTGGCGCGACCGGTGCGATCCGTTCGGCCACCGTGGTGCATGCGCTGCGTCGCCACAACCTGAAGTACGGCATGGTCACCATGTGCGTGGGCACCGGCATGGGGGCCGCAGGAATCTTCGAGCGCGTCTGAACGCGCCGCAGGGACAGCCCGGGGCAGGGCTGTCCCAACCTTCGATCAGATGAAGAAATGTATGGACACGAAGATGCCAACACGTTGACGCACTGACCCGGAGGAGAACAACAATATGCAGGAGACCGCCATTCTGGCCGACGCGGCATGCGACATGCCGCGTTCGATGATGGACGCGCTGGGCGTCCGCACCATCCCGTTCCGCATCCGCGCCGGCGACCGCTTCGTGGTCGATACGCGCGACGAGGCCGCGCTGCCGGACCTCTATCACCAGTACCTGGTCGGCAAGCAGGACCACTATGCCGAATCGATCCCGCTGCTCGAACGCGAGCTGGAAGACCATCTGCTGAAGAACGTCGTGGCTGGCTGCGACCGCGCCATCCTGCTGACCATCGCCAGCAGCCGCAGCAAGCTCTACGCGAATGCCACGGGCGCCGTGGTGGGCACGGTTGCCCGCAGCTTCAAGCTGCGCAAGGACGCCGGGCGCAGCGGACTGTTCGACCTGACCGTGATCGACACCGGCGCCATCGGCCCCGGCCAGGCGCTGATCGTGCGCGAGGCGGCCCGCATGCTGGCCAATGGCGCGAAGGCCTCCGAAGTGGTGGACGCCGTGGAAAACCGTCTGCGCGACGCCGCGCACATGTTCCTGATCCCCGACGAACTGCTGTACATGTACACGCGCGCCAGGCACAAGGGCGAGAACAGCATCACCTGGAGCCGCTACATGCTGGGCAGCGCGTTCAATATCCGCCCGGTGATCCGCATGCACCAGGGTGACACCGAGGCGATTGCCAAGGTGCGCGGCGCCGACGACGGCGTGCGCCGCCTGCTGGGCCATGCGGAAGCCTGCATCCGGGCCAGGTGCCTGCTGACGCCCGCCGTGGCCGCCGCCTATGCGGGCGATCTGGACGAGGTGGAATCGTGGCCGGCATGGCAGTCGCTGGCCGAGACCGCCGCGAAGTATGGCGTGGAGCTGATGCTCGCGCCGATGAGCCTGACCGTCGCGCTCAACGTGGGCGCGGGCGCGTTCGGCCTCAGTTATCTTTCCGACATGCCGCCACCGTTTGTGTGAGCGGCAGTCTGCATCACGACCGAGACGAGGAAGACATGAGCATTGCCACCCGCATCGACCAGGGCATCCTGACCATTGGTTTCGATCGCATCGACAAGAAGAACGCCATTACGGCCGCCATGTACCAGACCATGGCCGACGCGTTGCGCGCCGCCGAATCCGATCACGCTGTGCGCGTGATCGTGATCGAGGGCAAGCCTGAAATCTTCACGGCCGGCAACGACCTGGAGGACTTCATGAAGCGTCCGCCGACGCAGGGCAGCGACGGCGCCGAGCCGCCGGTGTTCCAGTTCCTGCACGCCATCAGCCATGCCACCAAGCCCGTGGTGGCGTCGGTCAGTGGCGCGGCGGTGGGCATCGGCACCACGCTGCTGCTGCATTGCGATCTGGTCTACGCATCGGACACCGCCAAGCTGTCGCTGCCGTTCGCGCAACTGGGCCTGTGCCCGGAGGCGGCGTCGAGCCTGCTGCTGCCGCGCCTGGTGGGCTATCAGCGGGCCGCCGAGAAGCTGCTGCTGGGCGAAGCGTTCAGTGCGCAGGAAGCATTCGCGATCGGGCTGGTGACGAAGGTGCTGCCCGTGGCGGAGCTGTCGGACTACGTGCGCCAGCAGGCGGCGAAGCTGGCGGCGCTGCCGGCGTCGTCGCTGCGCGAGACCAAGCGGCTGATGAAGGGGGATGATGTGGCGACCATCGAGAGGAAGATGGCCGAGGAAGGCGAGATGTTCCGCCGCATGCTGGTGGCGCCCGAAGCGAAGGAAGCGTTCACGGCGTTCTTCGAGAAGCGCAAGCCGGATTTCTCGAAGTTCGACTGAGGCGGCTGTCTGGGTCTGCGCCCCTCTCCCGCTCGCGGGAGAGGGGCGGGCGAGAGGGAAAGCCGGTTCAGCATGCCACGACCGGCAGGCAGAAACCGATGTCAGGCAAGCAATCAGGCCGGCAACACGCGCGGCTGCCGGCTTTCGTCGGTGGCCACGTACGTCAGCGTGGCTTCCGTCACCTTGACGATCTCGTGGCTGTGGCGCATCCGTTGCGCGTAGACCTCCACGGACACCGTGATCGAGGTGCGGCCCGTCTTGACGATATCCGCGTAGAAACTGACCAGGTCGCCGACGAACACCGGGTGCTTGAACAGGAACGAGTTCACCGCCACCGTGGCCACGCGGCCCTGGGCGCGCTCCACCGCCGGGATCGACCCGGCGATGTCCACCTGGGCCATGATCCAGCCGCCGAACACGTCGCCGTGCACGTTGGCGTCGGCGGGCATCGGCACGACACGCAGGGCCGGGTTCTTGCCGGCTGGCAGTTCGGAGAGGGGGGCGGAAGTGGACATGTGGGCGATCGATGAGAGCGGGAAATACGGGGAATTCATAAGGCAACAGGACGGTGGTCTGCCGGCCGTGGCGATCTCTGCGACAATCGCGGCATTGGCACGAATTCTAACGTATGCGCCGCTATTCCACGACCGCCGAGCCCGCCCCCACGGAGCCGGCCAATGCACTGTTCAAGGGCGCCGGTGCGCCCCGCAGCGACTGGCAGACCGTCCGCAACCTGCTGCCCTACGTCTGGCACTACAAGTGGCGCGTGATGCTGGCGCTGACCTGCCTGGTGGCCGCCAAGGTAGCCAATCTGGGCGTGCCGGTGCTGATGAAGAAGCTCGTCGACGCAATGGACATCAAGCCAGGCGACGCCACGGCGCTGCTGGTGGTGCCGGTGGGCCTGATCATCGCCTACGGGGTGCTGCGGCTGTCGGGCTCACTGTTCACGGAGTTGCGTGAAATCCTCTTTTCGAAGGTGACGCAAAGCGCGGTCCGGGAGATCGCGCTGCAAGTTTTCCGGCACCTGCACGCGCTGTCGCTGCGGTTCCACCTGGAGCGGCAGACCGGCGGCATGAGCCGCGACATCGAGCGCGGCACCCGTGGCATCCAGTCGCTGATTTCGTACTCGCTGTACAGCATCCTGCCGACGCTGGTGGAAATGTCGCTGGTCATCGGCTTCTTCTTCCTGCATTACGACATCTGGTTCGCGGCCATCACGCTGTGCGCGCTGGTGGGCTACATCGCGTTCACGATCGTCGTGACCGAGTGGCGCACGCACTTCCGGCGCAAGATGAACGAACTGGATTCGCGCGCCAACCAGAAGGCCATCGACTCGCTGCTGAACTTCGAGACGGTCAAGTACTTCGGCAACGAGGAATACGAGGCGCGCCGCTACGACGAGAACCTGCGCACGTATCGCACCGCGGCCATCCGCTCGCAGAACTCGCTGTCGTTCCTGAACTTCGGTCAGCAGGCCATCATCGCCACGGGCCTGATCCTGATCCTGTGGCGCGCCACGGTAGGCGTGGCGGCCGGCAAGCTCACCCTGGGCGACCTGGTGCTGGTGAACACGCTGATGATCCAGCTGTACATCCCGCTCAACTTCCTGGGGGTGATCTACCGCGAGATCAAGCAGGCCACCACCGACATGGACCGCATGTTCGTGCTGCTGGGCACCCACCAGGAGGTGGCCGACAGCCCCGACGCGCCGCCGCTGCGGGTCAGCGGTGCCGAGGTGCGCTTTCGCCACGTCGGCTTTGGCTACGAATCGAATCGCGTGATCCTGCACGATGTGGATTTCACGATTGCCGCCGGCACCACCACGGCCGTGGTCGGCCACAGCGGATCGGGCAAGTCCACGCTGGCCCGGTTGCTGTTCCGCTTCTACGACGTGACGCAGGGCGACATCGAGGTGGACGGCCAGGACATCCGCCGCGTGCGCCAGTCCACGTTGCGCGCGTCGATCGGCATCGTGCCGCAGGATACGGTGCTGTTCAACGACAGCATCTACTACAACATCGCCTATGGCCGGCCAGAGGCCACGCGCGAGGAAGTCATCGCCGCCGCCCAGGCTGCCCAGATCGACCATTTCATCCGCGAACTGCCGCAGGGCTACGACACGCCGGTGGGCGAGCGGGGCCTGAAGCTGTCTGGCGGCGAGAAGCAGCGCGTAGCCATCGCCCGCACGCTGCTCAAGAATCCGCCGATCCTGGTGTTCGACGAGGCCACATCGGCACTGGACTCGCGCACCGAGCAGGCCATCCAGGCCGAACTGATGCGGCTGGCGCAGAACCGCACCACGCTGCTGATCGCGCACCGGCTGTCCACCGTGGTCCATGCCGACCAGATCCTGGTGATGGACCACGGCCGCATCGTCGAGCGCGGCACCCATGCCGACCTGATGCGTGCCAACGGCCGCTACGCCGAGATGTGGCAGATCCAGGCGCGCAACGCCGCCCAGGGTTCGCCCGATGCCGACGCGCGCGACGTCGAGGTGGGCGACGCCACGCAGGACGCCTGACGATTGTCGACAATTGCTGTCGGCAACGCATGCCGACAGCGGGCCGCGCACAATCATGGTTCGTCAATGCACCGCGCGCACGCCTTGCGCCGGTGCATGACGTGGTGGTGAAAAGCTGGCACGTCCCTTGCGAAAAGTCCCCTCCAGAGAGATCAACTACTGGAGAAGGTTCATGCCGCAAACCCCCTTGCGCCGTCATCTGCTGAAGCTGTGCACCGCGTTGGGCACCACGATGGTGCTGTCGACACTCTGCGCAGGCACCGCGCAGGCGCAGGCCCCCACGAAGATCCGCTTCCAGCTCGACTGGCGCTTCGAAGGCCCGTCGGCGCTGTTCCTGCTGGGCGAGCAGAAGGGCTACTACAAGGCCGAAAAGCTCGACGTGGCCATCGACGCCGGCAACGGGTCGGGCAACGTGGTCAACCGCGTGGCCTCGGGCACGTACGACATGGGCTTTGCCGACCTGGCGTCGGTGATGGAGTTCTACGGCAACAACCCCGACGCGAAGAACCGCCCCGTGGCCGTGATGATGGTCTACAACAACACGCCGGCCGCCGTGCTGGCGCTGAAGAAGTCGGGCATCAAGGCGCCGAAGGACCTCGCCGGCAAGAAGCTCGGCGCCCCGGTGTTCGACGCCGGCCGCCGCGCCTTCCCGATCTTCGCCAAGGCCAACGGCCTGCAGGCCGGGGCGTTCAACTGGCAGGCGATGGACCCCACGCTGCGCGAGACCATGCTGGCGCGCGGCGATCTGGACGCCATCACCGGCTTCTCGTTCACGTCGATCCTGAACCTGAATGCGCGCGGCGTGAAGGACGAGGACATCGTGGTGCTGCCGTACCCGCAATACGGCGTGAAGCTCTACGGCAACGCGGTCATCGCATCCGAACAGTTCCTGAAGAGCAACCCCGAGGCCGTCAAGGCCTTCCTGCGGGCGTTTGCGAAATCGGCGAAGGACGTGATCGCGCGGCCCGAAGACGGCGTCAAGGCCGTCAAGGCGCGCGACGGGATCATCGACGAGAAGCTGGAACTCCGCCGTCTGAAGATCGCGCTGGACAGCGTGGTGAAGTCGCCCGACGCCAAGGCCGAAGGCTTCGGCCGCGTGAGCAAGCCCCGCCTGTCGCTGATGGCCTCGCAGGTGGCCGACGCGTTCGGCACCAAGGGCCGCATCAATCCCGATGGGCTGTGGACCGACGCCTACCTGCCTTCGGCCGCCGAACTGGACGTATTGCGATGATGGCGCGCGAAGCCCTGATGCCCGCCTCGGGCACGCCGGTCGGCGAGCAGCCCGCCAAGCCGTTCGTCGATTTCAATCGCGTCTGGCTGGCCTACGACGACGAACTGGCCCGCCGCGGCGAGTTCGCGGTCGAGGATATCTCGCTGCAGGCGCGCGAAGGCGAATTCATCGCCATCGTCGGGCCGTCGGGCTGCGGCAAGTCCACGTTCATGAAGCTGGCCACCGGGCTGCGGCCGGCCACGCGCGGCGCGGTCAGCATCAACGGTGCCAAGGTGACGGGGCCGCTCAAGCAGGTGGGGATGGCCTTCCAGGCCCCTACGCTGCTGCCGTGGCGCACCACGCTCGACAACGTGATGCTGCCGCTGGAGATCGTCGAGCCGTACCGGTCGACCATGCGCAAGAAGCGCTCGGAGTATGTGGAGCGCGCCCGTGCGCTGCTGAAGACGGTGGGCCTGGCCGGCTACGAGGACAAGTATCCGTGGCAGCTGTCGGGCGGCATGCAGCAGCGTGCGTCGATCTGCCGCGCGCTGATCCACGAGCCGCGCATGCTGCTGCTGGACGAGCCGTTCGGCGCGCTCGACGCCTTCACCCGCGAGGAACTCTGGTGCGTGCTGCGCGACCTCTGGCAGGCGCAACGCTTCAACGTGATCCTCGTCACCCACGACCTGCGCGAGGCTGTGTTCCTGGCCGACACGGTCTATGTGATGAGCGCGCGCCCGGGACGGATCGTGCTGCGCCGCGAGATCGACCTGCCGCGTCCGCGCCCGCTGGACATTACCTATACCGAACCGTTTGCCGAACGCGTGCACGAACTGCGCGAGAAGATCGGCCACAAGCCCGGCAACCACACTGACAACGCGGGACGGCCCTGAACATGACGACGATGTCCTCTCTCCAGGCGAAGCGCGTACAGCGCGTCGCCCCGTGGATTCTGCTTGGCGCCTGCCTGCTGTTGTGGCAGGGGGCGTGCCTGGTCTTCGACGTATCCGACTTCATCCTGCCCAGCCCGTCTTCGATCGTGGCGTCGCTGTTCGAGTATGCCGGCGTGATCGCCGGGCACGCGTGGCGTACGTTCTGGACCACCATGGTCGGCTTCGGCGTGGCCATCGTGGTGGGCGTGGTGCTGGGCATGCTGATGGGCTCGTCGCGGCTGGCCTACGCGGCAACATACCCGCTGATGACGGCATTCAACGCGCTGCCCAAGGCGGCCTTCGTGCCAATCCTGGTGGTGTGGTTCGGCCTGGGCGCCGGCCCGGCCATCCTGACCGCGTTCCTGATCTCGTTTTTTCCGATCATGGTCAACATCGCCACGGGGCTGGCCACGCTGGAACCGGAACTGGAGGATGTACTACGTGTGCTGGGCGCCAAGCGGCGCGACGTGCTCATCAAGGTGGGCCTGCCGCGCGCGCTGCCGTTCTTCTTCGCGTCGCTCAAGGTCGCCATCACGCTGGCGTTCGTGGGCACCACGGTGTCGGAAATGAACGCGGCCAACGAAGGGATCGGCTACCTGCTGGTGTCGGCCGGATCGGCGATGAAGATGCCCCTGGCCTTTGCCGGGCTGGTGGTGATTGCCGTGATGGCGATGGTCATGTACGAGCTGTTTGCCGTGCTGGAAAAGCGGATGACAGGCTGGGCGCATCGGGGCTGATCGCGCCGCACCGTCCCACCGGGCCGGGACGGCAACAAGCCACCGCCATCTTTGGACGGATGGCGATTGTTGGCGCGTGGGCCGATACCTAGAGTTGTGGACGTCGGGGCAACGTGCCCTGGCCGTCCATCAACCAAAAACTCAAGGTTCGACCATGCCAAGAAAAAGCCAGATTTGCCGGCGAGCGGCGGCTTCGTCCGCGGCGCTGGTGTTGCTGCTGTCATCCGCGGCGAATGCCATGGCAGATTCGCCAGAACGCCCCAGCGATTGCAGCGCGATCGAGCGGTGGCAGCAGAAGAGCGAGTATCCGCTGGGAAGCTGCGTGACCTACGGCAGGTACATCTGGGCCAATGACGCCCATGCCGAAGCCGGGCAACGGCCTGGCGCCGATGACCGGCGGTGGTACAAGATCGGCGACAACACGCTGGACGACCTGAACGTGGTGGTCGCCCCCGGCGCGGCTGCGCAGCCGACGGTCTTTACCTACACCGCCGAGGCGCCGTGGCAAGGCTCGCGCGTCCAGTTCGTCGCCAAGGGCACCCAGCGCAAGCAGGTCGTCGCGGTCCCGCGGGACGGCTATACCGCGCTGAAGGTGCTGGCGAGCATGGAAGGCGACGCCTATGGAAACCGCGTCTATCCGCTATGGCTGCGTGCGCAGCGCAATGTCAGCGGCTCGGGGCAGGAAGGCACCCTGGGCCAGCTGGAGGCCGCCGGCGGGCATGCCGGTCGCGGCACGCTGATCGTCTGGTACGACCCGGCCGACAATCCCGGGCTGCAGTCCGGCGGACGATACCGGACCAAGCCGGGCATGCGTCTGGTCATCGACGCCATCGGCACCGATCTGCCGAAGCAGCCGAAGATCGGCACGTTCCGGCTCGGTGTCGATGTCGTGCATTCGCCGAAGTAGCCCCCAGGCGCTACGCGTAGTCCAGCGGTAGCGCCGTCGTGTACTTGATCTGCTCCATCGCGAAGCTGGAACTGACATCGGCCAGTTCCACGCCCTGGATCAGCTTCTTGTACACGGCGTCATAGGCGGCGATATCGGGCACCACCACGCGCAGCAGGTAGTCGGTGTCGCCCGCCATGCGGTAGAACTCGGTGACTTCCGGAATCGATGCCACGAGGTCGTGGAAGGTCTTCAGCCATTTCACGTTGTGCTGGCTGGTGCGGATCGACACAAAGACGGTCACGCCCACATTGAGCCGGGCGGCATCGAGCAGCGCCACGCGCTTGCGGATCACGCCGGACTCTTCCAGCTTCTGTACGCGGCGCCAGCACGGCGTGGAGGTCAGGCCGACGCGTTCACCGATGTCGGCAACGGGTACGGAGGCATCTTCCTGCAGGATGCCCAGGATCTGGCGGTCATAGCGGTCCATCGTTGTCAGGTACGGTAAGGTGGGTGGGCGCCAGCCGCCGGCCACCCTGCCAGGGCGGATGTCAGCTGACGATGGTATCCACCAGCAGGTTCACGCCGGTGGCAATGCGGTCCTGGTCCACGCCGTAGATGTGCAGTGACACGGCCACCGCGTGGCTGTCGTTGCCCAGTGCGTGGATATGCTGCAGGCCGGCCGGCACGCTGAACGTGTCGCCTGCCTCGCGCGTCGCGGCGCCGGTCTGGCTGGCCGTGCGATTCTCGCAATTCCAGCGGTAATGCCGTTCGGACAGCGTGCCGCGCAGCACCCGGTATGCGCACCAGGTGCGATGGCCGTGCACCGGGCTGTGCTGGCCCGGGCGCCAGACCAGCACCATCACCGAAAAACGCTCGTAGGGATCGGCATAGACCAGATAGCGCGTGTAGTTGTCTGGGCTGCCTTCGAGCGCCCCGGGCGGCAGGCTGGCCAGCAGCGTGTCCGCGTCGGGCAGGCTGGCCGCCACGTGCGCGGCGACCATGCGGGCGCTCTGCGAGAGCGTGGCTTCCATGCCCGAGGCCAGCGAGGACAACGGGGACGGCGTGGAACGGATGGGGGATGCGGCGGCTTCCATGGCGGGCGCGTTCTTCTTGATGTGCGATATGTGCGATAGCGTTCATCTTAAAAGCGCGTCCGGAGCACCAGCATGCGAAATGTCGTCCCAAGTTGCTCTGCATTGTAATTACATTCCAATAAATCGCAACTTTGGAGAATGTTTTTGCGGACTGCGCCGGCGTTGCTCCATCAGGCGATAATCCGCGCCATGGAAATCAAATGGCTTGAAGACTTCGTCAGCCTGGCCGAGACGCACAGCTTCTCGCGCTCGGCGGAACTGCGGCATGTCACGCAACCGGCGTTCTCCCGGCGTATCCAGTCACTGGAGGCCTGGGTGGGCACCGAGCTGATCGACCGGTCGAGCTATCCCACCAGTCTGACCGAGGCCGGCAAGGTGTTCTACGAACAGGCGCTGGCGATGCTGGCGCAGGTCAGCGAAACGCGCGCACTGATGCGCGGCCAGCGGTCGGCCAACGCGCAGGTGCTGGAATTCGCGGTGCCCCACACGCTGTCGCTGACATTCTTCCCGGAATGGCTCAAAGGCGTGGAGCGCAAGCTGGGCACGCTGCCATGCCGCCTGCGCGCGCTGAACGTCCACGATGCGGTGCTGATGCTGGTGGAAGGTGGCTGCGACCTTGTGATGGTCTACCACCATCCGCGTCAGGCCATCCAGCTCGATCCGGCACACTACGACATGCTGGTACTGGGCACGGAACGGCTGTCGCCGTACAGCGTGCCCGACGCCACGGGCCGCCCGCTGTTTCGGTTGCCGGGCACCGACAAGAAGCCGGTGCCGTTCCTCAGTTACACGCCCAATGCGTTTCTGGGCCGCATGGTGGACATGCTGCTGGCTGAGTCCACCGATTCGCTCAAGCTCGACAAATGCTACGAAACCGATATGGCCGAGGCGCTCAAGGTCATGGCGCTGGCGGGCCACGGCATGGCATTTCTGCCAGAAAGCACGGTGCGCGAGGACGTCGCTGCCGGCCGCCTGGTGCGGGCCGAGGCCGCGCGCGGCCTGCCGCAATCGATCGACATGGAAATCCGGCTCTACCGCGAGCGGCCGGCGGAAGGCGGCGAACGGCGCGGCAGCCAGCTCCGGCGCAAGCGCCAGCTGGTGGACAAGGTGTGGGCGACCCTGGTTGCCCCGTCAACGACCGCCTGACAAGGGCCGGGGCACCTCGCCAACGTTATGCAAGTCTTGCATAACCGTCATGTGGTGAATGAGCAAACGGCATTGGATTCGGGGAAGGGGGCGCCGATATGCTCCGTGTCACCTTCACTCGGAAACCAACGATGTCTTCCGCAGCACCGACGCAAAACGTCTCCAATGCTCACGCCCTGCCTTCGTACCTGAACGCCGACAATCTCGGTCCCTGGGGCATCTACCTGCAGCAAGTCGACCGTGTCACGCCCTACCTGGGCTCGCTGGCACGCTGGGTTGAAACCCTGAAGCGCCCGAAGCGTGCGCTGATCGTCGACGTACCCATCGAACTGGACAACGGCACCATCGCCCACTTCGAGGGCTATCGGGTGCAGCACAACCTGTCGCGCGGCCCGGGCAAGGGCGGCGTGCGCTTTCACCAGGACGTGACGCTGTCCGAGGTGATGGCGCTGTCGGCGTGGATGTCGGTGAAGAACGCGGCCGTGAACGTGCCGTACGGCGGCGCCAAGGGCGGCATCCGCGTGGACCCGCGCACGCTGTCGCACGGCGAGCTGGAACGCCTGACGCGCCGCTACACCAGCGAGATCAACCTCATCATCGGGCCGACCAAGGACATTCCGGCGCCGGACGTGAACACCAACGCCCAGGTCATGGCCTGGATGATGGATACCTACTCGATGAATTCGGGCAGCACCGCCACCGGCGTGGTGACCGGCAAGCCGATCTCGCTGGGCGGTTCGCTGGGCCGTCACGAGGCCACCGGCCGTGGCGTGTTCGTGGTCGGTTCCGAGGCTGCCCGCAACCTGGGCATGGACGTCAAGGGAGCACGCGTGGCCGTGCAGGGCTTCGGCAACGTGGGCGCCGTGGCCGCCAAGCTGTTCCATGAGGCCGGCGCCAAGGTGGTGGCGGTGCAGGATCACCGCACGACGCTGTTCGACCCGGCTGGCCTGGACGTGCCGGCGATGATGGAATACGCGTCGCACAGCGGCACGATCGAGGGTTATCGCGCCGAAGTCATCAAGGGCGACCAGTTCTGGGAAGTCGACTGCGACATCCTGATCCCGGCCGCGCTGGAAGGCCAGATCACGGCCGAGAACGCGCCGAAGATCACGGCGAAGCTGGTGATCGAGGGCGCCAACGGCCCGACCACCCCGCAGGCCGACGACATCTTGCGCGAGCGCAATATTCTGGTCTGCCCGGACGTGATCGCCAACGCCGGCGGCGTGACGGTGTCCTACTTCGAATGGGTGCAGGACTTCTCGAGCTTCTTCTGGACCGAAGAGGAAATCAACGAACGCCTGGTACGAATCATGCAAGAAGCCTTCCGGGCGATCTGGCAGGTTGCCCAGGACAACAAGGTCACGCTGCGTACGGCCGCGTTCATCGTCGCCTGCTCGCGGATCCTGCAGGCGCGCGAAATGCGCGGTCTGTATCCATGATGCAGGCGGGTCAAGGAACGGGACGCCAGGGCTGCTGCAACGCAGCAAATCTGGCCCGCATCCTGATTCACTGAGAAACGGCGACCGGACTTGTTCCGGTCGCCGTTTTTCTATTGAAGCCGCTTCCGGAAACTTGCAATCCGACGTTGGCAGTCGTGTCTCATTTTGGCGCATTGCCGCGAAACGCTGCCTGAAATGGCACCAGTTAGGGGAAAAACCCGTTGTCTTGGGTGACGAGCTAAGCAATACTGTTTCGCCGGCGGGACTGTCTGTTACAGTCGCGCCTTTCTCTCTTCATGGTCAAGGAGATGTTATGAATGTTGCCAAGTTGGCCGGCCTGATGATTGCGGCAGGCATGCTGTGCGCGAGCGCACAGGCAGCCGAGCCGCTGACGGGTACGCTGCAGAAGATCAAGGATACGGGTGTCATTACGCTGGGTGTGCGGGACTCTTCGATTCCGTTCAACTACAACCTGGGCGGTGTGCGCCAGGTAGGCTATTCCTACGATATCAATATGAAGATCGTGGAAGCCATCAAGGACCAGCTGAAGCTCCCGAACCTGCAGGTCAAGGAAATCCCGATCACCTCGCAGAACCGCATCACGCTGCTGCAGAACGGCACGATCGACATCGAGTGCGGCTCGACGACGAACAACCTCGAGCGCCAGAAGCAGGCCTCGTTCACCACCAGCATCTTCATCATCGGCACGCGCATCATGGTGAAGAAGGACGGCGGCATCAAGGACTGGGCCGACCTGAAGGGCAAGAACGTGGTGACCACGGCCGGTACGACGTCCGAGCGCCTGCTGCGCAAGATGAACGACGACCAGAAGCTGGGCATGAACATCATCAGCACCAAGGACCATGGCCAGTCGTTCCTGACGCTGGAATCGGGCCGTGCCGTGGCGTTCATGATGGACGACGCACTGCTGTACGGCGAGCGCGCCAAGGCCAAGAACCCGAACGACTGGATCGTGGTGGGCAAGCCGCAATCGCGTGAATCGTACGGCTGCATGATCCGCAAGGACGACGTGCCGTTCAAGAAGCTGGCCGACCATGTGATCACCGGCCTGATGAAGGACGGCTCGATCAACCAGATGTACACCAAGTGGTTCCAGCAACCGGTGCCGCCGAAGGGCCTGAACCTGGACTTCCCGCTGTCCGAAGACATGAAGGCGCTCTTCAAGAACCCGAACGACAAGGCACTCGACTGATCTGCGCGATTGGAGCAGTGCGAAACGGAAGGAGCAGTCCTTCCGTTTCTTTTTGAGGACGCACTATGGATTACATTTTTCACTGGGGAGTCTTCCTCGAGCAGGCCGCCGCCAACGAGACGTACCTGGACTGGATGATTTCCGGTCTCAAGGTGACGATCGCGCTGGGCCTGTCGTCGTGGGTGATCGCGCTCGTCATCGGCTCCGTGCTCGGTGTGCTGCGCACCGTGCCGAACAAGTGGCTGTCGGGTTTCGCCGCCACCTATGTCGAGATCTTCCGGAACATTCCGCTGCTCGTGCAGCTGTTCATCTGGTATTTCGTCGGTCCGGAGCTGCTGCCCGGCGGCGAGGCCATCAAGCAGATGAACCCGTTCACGCAGCAATTCCTGGCCGCCATGATCTGCCTGGGCACGTTTACCGCCGCCCGGGTTTGCGAACAGGTGCGCTCGGGTATCAATTCGCTGCCGCGCGGTCAGAAGAACGCCGGCCTGGCCATGGGCTTCACCCTGTCGCAAACGTATCGCCACGTGCTGCTGCCGATGGCGTTCCGCGTCATCGTGCCGCCAATCACGTCCGAATTCCTGAACATCTTCAAGAACTCGGCCGTGGCGTCGACGATCGGTCTGCTGGAACTGGCCGCGCAAGGCCGCCAGCTGGTGGACTACACCGCGCGCCCGTATGAATCGTTCATCGCGGTCACGCTGCTGTACGCGCTGATCAACTTCACGGTGATGTTCCTGATGCGCTGGGTGGAACGCCGTACCCGCGTGCCGGGCTTCATCGGCGGCAAGTAAGGAGCTGGAACATGGCATACGAATTCGATTTCAGCTCGATCAACGCATCGACCCTCCACGTGCTCGGCGAGGGCATGATGGTGTCGCTGAAGATCACCGTGACGGCCGTGATCGTCGGCATCGTCTGGGGCACGATCCTGGCGATGATGCGCCTGTCGTCGAGCAAGCCGCTGAACTGGTTCGCGCAGGGGTACGTGACGCTGTTCCGGTCCATCCCGCTGGTGATGGTGCTGTTGTGGTTCTTCCTGATCATCCCGCAGCTGCTGCAGAAGGTGTTCAATCTGAACGCCGCGTCCGACCTGCGCATGACGTCCGCGCTGATCGCGTTCTCGCTGTTCGAGGCCGCGTACTACTCGGAAATCATCCGCGCAGGTATCCAGAGCGTATCGCGCGGACAGATGTTCGCCGCGCAGGCGCTGGGCATGACCTATGGCCAGACCATGCGCCTGGTGGTGCTGCCGCAGGCGTTCCGCAACATGGTGCCGCTGCTGCTAACGCAGGGCATCATCCTGTTCCAGGATACGTCGCTGGTCTACGTGAGCGCGCTGGCGGACTTCTTCGGCCAGGCCTACGGCATTGGCGAGCGGGATGGCCGCATCGTGGAGATGCTGCTGTTCGCCGGCCTCGTGTACTTCATCATTTGTTTCTCCGCTTCGCTGCTGGTCAAGCGTTATCAGAAAAAGGTGGCCGTATGATCGAAATTAATAACGTTTCCAAGTGGTACGGCGCCTTCCAGGTGCTGACGGACTGCACGACCCAGGTCGCCAAGGGTGAAGTGGTGGTGGTGTGCGGCCCGTCGGGCTCGGGAAAGTCGACGCTGATCAAGACCGTGAACGCGCTGGAGCCGTTCCAGAAGGGCGACATCCTGGTCGATGGCACGTCGGTGGGCAACCCGAAGACCAACCTGCCCAAGCTGCGCTCGCGCGTGGGCATGGTGTTCCAGAACTTCGAACTGTTCCCGCACCTGTCGATCACCGAGAACCTGACCATCGCCCAGATGAAGGTGCTGGGCCGCTCGAAGGAAGAGGCGACGGCCAAGGGCCTGAAGTACCTGGAGCGCGTGGGTCTGAAGAGCCAGGCATCGAAGTATCCGGGCCAACTGTCGGGCGGCCAGCAGCAGCGCGTGGCCATCGCCCGTGCGCTGTCGATGGATCCGATCTGCATGCTGTTCGACGAGCCGACGTCGGCGCTTGACCCCGAAATGGTCAACGAAGTGCTGGATGTGATGGTTCAGCTGGCGCAGGAAGGCATGACCATGATGTGCGTGACCCACGAAATGGGCTTCGCCCGCAAGGTGGCCAACCGCGTGATCTTCATGGACGCCGGCAAGATCGTCGAAGACTGCCCGAAGGAAGAGTTCTTCGGCAACATCGACGCCCGCTCGGAACGCGCCCGCCAGTTCCTGTCGAAGATCTTGCACCACTGAAGCAGACCGCTGGTTTGCTCCCCTCTCCCGCTGCGCGGGAGAGGGGTTGGGGGAGAAGGCAAGGGTGCGCAAAACCGACAGCCTTTTCCGGGGCTTGCGTGCTGGAACAAACCGACGGCTTCGCTTCAGCGTGGCTCGTTGGTAGCCCACCCCTCTCCCGCACCCTCTACCCCTGAGGGGAGAGGGACCCAAGACCTCACCATCTGTCACCCCTTGGGCGTGTTCGACGGCGTTGGCCATCCAACAACAAGCCGCCCCTCGATCGTGAGGCAGCTCGCGGACACCCGATCCCCTTCAAGTACACGCCGTATTGGCCGCGTTCTTCGCCTGGACTTCCGGCGGGATCGGTACCGTCCACGTCATGGTGGGCCTGCCGTCCTCGAACATGATCAGCTCACCCGGGGAAAACTGGGTCCACGTCTCGTTGTCGGTCAGCGGCGCGGTGGCAATCACCGCCACGCGGTCGTCCGGCGTGGTGACCTGCGAGAAGTCGATCGACAGGTCGGCATCGATCAGATGGGCCTTCGAAAACGGCCATTGCCGCACGATGTAGTACAGCCGCGTGGAGCAGTGCGCGAACAACGCCTGCCCGTTGCATAGCAAAAAATTGAAAACGCCATGCAGCGTAATGTCGCGGGTAATGTCGGCCAGGGCATGGCCCAGCTCGTTGAGCGGTGGCTGCGACCCTGGAAATCGCTTTCTCAGGCCCTGCATCAGCGTGCAGAAGGCCAGTTCGCTGTCGGTATCGCCCACGGGCTGGTAGACCCCGGACAGGAACGGCGTGAAGCCCTTCAGGTCGCCGTTGTGGGCAAAGATCCAGTGCCGGCCCCATAGCTCGCGCATGAATGGGTGGCAATTCTCCAGCAGCACCGTTCCCTGCGTGGCCTTGCGGATATGGGAGATGACGTTCTTCGACTTGATCGGGTAGCGTTTGATCAGGTCCGCCACCGGCGACGTACCGGCCGACTGGTTGTCGATGAACAGGCGGCAGGCCTTGTCCTCGAAGAACGCCACGCCGAAACCGTCGGCATGATGGTCTGTCACGCCGCCGCGGGCGGCGAAGCCGGTAAAGGAAAACGTCACGTCGGTGGGCGTGGCGCAGTTCATGCCTAGCAGCTGGCACATGGCGAGGGCACCGTGCGGCAGGGGGCTGCCGCTTTGCAATAGAATGCAGACATTATCATGCGCGTGCCCGATGCTGCCAAGCCGGGCGCCCGCGCCCCCCGCCACCTCGCCCTTCCCAGCCATGAGTCAATACAAGATCGCTGTCATTCCCGGAGACGGAATCGGAACGGAAGTGATGCCGGAAGGCATCCGTGTCATGGACGCCGCGGCGCGGCGCTTTGGCATCGACTTCCAGTGGGACCACTTCGACTTTTCCAGCTACGAATACTATGAGCGCCACGGCAAGATGCTGCCGGACGACTGGTTCGACACGCTGGTCAAGTACGACGCCATCTACTTCGGCGCGGTGGGCTGGCCGCAGAAGATCGCCGACCATGTGTCGCTGTGGGGGTCGCTGCTGCAGTTCCGGCGCTCGTTCGACCAGTACGTGAACCTGCGGCCCGTGCGTCTCATGCCGGGCATCAAGAGCCCGCTGGCCGGCCGCAAGCCCGGCGACATCGACTTCTACGTGGTGCGCGAGAACACCGAAGGCGAGTATTCCAGCATCGGCGGGCGGATGTTTCCGAATACCGACCGCGAGATCGTGGTGCAGGAAACGGTGATGAGCCGCCACGGCGTGGACCGCATCCTGAAATTCGCGTTCGAACTGGCGCAAAAACGACCCAAGAAGCATCTGACGTCGGCCACCAAGTCCAATGGCATCTCGATCACGATGCCGTACTGGGACGAGCGCGTGGAGGCCATGGCCGCCAACTACCCCGGCCTGAAGGTCGACAAGTACCACATCGACATCCTGACCGCGCACTTCGTGCAGCACCCGGACTGGTTCGACGTCGTGGTGGCCAGCAACCTGTTCGGCGACATCCTGTCAGACCTGGGCCCGGCCTGCACGGGCACGATCGGCGTGGCGCCGTCGGGCAACATCAATCCGGACAAGGTCTATCCGAGCCTGTTCGAGCCGGTGCACGGCTCGGCGCCCGATATCGCCGGCAAGGGCATCGCCAACCCGATCGGCCAGATCTGGTGCGGCGCGATGATGCTGGAACACCTGGGCCACGCCGAGGCCGGCGCCGCCGTGCTGCAGGCCATCGAAAAGGTGCTGGCGGCCGGGCCGGGACATGCGCCGCTGACGCGCGATATTGGCGGGACCGCCTCCACGGCCGATCTGGGCCAGGCCATCGCGGAGGCACTGTGAACTTCCAGGGCTGCCCCCGTACCTTGCTGCTCGAGAGCTTCCGCGCCGCCGTGGCGGCCGCCGATCCGCTGGAAATCGTCGCCAGCCACCTGCCGCCGCCCCATGCCGGCGGCCGCACGCTGGTGGTGGGCGCCGGCAAGGCGGCCGCGTCGATGGCGCTGGCGGTCGAACGGGCCTACGCCGGCCACGCCACGCTCGAAGGCGTGGTGGTCACGCGCTACGCGCACGGCCTGCCGACCGCGCATATCCGCGTGATCGAGGCCGGCCATCCGGTGCCCGATGAAGCCGGCGAGCAGGCCGCGGCCGACATCCTGGCGCAGGTGCAGTCGCTGGGCCCCGACGACCGGCTGATCGTGCTGGTATCGGGCGGCGGATCGAGCCTGCTGTCGCTGCCGGCCGAAGGTATTCCGATGGCGGACCTGAAGGCCACTACCCGCGAATTGCTGCGCTGTGGCGCGCCGATCACCGACATGAATATCGTGCGCAAGCATGTCTCGCGCATCCAGGGCGGACGGCTTGCGCAGGCCAGCCGGGCGCCCGTGACCACGCTGATCGTGTCCGACGTGGCGGGCGACGACCCCAGCGCGATCGCATCGGGGCCGACCGTGCCCGACCCCAGCACCTATGCCGATGCGCTGGCAATCCTCAAGCGTTACGGCGCTACGGTGCCGGCGACCGTCCAGGCGCACCTGGATCGCGGCGCACGCGGCGAGATCGCCGAAACGCCAAAGCCGGGCGATCCACTGTTCGCCCGTGTGGACAATCGCATGATTGCCACGGCCCATGGCAGTCTGGCCGCCGCCGCCGCGCAGTTCCGCCGCCAGGGCATCCAGCCCGTGCTGCTCGGCGATACCGTGACCGGCGAGGCGCAGGAGGTGGCGCGCGTCTACGCGGCACTGGTGCGCGAGATTCGCAAGTACAATGCGCCGTTCTCCGCGCCGGTGGTGCTGATCTCGGGCGGTGAATGCACGGTCACATTGCCCAGCGGTGCGTCGGAAGGGGCCCGCGGCGGTCGCTGTTCGGAATTCCTGCTGTCGCTGGCGATCGAACTGGACGGCGCGGCCGATATCCATGCGATCGCGGCCGATACCGACGGTATCGACGGGTCCGAGGACAATGCCGGGGCGCTGCTCGGCCCCGATTCCCTGGCCCGCGCCGCAGCGGCCGGTGTCTCGGCACGGCAGAAGCTCGACACGCACGATGCGTGGGGCTTCTTCGACGCCGTGGGCGACCTCGTGGTGACCGGCCCCACGCGCACCAATGTGAACGATTACCGCGCCATCCTGATTCTCTAAGTTGTGCTTGTCCCCATGACCCAGAAGCTTACGATTACCCGCCCCGACGACTGGCATCTGCACGTGCGCGACGGCGCCGCGCTGTCGGCGGTGCTGCCCGACACGGCGCGCCAGTTCGCGCGCGCCATCATCATGCCGAACCTGAAGCCGCCCGTGACCACGGTCGAGCTGGCCCGTGCCTACCGCGACCGCATCCTGGCCGCGCTGCCGGCCGGTGTGGCGTTCGAGCCGCTGATGACGCTGTACCTGACCGACAACCTGCCGCCCGAGGAAATCGTCGCGGCCAAGGCCAGCGGGTTCGTGCACGCGGTGAAGCTCTACCCGGCAGGCGCCACCACCAACAGCGACGCCGGCGTGACCGATATCCGCCGCTGCTATCCGACGCTGGAAGCGATGCAGCGCGAAGGCATTCCGCTGCTGGTGCACGGCGAGGTGACCGATGGCGACATCGACATCTTCGACCGCGAAGCCGTGTTCATCGACCGTGTGATGAAGCCGCTGCGCCGCGACATGCCAGAGCTGAAGGTGGTTTTCGAGCACATCACCACGCGCGATGCCGCCCAGTACGTGGCCGAGGCCGAAGGCCCCATCGGCGCGACCATCACCGCGCACCATCTGCTCTACAACCGCAACGCCATCTTCACCGGCGGCATCCGTCCGCATTACTACTGCCTGCCGGTGCTCAAGCGCGAAATCCACCGCGACGCGCTGGTCAAGGCGGCCACGTCGGGCAGCGAACGGTTCTTCCTGGGCACCGACAGCGCCCCGCACGCACGCGGCCTGAAGGAACACGCCTGCGGCTGCGCCGGCTGCTACACGGCACTGCACGCGATGGAGCTGTACGCCGAGGCGTTCGACACGGCCGGTGCGCTGGACAAGCTCGAAGCGTTCGCCAGCTTCAACGGCCCGGCATTCTACGGCCTGCCGCGCAACACCGGCACGCTGACGCTGACGCGCGAAGACTGGGAGCTGCCGGCCGAACTGCCGTACGGCGATACCACGCTGGTGCCACTGCGCGCCGGCGAAACGCTGCGCTGGAAGGCGAGCTGAGCGGCTTGCTGTCCGCCATCGACTGGACGCGGCCGTGGTTCCGGCCGTTTGCGGGGTTCGCCGCGTCCGCCCCGGCCTTCACCGGCGGGGACTTGCGCCAGGCGCTCAACGCGAGCGCCGCGCATGTGCCTCACCTGCGGAACGCGCAAGGGTTGCCGCTGCGGTTCGTGCCGCAGGCCGACCTGCCCGAGGGCGTCGCCTACGAGGCTCATATCTACGCCACTGGCCATGTGCCGACGCGCGATAACCTTCACGATGCGTTCAACGCACTTGTGTGGCTGCATTTCCCCGAGACCAAGCGCCTGCTGAACCGGCTGCAGGCCGAGGCCATCGCGCGCGACGGCGTCGGCCAGGTGCGGGGCGGCCTGCGCGATGCAGCGACGCTGTTCGACGAGAACGCGGTCATCTTCGTCAGTCGGGATGCCTCGCTGTTCGACGCGCTGCGCGGGTTTGCGTGGCACGAGCTGTTTGTCTCGCGGCGCAACGCGTGGCACGCCCGATGTACCGTGGTGCCGTTCGGCCATGCGCTGCTGGAAAAGCTGGTCCAACCCTACAAGTCGGTCACGGCCCATGCCTGGTGGATTCCGGCCGCGCCCGATACCCCGTTGGACCAGCTCGACCGGCTGCTGGCGGATTCGCTCGCCGGTGCGGCCGACGCCGGCCGCCTTGCCGGCGGGCGCAGTTTCGCGCCACTGCCGGTGCTGGGCATTCCTGGCTGGTGCGATGGCAATGCCGATCCGTCGTTCTACGCCGATACCAGCGTGTTCCGGCCAGGCCGCCGGATGGCCGCTCCGGCCACGCAGGGCTGACCGGCGTCCACTTCGGTGTTAGACTGCGGCCCGCAAAGCAGGCCAGACAATCGCTGCTTGCCCTCGCAAGGGGGTGAGGGGAGGAAAGTCCGGACTCCACAGGGCAGGGTGTTGGCTAACAGCCATCCACGGCAACGTGCGGAATAGGGCCACAGAGACGAGTCTTGCCGCCGGCTTCGGCTGGCGGGAAGGGTGAAACGCGGTAACCTCCACCTGGAGCAATCCCAAATAGGCAGACGATGAAGCGGCCCGCCGAGTCTGCGGGTAGGGAGCTGGAGCCGTCCGGTAACGGGCGGCCTAGAGGAATGGTTGTCACATGCCGTGTGCCTGCAAAGGCATGCGGTGTGCACAGAATCCGGCTTATCGGCCTGCTTTGCTCTTTCGGATACAAAAACGCCCGGCGCAGGAAGTTCTGCGCCGGGCGTTTTGCTTTCAAGGCAGCCTTTGAGGCGGGGGCGGCTGCCGGGCAGGGGCCGGTCAGCCTTCGATGATCTCGGTGGTGTGGGTGATCTCGGCGGTCTTGGCCAGCATGATCGACGCCGAGCAGTACTTTTCGTGCGACAGCTCGATGGCGCGCTCCACCTTGGCGGGGTCAAGGTTCTTGCCGGTCACCGTGAAGTGGAAGTTGATCTTCGTGAAGACCTTCGGGTCCGCGTCGGCGCGTTCCGCCTCGAGCTTGACCGAGCAGCCGCGCACGTCCTGGCGGCCGCGCTTGAGGATCAGCACCACGTCATAGGCGGTGCAGCCGCCCGTGCCCAGCAGCACCATCTCCATCGGACGCGGTGCCAGGTTGTTGCCACCGCCGTCGGGCGCACCGTCCATCGCCACCAGGTGTCCGCTGCCGGTCTGGGCGATAAAGCTCATGCCCTCCGGGCCTGACCATGTCACTTTGCATTCCATTTTTTTCGTTCCTCGTTTCCTGATGGTGTTTTGACGCGCACGGCGGCGCACGTCGTACGGCTTGCATTCCGCGAGTATAGGGCAATCGCCACATGCACTCTGGGTGCGGGATTACCCCTAATATTCCGAAGGTTTCCTCTAGTGTGGTGTCCATGCACCACCCGGCGGTTGCTCTTAACTCATTGATTTTTATACATATCGACGGATCGTGAGCGCGGCTTTCTCCATTTCACATTGTGGTGTTGCATTTCGCAGTGCAAATTTTCTTGCATCCCGGAGGGCCGTATGTATAATCCATTCCATCGAACGACGGCGCTGATGAGCGCGCCAGAGTGCGAAAGCGAAAGCCGGTAACGTACCCGAATCGCTCGCCGCACCGCCCGCCCTGACCGGCCCCGTCGATCGCCCGGTGTCTCCTCCACCCTCCTCCTTTGGTGGATTCAAACCCAAGTCCAATACGACTTGGGTTTTTTTTCGTCGATTGCAAGGGTCAAGGGCCGTGGGAAGCCGGTCGTTGCGGCGCAAGCGGCGCTTTGTCCCGCTGCCCGGTGCGGCCTGCTTGACGAAAAGCCACAACTTTGCTTGTGCGATGGCGAGAACGCCCAGTATAATCGTCGGCTTTCCGGTCATTGCCCCCGGAAAAAGATTCAGGGAGAGCCTGCAGATACAAGCAGGAAGGCCAGGTCCAAAGGACCGGCCGCTGACAGGACGCTAAAACGGCGACCGTCATCTCGGGCAGTTTTCAAAATCAGGAAAAAATCATGAAGACCTTTTCCGCCAAGCCTGCAGAGGTAAAGCGCGACTGGTACGTGATTGACGCGACGGACAAGGTCCTCGGCCGTGTTGCCAGCGAAGTGGCACGCCGACTGCGCGGCAAGCACAAGCCGGAATTCACTCCTCACGTCGACACCGGTGATTTCATCATCATCGTCAATGCGGCCAAGCTGCGCGTGACGGGTACCAAGGAACAGGACAAGAAGTACTACCGCCACTCGGGTTACCCGGGCGGTATCTACGAAACCACGTTCGGCAAGATGCAGCAACGTTTCCCGGGCCGCGCCCTGGAAAAGGCTGTCAAGGGCATGCTGCCGAAGGGTCCGCTGGGCTACGCGATGATCAAGAAGCTGAAGGTTTATGCCGAAGGCGAGCATCCGCATGGCGCACAGCAGCCCAAGGTGCTGGAAATCTAAAGGGGCCAATATCCATGATCGGTAACTGGAATTACGGTACTGGCCGCCGCAAGAGCGCAGTGGCTCGTGTCTTCATCAAGTCGGGCAAGGGCGACATCATCGTCAATGGCAAGCCCATCAAAGAGTATTTCGCTCGCGAAACCTCGCTGATGATCGTGCGCCAGCCGCTGGAACTGACGGCTCACGCCGAAACGTTCGACATCAAGGTCAACGTGACCGGCGGTGGCGAAACCGGCCAGGCCGGTGCTGTTCGCCACGGCATCACCCGCGCCCTGATCGACTACGATGCAACGCTGAAGTCGGCCCTGTCGAAGGCTGGCTACGTGACGCGTGACGCGCGTGAAGTCGAACGTAAGAAGGTCGGTCTGCACAAGGCACGTCGCCGGAAGCAGTTCTCGAAGCGTTAATTCGCTGTTGTCCCGGTCCGGCATCGCCGGGTCTGGCAGCCCAAAAAACCGCACGATTCGTCGTGCGGTTTTTTTTTCGCCTGTCGCCCGTCCAGCCAGCCCGCGACATCGTCTCAACCCTGATGCAAACTTGCCATTTCTTACACTTTTCGTTCGCGCGATGATCGCCCGGCGATACAATCACGGGCCTGCGGATCGGGGAGATAGACGATGGGTCACAGCAAAGCCTGGCGGATATCGCAATGGGGGTGAAGTACCGGCCGTTGCGCCGAAGTGGCAGGCTGCGGGCAGGGCGGGCCATTGTGCGGACCTACCGGCCGTGGCGAACCAGGCTGTTTGTTGCTGTGCTGGTGGGCGTGGTGGCAGCAGTTGCGGGCGTGTCGGCCTATGAGGCCGGGCGCCGTTCGGCGCCGCTGCCCGCCACCGACGCCGGGCCGGAGGCGGCCCATCAACAGTTGCGTCAGCAACTGGCAGAGGTGTCCGCCGAGCGCGACAGCCTGCGGCAGAGCGCCAACACGGCCGAGGCTCGGTTGCAGATCGCGCGCGCCGCGCAGGAACGCATGGCTGAACAGGTCAAGTCGGCCGAGGCCGAGGTGGCACAGCTGAAAGAAGATCTGGGATTCTTCGAATCCCTGTTGCCGGCGTCGGGGGACACGTCCGGTATCCACGTCCGGAGCTTCCGCGTGGCCATGGATGAAACGCAGCCCCGCGCCCTGCATTACCGGCTGCTGGTCATGCAGGGTGGGTCAAAGGCCTTTGTCGAGCAGCCCGAGTTCAGGGGTGAAGTGCAATTCACAATCTCGGGAAATCGACACGGCAAGCCGTTAACGTTGATGTTGCCGCAGCCGGGCGATGCGCCGCTGCCGGCAATCCGGCTGACGCATTACCAACGCATCGAAGGCGACCTGGCGATTCCGCAGGACGCCGAAGTCCGCGCCGTATCGGTCCGCATCGTCCAGAACGGCCAGGTCCGGACGACGCAGACGGCCACGCCGTAGTCAGCGCAAAGAGGAGTACAACATGCTGTTTTCGAAGAAGAAAGGCTTGTCCATCGACACGCTGGTGGGGCAGGACGCCGCCATCGAAGGCGATGTGACCTTTTCCGGGGGATTGCGTCTGGACGGTCGCGTGCGTGGCAACGTCGTGGCCGCCGACGGTAAGTCGAGCATGCTGGTGATCAGCGAGAAGGGCGTGGTCGAGGGCGAGGTGCGCGTGGATCACCTGATCCTGAACGGCACCGTGACGGGCCCGGTCCATGCCGCCGAACTACTCGAGCTGCAGCCTCATGCGCGCGTCTACGGTGAGGTGCGCTATGCGGCGCTTGAAATGCACCAGGGCGCGATTGTCGAAGGCCGGCTGGTGCCGTTGGTGCAAGGGGAAATTCGCGCCTTGCCGAACCATGTGCCACCCGCCGAGACAGTGGAAGTGACGTCTGAAGCCGATGCGGCGGAAGCCAAGGGCAGCGAAAACCAGGCGAGCGAAGGCAAGGCGACCCAAGGCGCCAGCGTGCCGGCCTGAGGTGACGCACTCGCCCAGAGACCCTTGAAAACACAGGGCTTCGGCACGATTTGTGAGTAGCCCGTAGAATACGGGCGTATCTAACCAGGAGAATTCCCCATGAACGCAGTCGCAGAGGCACCTGTTACCGAGGAAATGCCGGCACCGTTCGTCTTTACCGACAGCGCCGCCGACAAGGTCAAGCAGCTGATCGAGGAAGAGGGCAATGCCGAGCTGAAGCTGCGCGTGTTCGTGCAGGGCGGCGGTTGCTCCGGCTTCCAGTACGGCTTCACGTTCGATGAAGACGTCAATGAAGACGACACGACGCTGGTCAAGAATGGCGTCACCCTGTTGATCGATTCGATGAGCTACCAATACTTGGTGGGCGCCGAGATCGACTATAAGGAAGACATCAACGGCGCACAGTTCGTGATCAAGAACCCGAACGCCTCGACCACCTGCGGTTGCGGCTCGTCGTTCTCGGTCTGATCGGCTTCGCCAAGGAAAAAAGCGCACTACGGTGCGCTTTTTTTATTCCCGAAAGCGCGGCCAGGCCGCAAGTCAACGCGGATAGACCGCGCCCAATACGCGAGGCCCCGCCGCACCCGTGACCGTCGGGACGTTCCCGGGCGCCCTGCGCACGCACTGCCGCGCCAGCCACGCAAAGGCGATGGCTTCCACCTGCGATACCGGCACCCCGAAATCCTCGGTCGTCTGCACCGCAATGCCCGGCAGCAGCTGGCCGAGCGTCGCCATCAGATAGTCATTGCGCGCGCCGCCGCCGCAAACGATCAGGCGCCGGGCGTTGCGGGCATGCGTCCGCACGTCCTGGGCGATGGCCGTGGCCGTCAGCGTGGCCAGGGTCGCTTGTACATCGGCGGGTGCGATCTGTCGGGGCAGTCCGTTCAGCACCGCTTGCAGCCATTCCGGATGGAACAGGTCGCGCCCCGTGCTCTTGGGCGGCGGCGCGCGGAAGTAGGGCTCCGCCAGCAGGCGTGACAGCAGGTCGGCATCGACGCTGCCGCTGGCACCCCAGGCACCACGATCGTCGAACGGCTGGCCGCGATGCTGCTGCACCCAGTGGTCCAGCAGTGCGTTGCCGGGGCCACAGTCGAAGCCCGTCACCGGGTGGCCGGAATGGGCGGCCGGCAGGATGCTGATATTGGAGATGCCGCCGATATTGCAGACCACGCGCGTTTCGTCGCGCGCGCCGAATAGCGCCGCGTGGACGGCCGGTACGAGCGGCGCGCCCTGGCCGCCCGCGGCGATGTCGCGGCTGCGGAAGTCGGCCACCACATCGATATCGGTCAGCTCGGCCAGCAGCGCCGGATGCTGGGTCTGTCGCGTATAGCCCGTCCCGTCATACAGGCCGGGGCGATGGCGGATGGTCTGGCCATGTGCGCCGATGGCGGTCACGTGCCCCGGCGCGACATTTGCCAGGCGCAACAGCCCGGCCACGCACTCGGCATACACGCGCGCCAGTCCGTTGGCGGCAAGGGCCTCGCGATGGATCTCGTCGTCGCCGGGCTGCTGCAGCGCGCCGAACGCTTCGCGCAAGGCCGGCGGAAACGGCGCGTGCGCGGCGGCCAGCACGACGGGGTGCGCGCCGGAAAAATCCACCAGCACGCCGTCCGCGCCGTCCATGCTGGTGCCCGACATCAGGCCGATATAGCAGTCGCTGGGCACCGGAGACATGGACATGGATCAGTTGCTGGCGGTCAGGACGTTATAGGTGCGCAGCATGTTGATGCGGCTCAGCATGGCGCTCGAATAGTTCAGGAATTCGGCGCGCGACTTGCCGGTGAGCGTCGGCGCTTCCATCAGCGTCGTCGTCAGCGGGTTCTGCGGCACATCGTTATAGCGGAATTCGTAATGCAGGTGCGGCCCCGTGGCCCAGCCCGTGGAACCCACGTAGCCGATTACCTGACCCTGGCTCACGTGCTGGCCCTCGCGGATGCCCGCAAAGCCGGACAGGTGAGCGTAATACGTCGAATACCCCCCGGCGTGCTGCAGCACGATGATGTTGCCGTAGCCGTTCTGCTGCCCGACAAAGTCCACCGTGCCTTCGCCCGATGCCAGCACCTTGGTGCCCTGCGGCGCGGCGAAGTCCACGCCCTTGTGCTGCGCCCACTTGTGGTGGAGCGGATGGTCGCGGCCGCCGAAACCCGACGACACGCGCGAGAACTCCACCGGCGAGCGCAGGAACGGGCGCTTCATGCTGCGGCCGTCGAACGTGTAGTAGGCACCCGGCTCGCCGTCCTGCGGCGCGTACCAGAGCGCCTGGTACAAAGTGTTGCGATTGATCAGCTCGATCGCCATCACGCGGCCATTGCGCACGAAGGCGCCGTCGCGAAAGCCGGCTTCGTAGACGATCCGGAAGCGGTCGCCGCGCGCAATGTCATGGTGGAAATCGATCACGCCCGAGAAGATCGAGATCATCTGGCTGACCACTTCGTCGGGCACGTTGGCCGCGTCCATCGACTTGAAGAAGCCGTTGGTGTCGATGGCGCCCGACGCCATTTCGTAGTGCAGGTCGTTCTCGACCGTGGCGATGCGGGCCTTGTATGTGTAGTCGCCGCCTTCCCTGGCCGGCGCCACGCGCTCGATCACCAGTTCGCGCGAGGCCGCGGCGTCACCGCCCAGGTTGGCCTGCAGCGACACCAGCAGGTTGCTGTCGTCGATCTCGGCCTGCACGGTCTGGCCGGGATTCAGGCTGAACAGGCCCCGGGCGGTGGAGTTCTTGAGGATGAAGGACTGCGCGTCCGGATCTTCCACGCCAAGGCGGCGCAGCAGCGTGGCGATGGTATCGCCGCGCTGCATGCGTTCCTGGCGCACGTAGACATTGTTGCCGTCGACTTCGGTCAACTGTTCAAGCTGCTCGCGTACGTCGGGCATGCGCAGCGGCTGCAGCACGCGCGGGGCGAGCGGATCGTCGTAGGCGTTGCGGGGGGCAACGCCCATTGCAGCCGCCATGCCGAGCGTGAAGACCGTGCCGACGGCAACGGTCAACTGCTTGCGGCGGCGCGTATGCTGGGGATTCGTAGGGTCAACAAGGACCACCAGCTCACGCGCGAAAACTTCGCGGAGACTAGACCACATCACGTAGAATTCAAGCTTTCGGTATTGCCAGGGCCGCTGCCGCGACGATATCTCTCGTCTGCCTTCCTCCCCCGAGGTGCGGTGCGGGCGTTGTCTGATTGCCGCCTGGAGCGGCGGTTTGCCGACGGATGACCCGTCTGGCACGAAGCGCGGATTATACCAGAACCGCTCCGGTCGTCCGTCGCAGTTTCCTTATAGATTTCAAAGACTTACGTCATGAGTGAAGTGTCCTCGGCCGCCGCGCCCAATTATCCACTTACGCCGTCGGTGATGCGCGCCCTGGAGATCACCAAGCGCGGCTGCGACGAGCTCCTGGTTGAAACCGAGTGGCTCCAGAAGCTCGCGCGCAGCGAAGCCACCGGCGTGCCGCTGCGCATCAAGCTGGGCCTGGACCCCACGGCACCTGACATCCACCTCGGGCATACCGTGGTGCTGAACAAGCTGCGCCAGCTCCAGGACCTGGGCCACCAGGTGATCTTCCTGATCGGCGATTTCACGTCGACGATCGGCGATCCGTCCGGCCGCAATTCGACCCGCCCGCCGCTCACCCGCGAGCAAATCGAGGCCAACGCCCAGACCTACTACAAGCAGGCGAGCCTGGTGCTCGATCCGGCGAAGACCGAAATCCGCTACAACAGCGAGTGGTGCGACCCGCTCGGCGCGCGCGGCATGATCCAGCTGGCAGCCAAATACACGGTGGCCCGGATGATGGAGCGCGACGACTTCACCAAACGGTTCCGGACTGGGATTCCGATTTCGGTCCATGAGTTCCTTTATCCACTCATGCAGGGCTACGATTCGGTGGCGCTGAAGTCCGATCTCGAACTCGGCGGCACGGACCAGAAGTTCAACCTGCTGGTGGGTCGCGAGCTGCAGAAGGAATATGGCCAGGAGTCGCAGTGCATCCTGACCATGCCGCTGCTGGTGGGTCTGGACGGCGTCGAGAAGATGTCGAAGTCCAAGAACAACTACATCGGCGTGACCGAAGCCCCGAACGACATGTTCGGCAAGCTGATGAGCATCTCGGACGACCTGATGTGGCAGTACTTCACGCTGCTGTCGTTCCGTCCGATGAGCGAGATCGACCTGATGAAGGAAGAAATCGCCGCGGGCCGCAACCCGCGTGACTGCAAGGTGTTGCTGGCGCAGGAAATCGTCGCGCGCTTCCACAGCCAGGCCGCTGCCGAAGCCGCGCTCGAGGCCTTCAACCACCGCGCCCGTGGCGGCATTCCCGACGACATCCCCGCCGTGACGCTGGAAGGCGCCCCGCTGGGCATCGGCCAGCTGCTCAAGCTGGCCAACCTGGTGCCCTCCACGTCGGAGGCCAACCGCAATATCGAGCAGGGCGGCGTGAAGATCGATGGCGAGACCGTCAGCGACAAGGCGGTCAAGGTCGCTGCCGGCACGTATGTCGTGCAGGTGGGCAAGCGCCGATTTGCGCGCGTGACGCTGTCCTGAGGCGGCGATGATCGCCCTGATCCAGCGCGTATCGCAGGCGCGCGTGACCGTGGATGGCCGCACCACCGGCGAAATCGGCGCCGGCCTGCTGGCGCTGGTCTGCGCCGAGCGCGGCGACACCGAGGCGCAGGCCGAACGGTTGCTGGCCAAGCTGATGTCGTACCGGGTGTTTTCCGATGCCGAGGGCAGGATGAACCTGCCCGTGCAGAACATCGACGGCCAGGGCACGGCAGGCGGCTTGCTGGTGGTGTCCCAGTTCACGCTGGCCGCCGATACCAACAGCGGCACGCGCCCCAGCTTCACGCCGGCGGCGGCACCGGAAGACGGCCGCCGCCTCTATGATCATTTCGTGACCCGCGCGCGCGCCGCGCATCCGTCGGTCCAGACCGGCGAGTTCGGCGCCATGATGCAGGTCAGCCTGACCAACGATGGCCCCGTGACGTTCTGGCTGCGCGTGCCCCCGGCTGGAACTGCCTGACATATCGAAGGAGATCTTCATGAAACTCTGGAGCAAGGCTTTTGCCGACAACGCGCCGATTCCCGGCGAGTTTGCCTTCTGCGTACCCGATGCCGCCAGCCATGTGGCGTTGTCGGCGAACCGCAACCCGGACCTGCACTGGGAAGACTTCCCGGCCGGCACCCGGTCGTTTGCGCTGATCGTCCACGACCCCGATGTGCCCAGCAAGGGCGACGACGTGAACCAGGCGGGCCGGGAGGTGCCGGCGTCGCTGCCGCGCGTGGACTTTTTCCACTGGGTGCTGGTCGATATTCCACCCGGCCTGAACACGATCTCGGCCGGCACGCATAGCGATGGCGTGATTGCGCGCGGCAAGCCTGGCCCCGAAGCGCTGGTGGGCACCGCCACGGCCGGCGGCCTGCGCCACGGCCTGAACGACTACACGGGCTGGTTCGCCAACGACCCTGACATGAAGGGCGACTACTTCGGCTACGACGGCCCGTGCCCGCCGTGGAACGATGCCATCGTGCACCGCTACGTGTTCACCGTGTATGCGCTCGACATCGACCGTGTGCCGGTGGAGGGCAAGTTCACCGGCGCCGACGTGCGCCGGGCGATCGACGGCCACGTGCTGGCGCAGGCCAGCTACACCGGCACCTACACGCTGAACCCGAGGCTGGTGAAGTAAGCAGGCAGCCGCCGCGCCACACTCCGCCCAAATCCGTCGCCCCCAAGGAACTGGCATGTTGCAAAGTAACGGCCCGCAGTCGCTGGCCTACACCCACCTGATCGTGATCCGCCATGGCGAGACGGCCTGGAACCGCGAAAGGCGGCTGCAGGGCCAGATCGACATTCCGCTCAATGACACGGGCCGTGCCCAGGCCCGTGCGCTGGCAGAAGCCCTGACCGGCGAGCCGATCGATGCGGTGTACACCAGCGATCTGGGACGTGCGTTCGAAACGGCCACGCCGCTGGCGCAGGCGCTGGGTTTGTCCGTGCGCGCCGAGCCGCGCCTGCGCGAACGCTGCTACGGCGAGCTCGAAGGCATGACCTATGCGGAAGTGGCGGAAAAGCGGCCCGATGATTTTGCCCGCTGGCAGGCGCGCGTGCCCGACTTCGCGCCGCCGGCCGGTGAGTCTCTGCGTGAATTCCACGAGCGGGCGGTGGAGGTGGCGCTGTCGCTGTCGCGCCGCCATCCGGGCGAACGGATCGCGCTGGTGGCGCACGGCGGTGTGCTCGATTGCCTCTATCGCGAGGCCACCGGCATGACGCTGGAGGCGCCGCGCTCGCACGAGCTGCTGAACGCCAGCGTCAACCGGCTGCGGTGCGACAGCGCCAACCTGACGCTGCTGCAATGGGCCGATGTCAGCCATCTGGAGGCGCTGACGCTGGACGAGGTCGATCGCCGCGTACCGTGAGACGCGGTGCGGGCGGTCAGCGCCTAACCCCTACACGCGCAGCCGGAACGGCGTGAAATTGGTGTTCCGGTCGTACCAGTCCTCGTTCTCCGCCCGTTTCAGGAATCCCACCACCTTGTAGGTCACGGGGGTCATCACGACTTCCCAGCCGGTCTTCAGGATGTACTGCGCGATGGCCACCTGGATGACCTTTTCCAGCGGCCAGATGCCGTAGAACGCAATCACGTAGAACAACGATGAATCGACGAGCTCGCCCGCCAGGGTCGAGCCGATCGTCCGCGTCCAGAGCCAGCGGCCGCCGGTCCAGAGCTTCATCTTGGCCAGGGTGTAGCTATTGGCGAAACTGCCACAGCAGAACGCGATCAGGGACCCCAGCGCAATGCGCCAGGTGTTGCCGAACACGTCTTCCAGGCTTTTCTGGTAATCGATCATGAACGGCGCCACGGGCATGCGCAGCACGACGAAGGCCATGAACGTGGCAAACGCCAGCGCGGCGAAGCCGGCCCAGACCACGCGCCGGTCGCGGCCGTAGCCGTAGACCTCGGTGAGCACGTCGCCAAAGATGTACGAGACCGGGAAGAACAGCACGCCCGCGCCGAACGTGACCGGACCGATCACCGGCAGCGTGACCTGCGCCGCCTTGGCCGCACCGATCAGGTTCGAGCACAGCAGCACCGTGACAAAGGCCACCATCACGAGGTCGTAGTAGCGATAGACCCGCCCGGAATGGCCGGGGGCGGCGGTGGCGGCAAGCGGTTCTTGCATGGGTGGCATCCGGGGGCGGGCAGCGCAGGGGCGGCGTGATTCGCGCGATTATGCCAGTGGCGACGCGTGCGCGTGGCGCGCCCATGAAAAAGCCCGGCCGAAGCCGGGCGTTTCCATCCGCTGTCTCGCCTTGCCGCCCTGACAGGGCGGGGCCGGCGCCAGGCGTCAGATGTCAAGCTTGCTGATCTTCGCGCCGTTCAGCGACACATCGACCATCGCCCCAGCGTTCGTCTGGACGAAGGCAATGACAGGCTGCTGTGCCGTCACGGTGTCGATGGTGCCATTGGCGCCCACCTTGGCCAGTGCCACGCTGGCATCGGCGCCGACGGTCCAGCCCTTCGACTGCACGAACTTGTTGTACGCCTCGGGCGTCATGAACATGATGATGACCGAGCGGGACTGGCCCCCGGCGGTCAGGCCGATGGAGCCCGCAATCGTCCGGTAGTAGCCCTGCGTGACGCCCTTGCTGCGCAATGCGCCATCGCCATACTCGCCGCCGATCACCAGGCCGCCTGACAGCACGCGCGGGAACACCAGGATGCCCTGGGCACGATTGCCCAGTTCCTGGGCGCTCTTCACCGAAGAATAAAGCCGGTTCAGCGCGCCATCGGCGCCGGCGTCGATTTCCCGGCGCTGGGCCGCGGCATCGGTGCCCGCGCTGGTGCCCGTCGTCGTGCAACCGGCAGCAAACGCGGCCGTGGCGACCAGCAGGCCCGACCCGGCGACCCGGGTGACAAACTGACGTCGATCCATTTGTTGTTCTCCTGGAGGGGAAAGGTACTGCGTCAGAGGCGATGCGGCAGGGTTGCCGGACCGGTCAGCCAGCGGTTGGTGCCTTGACCGTGATCGCCACGACTTCCTTGATCACGAACTTGGCCATCTGGCCCTTCTTGATACTGGCGAGATCGATATTCGGGTCCTGGACCTTCACGGTGCGCAGAGTCTCACGCGGGCCGCGGAACGTGACTGTGCGCTTGGCAACATCCACATTGGTGACTTGTGCGGTAATGGTGGTCGTGATTTCGCGCATGACGCCGGGCTTGCCGCCCTCGGGCGCGTGCGAGATGCGCTCCACCTGCTCCATCAGCGCCGTGTCCTTGCTGCCGATGGGCTCCAGCCCGGCGACCACGGCCGCGCCGCGCGTCAGAGTGACGATATCGCCCTTTTTGACGTTGCCGATGTTCTTGGCTTCGTCACCCGCGATGATTTCGACCAGATTGCCGCCCGGGCCCTTGACCAGCACGGCCTTCGAGTCGGGATCGACATTGACGACCCGGCCGCTGACCACCGCTTCCTCGGCCACGCCGATGGGCGCCGGGGTCGACGGTTTCTGGGCCTGGGCGGCGGCGCCCCAGGCGAACATCAGGCAGGCGGCGATGGAAAGGGCGTGCTGGGCTCTGATCTTCATGGCTGTCCTTGTTGGCGCGCGTGCGCATTTTGTAAAAAGGATGGAGCCATTGTGGACAACTGGCCATAAGCCATCAATCCACTTCGAAAAAACTTGCAGGGGTTGCCGAAAACGTTTAATTGGCGCCCGGCTGGACGCGCAAGGGCTTCTGGCCGGGGTCAGACGGCCGCGCGAACGGGCGGCAAGGGCGGTTGTTGCGCCGCCCGTGAAACCGGGCCGTGGTGGTTGTCAGAGGAGGGTGCCGTCGCCCTCGCCGCGGTCGCTCCGCGGCGACGCCAGTCCGAAATGGCGATAGGCGGCGGCGGTGGCCACCCGGCCGCGCGGGGTCCGCTGCAGGTAGCCCTGCTGGATCATGTAGGGCTCCAGCACGTCCTCGATGGTGTCGCGGGCTTCGCCGATGGCGGCTGCCAGGTTGTCCACGCCCACCGGTCCGCCATCGAACTTGTGCAGCACGGCCTCCAGCAGCTTGCGGTCCATCAGGTCGAAGCCGACGCTGTCCACGTCGAGCATCGCCAGCGCCGCGTCGGCCAGTTCGCGCGTGATCGCGCCGTCGCTCTTGACCTCGGCGAAGTCGCGCACCCGGCGCAGCAGCCGGTTGGCGATACGCGGGGTGCCACGCGCGCGCCGTGCGATTTCGAGCGCGCCGCCGGCATCGATGGTGGCGTTGAGCAGTTGTGCCGACCGCGTGACGATGCGCGCCAGTTCGTCGGCCGTATAGAACTCCAGCCGTGCCACGATGCCGAAGCGGTCGCGCAGCGGGTTGGTCAGCATGCCGGCGCGCGTGGTGGCGCCCACCAGCGTGAACGGCTGCAGGTCGAGCTTGACCGAACGCGCGGCCGGGCCCTCGCCGATCATGATGTCGATCTGGTAGTCCTCCAGCGCCGGGTACAGGATTTCTTCCACCACGGGCGACAGGCGGTGGATTTCGTCGATGAACAGGACGTCGTGCGCTTCGAGGTTGGTCAGCAGCGCGGCCAGGTCGCCGGGCCGCTCCAGCACGGGGCCCGACGTCTGGCGCAGGTTCACACCCATTTCGCGCGCGATGATGTGGGCCAGCGTGGTCTTGCCCAGGCCCGGCGGGCCGAACAGCAGCACGTGGTCCAGCGCCTCGCGGCGCTTGCGGGCCGCGTGCATGAAGATGTCGAGCTGGCCACGCACCTTTTCCTGCCCGACGTATTCGTCAAGCAGCTTCGGGCGCAGCGCGCGTTCGAAGGCTTCTTCCTGGGTGGAGGCGGGGGCAGCGGAGATTACGCGCTCCGGCGGGCGGTCGCCGGTCAGCTTGTCGGTTTCGATCATGGCAGTGGAAAGCTATATGGCGCCATTCTACGCTGCCAGTGCGCACGGCCCGCCAGCATGCAGCGTCATCCCGCGCCGGCAGCGTTATCCCTTTGACAGCGCCTTGAGCGCGAGCTTGATGCCCTCGGACACGCCCGTGCCGGCCGGCACCTGCTTGATCGCCTGCGCGGCTTCCTTTTCCGAATACCCCAGCGCCAGCAGCGCGTTGAGCACATCGACGGCGCTGTCGGGCACGGGCGCGGCACCGGGGACATGGCCCAGGTCGGCGCCCAGCTTGCCCTTCAGCTCCAGCAGCAGGCGCTCGGCGGTCTTCTTGCCGATGCCGGGGATTTTCGTCAGCCGGCCGGCTTCCTGCATGGTCACGGCCTGCGCCAGTTCCGGGACGGACAGGCCGGACAGCACGGCCAGCGCCATGCGCGCGCCGATGCCGGTGATCTTGATCAGCTCCCTGAAGGTGTTGCGCTCGGTGGCGGTGCCGAAGCCGAACAGCAGGTGGGCATCCTCGCGGATGATCTGCTGCGTCAGCAGTACCACGGGCTGTCCCGTGGCGGGCAGGTTGTAGAAGGTGCTCATCGGCACATCGATCTCGTAGCCGACGCCGTGGCAGTCGACCAGCAGATGCGGGGGATTCTTTTCAAGCAGGGTGCCGGCGATGCGTCCGATCATGATGGATGGGTTCAGGTGCGAATTCTGGCCGCAAGTGTAGCGCGGCCCTCAGGGTTACTGGCCGGCCGGCGTGGCCACGGCGCGACGCCCCAGTGCGGGGTCGTCCGTGAAGAAGCCGTCGATGCCGGCCGCCAGGAAGGCCTGCACTTCGCGCACCATGCCGTCCGGGTTGCGGGTGGCATCGTCGCCCGGCGCGCGCAGCGTCTTCGGCAGGAAGCTGTTCTCGGGACGGAACGTGTACGGGTGCACCACCAGGCCGGCGGCATGGGCGTTGGCCACAAGCGGCGTGGGCGCCGCCAGGCCGCCGTGGGCGTCGCGCGGAATCACCAGGCTCTTCTCGGGGCCGATGCCGTTGGCGTAGGTGGCCACCTCGCGCAGGCCCAGCGGCGTCAGCATCGACGCATAGGTGCGGCTGTCGCCCGCCAGCCGCCAGTCAGCCGGACGCTGCCGGGCGCTGCCGATCAGCTGGACAATTTTCACGTTCGGCATGGTGCTGCCCAGCAATCGCTTCATGGTACGCAGCGGGCCCACTTCGAACGACTGCACGTAGACCGGCGCGATCTTCGCGTAGGCATTGCCCTGCAGCGTGGCGGCGAGCTTTTCTTCGAGCGGCAGGCCGATGCCGCGGAAGTAGCTCGGGTGCTTGAGCTCGGGATAAATGCCCACCGGGCTGCCGCGGCGGCCCGACGCCTGCGCTGCCAGCTTCAGGATTTCGTCGAAGGTGGGGATTTCGAACTGGTCATCGAGCTTGGCGTTGTAGGGCCGCAGCCTGGGGATGCGCTCGCGGGCGCGCAGTGTCTTGAGTTCGGCCAACGTGAAGTCCTCGGTGAACCAGCCGTCGATGCGCTCGCCGTCGATGACCTTGATGCGGCGTCGCCCGGCAAACTCGGGCACCTCGGCCACGTTGGTGGTGCCGGTGATGTCGTTTTCGTGGCGGGCCACCAGCACGCCGTCCTTGGTGGACACGAGGTCGGGCTCGATGATGTCGGCGCCGTCGTCGATGGCCTTCTGGTACGACGCCAGCGTGTGCTCGGGCCGCAGGGCGCTGGCGCCGCGATGACCGATGACCAGCGCCGGGGCGGCGGGCGCGGGGGCCGGTGCGGCCGGCGCGGGTGCCGTGGCCGGTGGCGTCGCGGTGGCAACCGGTGCGCGCGGCGCCGTGACGCAGCCGGCGACCAGCGTCGCCGTGGCGGCAGCCAGTGAAAATCGGAAAACGAGGGATTGCGGCATCTGGGGCGTTCCTGGGCGGGGGCTCGAACGCCGATTCTAAGCGACGCAGGCGTCAGGCCCGTCGCATCGACAGGTCAGTCGGCGGGCAGATCTGTCTGCCGGGGCAGCCGGGTCAGCCGGGTCAGCCGATCAGGCGGCCGCGCCGCACGCGCAGCCCCTTGCGCGCCAGTTCCGGTGCCATCGTGGCCAGCGTGCCCAGGGTGTCGCCCCCGTTGGCATGGCAGATCGCCACGCCCAGCGCGTCGGCGGCATCGCTGCTGGGGCGGCCGGACAGCGCCAGCAGACGCATCACCATCTCCTGCACCTGGTCCTTGTTGGCGCGCCCGTAACCGACCACGGCCACCTTCAGCTGCAGTGCGGTGTATTCGAACACGGGCAGGCCCTGGCCCACCAGGCCGCAGATGGCGGCGCCGCGCGCCTGGCCAAGCAACAGGGTCGATTGCGGATTGACGTTGACGAAGACCTTCTCGATGGCCGCGCAATCGGGCGCATAGGTGCGCGCGACTTCGGCAATCCCGTCATAGAGCGTCTTCAGGCGCTGGGGCAGGCTTTCGTCGCCATTACTGCGGATCGTGCCGGAGGCCACATAGGCGAGCTTGTTGCCGTGCTTTTCGAGCACGCCGAAGCCGGTGGTCCGCAGACCGGGATCGATGCCGAGAATGCGCATGAAGCGGGGAGGGGGAAACAGATGGGCGTAGTGTACGCTGCCCACGCCTGCAATGCTGCAGGTTCGCGCCCCTCTCCCGCAAAGCGGGGAGAGGGGACGCCTACGCTTAGTGGCGGAAGTGGCGCGTGCCGGTCAGCACCATGGCGATACCGCGCTCGTCGGCGGCGGCGATCACTTCGTCATCGCGCATCGAGCCGCCCGGCTGGATCACCACGGTGGCGCCAGCGTCGACCACCACGTCCAGGCCGTCGCGGAACGGGAAGAACGCGTCCGAAGCCACGGCCGAACCGGCCAGCGTCAGGCCGGCGTTCTGGGCCTTGATGCTGGCGATGCGGGCCGAATCCACACGGCTCATCTGGCCGGCACCGACGCCCAGCGTCATGCCGTTGGCGCAGAACACGATGGCATTCGACTTCACGAACTTGGCCACGCGCCAGGCGAACATCAGGTCGTCCATTTCCTTCGGGGTCGGATGACGGCGCGTCACCACGCGCAGTTCGCCCGGCTGCACGTTGCGGGCGTCCGGGCCCTGCACCAGCAGGCCGCCGCCCACGCGCTTGAGGTCATACTGGTTGACACCGCGGCCGAGCGGGATTTCAAGCAGGCGCACGTTCTGCTTGGCTGCAAACACGTTGCGCGCGGCGGTGCTGAACGACGGGGCGATCAGCACTTCCACGAACTGCTTGGCCACGGCCTGGGCAGCGGCCTCGTCCAGCTCGACGTTGAAGGCGATGATGCCGCCGAAGGCCGAGGTCGAATCGGTCTTGAAGGCCTTGTCGTAGGCTTCCAGCGCGTTGGCGCCGATGGCCACGCCGCAGGGGTTGGCGTGCTTGATGATCACGCAGGCGGCGCCGTTGGCGGCGTCGAACGACTTCACGCATTCCCACGCGGCGTCGGCGTCGGCGATGTTGTTGTACGACAGTTCCTTGCCCTGCAGCTGCACGTAGTTGGCCAGCGCGCCGTCCACGGTCTTCAGGTCGCGGTAGAACGCGGCCGACTGGTGCGGATTCTCGCCATAGCGCATTTCCTGCACCTTCTCGAAGGCCAGGTTCAGCGTCTGCGGATAGCTGCTGCGGGCCTGGTGCGACTTGTCGGCGCCGAGGCTGGTCAGGTAGTTCGTGATCGCGCCGTCGTACTGGGCGGTGTGGGCGAACACCTTGGTGGCCAGGCGGAAGTTGGTGTCGTAGCCCACGCTGTTGGCGTTGGCGCGCATTTCGTCGAGCACCACGGCGTAGTCGGCCGGATCCACGATCACGGTCACGTCGCGGTGGTTCTTGGCCGCCGAGCGCAGCATGGTCGGGCCGCCGATGTCGATGTTCTCGATGGCGTCCGGCAGCGTGCAGTCATCCTTGGCCACGGTCTGCTGGAACGGGTACAGGTTCACCACCAGCAGGTCGATCGTCGGGATGTCGTGCTCGGCCAGGGCAGCCATGTGCTCGGGCAGGTCGCGGCGCGCCAGGATGCCGCCGTGCACCTTCGGGTGCAGCGTCTTGACGCGGCCGTCGAGCATTTCGGGGAAGCCGGTGTAGTCGGCAACTTCCGTGACGGGCAGGCCGGCGTCGGCCAGCAGCTTGGCGGTACCGCCGGTGGACAGCAGCGTGACGCCGAGCGCGTTCAGGTCGCGGGCGAAGTCGACGATGCCGGTCTTGTCGGAAACAGAGAGAAGGGCTTGCTTGATCATGGCTTGGGGGAACGCTTCAAAGTAATCCGTGTTGCTGCAGCTTCTTGCGAAGGGTATTGCGGTTGATGCCGAGATACGCGGCCGCCAGCGACTGGTTGCGCTCCGCGCGCAACATCACGGCTTCCAGCAGCGGCCGTTCCACGGCCTCCAGCACCATGTTGTACATGTTGGACGGCTCTTCGCCGTCCAGGTCACGAAAGTAGGTATCCAGGCTGTCCCGGATACATTGGTCGATAGCGTTGCGGCTCATGCGGCAAGCAGTTCCCGTTTCTTTTTGTTGTGGATGTTTTCTTCTTCGTCCGTCGCGGCGGTGTCGTCGACATAGACCAGGCGATCCGAGATGGCCGCCTGCTCGTCGAAGAACGCATTGACCGCTTCCAGCTGCGCGCCCGTGGTTTCCAGCGTGTTCATGCGATGGCGGAACAGGTTCGCGCCCTTCAGCCCGCGCGTGTACCAGGCAATATGCTTGCGCGCGGTGCGCACGCCGGTGAATTCACCGTAGAACGCGTAGTGATCCGCCAGGTGATGGTTCATGATCGCCCGGATCTCGGCCACTTCGGGCGCCGGCAGCAGTTCGCCGGTCTTCAGGAAGTGCTCGATCTCGCGGAACAGCCACGGACGCCCCTGCGCGGCGCGGCCGATCATGATGGCGTCGGCGCCGGTCGCTTCCAGCACCAGCTTCGCCTTGTGCGGCGACGTGATGTCGCCGTTGGCCACCACCGGAATGCGCAGCGCCGCCTTGACCGCGGCGATGGTCTCGTACTCGGCCTCGCCGTGGTACAGGTCGGCGCGGGTCCGGCCATGGATCGTCAGCATGCTGATGCCGGCGTCTTCGGCCATGCGCGCCACGCGCAGCGCATTCTTGTGCTCGCGGTCCCAGCCGGTGCGGATCTTCAGCGTGACCGGCACGCGGTCGCCGACGGCGCCCACCACGGCCTCGACGATGCGTACCACGAGTGGTTCGTTCTGCAGCAGCGCCGATCCGGCGGCCACATTGCACACCTTCTTGGCCGGGCAGCCCATGTTGATGTCGATGATCTGGGCGCCCCGGTCGACGTTGTAGCGCGCCGCCTCGGCCATCATCGACGGCTCGGCGCCGGCGATCTGCACCGAGATTGGCTCGACCTCGCCCGCGTGATTGGCGCGGCGCATGGTCTTCTCGCTCTTCCAGAGCTGCGCGTTGGACGCCACCATCTCGGACACCGCGTAACCCGCGCCCAACTGCTTGCACAGTTGCCGGAACGGCCGGTCCGTCACCCCGGCCATGGGGGCGACAAAGAGGTTGTTGCGGAGCTGGTGGGGACCGATCTGCACGGTGACGACGCTGGAATCTGGCTGGGAACTGGCAAAAACATGCCCCTGCCGGAACAGCTGTCGGCGTGGTCGGGGTCATGGGCGAGGCCGGGATTTTACCGCCAAACTGATACGGTTGCCCAATAAATGAGCAAATATCGTGGGACGGCAGGGAGCCGCCCTCCAGTGGCGCTACCGGCGTGCGCCAAACATCATTTGCCGGGCCAGCGCATGCTTGAGCGGCGCCACGCACGCCAGGGCTGCCAGCGATGCGCCGCGCGCATGGGCCGCCAGCGGCCCGCCGATACCGAACACGCGCGGCAGCAGATCGGTAATGCCGATCGTCATGGCGCGGTCCAGCCGGTGGCGGCTGGCAAATGTCTGCAATGCCTGCGGCGTGCAACTGGCCCTGAGCGAATCGGCCAGCGCAAAGGCATCGCGCAACCCCAGGTTCAAGCCTTGGCCGGCTACCGGATGTAACGTTTGCGCCGCATTGCCGACGGCGGCCACCCGGCCGCTGACGGTGACCGGCGCGGCATTGAGTCCCAGCGGGAAGGCGTGCCGCTTGCCGACCAGGGTGAAGCGGCCCAGTCGCGTGCCGAAGGCATGGCCCAGTTCCTCGGCGAACCCGGCGTCGGACAGCGCCAGGCGCCGTTGCGCCTGTTCCGGCGCGCAACACCAGACCAGCGCATAGCCGGGTACGCCGTGATCCTCGTGCGGCAACAGCGCCAGGGGCCCCTCGTCGGTAAAGCGTTCCCAGGCCCAGCCCGGCTGCATCTGCGAGCAGGTGACATGGCCAATGATGGCGGTCTGGCCGTAGTCGCGGCGCCGGGTGACTTCAGTGCCGCGCGCCAGGCGCTGCACCTGCTGGTGGAACAGGCCCCCTTCGGCCTGGATGGCGATGCGTGCCGCATACGTCACTGGCAGGCTTTCCTGGTCGACATGGGTGGTGCCGCTCAGCCGCACCAGGGCGGCGGGTTCGCGTTCGCCTCGGTCGCCTTGCTGATCGATATGCTCGATGCGGGTCTCGAAAACGCGTTGCAGGCGGCCCGGCGCCGCGTCGGCGGCACGGGCGAGGGCGCGTTCCAGCGTCTGGCACAGGTCGCCGTACTTGACCACGTGGCCCAGCGCCGGCACGCCATAGTCGTCATGATGCAGCTTCACATGGCCGAAGCGGCCGCGCTGCGACACGTGAATGTGCTCGATCGGTTGCGCGGGCACGGGCCAGGCGCCAATCTGCTCCAGCAACTGGCGGCTGCCGTGTGACAGGGCGATGGCACGCGGATCGCGTGCGGCGCGGGCGGGCGTGGCCGCGTCGATCAGCGTCATGCGCCAGTGCGTGGTGCGCAGCAGCTGGCAGGCCAGCGCCAGGCCCACCGGACCGCCGCCGACGATGGCAATATCGCGCGGCTCGGTGTCCATCACCGGCGCCGCACCGGCAGTGTCAGGGCTGGCCGCTTGCGTCATGGCTGGCTTCCTCCTGCACGGGCGCCGCCTCGGCCGCGCCGCGCTTCCACAGGTTCGCGTCGGTGCGCGACTTGCCGGCAGCGGCATCGCGCATCGCGTTATCGAGCTTCTGCTGGCTGAAGCCCGGCAGTTGCCGCAGCCGTTCCACCAGCGCATCGTGGTTGGCCGCCGTCATCGGCACCACACAGCCCTGCTGGCTGTCGGCGTCGCCGGCCAGGATCAGCCACGGCGTGCCCGCCCAGGGAGCGCGGTCCGAGACGCGCACCACCACGCGTTCCAGCCCGTCCCACGCCAGTTCTTCGCGCTGGCCATCCGGACGGTGCACGACCAGTCGGTCGTCATACAGGTTCACCACGAATGGCTGGTTCGGGTCCACGGGCTGGGCGGTGTGCCGGTGCTTCGGTACGCCCACGCCAAACAGCTTGCTCAACAACGCCTTCATCGCGACGATCCTCCATTGCCGCGCATCAGTGCCTCGATCTCGTCGGCCTTTACCGGCACGCCGCGCGTCATCAGTTCACATTCCCCCGAGGTCACCACGGCGTCATCCTCGATGCGGATGCCGATATGCCAGTAGCGTTCGGGCACGTCTTCGGCCGGGCGCACGTAGATGCCGGGCTCGATGGTCAGCACCATGCCTGGTTCCAGCGGACGCCACGGGCGTTCGCCTTCCTGGCCGGCCGGCAGCGGACCGGGCACGCGATACTCGCCCACGTCGTGCACGTCCATGCCGAGCCAGTGGCCCGTGCGGTGCATGTAGAAGCGGCGATAGCTGCCGCTGGCCAGCACGTCATCGAGCGTGCCTTCCTTGTTGCGGTCGAGCAGGCCCGTGTCGAGCATGCCCTGCGCCAGCACCTTCACCGCCGCGTCATGCGGCACGTTGTAGGGCACGCCGGCGCGTGTCTCGGCGATGGCGGCATCCTGCGCGGCCAGCACCAGGTCATACAGTTCGCGCTGGGCAGGCGTGAAGCGGCCCGACACCGGGAAGGTGCGCGTGATGTCCGACGCGTAGCCGTCCAGTTCGCAGCCGGCGTCGATCAGGCACAGGTCGCCGTCGCGCAGCTCGGCCGGACCGGCGCGGTAGTGCAGCACGCAGGCGTTGGGGCCGGCCGCAACGATCGAGTTGTAGGCCACGCTCTGCGCGCCATGCCGGCGAAACTCGTAGAGCAGTTCGGCTTCGAGGTGGAATTCGCGCAGCCCGGCGCGCGATGTGCGCATGGCCCGCACATGGGCCTGGGCCGAAATCTCGGCGGCGCGGCGCATCGTGGCGATTTCGCCGGCATCCTTGAACAGGCGCATTTCGTCGAGCAGCGTGCGCACATCCATGGCTACCGACGGCGACGACACGCCGGCGCGGCCCTGCATGCGCACGGCGTCGAGCCAGCGGCGCACGTTTGCGTCAATGTCGGGGGTGGCGGCCAGCGGGTAGGCCAGCTGCGCGCGGTTGGCCAGTAGCGGCGGCAGCAGCTTGTCGATCTCCTCGACCGAATGGGCCTCGTCGAAGCCGAAGGTCGCGCGGGCGCCTTCCGGTCCAAAGCGGAAGCCGTCCCAGATCTCGCGCTCTTCATGCTTCGGACGGCAGAACAGGATGCTCCGGTCCTCACCTTCGCCCCCCGCGCCGGCCACCAGCACGAGCACGGCCTCGGGCTCGGTGAAGCCGGTCAGGTAATAGAAATAGCTGTCGTGCCGGTACGGATAGTCGCTGTCGCGGTTGCGCATGGCTTCCGGGGCGGTCGGCACGATGGCCACGCCGCCGCCATGGGCGCGCAGGTGTTGCAGCACACGGGCACGGCGGTCGCGGCACGCGCCAAGGAGAGCGGAATCGGGTGCGGACATGAGGGGAGGCCGGTGAGGGGAATGTGCCGATTCTAAACCCGACGGCGCGCGATGCGGGCGCGACATGCGGCCTGAAAGGCGCTTGAAAGGCGCCTGAAGGGCTGCGCGGGCGGTGCGCGCCGTGCGAATCCGGACGTTCAGCCGCGCAGCGCGCGGTCCAGGGCAGCCAGCTGCTCGGGCGTGCCGACGTTTTCCCATCGGCCATCGAAGCGTTCGCCGGTTGCCGTACCCTGGCGGATCGCCTCGCGGTAATACGGCGACATGGCCACCTTCTGGCCCGGCGCGACATCGCGGAACAGGCGCGTATCGTAGAGCCCGATATTGCCGAAGGTCAGCGCCTGGCCGGCCGCGCCGTCGGCGGGCATGCGCAGATGGCCGTCATCGCCCAGCACGAAGTCGCCCTGCGGATGGAAAGGCGGGTTCGGCACCATCACCAGATGCATCTGCGGGCGGGCGGCGGCCGCCATGGCACGGGTGCGCGGCAGCAGCTGTTGATAGTCGAAATCGCAGAAGATGTCGCCCGACACGGCCAGGAAGACCCCGTCGCCGTCCCCGGCGGTCAGCAGCGGCAGCGCATGGGCGATACCGCCCGCGGTTTCCAGCGCGGTGCCTTCCGCAGACCAGTGGATGCGCGCACCGAACTGCCGCCCGTCGCCCAGCGCCGCTTCAAGCTTGTCGCCCAGCCAGGCATGGTTGATGACGATGTCGCGCAACCCGGCGCGGGCCAGCGCCTCGATCTGCCAGACGATCAGCGGCTTGCCGCCTACGGCCAGCAGGGGTTTGGGCGTGGTATCGGTCAGCGGGCGCATGCGGTCGCCGCGCCCGGCGGCGAAGATCATCGCTTTCAAAACAGGGTCTCCAGGCCGATCAGGGTGGCCATGCCGCTGGCAATCGTCCAGCCCACACTGCGGGTGCGGGCCGCCACGGCGATGGCCACCAGGCCAGCCACCAGGCGTGCGTTGTAGGGGCTCAGGTACAAGGCGCCGTCGTGCATCAGCAGGTCGGGCGCGATCAGCGCGGACAGCATGGCGGCCGGCACGAACTGCAGCGCGGTGCGGAACCACGGAGGCAGGCGCACGCGGCCTTCGACGGCGATGAACGACAGCCGGATCAGGTAAGTGGCAAGGCCCGCGCCCAGAAACACCCACAGCAGGGTCAGCGACGTCATGCCACGTGCTCCTTGCGCTCGGGCGCGCCGGCGGCGGGCTGCCCGCCGCGGCGGTTGCGTTCGAGCAGCAGCATGCCCGCGGCAATGCCGCCCAGCGCCGCCACCATGATGCCGAGCTTGTGCGGCATCGTGTAGCAGGCCACGGCCAGCGCGGTAGCCACCAGCGCGGCCGCCACCTGTGCGCGGTGCTTGAGGTTCGGCACGATGATGGCGATGAAGGTCAGCGGCAGGAAGAAATCGAGCGGCCAGTCGCGCGGCACCTGGGCGCCCACCAGCACGCCGGCCAGTGTCGACAGCTGCCAGCTGGCCCACAGCGCGAAGCCGGCGCCAAAGTAGAACCAGTGGCGGTAGCGGGCACGCGGGCCGGTATCGCCCAGGCGCCGCGTCATCGCGGCAAATGCCTCGTCGGTCAGCAGGTAGGCCACCAGCGCCTTCCAGCGGCGCGGCAGGGGCGCCAGCGACGGCGCGATGGTGGCGGAATAGAGCGCGTGACGCAGGTTGACCATGGCCACCGTGAACGCGATGACCAGGGCAGGGGTGCCGGCGGACCACAACTGGGTCAGGATCATCTGCGACGCGCCACCGAAGACAATGGCGCTCATCGCGCAGGCCAGCCAGGCCGGCATGCCGGCGTTGACGGCCAGCACGCCATAGATCAGCCCGAACGGCACCACGCCCAGCAGCATCGGCGCCAGCGCGCAGACCCCGGCCCACCACTCGCCGCGGCGCGTGATGGAAGGGTCCGGGGGCGTTTCAACAGGCGCGGACACGGTCAGAACGTCAGGCCGGTGGGCCGCTCGGTGCCTTCCAGGGCGTCAAGCAGACGCACGAGCTTGCGCATTTCCGAATAGCGGCCCGCCACGCTGCGCGTGTACTTGAGCACCAGCGGCATGTCGGCCAGATAGCCGTCCTTGCCGTCGCGGTGGTACAGCCGCGCGAAGATGCCCAGCACCTTCAGGTGGCGCTGCAGGCCCATCCATTCGAAATCGCGGTAGAAATCGCCAAAATCGGCAGCCACCGGCAGGCCCGCCTTGCGCGCCTGTTCCCAGTAGCGGATCAGCCAGTCGAGCTGTTGCTCTTCTTCCCATTCGATATAGGCGTCGCGCCAGAGCGACACCGCGTCGTAGGTGATCGGGCCGATCACGGCGTCCTGGAAGTCCAGGATGCCCGGATTGGCGCCCGCCGTGGCGCCTTCGGGCAGGACCATCAGGTTGCGCGAGTGGTAGTCGCGGTGGACGTAGACCTGTGGCTGGGCCAGGTTGTTGGCCAGGATCGTGTCGAAGACCTCGCGCAGATCGGCCTGCTGGCGGTCGTCGAGCGTGGCGCCAAGGTGCCGGCCCACATACCACTGCGGGAACAGGTCCAGTTCGCGCTGCAGCGGCGGGCGGTCGTACGCCGGCAGTTCGCCGGGGCGCGTGGCCAGCTGGATCCGCACCAGCGCGGCGGCGGCATCACCATACAGCGGACGGGCCGAAGCGGCGTCCAGCCGCGACAGGTAGGTCTGGCTGCCCAGGTCGGCCAGCAGCAGGAAACCCTGCGCCAGGTCCTGTTCCAGCACGGTGGGCACCGTCACGCCGGCATCGCCGAACAGCTTTGCCACGTGGATGAACGGCCGGCAGTCCTCATGGGCCGGGGGCGCGTCCATCACGATGGCGGTCGGATGCCCGGGATGGCCGGTCCGCACCCGGAAGTAGCGGCGGAAGCTGGCGTCGGCCGATGCCGGCACGCACGAAGCGGGGTCGATCGACCAGGTTGTGCCGAGTCCGGCCACCCACGATTTCAGTTGTTCGATGCGCGGGTCGTGACCCGGGTCGTCAATAAGTGCAGCCATGCCGGAAAGGGAGAATACGATGCCCCGTATAATACCCGACCAGACCCGGGCGCCGGGTGGCCCTCGGGAGGGGCCTTTGTCGCCCCGCAGCCCGCTCCGGCATTGGGCTGGGGGGCGCGGGAGCCGCATTGCGACGCCCCGCGCAGCGCCCGCCGCCGAGCCGACCGACAACCGTTTGCATGACCGAACAACGACAACCGCATCATCCGGCCACCCGACCGCCTGCGCGCCAGGGCATGCCCCGGCGCGCCCGCGTGCCCGCCAGCGCCCTGCGACCGCTCGTGCTGGCCATGGCCGGCCTTTCGGTCAACGCGCATGCGCAGTACGGCGCTGCGTCCACCATTCCCAATATCGAGATGATCGAGCCGGTGGTCACCCAGGCTGCCGAGCCCGAGCCGCCGCCGCCCGAGGCGGGCGAACTGGTGCCGCGCCTGACCGAACCGCCGCGCCAGCCCGCCAATGCGGGCAGCAGCACGCTGGGGGTGGCGCCCTCGTCTACGCCCTCGAATCCGAATGCGCCGGCCTATGCCTCGGGCGACCGGATGACCGGGTACAACCAGAAGGGCGTCGAACTCGAAGGCAATGCCGAACTGCGCCGCGATGGTGGTGTGGTCAAGGGCGACAAGCTGACCTATGACCAGGACACCGACGAGGCCCACGCGACTGGCAACGTGCGCTTGTCCAAGAGCGGCACGCTGGCTGTGGGCCCGGAGGCAAAGCTGCGCGTGCAGGCCAACGAAGGCTACATGCTGTCGCCGGACTACTATTTCGACCAGACCGGGGGATCGGGCAGCGCCGAGCGGATCGACTTCCTCGATCCGGACCGCAGCACGCTCAAGAAGGCCACCTATACGACCTGCTCGCCCGACAATGCCGACTGGTATTTCAGCGCGCGCAAGCTCGATCTCGATAGCGATCGCGAGGTGGGCGTGGCCTACGGCGGCGTGCTGAACTTCTTCGGCGTGCCCGTGGCGGCGGCGCCGGCGTTTTCGTTCCCGCTGAACAACGATCGCCGCAGCGGTGTGCTGCCGCCGCTGTTCGGCTACAGCTCGAAGTCGGGCGCGGATATCACGGTCCCGTACTACTTCAATCTGGCGCCGAACCGCGACCTGACCGTGTATCCGCGTATCCTGTCGTCGCGCGGGGTGCAGCTGGGCGGTGATTTCCGGTATATCGGCGCAGGCTACAGCGGCCGAATCCGTGCGGAAATCCTGCCCGACGACAAGAAGGCCGGCCGCGACCGCTGGGCGTACTCGGTCCAACACAACCAGGCGATCATCCCGGGCATGACGGCGTACGCGAACGTCAGCAAGGTCTCGGATGACCAGTATCCGGATGACCTGACGCGGAGTGTATCGCAGTCAACCCTGCGTCAGTACACGCAGGAAGGGGGCGTGGTTTACGGCTGGCAGAACTGGACGTTCCTGGCGCGGGTCCAGAAATTCCAGACGCTTCGCCCCAGCGAGCCGTCGTACGAGCGCGAGCCGCAGATCAGTGCCAGGTACACACGCTATGACCTTGGCGGGTTCGATATCGCCTTGGACACCGATTACACGCGCTTCAAGATTCCGCTGACCTCGACGGGATTCCAGCAACCCGAAGGCAGTCGCGCCTACTTCAACCCTTCGATCAGCTACCCGATCATCCGGCCGGGCTGGTATGTGACGCCGAAGGTGATCTTCAACGCGGCGCAGTACAACATGGACGCGGGCACGAACACGACCGGCGCGTCCAACACGCTGAGCCGTGCGATTCCGACCGTCAGCGTCGATTCGGGCATGACGTTCGAGCGCGATGCGCCGGGCCTGAGCCGGCTGTTCGGCGTGAACTACACGCAGACGCTGGAACCGCGCCTGTTCTACGTCTACACGCCGTTCCGCGACCAGAGCCAGTTTCCGCTGTTCGACACCGTGCAGTCGGACTTCAGCTATGGCCAGATCTTTACCGAGAACCCGTTCAGCGGTAATGACCGGATTGCCGACAACAACAAGCTGACCGCAGGCCTGACCACCCGCCTGATCGAGTCCGAGACCGGCGTCGAGCGGTTCCGCGGTACGATCGCGCAACGGATCGACTTCACCGGCCAGCGCGTGCAGATTGGCGGCACGCTGAACGATACCAAGCCGACGTATTCGGACCTGCTGGCCGCGACGACCATCCAGCTGTTCCGCGGCTACTACCTTGACGCGGGCATCCAGTGGAATCCGGACCAGAACCGTGTCAACTACTCGAACGTGGCGTTCCAGTGGCGTCCGGAGTCGCGCAAGCTGCTCAACATGGGCTATCGCTACCGCCGGCCCACGTCGGTCACGGACAATACCGCGATCGACCAGTTCGAGGTGTCGGGCCAGTGGCCGATCACCCAGCGCGTCTACGGCATTGGCCGCGTGGCGTATGACCAGTCGGCCAACCAGCTGGTGGATGCGCTGGCCGGCTTTGAATACACGGCCGATTGCTGGGTCGGCCGCTTCGTGTACCAGCGTTTCCGCAACACCACGAACGGATACACCGGCCGGGTCTTCCTGCAGGTGGAATTCCGCGGATTGTCGAAAGTCGGCTCCAATCCGCTGGACATGCTGCGCCTGAACGTGCCGGGCTACGAGCCCGTGACCGCGCGACCGGTGCCCACGTCCCCGTACGATCACTATGAATGACGGACCAAGATGAAACGTCAAGCCTTTTCGGTTATGTCCCGCCTGAATCCCTGGCAGCAGGTGCTGCTCTCCGCGGTGCTCGTCACGCTGGCCGCTCCGGCCGCCGCGCAACTGCGCGCCCCGGGCGCGCGCACCCAGGGCATCTTCGTGCCGCAGCAGAGTGGCCAGACGAGCACGGTGGCGCCCAGCCAGCCGCAGATGGGCATTCCGCAGCCGGCGCAGAAGCGATCGCAGCTGGTGGACGAGGTGGTTGCCATCGTCAACAACAGCGTGATCACGCGTCGCGAGCTGCTTGACCGGGCCGACGAGATCGAGAACCAGCTCCGGGCCGCGAATCGCCCGATTCCCGAGCGGCCGGACCTGCTTGGCGAAGTGCTGGAGCGGCTGGTGATGGAGCGCGTGCAGACGCAGGCCGCGCAGGACGCCGGGATCAAGGTCACCGATCAGGAAGTGGACCGTGCGATCGAATCGGTCGCGCAGCAGAACAAGATGTCGGCGACTGACCTGCGCAGCCGCGTGGAGGCCAGCGGCATGAGCTGGACCAAGTACCGCGACGAACTGCGCAAGCAGGTGCAGGTGATCCGCCTGCGCGAACGCGAAGTGGACTCGAAGGTGCAGGTCTACGACGGCGAGATCGACAACTTCCTGGCGGCGCGCAGCGGTCAGCCCGCCGCCGTGGGCCCGGCCGAATACAACGTGCAGCAGATCCTGGTGCGCGTGCCCGATGACGCATCCGAGGCCCAGAAGGCACAGCTCAAGGCCAAGGCCGAAGGCCTGCTCAAGCAGGCGCAGGGCGGCGCGGACTTTGCCGAACTGGCCAAGGCCAATTCGGACGCGCCCGAAGCGTCGCAGGGCGGCGCGCTCGGTTTCCGCGAGATCGGCCGCCTGCCGGCGCTGTTCGCCAATGCCGTGGTCGACCTGCAGCCGGGCAAGGTGGTGCCGGACGTGGTGGAATCGGCCAACGGCTTCCATGTGCTCAAGCTGGCGGCCAAGCGCACGGCGGCTCCGGCGCAGCAGGCCACGGCCGACCACATCACGCAGACCCAGGTGCGCCACATCCTGATCCGTACCGGCCCGAACATGCCGGAGGCGGAAGCCAGGCGCCAGATGACGACGCTGCGCGACCGTCTTGCGCACGGCGCCGATTTTGCCGATGCGGCGCGCCGCTACTCGCAGGACGGTTCCGCCCAGCAGGGCGGCGAACTGGGCTGGGTGTCGCCGGGCGAACTGGTGCCGGCGTTCGAACAGGCCATGAACCGCCTGCGCCCGGGTGAAATCTCCGAGCCGGTGGTCACGCAGTTCGGCGTGCACCTGATCCAGGTGGAAAACCGTCGCGAGACCGAGGTCTCCGCCGAGAAGCAGCGCGACTTCGCCCGGCAGGAAGTGCGGGAACAGAAGCTGCGCGCCGCCTATGATGACTGGGTGCGCCAGCTGCGCAGCGCGGCGTACGTGGAATACCGGATCAACCGACAACGCTGACGCGCGCCGCTCCTGCCATGCCCGACCCTGCACCTGCGCCCCTGGCGCTTGCCATCACCACCGGCGAACCCGCCGGCATCGGCCCCGACATCACGATCGGGGCCCTGCTGCAGCTTGGCGGCGCGGCCAATGGCATGGGCCATGGCGCGTACCGGTTCCATGTGATCGGCGACGCGCGCCTGCTGGCGCGGCGCGCCGAGGCGCTGGGCGTGGCGCATGCGTGGCAGCGCCGGCTGGCCGATGGCGATGTGGTCGTCGAGGATGTGGCGCTGGGCGTGGCCTGCGAGGCCGGCCAGCTCGATGCCCGCAATGGCCGCTACGTGCTGGCGCTGCTCGATGCCGCCATCGACGGCCTGCAGGCCGGTCGCTTTGCGGCCATGATCACCGCGCCGGTGCAGAAAAGCACGATCAACGACGCCGGCGTGCCGTTCACCGGCCATACCGAATACCTGGCCGAACGCGCCGGCGTGCCGCGCGTGGTGATGATGCTGGCCGGGCCGCAGCCCGCGCATGACAACGCCATGCTGCGCGTGGCGCTGGCCACCACCCATCTGCCGCTGCGCGCCGTGCCCGACGCGCTGACCATTCCGATGCTGCAGGAGACGCTGAAGATCGTCGACCACGATCTGCGCCGCCATTTCGGCATTGCCCGCCCCCGAATCCTGGTGACGGGGCTCAACCCGCATGCCGGCGAATCGGGGCATATGGGCCGCGAGGAGATCGACGTCATCGGCCCGGCGCTGGCGCTGGCCTGCGACGCCGACATCGACGCACGCGGGCCGTATCCCGCCGACACGCTGTTCCAGCCGCGACACCTGCGCGATGCCGACTGCGTGTTGGCGATGTACCATGACCAGGGTCTGGCGCCACTCAAGTACGGCACCTTCGGCCACGGCGTCAACATCACACTGGGCCTGCCCTTTATCCGCACATCGGTGGATCATGGCACCGCGCTCGACCTGGCCGGCACCGGCCGGGCGGAGCACGGCAGCATGATCGAGGCCATCCGGTGTGCCATTACCATGGCCGGCCATGCCAGCGGACGCCACGGCAACGGCGCGTCCGCCAACGGCCGGCACTGACTTATGCGTCCAAACGTGCATCAGGGCCATGTGGCCCGCAAACGATTCGGCCAGAACTTCCTGGTCGATGACGGCATCATCTACGGCATCGTCAACGCGATCGATCCGCAGCCCGACGACGTCGTCGTCGAAATCGGGCCCGGTCTGGGCGCGCTGACGAACCCGCTGCTCGAACGCCTGCCCAGCATGCAGGTGGTGGAGCTCGACCGCGATCTCGTGGAGCGCCTGCGCAACCGCTACAACGACCGCCTGACCGTGCATGCCGGCGACGCGCTGGCGTTCGACTTCGGCAAGCTCAAGGAGCCGGCCCGCGCGCTGCGCATCGTGGGCAACCTGCCGTACAACATCTCGAGCCCGCTGCTGTTCCATCTGATGGATTTCGCCGATCACGTGCGCGACCAGCATTTCATGCTGCAGAAGGAAGTGGTCGAGCGCATGGTGGCCGAGCCGGGCAGCAAGGCGTTCGGCCGGCTGTCGATCATGCTGCAGGTGCGCTACCACATGGAACACGTGCTCGACGTGCCGCCGGCGTCGTTCAACCCGCCGCCCAAGGTCGATTCGGCCGTGGTGCGCATGATTCCGTGGCCGCGCGCCGAAGACGGTACGCTGCGTTCGCCGTATCCGGCGTGCGACCCCGGTGTGCTGGGCGACGTGGTGACCGCCGCGTTTTCGCAGCGCCGCAAGGTGCTGCGCAACACGCTGTCGTTCCTGCGCGACCAGGTGGACTTCGACGCGCTCGGCTTCGACCTGGGCCGCCGCGCCGAGGAAGTGCCGGTGGCCGAGTATGTCGAACTGGCCCGCATCGTCGGCAACAGCGCCGTGCCGCCTGCGCGCGGCGCGGCCTGACACCGCGGCCCCCAGCGCAGCCGATACCGAATTCGAATTTCCCGCTGAATCTCCGAACATCCTGAAGCAATCGCGACGCTCATGACCGAACAGACCAAGACCGATCCGCGTCCCGTCATCCTGACTGGCGATCGTCCCACCGGCCCGCTGCACCTGGGCCACTACGTTGGCTCGCTCAAGAGCCGCGTGGCCCTGCAGGAAACGCACAAGCAGTACGTGCTGCTGGCCGATACGCAGGCGATGACCGACAACGCGCACGACCCGGACAAGGTTCGCCGCAACGTGCTGGAAGTGGCGCTGGACTACCTGGCCGTGGGCATCGACCCCGCCAAGACCACCATCACGGTGCAGTCGCACCTGCCCGCGCTGGCCGAACTGACGCTGATGTACCTGAACTTCGTCACGGTGTCGCGCCTGGAGCGCAACCCGACGATCAAGGAAGAGATCCAGGCCCGTGGCTTTGGCCGCGACATCCCGGCCGGCTTCCTGTGCTATCCGGCCTCGCAGGCCGCCGACATCACCGGCTTCAAGGCCGTGCTGGTGCCGGTGGGCGAGGATCAGGCGCCGCTGATCGAGCAGACCAACGAAATCGTGCGCCGCATCAACCATCAGGTGGGCCGCGACATCCTGCCCGAGGCCGCCGCGCTGATTCCGAAGCATGGCCGCCTGCCGGGCGTCGATGGCAAGGCCAAGATGAGCAAGTCGCAGGGCAACGCGATTCCGCTGGGGGCGTCGCCGGACCAGATCCGCGAAGCCGTGCACAAGATGTACACCGATCCGAACCATCTGAAGGTGTCGGACCCGGGCCAGGTCGAAGGCAACGTCGTGTTCACGTACCTGGACGCGTTCGATCCGAACGTGGAGGAAGTGCAGGCGCTCAAGGAACACTACCAGCGCGGCGGCCTGGGCGACATGGTGCTCAAGCGCCGCGTGGAAGGCATCCTCCAGGAAATGCTGCGCCCGATCCGCGAGCGCCGCGAGCAACTGGCGCAGGACCCGGGCTACGTGTTCGACATCCTCAGGAAGGGCACGGAAGCCGGCCGCGAACTGACCCAGCAGACGCTGGACGAAGTGCGCGGCGCGGTGGGCATGTTCTCGTTCCCGAAGTAATCGGGCCTTTCACGCGCCATGCGTCCCTCCCGCCAGCCGGGAGGGACGGACACCGAAGGCCGCTCAGGCCTTCCGGTTCACCAGTACGATGCCTCCGAGCACCATCACCGCCGCCAGCGCGAATCGCATGCCGACGTGGTCGTGCATCAGCAGCACGCCGAAGGCCACTCCGAACAGCGGGGTCAGGAACGAGAACACCGATAGTCGCGATGCCAGATACTGGCGCAGCAGCCAGAACCAGATCAGGTAGCTGGCAAAGGCGATCAGCACCGACTGGTAGAACAGGCTGGCCACCACGAAACCCGTGACTTCCACGCGATGGACCTGGCCCGCGGCCACCGCCATCACCAGCAGCAGCACCGCCGACACCGCCAGCTGATAGAGCAGCGTCTTGCTGGCCGGCGCGTGAGACAGCTTGCTGCCCCGTACCACGATCGTCGTGGCAGCCCATAGGGCGCCGGCCAATACGCCCAGCGCGTCGCCGAGCAGCGTGCTCGACTGCGCGGATGCGGTGACGATGCCATCGGCGAATGCCAGCACCATGCCCAGGAACGCCAGCGCGACGCCGGCCCACTGGCCGCGCCGCAGGTGTTCGCCTGGCACGAACAGGTGCAGGCCCAGCGCGGTGAAGATCGGCGCCGTGTAGAGGAACACGGCCATGCGCGATGCCGTGGTGTGGCCCAGCCCGACGAAAATGCAGAAGAACTCGGCGCCGAACAGCAGGCCGGCAACCAGCCCGGCGCGCAGCGTGCCGTCGCGTTCCCAGAGCGGGGTGCCACGCCACGCGGCAAACGCGAACACCAGCAGCGCGGCGATGGCCGAGCGGACGCCGGCTTGCAGCACGGCGCCCATCAACGGAGCGGTGACCTTGATGACCACCTGCTGGAGTCCCCATGCGGCGCACAGCAATACCATCAGTCCGATGGCCATGCTGTCCAGCGGGCGCCTTGTTATCAGTTGTGTGGACATCGCCGCGTCGCTTACGGACGGGCGGCGTCGCGGGTGGAGTTGCGTTCGATCAGTTCGATCTTGTAGCCATCGGGGTCTTCCACGAAGGCAATCACCGTAGTGCCGCCCTTGACCGGACCGGCCTCGCGCGTGACCTTGCCGCCGGCGGCGCGGATGCGGTCGCAGGCCTCGGCGGCGTTGGGGGTTTCCAGCGCGATATGGCCGTAGGCGGTGCCCAGGTCATACTGGTCGACGCCGTAGTTGTAGGTCAGTTCCAGCACGGCCGTTTCGCTTTCCGGGCCGTAGCCGACGAAGGCCAGGCGGTACTTGTACTCGGGATTGTCGCTTTCGCGCAGCAGTTGCATGCCCAGCACGCGCGTGTAGAAGTCGATCGAGCGTTGGTAGTCGCCAACGCGCAGCATGGTGTGGAGGAGTCGCATAGGGGGACCTTCTTTGGGTTGTTGAGACAACAGAGTCCGTCATTCTAGTCCTGCCCGCGCCATCGTGCCGGATGGCCCGCCGTGGCACCGCTGAACACGCGGCAAAGAAAATTTCACATCGGCAGCGCGGGCGCGGAGGCCCGGAAGTTGCTACATTGCCGATTACTTTCGACAGCTGCACGAACGCCTACGCCGGTCCATCACGGCGCGGCAGCGCCGAAGATCGCGCGACAGGCTTTCTCTGACAGAGGGGAAACTGTATGACGCGATGCTGCCTGGGCAGTACATGCGGCGCACTGGCGTGCGTGCTGGCCATGGCGATGGCGGTGCCTTCCGCTCACGCTGCGGATTGCGCGCCACCCTCACCGACCGCGAAGTCCTACACCGCCAACAACTGCAACGGGACGGTTGCCGGCGGCACGTTCGACACGGGCAACAGCGGCTACGCTTCGGTCTTTCATGCGGCCAACAACGGATCGATCACCGTCACGGGGCCGGTCACCCTGCACTCTGGCGGCAACGAATCCACAGGCGCCTACGCCGAATCGGGCGGCGCCATCCATTTCAACGCGCCCGGCAGCACCCTGGCGATGCTGGGTGCGCATTCGAACGGGGTCCATGCATTCGGCAGCGCGACCGTCACCGGGCAGGTCGATATCTCCACGTCGGGCGAGCGCGGACACGCCCTGTTTGCCGACTATGGCGGCATCCTCCAGATGCACGATTCGCGGATTCTGACGCAGGGCGCGGAGGCAGCAGGCATTACCGTGGCCACGGGCACGGTGTCGCTGCTCGGCGCCAGTTCGATCACCACGACCGGCGATACCTCGCCCGGCGTGGCCCTGACTTCATCGAATTCGAGTGTCACGGTCGATGGGCAGGGCGCGCGCATTCCCATCCAGACCAGCGGCACGCAATCGCCGGGCGCCGGATCGGCGAACGGATCGGGCACGATCGTGCTGCGCGGCGTGGATATCGCGACCAGTGGGCTCGTTGCCTTCGGCGTGCTGGCGCAGAGTGCCACGGCCGTGCAGACCGAAGATACGACGATCGTCACGACCGGGCCCGGGTCTGTCGGTGTCGAGGCCATCAACGGCGGCACCGTGACGATGACCGGCGGGAGCGTCACCACGCTGATGCGCGGTGCGCACGGACTGTCCGCGCGTGGAACGGGCAGCCAGATCGTGGCCGATGGCACGGCGGTGACGGCCTCGGGCATGGCCACGTCGGCGATGCAGGTGGTCGACCAGGCCCATATTGCGTTGCGCAACGGCAGCGCCGTCAGCACCGGCACCGGTGGCAGTGCGCTGTCGATGTACAGCACCGACGATTCGATGCTGCAGACCGCCGAGATCACGCGCAGCACGCTGCTGGCAAGCCAGGGCAGCGCGCTGTCGTTCCTGGGCGGTCCGGCAGCGGTGGCGATCACTGGCAGCAGCGTGGCGGGCCACTACATGCTGATCGTCGATTCCCGGACCGCCCCGATCGTCGTCGATGTCACGGCCAGCGGCTCGGCGTTGCGGGGTGCCTCCCTGGTGCTGCCCGCCGAAGGGGGCGGGCAGCACGCGGTACGGCTGGCCCTGCGCGACAACTCGGCCTGGCTGGTGACAGACGACTCCAACCTGACGCGGCTGGAGAACATCGGCAGTACGGTGGCCTTCGCGCCGCCTGCGGACGGCGTGTTCCATGCGCTCACGGTCAGCCAGTACCACAGCCAGGGCGGCACACTGGGGTTGAGGGCGGCGCTGGCGGGCGACGGATCGCCGGCGGACAAGCTCGTGATCGACGGCGGCACGGCAACCGGTGCGACGGCCTTGCGCATTGTCAACGCCGGCGGCAAGGGGGCGCTGACGAGCGAGGGAATCCGCGTGATCGAGGCCATCAACGGCGGCAGCGCCCCGGCCGGCACCTTCGTGCTGGCGGGCCGCGCCGTGGCCGGGCCTTACGAATACCGGCTGTATCGCGGCAGCACGCAGCGCCCCGCCGATGGCAACTGGTATCTGAGGTCGCAGCAACTGCCGACGCCGCCCGACCCGCCCACGCCTCCCGACCCGCCGCCCACGCCTCCCGATCCCCCGGCCCCTCCGGCCCCTCCGACCCCGCCCAAGCCGATGTACCGGCCCGAAGTGCCCGCCTACATCGCCAACGAGCACGCGGCGGCCAGCCTGTTCCTGCACAGCCTGCATGACCGGATGGGCGAGTTGCCGTTTTCGTCGGCACCGGCTGGATGGCTGCGCGTGGTGGGCAAGACCGCCGAAAGCGGCAGCCGCGGCAACGACTACAGCGCGCGGGCCAATACGGTGATCCTGCAGGGGGGCGGCGATTTTGCGCGCGGCTCGCTGTTCGGCGCGGCCGACCGGCTGCACGTGGGCGCGATGTTCGGCTACGGCAACGTGCGCACCGACGGCCTGGCCGCGGGCAACACCGCCCGGGCGCAAGGCGAGGTGAACGGCTATGGCGCGGGCGTGTACGCGACGTGGTTCGGCCAGGCCGCGTCGGACCTGGGGCCCTATGTCGACACCTGGTTCCAGTACGCCTGGTTCGACAGCCATGTGCGCGGCGACCAGTTGCCCAAGGTCGGCTATCACAGCCAGGCGTGGAACGTGTCGCTCGAAGGGGGATGGGCGCTGCCGCTGGCGGCATCATCATGGCGGGTCGAGCCGCAGGCGCAGGTGGCATGGCTGCGGCATCGTGGCGTCAGCGTGACCGAGCCCGGCGGCACGCAAGTCAGCGGTGGCGATACCAATGGGCTGGTGACACGGCTCGGCATGCGGATGTTCCGCACGCTGGACCGGGACGATGGCGGACGGCTGCAGCCCTATGCCACGCTGAACTGGTGGCACGACCAGACCAGCACATCGGTCGGATTCAGCGAGACGGTGCTGGGGCAGTTGTTTCCGCGCGACCGCTACGAGCTCAAGCTCGGCATCGACGCGAGGTTGTCACGCGGCTGGAGCAGTTGGGGGAATATCGGCGGGCAGTGGGGCAACCAGGGCTACCGGCAGTACGCGCTGCGGCTGGGCGCGCGCTATGCCTGGTGAGCCACGCAGGTTCAGCCAGCCAGCCCATCGGCCGGTCAGAACGTCGGCAGCAGCTCGGGCGGATGCGCGCGCAGGCGGGCGCGTGCGTCGCGGAACTCGGGAAAGATCGATTCGACGGTTTCCCAGAAGCGCGGGCTGTGATTCATTTCCTTCAGGTGCGCGAGCTCATGCGCGGCCACGTAATCGATCATCGACAGCGGGAAATGCATCAGGCGCCAGTTGAGCCGGATTTTGCCGTCGGCGGTGCAGCTGCCCCAGCGCGTGGCCGCCGACGTCAGCGCAAAGCCGGTGTGGCGCACGCCAAGTTTGGCGGCGTAGAGGTCGAGTCGTTCAGCCAGCAGCCGGCGGGCCTGGTTCTGCAGCCAGCCCTGCACGCGGTCCTTGATCTGCTGCTCTTCGGCGTGTGCCGGCAGCGCCAGATGCAGCACGCGCGTATCGGCATCGAAACACAGCACGCCGGCCGGCGATTCGAGCCGCAGCGTGACCGGCTGGCCCAGGAACGGCAGTTCGGCGCCGTCGCGCCACTGCACGGTGGGCAGCACGCGGCGCGACTCCCGATGGCGCCATTCGCCAAGCTTGGCAAAGATCCAGCGTTGTTTTTCAAGGATGGCCGACTCGATGTCGACCAGCGTGACCCAGCGCGGGGCCGTGATCGACAGCCCGCGGTCATCCACCGTGAACCCGATGGTCCGGCGCGACGATCGCTTGAGCGAATAGTGCAGCGTGCGCTCGCCGACCTGCAGCATGCGGCCATTGGGCAGGATCGGCGGCCACATGTCGCCAGCCCGGTCACCACCCCGCTCGCCGGTCCGCTCGCCCGCCGGGCCGGTACCCGGCTGCGCGTCGGGCGCCGGCGCAAGCAGGTGCTGCTGCGCGGGCGGAACGGGCGGCGTGGCGTCGGCCAGCGGCAGCTCCAGCTGCGCGTTGGGGTCGGCGGTGGGGCGCAACAGCTTCATGCGGTGGCCTGGCTCCCTGCGCGGCGGTAGCTTTCCGGATCGATGCGACGCATCTCGGCCTCGATCCAGGCTTCCACCTCCTGGTTCAGTACATCGGCGGTCTTGTTGGCCGACGGAATCGCGTCGCCAATCGAGATCGTGATCATGCCCGGGTACTTCAGGAACGAATTGCGCGGCCAGAGGCGGCCCGAGTTGACCGCCATCGGAAAGACCCACGCACCCGTTTCCACGGCAAGGCGGGCGCCCCCGCTTTTGTAGCGCGGGTTTTCCTTGCCGGCCGGGGTGCGCGTGCCCTCGGGGAACATGATGATCCAGGCGCCCTCGTTGAGCCGCTCGCGGCCCTGCCGGGCGGCCGAGGCAAACGCCCGGGTGCCGTCCTTGCGGTTGATGTGGACCATCTTGAGCATGCCCAGCGCCCAGCCGAAGAACGGTACGAACAGCAGTTCACGCTTGAACACGAAGCACAGCGGCTTGGGCATCAGCGCCACATAGGCCACGGTTTCCCAGGCCGACTGGTGCTTGGACAGCAGCACCACGGGCTTGTCCAGCATCGCCAGCATCTTCTCCATGCCTTCGATGCGGTACTGGATGCCGCAGATCAGGCGCGCGGCCCAGATCACCAGGCGCGGCCAGCCGCGCACGAAGCGGAAACGGTTCTCCGCGTTCATGAACGGGAAGACGATGAAACACATGCACGCGTAGGGCGGGGTCAGCACCACCAGGTACAGCGCGAACAGCAGGGAGCGGATAAAGGTCATCGATGGGGGCGAAGAATCAGGAGGCGGGCAGGCCTCAGGGAGCGGGCTGCGCCGCGTGGGCGCTCGGGGCGGGGGCCTTGTGCGCCCCTTCGGCGATCAGCCAGCGCGCGAACGCGGCCAGGTCGTCATGCACGCGCGTGCCGGCCGGCAGGCCGCCCTTGTCCAGCGTGCGCAGGCCCTTGCCGGTGCGCACCAGGTGCGGCACGCAGCCCACGGCCACGCCGGCTTCGAGGTCGCGCAGCGAATCGCCCACCGTGGGCACGTTGCGCAGTTCGATGCCGAACCGCTCGCCGATCTGCTCGTACAGGCCCGATTTCGGCTTGCGGCAGTCGCAGTTGTCGGCGGCCGTATGCGGGCAGAAGAACACGGCTTCCACGCGCCCGCCCAGCGCGGCCAGCGCCTTGTACATCTTCTCGTGCATCGCGTTGAGCGCGCTCATCTCGAACAGCCCCCGGCCAATGCCCGACTGGTTGCTGGCGATGACGATGCGATAGCCGGCCTGGTTCAGCATGGCGATGGCCTCGAGGCTGCCGGCAATCGGCACCCACTCGTCGGGGGTCTTGATGAAGTGGTCGCTGTCCAGGTTGACCACGCCATCGCGGTCGAGGATCACGAACTTCGGCTGGGACTGTGGCATGGCGGCTCCGGGGCGGCTTGAAGACGGCTTGGACGGCTTAGGCGGCAAGCTTCGAAATGTCTGCCACGCGGTTGGCCAGGCCGTGCAGCGTGGCCAGCAGCGCCAGGCGGTTGGCGCGCAGCTTCGCGTCCTCGGCCATCACCATCACGTCGTTGAAGAAGCGGTCCACGGCGTCGCGCAGCTGGGCCAGGTCGCGCAGCGCGGCGGTGAAATCGCCACCCGCGAAGGCGGCTTCCACGCCCGGACGCACCCGTTCGATGGCGTCGAACAGCGCGCTTTCGGCGGCCTCCTGGAACAGGGCGCGGTCAACCGTGCCGATGGCCTCGTCGGTCTTCTTCAGGATGTTCGTGATGCGTTTGTTGGCGGCGGCCAGGGCCTCGGCCTCGGGCAGCGCGGCAAACGTGCGCACGGCTTCCATGCGGGCCAGGATGTCGTGCAGGCTCTGCGGACGCAGGCTCACCACGGCTTCCACCTCGTTCGTGGTGTAGCCCTTGTCCTTCAGGTACCCGCGCACGCGGTCGTACAGGAAGTCGGAGATCGCGTCGCGCGCCGGCTTCACGGTGGCGATGCCCGCGAACGCCTGCGCGGTCAGGCCCAGCAGCGTGTCGATCGACACCGCCAGCGGCTTTTCGATCAGCATGCGCAGGATGCCCAGCGCGTGGCGGCGCAGCGCGAACGGGTCCTTCTCGCCCGTGGGCTGGAGGCCGATGCCCCAGATGCCCACCAGCGTTTCGAGCTTGTCGGCCAGCGCCACGGCGGTGCTGACATTGCCTTCGGGCAGCGCGTCGCCGGCAAAGCGCGGGCGGTAGTGCTCGGAGCACGCCAGCGCCACGTCCTCGGCCTCGTCGTCATGGCGCGCGTAGTACGTGCCCATGGTGCCCTGCAGCTCGGGGAATTCGCCCACCATGTCGGTCAGCAGGTCGGCCTTGGCCAGTTCGGCGCCGCGCATCGCGGCGGCCTTGTCCACCTGGGCGCCGGCGGCGTTCATCGCGTCGGCGATATGGCCGGCAATCTGCTGCAGGCGCTGCACGCGGTCCAGCTGGCTGCCGATCTTGTTGTGGTAGACCACGTTGCCGAGCTGCGGCACGCGCGACGCCAGCGTCTTCTTGCGGTCCTGGTCGAAGAAGAACTTGGCATCGGCCAGGCGCGGGCGCACCACGCGCTCGTTGCCGGAGATGATCGACTGCGGCGTGTCGGTGGCCAGGTTCGAGACGATCAGGAAGCGGTTGCGCAGGTGGCCGGCGGCGTCGGTCAGCGCAAAGTACTTCTGGTTGGTCTGCATCGTCAGGATCAGGCATTCCTGCGGCACGGCCAGGAAGGCTTCCTCGAAGTGGCACGGGTAGACCACCGGCCATTCGACCAGCGAATTGACTTCGTCCAGCAGCGACTCGGGCATGATCACCTGGTCGGCGCCGGCTTCCTTGAGCAGGGCGGTGCGAATGCGCTCGCGGCGGTCGGCATAGCCGGCGATCACGCGGCCGCGCGATTCCAGCAGGCTCGCGTATTCGCCGGCGTGCGGAATCTCGATGGCGCCCTGCGACAGGAAGCGGTGACCCTGCGTGATGTTGCTGGCCGGCAGGCCGAGCGCCGACACCGGCACGATTTCGGCGCCGTACAGCGCGATCAGGCTGTGCGCGGGGCGCACGAAATGCACCGTGGTGCCGTCCGGGCGCTGGTAGCTCATCAGCTTCGGAATCGGCAGCTTGCCCAGCGTGTCGTCCAGCGCGGCCTGCAGGCCGTCGGCCAGCGCGGCGCCCTTGGCGGTGTAGCGGTAGAAGAACGCATCGGCCTTGCCGTCCGAGGCGCGCTCCAGCGTCTGCCAGTCGATCTCGGCCACGCCCACCGACCTGGCCAGGGCGGCCAGCTTCTTGGCCAGCGGGGCGGTCGGGGCGCCGTTGGCGTCCAGCGCCACGGTCAGCGGCAGCACCTTTTCGCGCTGTTCGCGGTCCGGCGCGGTGCGGCGTACGCCGGTCACCAGGGCGGCCAGGCGGCGCGGCGTGGCAAACGGCGTCACGGCGGCGCCGGCTTCGAGCAGATCGCGCGCGCCGAGGCCATCGAACAGCCCCTGTGCGAAGGCGTCGCCCAGGCGGGCCAGTGCCTTCGGCGGCAGTTCTTCGGTGAACAGTTCGATCAGCAGCGAATCGGTCATGGGTTGCGACATGAATCTATCCAACAGGTATGGGCGCGCGCGTCAGCAGCGCGGCGCGAGATTGGGTTCCACGCCAGACAGCAGCCACAGGCCGTTCTGCTGGCGGAATTGCAGCGTGGTGTAGGCGCATTGCGCGGCCACGCCGGAAGCGCCGCGGGTGCCCGCGGCCGGAAAGCGTGCGTCGATGCGATGGGACCGGCGGTCGTAGCGGATCTCGTCGATGCGCCCACCCACCCAGAAATCGATCTTCGCGGGCAGCTGCGCGGCGGAGTAGTAGGTCCGCACCGTGCGGCGCGAGCGCCCGGCGTTGTCTTCCCATTCGACCCACTGCAGCGGGTAGCGGATGGCGCTCTCGTAGGCGCGCAGCGGCACGCGGTGCCAGCCGAGGTCTCGCGACCCGGACAGGTCGCACGAGAACGAGCGCACCAGCTGCGCCCACTGGTCGATCGACGACAGCGACGGCCGCCAGTGCCGCGTGATGGCCTGCTGCAGCGCCTGGCTGTCCGCCTCGCAGATATTGGCCAGGTCAGCCGGCAGGTACAGGGCCTGCGGCGCCGGCGCGGGCGACGTCCGCGCGGCGGCAAGCGCGCTGCCGGCGGGCGACAGCGCAACCGGCACGGCAAAAGCCAGCAGTGCCAGCGCGCCGCGCACGCGGGCCGTCATGCGCGGGCCCCGTTGTTGCACATCGGGAAGCCCAGCGCCTCGCGCGAATCGTAATAGGCCTGCGCCACCATGCGCGACAGGTTGCGGATGCGGCCGATATAGGCGGCGCGCTCGGTCACCGAGATGGCGCCGCGCGCATCGAGCAGGTTGAACGTGTGGGCGGCCTTCAGCACCTGTTCGTACGCCGGCAGCGCCAGACGGGTGTCGGTCAGCTTCGGCGTGCCGTCTTCGTTCTTCTCGCCGGCATCGCCCATCAGGCGGCGCGCTTCGCCCTCGTGCTCGGCAAAGTGGCGGAACAGGATCTCGGTGTTGCTGTGCTCGAAGTTGTAGGTGGACTGCTCCACCTCGTTCTGATGGTAGACGTCGCCATAGGTCAGGCGGCGCGTCACGCCGTTCTCCTCCCACTCGGTCCACACCAGGTCGTAGACGTTTTCCACCTTCTGCAGGTACATCGCCAGGCGTTCGATGCCGTACGTGATTTCGCCGGTGATCGGCTTGCAGTCGATGCCGCCCACCTGCTGGAAGTACGTGAACTGGGTCACTTCCATGCCGTTGAGCCAGACTTCCCAGCCCAGGCCCCAGGCGCCCAGCGTCGGATTTTCCCAGTCGTCCTCGACGAAGCGGATGTCGTTCTGCTTCAGGTCCAGGCCCAGCGCCTCCAGCGAGCCCAGGTAGAGCTCCAGGATGTTCTCGGGCGCGGGCTTCAGCACCACCTGGTACTGGTAGTAATGCTGCAGGCGGTTCGGGTTTTCGCCATAGCGGCCGTCCTTGGGCCGGCGCGACGGCTGCACGTAGGCGGCGCGCCACGGCTCGGGGCCGATCGCGCGCAGGAACGTATGCACGTGCGATGTACCGGCGCCGACCTCCAGATCGATCGGTTGCAGCAATGCGCAACCCTGCCGGTCCCAGTAGGCCTGCAGGGTCAGAATCATTTGTTGGAAGGTCAGCATAGGAAGACGAAATGAAAAGCTGGCGGCAAGTGCGCGAAGCGTCTCGCGCCGGGTTTGCCAAACCTTGGATTCTATCGGGTTTTTGGCCTGTCTCAGCCGGGTTGCCGCAGGAAAACGGTGTCGCAGGGCACGAATCGTGCATGCGGGGGGTGTCGGCTTGGCGCAACGGGTCGGGTAAATCCTGACACGGGTTTCAGAACTGTCCGATAGGTGCCGATACCGTTTTTGTATACAGTTAAAGCACGCGGTCACCGAATCAAAAACCAGATGGCCGCCAGGCCGGATTGCCGGGCCCGGGCCAAAAGCATCAGCTTTGGGCCGGGGCAGCCGATAACGCGATGCGGGCTCGAAACAACAACTTTAGGGGATTGGTCATGTCGCTGCTGTCTCGCAAACCTTATATCGTCGCCATCGCCGTGATGGTGGCCGCCGCCGCCGTGTCGATGGCCAGCGCGCTGGTCGGTTAATCCGGCAACCGGCGCCGCCCCCGCAGCGCCAGCAACAACACGAGCACGCTGCCGGCCAATGCCGGCACGTTGCCCCAGCGGATATACGGCGTCAGGCCCTGCGTGCCCTGCACGTCCGCCGTCAGCGTACCCACTTCGAACGTCGGCAGCTTCGCCTGCACCGTCCCGTCCGGCCGGACCACGGCCGTCATGCCGGTATTGGTGGCGCGCAGCATCGGCCGGCGCATTTCCAGGGCCCGCATGCGCGAGATCTGCAGATGCTGGTCCAGCGCGATGGTGTCGCCGAACCAGGCCAGGTTGGTCACATTGGCCAGCAGGTTGGCGGGCGTGGCCTGCTGCCGCAGCGTGGCGGCGATTTCCTCGCCGAACAGATCCTCGTAGCAGATATTGGGCGCTACATGGATGCCTCGCACAGGCACCGCCGGCTGATCCAGCGTGCCGCGCCGGAAGTCGCCCAGCGGCATCTTCATCATGTTGACGAACCAGTGGAAGCCGAACGGGATGAATTCGCCGAACGGCACCAGGTGGTGCTTGTTGTACCGGTAAAGCGCCTCCAGCTCCGGCCCGATGGCGAACACGCTGTTGGTGAAGTCGACGGGCGAATCGGCACCCGCCGCACCGAAGACCACGGTGGTGCCGGTCTTCTCCATATAGGTGCGCACATCCCTGGCGATATCCACCGGCAGGTCCTGCAGAATCACCGGGAACGCCGTTTCTGGCGTAACGACGAGGTCCGCCGGCGCCGCCGTGATCATGTCGCGGTACAGTTCCAGCGAACGCTGGATGCCCACAGGCTCGAACTTGATGTCCTGCGCCACGTTGCCTTGCAACAGCCGCACGCTGACAGGCTTGCCGATCGGGGCGGTGTACGCCACCGGCACCAGCGCCAGGCCGCCGCCCAGCGTGGCTGCCACCAGCCCGGCGGACCAGCCGGCGATGCGCGTGGCGCCCGGTTCGCCACGGCGCAGCGCGGCGCGTACGGCGGTGACCAGCAACGCCGATGTCGCCGCCGCCAGGAACGCGATGCCGTAGACGCCAAGCAGCGGCGCAAAGCCCGACAACGGGCCGTCGGTATGGGGATAGCCGCTACCGAGCCACGGGAAGCCCGTGAAGAGCACGCCGCGCAGCCATTCCGACAGCGCCCAGGCCGCGCCGAATGCCAGCGCGGTCAGGACGCCGCCACGGCCGCGGCCCGTCAGCCAGTGCCAGACGCCGGCGGCCAGCGCCGGCCACAGCGACAGGTACGCGCCGAACAGCACCACGGCCAGCGCGGCCATCCACGCCGGCATCTCGCCGTAGACGTGCATGCTGATATAGAGCCACCAGATCCCGGACAGGAACCAGCCCATGCCGAATGCGTATGCCGTGGCGGCCGCCGCGCGCGGGCGGCCCGCATCGGCAACCAGTGCCACCAGCCCGGCCAGCGACAGGATCTGCAGCCACCACCAGTCATGGGGCGCAAATGCCTGCGTATGGGCCACGCCCAGCGCGGCGGCGATCAGTAGCCGGAAAAGCATGCCCTGGCGCGATGCGCTGCGGGCGCCAGCGGAAGCGGAGGAAGGGGAAGATGGACCGGCACCGATCAGCGGATCGGCGCGACGGGTGCCCACGGCGTCGGGCGTGCCGGCGCGCTTCATGCGTCGGCCACGCCGTTGGTGTCGGCCGGAGCCTCGCGGTGTACCTGCAGCAGATGCACCTGGCGCGCGTCGGCGCGCAGCACTTCAAAGCGGATCGGCGGCAAGGTGATGACCTCGCCGCGATGCGGGACATGGCCCACGTGGTTGGTCAGCAGGCCGCCCACCGTGTCGACGTCTTCGTTCGGGAAGGCCGTGCCGAATGCCTCGTTGAACTGTTCGATCTCGGTCAGGCCGCGTACCCGCCAGGCGCCGTCCGCGGTTGGCAGAATCATGTCCTGGTCTTCGTCCAGATCGAATTCGTCCTCGATGTCGCCGACGATCTGCTCCAGTACGTCTTCGATCGTCACCAGCCCGGCCACGCCGCCGTACTCGTCGACAACGATCGCAATATGGTTGCGATTGATCCGGAATTCGCGCAGCAGGATGTTCAGGCGCTTGGACTCCGGAATGAACACGGCCGGGCGCAGCGTTTCGCGCAGGTCGAAATTCTCGTCGGTGTAGTAGCGCAGCAGATCCTTGGCCAGCAGGATGCCGATGATGTTGTCACGATTGCCCTCGTACACCGGAAAGCGCGAGTGCGCCGTCTGCTGCATGTAGGGGATGAACGCTTCTGGCGTATCCGCGATGTTGACCGCATCCATCTGGGCACGGGGCACCATGATGTCGCGCGCCGTCAGCTCCGACACCTGGAACACACCCTCGATCATCGAGAGGGAGTCGGCGTCGATCAGGTTGCGCTCATGCGCGTCCTGCAGCACTTCCAGCAGTTCGGCGCGGGTGTCCGGCTCGGGGGAGATGAAATCCGAAAGGCGTTCGAGGAGGGATCGGGGCCGATCCTGCTGCCTGTAGCTGGCAGGCTTCGAACTGGGATAGGGGTCGTTCATGTCGCGGCTAGCGCGTGGTGGAGATCGTCTGAAGCATACACTAAAAGGCTTGCAGCCCCGTGACGGCCGGATTGCAATGGCGCCGGCATCACGGGGAGCTGCTCTTTGTGCTTATTCGCGCACAGGCTGGTACGGGTCGCTGAAGCCCAGCGCCTGCAGCGTTTCGGTTTCGATGGCCTCCATTTCCTCGGCCTCGGCGTCGTCCTCGTGCTCGTAGCCCTGCGCGTGCAGCACGCCGTGGACGATCAAATGTGCGTAGTGCGCCTCCAGCGGCTTCTTCTGCTGCTTTGCCTCGGCCTCCACCACCGGGCAGCACAGCACGATGTCGCCGGTCACGGGGTCGTCGGCGCCCTCGGCATAGGCAAATGTCAGGACATTGGTCGCGTAGTCCTTGCCCCGGTACGTGCGGTTCAGCGCGCGGCCTTCTTCCTCGTCCACGAAGCGGATGGTCAGCGCGGCATCGTCATACAGGGCCGACTTCACGCACTTTTCGATCTGCTTGCGGGACGGTACGCCGGGGCGCCTGCGCGTGCCGTCGCCGAACTGGATGTCGAGCTCCACCTCGGCCGGCGTGGCCGGCGTGCCCGTGGTGGTCACGATCGGCGTGGCCGTCACGGCGACCGACAGCGCGTCGCCGTTGTCGGGGCGCACCAGCAGGCCGGCCTGCTGGCGGGTGTCGGTGTGCTCGGCCAGCAGCGCCACCACGCCGTCATGGGCCTGCGACAGGTCGAGCGTCAGGCTGCGGCCGTCGGCCAGCTGGATGCGCACCGCGTGCGCCGATGCCTTGCGGGCGCGGCCGTCGGCGTCGAACAGGACAACGCGCGTGGCGTCGGGCGTCTTGGTTGCGGGAGACTTCTTGGTCAAGTTCAGGCGTCCTTGTGCTGGGCGTGATATTCGTCGTAGGCATCCACGATGCGCGCCACCAGCGGATGGCGCACCACGTCGATGCTCGAAAAGCGGGTAAAAGCGACGCCGCGCACCTCGCGCAGCACGTGCTGCGCCTCCACCAGGCCGCTCTTCTGGCCGCGCGGCAGGTCGATCTGCGTGGTGTCACCGGTGATCACGGCCTTGGAGCCGAAGCCGATCCGCGTCAGGAACATCTTCATCTGTTCCGGCGTGGTGTTCTGGGCCTCGTCCAGGATGATGAAGGCGTGGTTCAGCGTGCGGCCGCGCATGTAGGCCAGCGGCGCGATCTCGATCATCTGGCGCTCGAACATCTTCTGCGTGCGATCGAAGCCGAGCAGGTCGTACAGCGCGTCGTACAGCGGGCGCAGGTACGGATCAACCTTCTGGGCCAGGTCGCCGGGCAGGAAGCCGAGCCGTTCGCCGGCCTCCACGGCCGGACGCGTCAGCACGATGCGCTTGACCGCGTCGCGTTCCAGCGCATCGACGGCGCAGGCCACGGCCAGGTAGGTCTTGCCGGTACCGGCCGGCCCGATGCCCAGCGTCAGGTCGTGCGACAGGACGTTGCGCAGGTACTCGCGCTGCATGGCCGTGCGGCCCTGCAGCCCGGCACGCCGCGTGTGCAGCACCGGCGAATCGTCTTCGAGATCGGGCGATCCGGCGTCGTCGCCGTTGCCGGGCAGGTAGGCGCCATGCGCGGCGATCTGGCGCGCCTCGACCAGCCCAAGCTGCACGTCGTCGATCGACAGCGTGACCTTGGCGTTGTTGTAGAAGCGCTCCAGCGCCAGCGCCGCGTCCTGCGCGCGCTCGCCCCGCACGGTCATGCGGTGGCCGCGACGCTGGATCGTCACGTCCAGCGCCTGTTCGATCTGGCGCAGGTTTTCATCCAGCGGCCCGCACAGGTTCTGCAGGCGCGTGTTGTCGTCCTTGGGGGCGACGAATTCTGCTGTCGGAATCTTCATAAAGGCTTATTGGCGGACAACGATTTCGCCGCGCAGCGAGTGCGGGAACGCCTGCGTGATGCTGACGTCCACCATCTGGCCGACCATGCGGTCGCGCTGCGCCTGGGGGATGCCCGGCAGGGCGAAGTTGACCACCCGGTTGTTCTCGGTGCGGCCATGCAGTTCGGTCGGGTCCTTGCGGGCCGGCCCCTCCACCAGGATGCGCTGCACCGTGCCGACCATGCCCTGGCTGATCCGCACCACATTTTCTTCAATTGCGGCTTGCAGGATCTGCAGGCGGCGCAGCTTCACGTCATGCGGCGTGTCGTCGTGCAGGTTCGCGGCCGGCGTGCCGGGGCGCGGGCTGAAGATGAACGAGAACGACGTGTCGTAGCCGATGTCGTGCACCATGGCCATCAGCTTGTCGAAGTCGGCGTCGGTTTCGCCGGGGAAGCCGATGATGAAGTCCGACGACATCGACATGTCCGGGCGGATCGTGCGCAGACGGCGGATGATGCTCTTGTATTCGAGCACGCTGTAGCCGCGCTTCATCGCCATCAGCACGCGGTCCGATGCATGCTGCACGGGCAGGTGCAGATGGTTCACAAGCTTGTCGCAGCGTTCGTACAGCTCCACCAGGCGCGAGGTGAATTCCTTCGGATGGCTGGTGGTGTAGCGGATGCGTTCGATGCCGGGAATCTCGGCCACGTATTCGATCAGCAGCGCGAAGTCGGCGATCTCGCTGGTGCCGCCCATCGTGCCGCGGTAGGCGTTGACGTTCTGGCCCAGAAGGGTGACCTCGCGCACGCCCTGGTCGGCCAGGCCGGCCACTTCGGCCAGCACGTCCTCGAACGGACGCGACACTTCCTCGCCGCGCGTGTACGGCACCACGCAATAGCTGCAGTACTTCGAGCAGCCTTCCATGATCGACACGAAGGCGCTCGGGCCATCCACGCGCGCTGGCGGCAGGTGGTCGAACTTCTCGATTTCCGGGAACGAAATATCGACCTGCGACAGGCCGGTGGACTGGCGGCGGTTGATCAGGTCGGGCAGGCGGTGCAGCGTCTGCGGGCCGAACACGACGTCCACGTACGGGGCGCGCGAAACGATCGCCGCGCCTTCCTGGCTGGCCACGCAGCCACCCACGCCGATCACCAGGTCGGGCTTGGCGGCCTTCAGCGCCTTCATGCGGCCCAGTTCGGAGAACACCTTCTCCTGGGCCTTCTCGCGGATCGAGCAGGTGTTGAACAGGATCACGTCGGCGTCTTCGACGTTGTCCGTGGGCTCCATGCCCTGCGTGGCGTTCAGCACGTCCACCATCTTGTCCGAGTCGTACTCGTTCATCTGGCAGCCGTACGTTTTGACAAATACCTTCTTCATGGTGCCGGTCTCAGTGGTTTACCTGGGGGCATCAGGGCACAACAGGTCGATTCTTAAAGGGTCAGTGCGCAGCCTTCCAGGCCTTCACTTCCGCGTCGGTCAGTACCCATGCGGTCAGCAGCTGGCCATAGAGGTCGAGCTTGTAGCGCACGTTGAGCGTCTTGCCTGCCACCGCATTCGGATTGACCAGCACGGTGTCGGCGCTGAAGATCCGCAATCCGGGGGCCACGCCATGGGCCTTGCCATCGAGCTTTGCCTGCAGCGGGTCGGTGGCCGCCGGCCGCGCCAGCTCCAGGCGCGCCATCGGAGCGTCGGCCGGTATCACGCGCACGGGGGCGCCGGCCACCGCGAGGTTCGCCACCTGGGTCGTGACCTGGCCAGTGGACTGGTTTGTGGTCTGGGCGGTCTGCGCCATGGCAGGGACGGCGGACAACAGCAGCACTGCGGCGCACGCGATGTGCGACGAACGCGACAACGGCTTCAGCATGAAGGCTCCCGACAAGAAATACACCGATCGTTCTTGGAATACCGCCGGCGCCGGACGCCATCACGCTTGCAGCCATCGCGCAGGCAGGGTAACCCGCGATTTTACCCGTTTGCGCCGTGGCCGGGGGAACCGCAGGGCCGGCACGTGTGGCGTAGCCGCCTCAGAACAGGCAGGATGCCTCCTGCAGCACACGCTGCTTGGACACGGTGCCCATCAGTTCGCGGCTGGCGGCATCGCGCACCAGTGGAATGCGGTTGATACCGTGCTCGGAGAAGATGGCCAGCGCGTCGCGCAGCCGGGAATCGGGCGTCAGGGACGGGAACGCCAGATCGCCCAGGGACAGCAGCGTGGCATCGGGCGCCTCGCGCTGGGCGCGCTGGACGGCATGGATCGAGATCGCACCCAGCAGCGTGCCGGCTGTGTTCACCAGATACAGGTAGCGCGTGCCGGTCTCGGCGAACTTGTCGGCCGCCTGGGCCACCGTGGCGGTGGGATCGATCACGGTGCTGGTCGGATCACACAGCCCGGCCAGCCGCAGGCCGCGCGCGCGTTCGGCGGCCGCCGAGGCCTGCGCGCGCTCCACCACCACGCTGTATAGCGACAGCGTCTGGCAGCGCGACGCCGTGTAGTACGCCGCCACCGCGCCAATCATCAGCGGCAGCAGCAACGTGGGAGCCAGCGTCATCTCGAAGACCATCAGGATCGACATCAGCGGTGCCTGGCTGGTGGCCGACAGGAAGGCCGTCATGCCGACCAGCGGCAGCACCGGCGTTGCGGTGCCGCCCGGAATGCCCAGCGCCACGAGCTGGCCCAGGGCCGCGCCCACGAACATCGATGGCGTGAACACGCCGCCCACGGCGCCCGAGCCCATGCTGACCACGGTTGCCAGCAGCTTGGCCAGCAGCACGCCCCAGACCGCCACCGACAGCGGTTCGTTGCGCAGGATGGTCTGGATCGTGTAGTAGCCGTTGCCCACCACTTCGGGCACCACGATGGCCAGCAGCCCGACCAGCAGGCCGCCCAGCGCCAGGCGCGCCACCGGGCCGCCGGGCACGTGGCGGAATGCGTTGCGGGCCAGCGTGTTGGCGCGCATGAAGACTGCGCCCGACACCCCGGCGATCAGGCCGATGCCGGCGGCGGCCAGCAGCAGGTGCGGTTGCTGGAGCAGGTCGGGGCCGATATGCAGGCCCGTGTAGAGCGGTTCGAGGCCGCCGTGCCACTGGCTGACCATGGTGCCGGCCACCGACGCCAGCAGCAGCGGCATCAGGCGCTGCACGGCCAGGGCGCCAAACACGACTTCGGCCACGAATACCGCGGCCGACAAGGGTGTGTGATAGGCGGTGGCCAGGCCGGCCGCCGCGCCGCACGCGGTCAGCATGCGCCGCATGTTGCTGTCGCCGGTGGCCTGGTCGGCGCGCCCGGACGGGAAGATCGATCCGGCCAGCGCGGCCAGCTGGATCATCGCGCCTTCCTTGCCCACCGAGCTGCCCGAGACGATCGAGCAGAACGACGACAGCGCACGCAGCAGCGTGATGCGTACCGGCAGCCGGCCGGTGCCGCGCGCCACGGCTTCCATGTATTCGCTGGGCAGGGTCTCGTTGCGGGCATAGTGCCGTGCCGCCACCAGCAGCGCGCCGGCCAGGGCGCCGCCCACCACCGGGATCACGACCCGCCACGCCAGGGCCAGGCCCGCAAAGATCAGCACGATATCGGCGTCCTTGCCAAACATGACCAGGCCGCTGGCCTCCAGCGCGTCCTTGAACAGCGTGGTCACGATGCCGGCCAGCAGCCCGACGGGGATGGCCGCAAAGAGCGTGACTTCCTGGTCTTCGAGGAAACGGAACCGCATGGCGATGGGGAAGGGCGAGGGAAGGGGGCGCGCCGGCACCGGGTGGCCGTCATGATAGCGCAGCGCCACCTGGCGCCGACAAGCGGCGCGCCGCTTTCCACAGACTGGTACACTACGGGCCTTTCCAGCCCGGGAACGGGGGCAATCGACCCATCCCGCCGGCCCTGACCCTCAGGTACGGTTCTCTACCCGAGCTGCCCCACGATTGGCGCACATCTGCTGCGCAACGGGCAGCCGAAGCGTCATTTCATGTCTTTTTCCGATCTTGGCTTGTCCGACAAGCTGGTGCGTGCCGTGGCCGAACAGGGCTACACCACGCCGACCCCGATTCAGGCGCAAGCCATTCCCGCAATTCTGAAAGGTGGCGATCTGCTCGCCGGCGCCCAGACCGGCACCGGCAAGACCGCCGGCTTCACCCTGCCGATGCTGCAGCTGCTGGCCGAAGGGGCGGCGCACCACCCCGCGCCGCGCGGCGGCCGCCCGCAGGTCCGCGCCCTGGTGCTGACCCCCACGCGTGAACTGGCCGCCCAGGTCGAGGAAAGCGTGCGCAACTACGGCAAGTACCTGAAGCTGCGCTCGATGGTGATGTTCGGTGGCGTCGGCATCAATCCGCAGATCGACGCGCTCAAGCGTGGCGTGGACATCGTGGTGGCCACGCCCGGCCGCCTGCTCGATCACGTGTCCCAGCGCACCATCGACCTGTCCCACGTGGAACTGCTGGTGCTCGATGAAGCCGACCGCATGCTCGACATGGGTTTCATCCACGACATCCGCAAGATCCTGAACGTGCTGCCGGCCAAGCGGCAGAACCTGCTGTTCTCGGCCACGTTCTCGGACGATATCCGCGCGCTGGCCGACCGCCTGCTGAACAATCCCGCGTCGATCGAGGTGGCCCGCCGCAACACCACGGCCGAAACCGTGGCGCAGCGCGTGTTCCCCGTGGACCGCGACCGCAAGCGCGAACTGCTGGCCCATCTGGTGCGCCAGCACGACTGGCACCAGGTGCTGGTCTTCACGCGTACCAAGCACGGCGCCAACCGCCTGGCGGAACAACTGACCAAGGACGGCCTGTCCGCGCTGGCCATCCACGGCAACAAGAGCCAGTCGGCCCGCACCCGCGCGCTGACCGAGTTCAAGGCCGGCACGCTGCGCCTGCTGGTGGCCACCGACATCGCCGCGCGCGGCATCGATATCGACCAGCTGCCGCACGTGGTGAACTTCGACCTGCCCAACGTGCCCGAGGACTACGTGCACCGTATCGGCCGCACGGGCCGCGCGGGCGCCGAGGGCGAGGCAATCTCGCTGGTCTGCGTCGACGAGCATGGCCTGCTGCGCGATATCGAGCGCCTGATCAAGCGTCAGATCGAACAGGTGACGCTGCCCGGGTTTGAAGTGGACCCGAGCATTGCCGCCGAGCCGATCCAGAAGGGCCGCCAGCAACGTGGCGGCGCGCAGCAGGGCCGTGGCGGCCAGCCGCGCGGCAACGGCGGCGGCAATGCCAATGGCGGCGAGCGCCGCGCCCCGCGTGCCCCGCAAGGGCCGCGCCAGGAATCGGCCGGTCAGCCAGGCCAGCCGCGCCAGCCGCGTGCCGCACAGGGCGCGCAGCCGGCACGTGGCGAAGGCCGCAACGGCAATGGCAACGGTGCAGGCAATGGCGCCGCCAAGCCGGCCGGCCCGCGTCCGCAGCAGGCCCGGTCGCCACAGCAACCGCGCCCGCAGCAGGCGCGGCCCCAGCAGCCGCGTCCTGCACAGGATGCCGTGGCTGCGGCACCGGCCCGCAATCGCCGTCCGGCGCCGCAGGCCGCGCTGCTTGGCGGCAGCCGCAAGCCCGCTCCCTGATCGGACCCAACCATGGCCAGCCCGGATAACCCGCTGTCAGACGACGATGTCCCCTACGCGGGGCTGACGCCCGAGTGCATCCTGGATGCGCTGGAGGCGGCGGGCTTCTATCCGGATGGCCGTCTGCTGGCCCTGAACAGCTACGAGAATCGCGTCTGGCAGGCCGGCATCGAGGATGCCTCGCCCGTGGTGGTCAAGTTCTACCGGCCTGGCCGATGGAGCGACGCGGCCATCCTCGAAGAACATGCCTTTGTGCAACAGCTGGCCGATGCGGAGATTCCCGCCGTGCCGGCACTGCCGCTGCCGATGGGCGACGCGTCGGCCAGCACGCTGCTGGCGCACGCGGGCTTCCGCTTTGCCGTGTTTGCGCGCTGCGGCGGCCGCGAGCCGCCGCTGGACCAGGCCGCCACGCGCACCTGGCTGGGCCGTTTCATCGGCCGCATTCATGCCTGTGGCGCGGCCACGGCCTACCAGGCACGGCCGGCGCTCGATATCGACACGTTCGGCGTGGCCCCGCGCGACTATCTGCTCGATCACGACTGCATTCCCGCCGATCTGCTGGCGCCCTGGCGCACGGCCGTGGACCTGGCGCTCGATGCGGTGCGCCGCTGCTACGAGCGTGCGGGCGACGTTCGCCTGCTGCGCCTGCATGGCGATTGCCATCGCGGCAATGTGCTGTGGATCGACGAAGCCGATGCGCGCGGCCGGGGCACGCCCGGGCCGCACTTCGTCGACTTCGACGATAGCCGCATGGGCCCGGCGGTACAGGACATCTGGATGCTGCTGGAAGGCGATCGCGCCGCGATGCAGGACCAGCTGGCCGACATCGTGGCCGGCTACGAGGACTTTGCCGATTTCGATACGCGCGAGCTGTGGCTGGTAGAGGCGCTGCGCACGCTGCGCCTGCTGCACTACAGCGCCTGGCTGGCCAGCCGCTGGCGCGATCCCGCGTTCCCGGCCGCGTTTCCGTGGTTCGGCACGGCGCGCTACTGGCAGGATCGCATCCTCGAACTGCGCGAACAGATCGCGCTGATGGACGAACCGCCGCTCTGGGCGGTCTGATCCATCGGCATCGGCCCTTCCTGGCCCGCCCGGGCCGGTGATTGCGTCAAGCCTGCGGCTTGACCTTTTCCTCCGCCTTCACCATCACCACCGGGCAAGGGGCCTGCGCCAGAACGCGGCCGGCTACCGACCCGAGTACGGCGTCGAAGAACGACCCGCGCCCGTGGGTGCCCATGACGATGGCGCTGGCATTCACCGATTTCGCATGGCTCAGGATCTTCTCGGGCGGATAGCCATGCAGCGCGTGGCGCTCGAACGGGATCTTCGCCGCTTCCAGGATGGCGCAGACCGGTGTCATGGCCTTGTCGCTGGCCTCGTTGTGCCAGGCGTCGATGGTTTCCTTGCTGACGAAGGCACGCACCTGGCCCGTGACATCGGGCGACACGTGAATCACATGCACCGTGAAGCCGGCCTGCAGCAGCTTGCCATCGGCCAGAAAGCGTGCGGCGGCGTCGCTGAAGGCGGAACCGTCGGTGGCAAGCACGATCGTGGACATCGGGGGCATGGCATCTCCTTGGTTGAAACGCTACGGGCGCACGGCTGGCGCGACGTGATCATCATGGCACGCGGACCGTGCTCACACCGTAACGTAGATCAAATCAACGCGTAATTTTTAAGGATTTCACGATTGTCATCTGCGTGGCGATGTGATCCAGCGCTGTCGTCAGCGTGCGTGCTTCGGCCCCCTCGTGGACGCAACTACTCAACACCTGAAATTTCCGTAAGAAAACCCGGAAGTTTCAGCATGCATTTTCAGCCCGTTCTGCCGCAGGCGAGGCGCAGGAACGCCTAAGCTGCCCGCTGTTCGCATTCACGGAGACCTGGCATGCCCAACGCAATCGTTATTGATCCGCATATCGCCGTTCGCAAGACGGTCTGCAACATCCTGGAGACCGTCTCCGGCTTCGAGGAGGTCCGCGTTGCCGCCGGCGGCGCCCCCGGCCTGCTGGCGCTGCGCGACCGCCCGGCCAACCTGGTCGTCATGGATCTGCAGCTCGACGACCTGCCCGGCGACGCCGTGCTCGAGGAAGTGGTGTCGACCTGGCCGGTCACATGCGTGCTGGTGCTGTCGGCGCAGCGGCGCGCCGCGGAGCGCGCATTACTGGGCGGCGCCCATGGATTTATCGACAAGGGCGCCGGGCTGGAAGGGCTGGCCGACGCCGTGCGTGCGCTGATGAGCGGCTACGCGGCGTTTCCGCTTAAGTCCTTGCCGACCTTCCGCCGCGCAGCGGCCAACCCGGCGGACCCGAAGGCGCTGCTGAGCCGCCGTGAGCTGACCGTGCTGCGTCTGCTGGCGGTGGGCCATTCCAACAAGGCGATTTCGGATGTGCTGGAGATCAGCAACAAGACCGTCAGTTCGCACAAGGCCAGCATCATGGACAAGCTGGGACTGGGCTCGCTGATCGATCTGGCGGAATTCGCGCGCGTGCATCGGCTCCTGCCCATGGAGGGCGAGCCGGGGCCCCGGGTGCCCAAGCCGCGCGTCAGGCGGGGCGACGCCGCGGCGTTATAGGCGTCGCCCACGTACGCTAGTCCTTCATGCCGATAACATCCGCGCGCCGGGCCATCAGCCATTCGCGCAGCACCTTCACCGCCGGCACTTCGGCGCGGTCAGGGCGGCGAATCAGGTAGTAGCCGCGCCGCGAGGGCAGGGAAGCGTGATTGAGCTGCACCACACGGCCCTCGCGCAGGCTGTCGGCGACGGCATAGTCGGGCACCAACGCGGCACCGAGCCCGGCTTCGGCGGCCTTGAGCGCGAACGTGACGAGGTTGTACTGCGTGCCCGACGGCAGCGGCAGGGCGATGCTGGCGTCGAGATCGCGCAGGTAGCTGGCCCACGCGCTGGGCGCGGTCGTGTGGTGCAGCAGCGGCAGCGCCGCGATGCGGCTGGCCGGCAGCGGCAGCCGGCCGGGTACCAGCTCGCGCGCCGCCACGGGCAGGCTGCGCACGCCGTGCAGCAGATCGGCGCTGTCGTCGTCGAGACCGTCCTCGGCGTAGACAATGGCGGCGTCCAGCCCCGCGTCGCGCAACGATACCGCCCCGATGTGGTTCGCCACGTGGATGCGGATTTCGGGATGCGCCGCCGCGAAGCCGCACAGGCGCGGCATGACCCATAGCAGCCCGAACGTGTTCGGCACCGAGAAGCGCACCTCGCGCATACGCTGGGCGGCGCCCGAGGCGGCCACCGTTGCCGCTTCCAGCTGATCCAGCAGCGGCCGGATGCGTGCCAGGTAGCCCGCGCCTTCGTCGCTCAGCGCCAGCCGGGCGTTGTTGCGCGCGAACAGCGTCGTGCCTAGAAAGCTTTCGAGATCGAGCAGCTGCTTGCTGACCGCGCCCTGGCTCAGGCCCAGTTCGTCGGCGGCGGCTGTCACGCTGCCCCGGCGCGCGATGGTCTCGAACGTGTTCAGGTTGACCACGGAGGGGATATGACGTCTGGCGGGATGCTTCATGTCATCAAAAAAAGTAATGGCCGCTTGCCGAAACTTCGATATACAGCCGCGCGGCGCCGGGCGCAACATAGCGCGTTCCCACTGAGATTACACGCTTGCCGCGAGGTTACCGATGACGATACCCCAGAGACGCAAAGCCATTGAAATTCTTAAAACCGGTGCCGTGATCACGGGGATGATGGCCGGGCTGCTGGGCCCATGTGCCGCCGGCACCGCCCACGCCGCCGAATGGCCCGCCGGCAAGCCGCTCACGCTGATCGTGCCGGCGGCGGCGGGCAGCACGCCTGACCAGTCGAGCCGCAAGCTGGCGCAGTACCTGGGCGACAAGCTCGGCACATCGGTGGTGGTGGACAACCGGCCCGGCGCGGCAGGCAGCATCGCCATGCAGACGCTGGTGCGCAGCCGGCCGGACGGCTACACCATCGGCTTCGGGAATATCGTGACGATGGCGATCAACCGCAGCCTGCTGGCGCGCCCCGGCTATGACCCCGACAAGGACCTGGTGCCGGTTTGCGCGACCACGACTGTCCCGAACATCCTGGCCGTGAGCCCCGGCCTGCCGGTGCGTAACCTCAGGGAACTGATCGACTACGCGCGCAAGAATCCGGGCCGGCTGACGATGGGCTCTGGCGGCAACGGCACCACCAGCCATCTGAGTGGCGAAATGCTCAAGGACCAGGCGCACATCGAATTTCGCCATATTCCATACCGTGGCGCGCCGCAGGCGCAGATCGACGTCATCAGCGGCCAGGTCGACTTCATGTTCGACAACGTGCCGTCCATCATCGCCGCCGTGCAGGGCAACAAGCTGCGCGCCATCGCGGTGACCAGCAAGGCGCGGCTGCCGGTGCTGCCCAATGTGCCGACGATGGAGGAATCCGGCCTGCCCGGCTTCGAGGTCAATGCCTGGGGTGGCATCGTGGCGCCCGCCGGCACGCCCCGGCTTGTGGTGGAGCGGCTGAACCGCGAGATCAATGCCTACCTGCAGCTGCCGGCGATGCGCAAGGAAGCCGAGCAGAACGGATCGGTGGTGGTGGGCGGTTCGCCCGAGGCCTTCGCCCAGATGATCGGCAAGGAAAGCCGCAAATGGGGCGACCTGATCCGCAAGACAGATATCAAGCTCGACTGAAAGGGGAGACCAGCATGTTCGATGTGATCCTGCGCGGCGGCGACGTGATCGACGGCACCGGCGCGGCGCGCTACCGTGCCGACGTGGCCATCGAAGGTGGCCGTATCGTGTTCATTGGCGATGCCACTGGCCAGCGCGCCGTCCGCGAGATCGACGTGGCCGGCATGGTCGTGGCGCCGGGCTTTATCGACAGTCACGCGCACGACGACCGCGCCGTTCTGGAGTCGCCGGGCATGGCGCCGAAGATCTCGCAGGGCGTGACGACTGTCGTGAACGGCAACTGCGGCATCAGCCTGGCGCCGTACAGGCAGAGCGGCGGGGACCCGCCGCTGCCGCTGCGGACGGTCGAACCGCAATGGCGCTTTGCCGAGTTCGGTCAGTATCTCGACGCGCTGGACGCCACGCCGGCCGCCGTCAACGTGGCATCGCTGGTGGGCCATACGGCGTTGCGCGCGGTGCATCAGGACGATCTCGACCGGCCTGCCACGGGCGCCGAGGTCGAAGCCATGCGCCAGGCGGCCAACGCCGCGCTGGAGCAGGGGGCGATTGGCCTTTCCACGGGCACCTTCTACCCGCCGGCGGCGGCCGCGCCGGCCGAGGAGATCATCGGCGTGGGGCGCGACCTGAAGCGGTTCGGCGGCGTCTATGCCACGCACATGCGCACCGAGGGCGATGGCGTGATCGAGGCCATCGAGGAGTCGGCCCGGATTGCGCGGGCCATCGACGTCAAGCTTGTGATCTCGCACCACAAGGTCATCGGCAAGCCCAACTTCGGCCGCACCCGCGAAACGCTGGCGCGCATCGGCGAACTGGGCCGTGCGCAGAAGATCTGCCTGGACTGCTACCCGTACACGGCCTCGTCGTCGCTGCTGCGCCGCGAACGGCTGGCCATCAGCGACGAGATCCTGATTACCTATTCGCAGTCCGAGCCCAGGAGCGCCGGCCGCAAGCTGTCCGATCTGGCGCAGGAATGGCAGTGCTCGCGCGCCGAGGCGCTGGACCGCGTGATGCCCGGCATGGGCATGTATTTCTTCATGGATGAAGGCGATGTCCAGCGCGTGCTGGCGTATCCCGACACGATGATCGGGTCCGACGGGATTCCGTCCGACGACTACCCGCATCCACGCCTGTGGGGCACCTTCACGCGCCTGCTGGGCCACTACAGCCGCGATCTCGGACTGCTGACGCTGGAGGAGACGGTCCACAAGATGACCGGCATGACCGCGCACGCCTTCGGACTGGCAGGGCGCGGCGAGATCCAGGAGGGCAATGCGGCAGACGTCACCGTGTTCGATCCGAAGACCGTGAAGGATGTGGCCAGCTATCTCGACCCGCAGCAGCCGTCGGCCGGCATCGCACACGTGTTCGTGAACGGGCAGGCCGTGTGGGAGCACGGCGCGGCGACCGGCGCGCGGCCGGGGCGGAGCCTGCGGCGCGCGGCGCGCTGACGCCCGCCGGGGGCGGGATTGGCCGCTTCCCTGTACGGTCTGGCCCGGCCCTGGCGGGCCCTTATCCGGCATAATCCCAGCCACACCGCGCCGCATCCGGGGCGGCACGGTATTGACTGGGCTTTGCAAATGAACGCGCCGAAGACGGAGACGTCAGACAACTCGCACGAACGCCAATTGGACGACGACTGTCCGCTGCACTGGTTCGACGCGGACCGGGGCGCGTTCGAAGACCTCGAGCGACGCATCGCCGAGCATCCCGCCGACTTCTTCGCCAGCCAGGATTTCGATCCGGTTGGCGCGTGCGCCACGCGCGAGGCGCAGTTTTCCTCGGTAGACCTGCCAGAAGATCCGACCGCGCCGCAGGTGCACGCCGATCATCTGTTGCACGATGTGTTCCGCCACGTGATGCCGGTGGCGTCGCCGAGCTTCATTGGCCATATGACGTCGTCGCTGCCGTCGTTCATGCCGTCGCTGGCCAAGATCGTGGCGGCGCTGAATCAGAACGTCGTGAAGCTGGAAACCTCCGGCGCGCTCACCGGCCTGGAACGCCAGGTCATCGGCATGCTGCACAAGCTGGTCTTCGCGCGCGACGGCGGCTTCTACGCGCAGTGGCTGCACAACCCCGAGCATTCGCTTGGCGCGTTCTGCGCGGGCGGCACCACGGCCAACCTGGCGGCGCTCTGGGCCAGCCGCAACAACGTGCTGCGCGCACGCGACGGCTTCCCGGGCATCCACAGTGCGGGCTTGATGGCGGCGCTGCGCCACTACGGCTACGACGGGCTGGCAATCGTGGTGTCCGAGCGTGGCCACTATTCGCTGCGCAAGGCCGCCGACGTGCTGGGGATCGGGCGTGACAACCTGGTGCCGGTGGCGGTCGATGGCGATGGCCGCATGCGGATGGACAAGCTCCGCGAAACGCTCGCGGACCTCAAGGCGCGCAATGTCCGCACGATGGCCATTGTCGGCATCGCCGGATCGACCGAGACCGGCGCCGTGGACCCGCTGGACGCGATTGCCGACGTGGCGCAGGAAGCTGGCTGCCACTTCCACGTCGATGCCGCCTGGGGCGGCGCGACCTTGCTGTCCGAGCGCGAACGCGGGCGCTTTGCCGGCATCGAGCGGGCCGATTCCGTGGTGATCGACGCACACAAGCAGTTCTACGTGCCGATGGGCGCCGGCATGGTGCTGTTCCGCGATCCGGCCTGGACGCAGGAGATCATCCAGCACGCGAACTACATCGTGCGCAAGGGTTCGGTCGACCTGGGTCGCCACACGCTGGAAGGCTCGCGCGGCGCGGCGGCCGTGATGCTCTATGCCAACCTGCACCTGCTGGGACGCAAGGGCCTGGCCAGGCTGATCGACAGCGGCATCGACAACGCGAAGTTCTTTGCCGGACTGATCGCGCAACAGCCCGATTTCGAACTCGACAGCCGGCCACAGCTTTGCATCCTGACGTACCGCTACGTGCCCCAAGCCGTGCGTGCGGCGCTGCTGTCGGCGTCTACCCCGGCGCAGAAGCGCGAGCAGATCCAGCAGGCGCTGGACGCGCTGACCATCAGCATCCAGGAGATGCAGCGCGACGCCGGGCGGTCGTTCGTGTCGCGCACGCAGCTGACATCGTCGCAATGGGGCGGCAGGGCCATCGCGGTATTCCGCGTGGTGCTGGCCAACCCCGATACGACGCACGACATCCTGCGCGGCGTACTGGCCGAACAGCGCACGCTGGCCGCGCAGAGCCCGATGCTGGCGCCGTTGATGGCGCTGGTCTGAGCCTCGGGCAACCGCCGCGACGGCTGGCCCAGATGCGTTGCGATGGCCCGGGCCCGGCGACGGGCCGTTGCGCAGCCCCAAAGCAAAAAGCCGCAATCCCGTGAGAGATTGCGGCTTTTCTAATAGATGGTGGCGAATCAGGGATTCGAACCCCGGACCTGCGGATTATGATTCCGTCGCTCTAACCGACTGAGCTAATTCGCCAACGAAGATCGAAATTATACCTTCGGTTTTCGGCCTGTCAACACCTTTGTGACAATTTTCTGCAAGCTTCGGCGGTCGCCCAAAAAAATGGCAGACCCGAGGGTCTGCCTGGAAGGAGCGGCTGGCCGGTAGGCCAGCCATCCTGAGCGAGGGTTACCGGTTGTATCCCTCCGGTGAATGCCGGGATTGCCGCGTCGTTGTCGTATGTGTCGTGTGGCCGTTCAGTCGTTGGCGTAGATGTCCACGTCCTTGGTCTCGCGGACGAACAGTGCGCCCAGCACGAAGGTCATGGCGGCGATGATGATCGGGTACCAGAGGCCGTAGTAGATATTGCCGTTCTGGGCCACCAGCGCGAACGAGATGGTCGGCAGCAGGCCGCCGAACCAGCCGTTGCCGATGTGATACGGCAGCGACATCGACGAATAGCGGATGCGGGTTGGGAACATTTCCACCAGCATGGCCGCGATCGGGCCGTACACCATCGTGACGTAGATGACCAGGATGACCAGGATCACCAGGACCATGATCGTGTTCATCTGGGCCGGGTCGGCCTTGGTCGGGTAGCCGTGCGCCGTCATCTCGCCGCTGACCGACTTCTTGAAATCGGCGATCTGCTTCTTGCTGGCGTCGTCGAACGTGCCGTTGCCCACGGTGGCGTCGAAGGCCTTGATCTCCTTGTCGCCGATCTTGACCGAAGCCACGGTACCGGCCGGGGCGTTCACCACCTCGTAGCTGGCCGATGCCTGGGCCAGCGTGCGCTTGACGATGTCGCACGAGCTGCGGAAGTCGATCTCGCGGGCGATCGGGCTGCCCTGGAACGAGCAGGTGGCCGGGTCGGCCGTCACCACGATCTGGGCCGACTGCTGGGCACGCTCCAGCGCCGGGTTGGCGTAGTGGGTCATCGCCTTGAACAGCGGGAAGTAGGTCAGCACGGCCAGGGCGCAGCCCAGCATGATGATCCACTTGCGGCCGATCTTGTCCGACAGCGAGCCGAAGAAGATGAAGAACGGCGTGCCGATCACCAGCGCGCCGGCGATCAGCAGGTTGGCCGTCTTGGCATCGACCTTCAGCACCTGGGTCAGGAAGAACAGCGAGTAGAACTGGCCCGTGTACCAGACCACGGCCTGGCCGGCGGTCAGGCCCACCAGTGCCAGGATCACGATCTTCAGGTTGCGCCATTGGCCGAAGGCTTCGGTCAGCGGTGCCTTCGACGTCTTGCCCTCGGCCTTCATCTTCTGGAAGGCCGGCGACTCGCTCATCGACAGGCGGATGTACACCGACATGGCCAGCAGCAGGATCGAGACCAGGAACGGGATACGCCAGCCCCAGACGTCGAAGTTCGGGCCGGTGGCTTCGCGAACCAGCAGGATCACGATCAGCGACAGGAACAGGCCCAGCGTGGCCGTGGTCTGGATCCATGCCGTGTAGGCGCCGCGCTTGCCGTGCGGCGCGTGTTCGGCCACATAGGTGGCCGCGCCGCCGTATTCGCCGCCCAGTGCCAGGCCCTGCAGCATGCGCAATGCGATCAGGATGATCGGGGCGGCCCAGCCGATGGTGGCGTAACCGGGCAGCAGGCCGACGATGAACGTCGACATGCCCATGATCAGGATGGTCACCAGGAAGGTGTACTTGCGGCCGATCATGTCGCCGAGGCGGCCGAACACCAGTGCCCCGAACGGCCGCACGATGAAGCCTGCGGCAAAGGCCAGCAGCGCGAAGATGAATGCCGACGTCGGGTCCAGGCCGGCGAAGAACTGCTTGGCGATGACCGCCGCCAGCGAACCGTACAGGTAAAAGTCGTACCACTCGAATACCGTGCCGAGGGAAGAGGCCAGAATGACCTTTTTCTCTTCCTTCGTCATCGGCGCATTGTGGGCCGCAGGTACGGTCCCCACGTTTTGCGCGTTTGCCATGTGTTGTCTCCTCCGTTTCCGTTCTTCCGTCGAAAATCTTCAGGTCCCCGCCGTCAGGGCCGTGTACGTGTGCACGTACCGGCCCATTGCGCCAAGGTTGGAACGATTGTGGGAGGCGAAACTTACTGAGTTCTGACAGATCCGGGGCAAACCGGGTGGAATCGGTCGGGGTATACGCTAGGCAAACCGGGCCGATGCGCGGCCCGGCGCGTGCTGCATTGCGAGGCATTCGGGGCGCGGGGCGCCCGCTGGCGGGCCGGGACGCCGTCTTGCGCCGCAGCAAAGAGCGCGGCCCGAGAGGAAACCCTTAGAAGGGGGCGTGGCGCGGTTTTCCGCCGGCGTCGTCAGGTTCGGCGGGGGGCGCCGGATGGGCGTCGATGCCGGTGTCGATGCCGGCGTCCGTGCGGGCCAGTTCGTGCTCGCGGGCGTGCATCTCGTCGTCGGCGCGATTCATGCGCCAGGCGTACAGCGCGGCCATCAGCACGTAAAGAATCAGCGATCCCTGCGCGGCCATCCAGAACGAAAAGGGCCAGCCCATGAAATCGAAGCGCAGTTCGCGCGCGAACCAGCTCACGCCGAACGTGATCAGGAACCAGGCTGCCAGCAGCCCCCCGATCCATCGCACGTTGTGGTGCCAGGCGCGCCGTTCGAGGGGCGTCATCCGGTCGCGGGGCGTTTTCCTGCTCATGCCGGATTCTCGTCGGGGGCGAGCCGGCGCAGCGTGATGCGCAGGCGCGCGCCGGCCAGCCGCGGGGACGCCTGGTACACGTTGTCGTCGATGGCGACTTCGCCGCCATGCTGCTGCACGATCTCGCGCACGATGGCCAGCCCCAGCCCGCTGCCCTCGGTGTTGGTGCCCAGCACCCGATAGAAGCGTTCCATCACCCGTTCGCGCTCGGCCGGCGCGATGCCCGGCCCGGTGTCTTCCACGTCCAGGTACGCGAACGGCTCGAAGGCGTCGCTGGCCACGCGCACGGTGGCATGGCCGCCGGCCGGCGTGTAGCGGATGGCGTTGTCCAAGAGGTTGTTGAGCATTTCGGTCAGCATCAGGCGGTTGCCGGTGATCATGACCGGGTGATCGTCGGCTTCCAGCCCCAGGTCGATATTGCGGGCCCATGCCTGCGGCAGCCAGTCCTTGACCACGTCGCGAGCCAGTGCGGCAAGGTCCAGCGGCGCCATGCCGCCGGCGCCGGCCAGGTTTTCCATGCGCGCCAGCGACAGCAGCTGCGTCACCAGGTGCGCCGTGCGCTCCGAACTGCCGGCGATCTGCGCCAGCGACCGCCGCAGTTCCTCGGGCGACTGCTCGCGCTGCGCCAGTTCGGCCTGCATGCGCAGGCCCGCCAGCGGGGTCTTCATCTGGTGCGCGGCATCGGCAATGAAACGCTTCTGTGTCTGCACGGACTGGTCGAGCTGGGCCAGCAGGTCGTTGAACGACGCCACCAGCGGCGTGATTTCCTGCGGCGCCGCGCGTTCGTCGATCGGGCTCGTATCGCCAGGGTTGCGCGAGCGAATGCGCTGCTGGATGGCCGTCAGCGGCGCCAGCCCGCGCGTGAGCCCGAACCACACCAGCACCACGGCCAGCGGCAGGATCACGAACTGCGGCAGGATCACCCCCTTGATGATCTCGTTGGCCAGCCGGGCACGCTTGTCCAGTGTCTCGGCCACCTGCACCAGCACCGGCTGGTTGCCGCCGACGTTTTTCAGATCGACATAGGTATAAGCCACGCGCACATCGTTGCCGGCCACGCGGTCGTCGCGCATCGACACCAGCCCGGCATGGCCCTGTTCCTCTTCGGACGGCAGCGGAAGGTCGTGGTCGCCGGCCACGTACTCGCCGCGCTTGCCCACCACCTGGTAATAGATGTTGTCGGTCTCGTCGGCGCGCAGGATCTCGCGCGCCGACAGCGGCAGCTGCAGCGTCACGCGTCCGTTTACTTCGCGCACCTGCTGCGACAGCACGATGGCGCTGGCCTCCAGCGCCCGGTCGAACGGTCCGTTGGCGATCGACTTGGCCACCAGGTACGTGACCGCGATGCTCATCGGCCAGAGCAGCAGCAGCGGCGCCAGCATCCAGTCCAGGATCTCGCCGAACAGCGATCGCGGGGCGGGATGGGCCGAGGTTTCCTCGAGATGGGGCAGGGCATCCGCCAGCGCCGAATCCTCGGCGGCGGCGTCGGCCAGCGTGGGGCGCGCGGCCTCGGGCAGCGGGGCGGCGCCTGCGGCGGGATGGCGTCGCCAGGGCAGGCGCAGCAGGCTCATGGGCGGTTTGCGTCAGCCGTGGGTGGCCATGGCCGGCTGGAATTTCTCCAGGCAATAGCCCAGGCCGCGCACGGTGGCAATGCGGATGCCGCCCACCTCGATCTTCTTGCGCAGGCGGTGCACGTAGACTTCGATGGCGTTGTTGCTGACTTCCTCGCCCCATTCGCACAGGTGGTCGACAAGCTGTTCCTTCGACACCAGCCGGCCGCTGCGCGTGAGCAGGATTTCGAGCAGGCCGATCTCGCGCGCCGACAGGTCCAGCATCTGGTCGTTCAGGAAGGCGATGCGGCCGACCTGGTCGAAGGCCAGCGGGCCGTGGCGCATCAGCGTGGCGCCCCCGCCGGCGCCGCGCCGCACCAGCGCACGCACGCGTGCCTCCAGCTCGGACAGCGCGAAGGGCTTGGCCATGTAGTCGTCGGCGCCCAGGTCCAGCCCCTTGACGCGCTCGTCCACGCCGTCGGCCGCGGTCAGGATCATCACAGGCAGCATCGCGCCGCGCGCACGCAGCCGCTTGAGCACCTCCAGCCCGGGCATGCGGGGCAGGCCAAGGTCCAGGATCAGCAGGTCGAAACTCTGCGTGGAAAGGGCCGAGTCGGCTTCCACGCCATTGGCGACGTGATCGACGGCATAGCCGGAATGGCGCAACGACCGTGTCAGGCCGTCTGCCAGCACGTCGTCATCTTCGGCGATCAGAATCCGCATGGTTTGTCTCCACCCTTGTCACCTTTTTTGTGCTGCATCGCCCGCAGCCGGTTTGCGGTGCCGGTGGGGCTTGCCAAGCATACTGTTTTTTTATACAGTACCCGACATTCCGCGCGAGTCGTCCCGGAAGGGACTGCGCAGGGCCGGGACTGGCGAGTCCAGGCGCCAAAAGCCTTCGAAAGCCGCCCGAAATCCATCGGAAAAGGCTTGAAAAGCAGGCGCCACGCCGCATGCGGCCTATTTATACACCAATTGACCACCCATTGACTGAAGGACGACCATGGACGACAAGAAGGCCGGCGCCGGCGTAAGTGCTGAGAAGCAGAAGGCGCTTGCCGCCGCGCTCTCCCAGATCGAAAAGCAGTTCGGCAAGGGCTCGATCATGCGCCTGGGCGATGGCGACGTCGAAAAGGATATCCAGGTGGTGTCCACCGGATCGCTGGGCCTGGACATCGCGCTGGGCGTCGGCGGCCTGCCGCGCGGCCGCGTGGTCGAGATCTATGGTCCGGAATCGTCGGGCAAGACCACGCTGACGCTGCAGGTCGTCGCCGAAATGCAGAAGCTGGGCGGCACCTGCGCGTTCATCGACGCGGAACACGCGCTGGACGTGCAGTACGCGGGCAAGCTCGGCGTGGACGTGGGCAACCTGCTGATCTCCCAGCCCGACACCGGCGAGCAGGCACTGGAAATCACCGACGCGCTGGTGCGCTCGGGCTCGATCGACCTGATCGTGATCGACTCGGTGGCCGCGCTGGTGCCGAAGGCCGAAATCGAAGGCGAGATGGGCGATTCGCTGCCGGGTCTGCAGGCCCGCCTGATGAGCCAGGCACTGCGCAAGCTGACCGGCACCATCAAGCGTACCAACTGCCTGGTGATCTTCATCAACCAGATCCGCATGAAGATCGGTGTGATGTTTGGGTCGCCTGAAACCACGACCGGCGGTAACGCGCTGAAGTTCTACGCCTCGGTGCGTCTGGACATCCGCCGTATCGGCTCGATCAAGAAGGGCGACGAAGTGGTCGGCAACGAGACCAAGGTCAAGGTGGTCAAGAACAAGGTTTCGCCGCCGTTCCGCGAGGCGTTCTTCGACATCCTCTACGGCCAGGGGATCTCGCGCCAGGGCGAGATCATCGACCTGGGCGTGGACGCCAAGATCGTCGAAAAGTCGGGCGCGTGGTACAGCTACAACGGCGACAAGATCGGCCAGGGCAAGGACAACGCGCGTGAATACCTGCGCGAGAATCCGGACATCGCCGCCGAGATCGAAAACAAGGTGCGTGCGGCGCTGGGCGTGGCCCCGACGAACACCGCGCTGGGCGCGCCGGCCGAGATCGAAGACTGAGGTTGACGCCTGCCGGCAACAAAAGCCGTCGCATGACAGTGCGGCGGCTTTTTTGTTTTTCGTCCCCTCCTTGCCCCCCAAACGCTCTCCTGATTCCTGATGGCCGGAACCCGTCCCCCGCTTTCCCTCAAGGCCCGCGCCGTTGGCTATCTCTCGCGCCGCGAGCACAGTCGCGTCGAACTGGCGCGCAAGCTGGCGCCCCATGCCGAATCGGCCGAAGAAGTGGAGGCCTTGCTCGATGCGCTGGAGCGCGAAAACTGGCTGTCGAATGATCGCTTCGTCGATAGCCTGGTCCACCGGCGCGCCAGCCGGTATGGCGCGGCGCGCGTGATGCAGGAGGCGAAGACCCACCAACTTGGCAACGACCAACTGCGGGAACTCCAGGACCGGCTGCGCGATACCGAAGTGGAGCGGGCCGCCGAGGTGTGGCGCAAGCGGTTTGGTGTGCCGCCTGATTCACCCGAAGCGCGGGCCAAGCAGATCCGGTTCATGATGGCCCGGGGCTTCTCGCGGAGCGTGATCGGCAAGATCATCCGGGGCGCCGAGGACGGGTACGAGGGCGAGTAGCAGCACGAGTACCAACGGCGAGCAACGGCGGACCCTACGCCGGGTGGCCATCTGCATACCTGCGTACGCATAAGGGGTATTCGCGCGGCCGTCAAGCAAGTTGTCGTACCACTGATGCAACGCAGCGCCGCGCCGTGTCGGCGGCCGGAAACCCAGGTGTGAGGCCGGTTTGCCGCCATTGTCGTTGCAACAATCGGGGCCGGCCAGACTGTCGAGCAGGATGTTCCCGGTCAAAGCAGCGCGGCATGTTAAACTCCATGGGTTATCCGGCCCAGACGGCCGTCCGGCATGCGCCGGGCCGTCCGGACCGAAGAGAAGCCGCGAAGTTTGCCGTAGCGAACGCCGCGCAAGTACTGCCTCAGAATTCCGCCACGTTCAGCCTGCCGCTTCAGCCCCGCAGTCATGCCGCTTTCCCCGCCCGTCAACCGTGCCTTGCGTCATCGCCGTGCCATCACGGCCGAAGCGTATTTGCGGGATGACGGCCTCTGGGACATCGAGGCGCGCCTGACCGACACGAAGCCGCGCGATATCGAACTGGCCGGTAACCGCATCCGCCCGGAAGGCCAGCCGTTGCACGACCTCTGGCTGCGCGTGACGATCGACCTGCGCCTGAATATCGTGGACGCCGAGGCGTGTTCGGACTGGGTGCCTTATCCGACGCATTGTGACACGATCGGCCCGGCCTACCGCCAGTTGATCGGCCTGAACCTGACAAAGGGGTTCCGCAAGGCCGTGCGCGACCGGCTGGGCCATGTCGCCGGCTGCACCCATCTCACCGAACTGGCCGGCGTGCTGCCGACCGCCGCCATCCAGGCCTTCGCGGGCGATGTGTTCAAGATTCGCGACGGCGCCGACGACCCCAATCCCGAACCGCCGATGCAGCTCCATGGATGCCACGCGCTCCATTTCGAGGGCGAGGTGGTTCGCCAGTTTTACCCGCGCTGGTATGGTCACCAGCCGAAACCGAAAGCCGGCGCTGCGGCGTCGTCCCCCCAGACCGCGTCACGCGCCGATGCCCCCGCATCAGGTGGCGAAGACACCCTGGCCCACCGGCCCAACGGTACGTCGGGCTGACCGTCACGGTCGGCCCAAGGAAACAGGCGCAAGCCCTTCGTCTCCAACTATTTTTCCAATCCCTTTACGCCTACCCGAAAGGAAACACGCATGAATATCCATGAGTATCAAGGCAAGGAAATCCTGCGCAAATACAATGTGCCGGTTCCGCGCGGCATCCCGGCTTTCTCGGTCGAAGAGGCCCTGAAGGCGGCTGAACAGCTCGGCGGCCCGGTGTGGGTTGTCAAGGCACAGATCCACGCAGGCGGCCGCGGCAAGGGCGGCGGCGTGAAGGTGGCCAAGAGCATCGACGAGGTGAAGACCTACGCCAGCAACATCCTCGGCATGACGCTGGTGACGCACCAGACCGGCCCGGAAGGCAAGAAGGTCAACCGCCTGCTGATCGAAGAAGGCGCCGACATCAAGAAGGAACTGTACGTGTCGCTGGTGGTGGACCGCGTGTCGCAGAAGGTGGCCCTGATGGCATCGAGCGAAGGCGGCATGGACATCGAGGAAGTCGCTGCCCACACCCCGGAAAAGATCCACACGCTGATCGTTGATCCGGCCGAAGGCCTGAAGGACGCTGACGCCGACGACATCGCCCGCAAGATCGGCGTGCCCGACGCCAGCATCGCCCAGGCTCGCCAGGCACTGCAAGGCTTGTACAAGGCGTTCTGGGAAACCGACGCTTCGCTGGCCGAAATCAACCCGCTGATCCTGACCGGCGACGGCAAGGTCATCGCCCTGGACGCCAAGTTCAACTTCGACTCGAACGCACTGTTCCGTCACCCGGAGATCGTCGCGTACCGTGATCTGGACGAAGAAGACGCCAACGAAATCGAAGCCTCGAAGTTCGACCTGGCCTACATCTCGCTGGACGGCAACATCGGCTGCCTGGTGAACGGCGCCGGTCTGGCCATGGCCACGATGGACACCATCAAGCTGTTCGGCGGCGAGCCGGCCAACTTCCTGGACGTTGGCGGCGGCGCCACGACCGAGAAGGTGACCGAAGCCTTCAAGCTGATGCTGAAGAACCCGAACGTGCAGGCCATCCTGGTCAACATCTTCGGCGGCATCATGCGCTGCGACGTGATCGCCGAAGGCGTGATCACCGCGTCGAAGGCCGTGCAGCTGGGCGTGCCGCTGGTCGTCCGCATGAAGGGCACGAACGAAGAGCTGGGCCGCAAGATGCTGGCTGAGTCGGGTCTGCCGATCATTTCGGCCGACACGATGGAAGAAGCCGCCCAGAAGGTCGTGGCCGCAGTCGCTGGCAAGTAAGGACAACTTTCGTTGCCGCCTGGCCGCAGCCGGGCGGGGCGACTAAAAGGACTAGCAAATGAGCATTCTGATCAACAAGGACACCAAGGTCATCACCCAGGGCATCACCGGCAAGACCGGCCAGTTCCACACCCGTGGCTGCCGCGACTATGCCAACGGCAAGAACGCGTTCGTTGCCGGCGTGAACCCGAAGAAGGCCGGCGAAGACTTCGAAGGCATTCCTATCTATGCCAGCGTGAAGGACGCCAAGGCACAGACCGGCGCGACCGTGTCGGTGATCTACGTGCCGCCCGCAGGCGCAGCTGCCGCCATCTGGGAAGCCGTTGACGCCGACCTGGACCTGGTGGTCTGCATTACCGAAGGCATCCCCGTCCGCGACATGATGGAAGTCAAGGACAAGATGCGCAAGCAGAACAAGAAGACGCTGCTGCTGGGACCGAACTGCCCGGGCCTGATCACGCCGGACGAGATCAAGATCGGCATCATGCCGGGTCACATCCACAAGAAGGGCCGCATCGGCGTGGTGTCGCGCTCGGGCACGCTGACGTACGAAGCCGTGGGCCAGCTGACCGCGCTGGGCCTGGGCCAGTCGTCGGCTGTGGGCATTGGTGGCGACCCCATCAACGGCCTGAAGCACATCGACGTGATGAAGATGTTCAACGACGATCCGGATACGGACGCCGTGGTCATGATCGGTGAGATTGGTGGTCCGGACGAAGCCAACGCGGCTTACTGGATCAAGGAAAACATGAAGAAGCCGGTGGTTGGCTTCATCGCTGGCGTGACCGCGCCTCCGGGCAAGCGCATGGGCCACGCCGGCGCGCTGATCTCGGGCGGTGCCGATACGGCCCAGGCCAAGCTGGAAATCATGGAAGCCTGCGGTATCAAGGTCACCAAGAACCCGTCGGAAATGGGCCGTCTGCTGAAGGCAATGCTGTAAGCAGCCAGCCAATGACGTGCCTGTGCGCTATCAGGCACATCGCACGGCATGCCGTACCTGCGGGGCGCGAGAGTCGACATGACGCCTCGCGAACCGCGATTCATTGCCCCCGTCCTTGTGGCGGGGGCAATGTCGTTCTGGCGTGGCAATGTCCTAGGGTATATCCGGAGACACGAACCACCCCGGTTGAAACCGAATCGAAAGGTTCGTACGATAAATCTTCATGTCTGGTAGTTCAGACATCCGAAAGTCCGCAGTTGGCCGCATCCGGCCGCTCCCGCGGGCACGGAACATAATTTTGGAATTTCGAGGAGTCTAGCCGTGGAATTGTTGTCCAGCAGCACGTTCTGGATTGCGCTGGGGTCGATCATCCTGACCAATATCGTCCTGTCGGGCGATAACGCCGTGGTGATCGCGCTCGCATCGCGCAACCTGCCCCCCGCCCAGCAGAAGAAGGCCATTTTCTGGGGTAGCGCCGCCGCCATCATCATGCGCGTGGTGCTGACCGTGGCAGCCGTCAAGCTGCTGAGCCTGCCGTACCTGAAGATCGTGGGCGCCGTCCTGCTGGTCTACATCGGCGTGCAACTGCTGACTGGCGATGACGACGAAGAAGGTCATGACGCCAAGGACAACATCTGGGCCGCGATCCGCACGATCCTGATCGCCGACCTGGTCATGTCGCTGGACAACGTGGTGGCCGTGGCCGCCGCCGCGCAGAAGGGCCCCGAAGGCAGCCAGCTGATGCTGCTGATCATCGGCCTGGGCCTGTCGATTCCGCTGATTGTCTTCGGCAGCACGCTGCTGCTGAAGGTGATGGAGCGTTTCCCGATCATCATCGTGCTGGGCGCCGCGCTGCTGGGCTACCTGGCTGGCGAAATGCTGGTCAGCGATCCGGTGGATGCCGAATGGTTCCAGGTGCACGTGCCGCATGCGCACTTGGTGTTCGGCGTGATCGGCGCCGTGCTGGTCGTGCTGATCGGCAAGCTGATGCGCCGCAGAAGCGCACAGACCGCCTGACGATTGCATCGGGCAGTACCCAGAAAGTTGTATCGCGAGCCTGAAACGGGCGACCCCATGCGGGTCGCCCGTTTTGTTTTTACAACACCCGAATTGCAGCATCCGCGCCACGGACTCCTGCGGATTTCCAAACAATTCCCACATTTCTGTAGGAATTGTCCGAGGTCATTGGTGCCTCGCCAGCGTTCTTCCGATCATGACCCCGGTCACGCGCCACAGGCCTTCGGGCACGCGGCACGTGGCTGAACTTCCAATCCAACACGTCGGCTCGACGACGAAAACGAAAGGGTCAATATGCAACGCACACTCAACGCCATCCATCGCGGCGCGCGCCGCACCAGCGGCCATGCCACGCCCGCATTACAACAAGGTTTCACGCTGATCGAACTGATGATCGTGGTGGCCATCATCGGCATCCTGGCCGGTATCGCGGTTCCGCAGTACCAGGACTACGTGGCGCGCTCGCAGTTCTCCGAAGGGGTCAATCTGGCATCGGGGCAGAAGGCGCCGGTGACCGAGGCGTTTTCCAACACGGGCAGCTGCCCCAACAACACCAGTGGCGCCGCCAGTGGCATTCCAGTTTCAACGTCCATTTCCGGTAGTTACATCGACAGCGTGCAGGTCGGCGGCACCGCGACCGAAGCGGGCGGCTGCACGATTACCGCGAACTTCAAGGATAGTGGTATCGCCAAAGGCCTGACCGGCAAGTACGTGACGCTGACGATGGGCAACGCCGACAAGGGCTCGGTGACGTGGAAGTGCGAATCGTCGGCCGACAAGAAGTACCTGCCGCAAGCGTGCACGCAGCTCGCTAAGTCGACAGCTGGCTGAGCGTCTGGCGGGCATGCAGCGCCCGTGGCCGCTAGCGGTGCCAGCCCCGAAGGCGGCTCGGAGCGATCCGAGCCGCCTCTCGGAAAAGGCTGGCCGTGGCAATACGTAACATGTTTATCGCGCCTGTCCGCAATTGCGACATTGCCTGCCGCTTTGCCCTGCATCAATCCGTAGGCGCCGCCACTCCCCTGAAGATTGCCGTGCCGATGGCCCTGGCGGCTGTCGGCGCATCGCCATTCCAACAAGTTCTTCAGAAGGGGGTCAACATGCACTACCAACATGGTCGCCAGGCCGGCTTCACGCTCATCGAACTGATGATCGTGGTCGCAATCATCGGCATTCTGGCGGCGATTGCCATTCCGCAGTACCAGGACTACATCGCACGGGCGCAGGTATCCGAAGGGCTGACGCTGGCGTCGGGACAGAAGGCGTCGGTCACGGAAACATTCTCGCAAACCGGGACTTGCCCGAACAATGCAAACGCGATGGCCAATGGCATTCCGGCTGCAGCCGATATCAATGGCAAGTACGTGGAGCGCGTGAATGTTGGCGGCACGGCCAATGACAGCGGCAACTGCACCATCATCTCCACATTCCGGCAGAACGGCGTTTCCAAGGAACTGAAAGGCAAGGCCATGACGCTGATGATGGACAATGCCGACAAAGGTTCCATCAAGTGGGTATGCTCGGCAGACAAGATCGCGCAGCGTTTCCTGCCGCAAGCATGCACGGGGGAAATCAAGAAGTCCTGATCTGGACGCTATCGTCGGCATTGCGGGTCGAACGTTTCCAATCGGACCTTCGTCCCGCAGCATGGGTGTCTGAGTGGTTCTGCCCCATCGGCGCAGGCCGCCACGCTATCATGGCGCCTTTGCCCCCTTGAGCCCCTGCGCGCATGCCGCTGCACCGAGCCACGCTTCCCGCTACGGCGATTGTCGTCGCCTTTACCCTTCCGTTTCTGGTGTCGCGGCATACCCTGCCGCTGGCGACGTTCTTTGGCGAATGGACGGCGGCGCTGCTCGGCGTGGCGCTAGTGGCCGTACTGGCCCTGGTGCGCGTCGATGTGTCGGGCTCGCGGCCACGCAAGGCGTTTCCGTGGGTGGCGGCGTTCCCACTCTGGCTGATGGCGACCACGGTGCTGCAGGCGGCCTCGGGCATGGCCGATGTCTCCGGCAGCCGTCTGACCACGCAGCTGGTGCTGGGTCTGGGCACGGCTGTGATGCTGGGCGCCTGGCGCATGGGGCAGGCGTCGTCGGTCGATCGCCGGGCCAGCATCGTCGATGCGCTGGCCATCGCCTTTCTGGTGGCCGGGCTGCTTGGCACGCTGGCGCAGTGGATACAGGTCTTCCACCTGGAGGACCAGGCATTCGGGCTCGTCTCGGAATATTTCTATGACACCAATCGCCGGCTCTGGGGCAACCTGAACCAGCCCAATCATCAGGCGACGCTCAACGGGCTGGCGCTGGCCGCCGCCATCTGGCTGGCGACGCGCAGCTGGCTGCAGTTTCCGTCGTGGCTGATGGCGACGATGCTGCTGGAAAGCGGCATCGTGCTGTCCGGGTCGCGGACCGGCCTGGTACATGTCGGGCTGACTGCGGTCTACGCGTTGCTGGCGGCCGCCATGGCGCGCGGTACGCCGCGCGGCGCCAGCCCGATGCACCGGGCGCCCGGTCTGGTCGCCGCTGCCGTGCTGCTGGTCGTGGGCATCGTGGCGCTGCAGCCGGCCATCAAGATGGCGGGGCAGGCGTTCGACTGGCGGCTGTTCGATACCGTGTCGCAGTTGCAGTCGGGCAATCAGATTTCGTATCGCGGCGCGCTGTGGTCCCAGGCGCTGGCGATGTTTCACGCGCATCCGTGGCTCGGCGTCGGTTACGGCGAATTCGGCTGGGCGCAGTTCCAGGTGGCATCGCAAGTGCAGGTCGTCGCGGAAATGTCGCTGCATGCACACAATGCGATGCTCGACCTGCTGGCCAAGACGGGTGCGGTCGGCACGGTGGGCGTCGTCGTGGTGCTGGCGGCCTGGTTCTGGCGCGTGATCCGCGACCGCGTCTGGCGCGGCACCCCGGCCGAGCGAAGCATGGCGGTGCCGGTGCTGGTCTGGCTGGCCATGCTCGTGGCGCACTCGATGCTCGAGTATCCGCTGCACTATCTGTACTTCTTCCTGCCGTTCTGTTTTCTGCTGGCCTGGCTGGAGCCGTCGGGCTTTGGTCGCCCATGGCCTCGGGCCGGCGCGATGCTGGCGAGCCTGGCGTTCGTGGCTGTGTCGGCGGTGGCGCTTGTCACGCTGTGGCAGGACTACAAGCGTGTCGAGGCGCGCGAGTACGCGAGTGAAGCGCATCGCGATGCCTTGCCGATGCCCCGTGTCTGGTTCCGTCAGCATGCGGCATCCGACGTCGCCGAGCAGGCGGCCATCACGCCCGACAGCGCAGCCGGCTTGCTGCCGGCCCATATCGACGCGCTACACCTGCTGCCCACGCCCAACCTGATCCGCCGCAGTGCGTGGCTGCTTGCGCTGACTGGCGAGCAGGACCGGGCGCGGCTCTGGATGGAGCGCCTGCGCTATTACTATCAAGGGGATGAGGCGGCACAGTTTGGCGTGCTGTCGCGCGACTGCGATGCACTGGGCGCCGATCGCCGGCCGCGCGAATTCTGCGCGTGGGTCCGCCTGCGCGCCCAGCGCGGTCAGCACCAGGCGACGCAGGGCAAGACACAGGGCAAGACACAGGACAACTAAGGCAGGAATCAGCGTACGTAGCCCGGCGGAGGCGGGGGCGGATAGTACGGCTGGTAGTTGGACGGCGGCATCGCGGCGCGCGCCGGCGGCTGTGCCGTCACCATTTGTCCATAGACCGGTACGCGATTGCCGCTGGCGTACATGCACTGGACATAGGCGGCGTCATAGGCGCGCTGCGAGCCGTATCCGGCGTTGTACGAATTGCCGGCCCCGACTGCGGAGCCGGTCAGCAAGCCGACCCCGGCACCCACGGCGGCGCCCTCGCCGCCACCGAATGCCGCACCTGCCGCCGCGCCCAGTGCCGTGCCCACCACGGCGCTGCCCACGGCGGCTGTGTTGGCGTTCTGCTGCGGCGTGGTGCCGCCCACCTGCCCGAAAGCGAACTGCCGGCAGTTGTAGTCGTCGCCACGGAACTGGTCGAACGTCTTGTTGGTGCCCGGCAGCGCCATCACGCTCGGACCCGACGGCATCACTGCGCAGGCACCGAGGCCCAGCGACGCGGCCATCAGCAGACTCAGTGAGCGCATTCTCATGAGGTGGCTCCAGGAGCAGGGATAGGAGCAGGGATAGGGGCAGGGATAGGGGCAGCGGACGACGGCGCATGGGGCTGCTCGCGCTGCCAGCCACCCGGGCATTCCTTCACGTACGGAAAGTAACCTTCGGGCCGGGCGCAGTGATACCACCACGCGTTGGGCGACGACCCATCGGTGATGGTGGGATTGCCGTCGCTGCCCTGTTCGATGTATTGCGGCGGTTCCGCCGGAGGCGCCGCCACGACGGCAGGCGCAGGATAGTAACCAGGGTAGTAGCCCGGCGCGTAATACGGTCCATATGGATACCAGCCGGGACCCCATCCCGGCCCCCATCCCCAGCCCGGTCCCACGTAGACACCTACGCCCACGTGACCATGCCCGTGCCCGCCACGGTAATACCCATGGGCCAGCGATGTCGTGCTGTACCCCGCCGCGCCCATCGCGGCCAATGCCAGAACGATCTGGCAGAGCTTGCGCCCGTTCATGATGTGTACCTCGAGTCCCTGCCTGTGCTTAACGTCCGAACCTGGCGCCCGGACGACTGGCGGCAACCGCCATGTCTTGCATTGAATATCAATTTGCCGCCGGCAGGGGCATTTCGGCGCATCCGGAAATGTGGCGTTACCTTTATTACGGGCGGGACGAAGACAGCGAACGCAGCGGCACGGGCGCGCGACCAGGGCGCGACACCGCCGACTTATGCCGCCACCCAATCCCCCGACTTCCCGCCGTGCTTTTCCAGCAACTTGACGTTGCCCATCACCATGCCCCGGTCCACGGCCTTGCACATGTCGTAGATGGTCAGCAGGGCGACCTGCACGCCGGTGAGGGCTTCCATCTCCACGCCGGTCTGGCCGTGGGTTTCAGTGCGCACGATGCAGGCGATGGTGGAACTGGGTTCGGTTCTGCTTAGGTCTTGTCCAACGCAATTGGACAGAAATTTGGACAGGGCAGATCCCCATCCATGGTCGACGATACGGCCTTTCATCGGGGTTGCCAAGCTTTCGTCCGACCAAATGACATGTCCTACGCCGAGGTGCGGGCGAGTATAGCGATACGCCGCCGCACGTATCAGTAGAGCGTCCAAAAATCAAGCGGCCATGTCTCGCTGCGACGAATTTGCAACCGTTGTCCGAAGAGCCGATCAACCCCTTGTCATCCCATTGGCAGCTTCCGGAAGGCGGCCTCCATCGCCATGTCAGTGATGGGAAACACCATTCCACTAGGATCTCGTGGTAGCCCGGCTAGAACTCCAATTGCGCGTGTAGAGAGGGGAACGGTTCGAGGGTGACCGTTTTTTGTCATCGGAAGGTAGGCAGTCCGGCTTTCAAGCTGCACATTTTCCCATTTCAAGGCGAGTAGCTCGCCCCTGCGCATGGCTGTTTCGAGCGCCATGGAGACCAGCGGGGCCATCCAGGGACTTCTTCTGCCAACCGGGGCTAGTGCGGCGATGAGCCGGCTTTCCTCGTCCGGTGTGAGTGTCCGAGCACGACCGGGAGGAACGCTAGGCTTCCGGATAAGCTGGCAGGGGTTAGAGACTGAAACTCCCCATTCCCTTCGGGCATGGTTGATAGCGCCTGACAACAGGGATAGGTCTCGCACCACAGTTGCGCTTGAGACCTTTCTCAGACGCTCATCACGGAAATTGGCGAGAACAGCAGGGGTCAGCGTTGCCAGGCTGAAGTCTGCCAAACGACTTCGCTGCAGAGCCTGGATGCGAATGAGTTCGTCCTTGGCCCCGCGTTTTGAAGGGGTGACCTCTTGAGCGTAGCGCCCGAGAAGATCCCTCAATAGAAGATCGTTGTTTCGAGCCGGGCTCTGATAGCCGCCAAGCTCCATTTGCGCCTCGATGCTTCGAGCCCACCTAACCGCCTCGCTCTTGGTGTCGAACGATCGGACTTCGGCCGGGAACCCCTTCCTAACGATCCTAGCTTGCCACTTTGAGCCTCGTTGTCGAATAGATGCCATGCGCCTTCCTAATTGGACAGGCGTTGGACAAGACCTTAATGAGCCGCGACTTTTCAGCCGAATGACAGAGAACAACGGTAGCCCGCCGGCGAATCAAGCAGCTTGGGCAGAAACGCTGTTTTCCTATGAAAATCAGTGTGTTACACGCCTCCCGCCACCCAGTCCCCCGACTTCCCGCCGTGCTTTTCCAGCAACTTGACGTTGCCCATCACCATGCCCCGGTCCACGGCCTTGCACATGTCGTAGATGGTGAGTAGCGCCACCTGCACGCCGGTCAGGGCTTCCATTTCCACGCCGGTCTGGCCGTGTGTCTCTGTGCGCACCACGCAGGCGATGGTGGCGCTCGGTTCGTCGAGCGCGAAGTCGACGGCCACGCGGGTCAGGCCGATGGGGTGGCACAGCGGGATCAGGTCGGCCGTACGCTTGGTGGCCATGATGGCCGCCACGCGCGCAATGCCGAGCACGTCCCCCTTTTTGGCGGTGCCGTCGCGGACCAGCGCGAACGTTTCGGGCAGCATCGTGATCGTGCCGGTGGCCACGGCCACGCGATGGGTGCTGGTCTTGTTGCCGACGTCGACCATGTGGGCCTGGCCGGCGGTGTCGAAGTGGGTGAGCTGACTCATGGGCGGCGAAGGAAGATATGCACAAAGGTGGGCGGGCAGCCTGATCGCACCGGGCCGGAACGTGGCGCAACACAACGGTGGCCCGCGCCGGGGCCAGCCCGATGGGAACGGGTTGCAGAGGCCGCTATCATAGCAACATGCCCAAGACATCATGGCCTCGCCGCCTGCCCGTCCGGTCGAGTGCCCGCGCCCCGGCGCCCACCGTGCCTGCCGTCCGTGCGTCACTTCTGACGCGCGCCGTCGCGGCCGCGCTCGTGCTGACCATGGCGGCCCCGGCATGGCCGCAGAGCACGTCCACGACGGCCCCTGCCGCGACGACGGCGCAGCCGGGGCGGACCAGCGCCGCGGCGGCCGCCAATGCCAAGCTGGCCACGGCAACACCGGGGGTGTCCGCGTCCCCGGCCACGGCAACGCCATCCGCGGCGGTCCCGGCGCCGGTCCCCACGCTGAACGGCGCGGTCAGCGACCAGGTCTATGACAACCTCAACCGCAGCGTTCGCGCCGGCCAGAAGTCGGAATTCGGCCTGCGCAGCGGCAACACGGTGGTGGAAAGCGCCGGCATCCAGTTGCCGGACCTGGGCGATCCGTCGACGGCATCGCTGTCGCCGGACATGGAAAAGCGGCTTGGCGACCGCATCATGCGCAGCATCCGGCGCGATCCGGACTATGTGTCGGATGCCTTGCTGAATGACTACCTGAACGCGCTCGGCTACCGTCTGGTGCAGGCTGCGCGGCGCATGAACATCGCGGGCTCGAACGGCGCCGGCACCTTTGCCACCGGGTTCGAACTGTTCGGCGTGCGCGACCGGTCGATCAACGCGTTCGCCATGCCGGGCGGCTATATCGGCGTGCACACGGGGCTGCTGGTGCAGTCCGATACGGAATCCGAACTGGCGTCGGTGCTGGGCCATGAAATCGGCCACGTCATGCAGCGGCATATCGCCCGCGGCATCACCAGCCAGGACCAGTCGATGTGGATTGCTCTGGCGTCGATGGTGCTGGCCGGCCTGGCCGCCACCAAGAGCGGTGACGCGGCGGCGGCCCTGGCCATGGGCGGGCAGGGCGCGGCCATCGCCAACCAGCTGTCGTTTTCGCGGGGCGCCGAGCGCGAAGCCGATCGCGTGGGCTTCCAGATCATGACCGCAGCCGGCTTCGACCCGCAGGGCATGCCTGATTTCTTCCAGCGCCTGCAGCGCGTGATGGGGATTTCGGACAATTCCGTGCCCGCCTACGTGCGTACCCACCCGCTGACTTCCGAGCGTATCGCGGACATGCAGGATCGCGTGCGGCACGTGGCCGCGCACAAGGTTGGCAATACCCCGGACTATGAATTTGCCCGCGTGCGCGCGGCGGTGTTGCAGTCGCCCACGCCGAACGACCTGCGCAACCTGCTGGCCTCGTTCCAGGCCCAGGTATCCAAGGCCCCGCCTGTCCGGCTGCCGGCGGTGTATTACGGCATCGCGTTCGCCAACCAGCAGTTGGGCCGTTTTGTGGAGGCCGACAAGGCGCTGGCCGAGGCACGTCGCCTTTACGGCACGATTCCGGGCGCCACGTCGGGCACGCCGATGCTGGATGTGATGGCGGTGGAACTGGCGCGCAGCGAAGGCCGCCAGCAGGATGCGCTCACGCAGGCGGCCGCCACGCTGAAGGCCTTCCCGCTCTCGCACGCGGCCGCGCTGACCTATGCCGACACGCTGCTGGCCACCAACCGGCTGAACGACGCGGTGACCTTCCTGCGCGCGCGCACGCGCGAGGAAACGGGCCGGTCGGAATGGTGGGAATTGCTGGCGCGCGCCTATGCCGCGCAGGGCAAGCGGCTGCAGCAGCATCAGGCATTGGCCGAGAAATACGCGATGGACGGCTCGTACCAGGCGGCCATCGAACAGCTGCAGATTGCGCGCAAGGCCGGGGACGGCGATTTCTATACGCTGTCGGAAGTCGACGCGCGCCTGCACCAGCTGCAGCTTCAGTTCAAGGAAGACCGGCAGGACAACAAGGGCATGCCGAACTAGCGCCCGGGGGGCGGGGGCTGACTCCGCCTTGTTGCGCTTACTCCGCCGCCGGCGTCCGCACGAAGCCGAACCGCTTCGGCACCTCCGCTTCCACGATCGGCTCGATGTCGAGATTGCGCCCGGCGTGGTGAAAAATACCCAGTACCGCGCCGCATGCGTCGCCATGCCAGTCGCTGGCCGTGCTGAAGGCGTCCAGATCGTGATCGTGCAGCAGCACCGCCTGCTCGCCTTCCACCCCTTCCACGGTACCGGACAGCACGACGTTGCCGTGCTCGTCGGCAAAGCACGCGGCTGGCGTGAACGCCCGGCCGGTGGTCGTGGCCAGCGCGCCGTTGTGCAGGCGCGCGATCCATGGCGCATATGCCAGCGACACGAACACGCGCTGCGGGCCGTTCTGGAAATACCAGGCGCCGCGCCCGTCGTGCGTGTAGTTGCGTTCGATAAAGCCGATCAGCGCCTCATGGCGGATCGGGTCGCCGGACAGGCCGTGCTGCTGCGCGAATTCGTTGCGCATGCGCCATTGGCCGCGCCGGTCCAGCGCCAGCCAGCCGAAGCAGTTCGGCACGTTCGGCCAGCGGGCCATGGCTTGCTTGACCACTTCATCCATGGTGTCTCCTTTATTTGCCGATGCCGTCGAAGAAACCCAGGATCCGCTCGGGCAGCCATTCGATGTGGCCGGCTCGGGGCAGCAGCGGCAGTTGGCCTAGCAGGCCGCCGCGAGGCGTCATGAAGCCGACGTGGCCGCCGTACTCGGGCTGCTCCAGCAGCACGTCCGCGCTGACATCGGCGGGGCCGGGCAGGTGCCGGGCGGGCAGGAACGGGTCGTTGCGGGCATTGAGCACCAGCGTTGGAATGCGGATCTCGCCCAGGATGGGTTTGCTGGCGGCGCGGGCCCAGTAGTCGTCGGTATCGCGAAAGCCGTGCAGCGGCGCGGTCACCACATTGTCGAACGCGTACAGGTCGCGGCTGCGCAGCATGGCTTCGCGGTCGAACAGGCCCGGAAACTGGTCGAGCTTGGCCAGCGACTTGCGCTTGAGCGTCTGCAGGAACATGCGCGTGTAGAGCATGTTGAAGCCGCTGGAAAGCGCGGCGCCGCCGGCTGCCAGATCCAGCGGCGCCGAGATGGCCGCCGCGCCGCGCAGGAAGCCGGCTCCGCTGCCATCCTCGCCCAGGAAGCGCAGCAGCGCGTTGCCGCCCAGCGAGATGCCCACCGCCAGCATCGGCCGGCCTGGCCCGGTGGCCTGCTGCTGGTCGCGCAGCCGGTGCAGTACCCAGCGGATCTCGGCCGAATCGCCCGAATGATAGAAGCGCGGTGCCTGGTTCAGTTCACCCGAGCAGCCCCGGAAGTGTGGAATCACGCCTTGCCAGCCACGGTCTTGCAGCGCCGTCATCAGCGTCTGCGCGTAGTGGCTGCTGGAGTCGCCCTCCAGGCCGTGAAACATCACCACCAGCGGCGCGCCGGGCGCCGTGGGGTGGGTGGTCCAGTCGAGGTCGATGAAGTCGCCGTCCGGCGTGGCCCAGCGTTCGCGGCGGAACGCGATGCGGCGGTGCCGCGTGAAGCGGGCCGGCAGGATGGTCTGGGCGTGCCCGCCGCGCAGCCACCACGGTGTCTGGAACGTGTCGCCGAACAGCATGGCCCGCGCAGCCGTCAATGCAGGGCCTGCCCCGGTGCGGTGGCCACGGCGGCCACCTGCACGGCGTTGGCCGGGCTGCAGTGGATATGGGCCAGGCGCCAGCCTTCGTGGTTCTGCATCAGCACATAGGTGGTGTGGACGAACAGGTCGGCTTCCACACGGCCTTCGCCAAAGCGCAGCGCCTCGGTAACGTCGAAGATCGACACGCCCAGCGACGCATGGCTGCTGGTCTCGATGGCGTCGATCAGCACGGGCTGCTCTTCCAGCAATTGCGCAAAGGCCTGGCGCAGGTTCTCATGACCGATCAGGCGCTGGCCGTCGGGCATGACGCAGGTGACCGAATCCTCGTCCAGCCACAGGCGCAGCGCGCCATCGGCGTCGCGCAGCTTCATGGCTTCACGGAAGGCCTCGACGATGTCTTCGGCGGAATCGAACAGACGGGCGAAACGGGGCATGTTGATTGGGTCAGGGACGGTGCAGGAGCTTGCGCAACTCGACGAACACCATTTCGGGTTCGATTTCCTTCAGGCAGCGCAGGTGGCCCAGCGGGCACTCGCGCTTGAAGCAGGGGCTGCACTCAAGTTGCAGCCACATGATACTCGCTGCCTGTGACAGTGGGGGCGTATGGCGCGGGTCGCTGGAACCGTAGACGGCCACCTGGGGCCGGTTCAGCGCGGCGGTCACATGCATCAGGCCCGAGTCATTGCAGACCGCCGCCTCGGACAGCGCCAGCAGGTCCACCGCATCGTCCAGCGATGTCTGGCCGCACAGGTTGCGCACGAACGGCGCGCCTTGCACGATCTCTTCGGCAATCTCGGCATCTTTGCCGGACCCCAGCGTGACGATCTGTGCATACGGATAGGACCGGCGCAGCATCTGCGCCAGCGCGGCGAAGTGCGCGGCGGGCCAGCGTTTGGCCGGGCCGTATTCCGCACCGGGGCAGAACGCGATCACGCGCGTGCCCGGCGCGATGCCGAAGCGCGCGGCCGTGGTGGCCATGCGCGCCGGGTCCACCTTGAGGCGCGGATCGGGAATCGATTCGGGCAGCCGCGCGCCGGGCTTGAGCGCCAGGCGGGCGTAGTGCTCCACCATCGGCGGACGCTTGTCGCGCGGCGGGTTGGCATGGCGCACGTTGAGCATGCCGAAGCGCGCTTCGCCACGATAGCCGACGCGCAGCGGGATGCCGGCCAGGAACGGGATCAGCGACGACTTCAGCGAATTCGGCAGCACGTACGCCACGTCGTAGCCTTCGTGCTTGAGCTGCTGCGCGAACATCAGCCGCGCGCTGAGCTGCAGCTTGCCATGCGCCAGATCGCTCGGGAACACCTTGCTGATCTCGGGCATGCGCGCCAGCACCGGGGCTACCCATTTGGGCGCCAGGGCGTCGATGACCAGGCGTGGATGGCGTGCCTTGAGCAGCGCGAACAGCGGTTGCGCCATCAGCGCGTCGCCAATCCAGTTAGGGGCGATGACTAGGGCTTTTTTCATGTCTGTGGGTATTGCTGGCCCTTTGTTGCGTGGCCCTGTTTTGCTTGCCCGGGCATGTCAACGCCCCGGGGCGCTGGGCGGCCCGGGGCGTCAGGTCGAAACGGCAGGAAATGGCGTGGGCCGGGCAGGTCAGTGGTGACCCTTCAGCACGGTGCCGGGCTTGAGCTTGTACACGGTGCCGCAGTACGGGCACTTCACTTCGCCAGTGTCCACCACGTCCAGGAAGACGCGCGGGTGGTAGTTCCAGGCCGGGGTGTTGCCGGTGGGGCAATGCAGCGGAATGTCTTCTGCGCCGATTTCGACGACGGTTGCGGTTTGCGTCATGGTCTTGCGGTTGTGTTGCAGGGATGGATGCGGATTGTTTGCGGATGGCACCGGATCAGACCGGCGTCAGCCACTTCCTGTACTTCTCGTCGGTACCGCCCACGGCCGAGCCGCACGCGTGGCACAGACAAAAGCCGTAAAGGCGCCATTGTAAGCCGGGGGGCCTTGCGTGCCAACGCGGCGCGGCACACACAGCGTTCTACAATCGCACCTTCGATCCGACCCGCGCGCCGCCCGCTACCCGTGTCCCAGCCCGATCCCGCCTCCCCCGAACCTGACGATCCCACCCGCGGCGACCGCTGGCAGGACGCGCTGGGCGCGCTCGAGGCACTGGCCGGTGGCGAACCGGCCCAGGACGCCACCGGCACGGGCCGCCGCCTGCTGTGGGCGCTGACGCTCGATGCGGACGGCGAGATCGGCACCATCGAGCCGATGGAGCAAAGCTGGGGCGCGCGGGGCTGGACGCGCCCGCGCCCCGTGACGCTGGCGCGCGTGGCCGACGACGACTCCCTGCCGCCCTGGGATGCCCGCGTGGCGCGCGCCATCCGGCGCGACAGTTCACGCAACCGCCGTCTGGTGCTGGACCGCGCCGCCGCCATCATGGCGATGGTCGGCCATCCTGCCGTGGTGCTGGCGCACGCGCCCACCGTGCCGATGGAGGTGCTTGAGGCGGCACCCGCGCTGGAGGCCGTGCGCGAAGGCGACCGCTTTGCGCTGCGCATCGTGCCGCCCATGCGTGCGCCGAAGTCGATGGAGGATTTCCTGCCGGCCGCCGCGAAACAGGAAGCCGAAGCCCTGCGCCAGGTGACGGTGCTGCAGGACGGCGCGCGCCGCCTGCGCGTGATCCGCTTCACCCCGGCCCAGCAGGAGGCGGCCAGGCTGATCGCCGGAGGCCTGACCGTGCCGGCCACCGCGCAGGCGCGGCTGGACAGCACGTTGCGCGCGCTGGCCGGCCACTTCCAGATCCACGCCGACAGTTCGGGCGAAGCGCGCGAACGCGACCCCGAATCGCGGCTGCGGGCCGAAGTGGCGCCGGTCGGGCGCGGCATCAGCCTGCGCCTGGTGGTGACGCCGCTCGGGCCCCTTGGCCCGCGCATGGCCCCGGCGCATGGCCGCGCGCAGCTGATGGCGACGATTGGCGGCGACACGCTGGTCACCCATCGCGACCTGGCCGCCGAGCAGGCCCATGTGGCCGAGGTGTTCGATGCGCTGCCGTTCCTGGTGCAGCAGGCGCCCGCCGGCGGCGAGCATAGCTGGACGCTGGACGACCCCGAAGACGCGCTGACCGTGATCGAGACCCTGCCGGGCCTGGCCGGCGTGATCGACCTCGAATGGCCGCGCGGCCGTGCACTGCGCGTGCTGTCGGCCGATCTGCCGCAACTGGCGGTCAGCGTGGAAACCGGCAGCGAATGGTTCAAGCTGGTGGGCGAACTGCACGTGGCCGAAGGACTGGTGCTGTCGCTGGAAAAGCTCGTGGCCTGGGCCCATGGCCATGCAGGCCGCTTTATCGCGATGGACCACGGCGTGTACGTGGCGTTGACCCGCCAGCTGCGTGAGCGCCTGCGCGACCTGGCCGCCGTGGGCGACGGCGTGCGCGATGGCATCCGCGTGCCGCTGGTGGCCACGCCGTGGCTCGACGACGTGCTGGCCGGCGTGGGCATCGATCCCGACGCCCACTTCCGCACGCGCGTGAAGCGGCTGCACACCGCGCGGGCGGCCGATGCGCCGGTACCCGCCACGCTGGCGGCCGACCTGCGCGCGTACCAGGTGGAGGGCTATCGCTGGATGATGTCGCTGGCCGAGGCCGGTTTCGGCGCCTGTCTGGCGGACGACATGGGCCTGGGCAAGACGCTGCAGGCGCTGGCCGTGCTGCTGGCGCGCGCGGCGGGCGGCCCGGCGCTGGTGGTGGCCCCCACGTCGGTCTGCGGCAACTGGGCGGCCGAGGCGCGACGCTTTGCCCCGGCGCTGCGGGTGCATGTCTATGCCGAAGGCGACCGGTCGGCCATCGTCGAACAGGCTGGCGCGCACGATCTGGTGATCGTCTCGTACAACCTGCTGCAACAGGCGCGCCGCGCGTTCTGCGAGCGGTCCTGGCACACCGTGGTGGCCGACGAGGCACAGTCGTTCAAGAACCCGTCGTCGCGACGCGCGCAGGCCATGTTCGCGTTGCAGGCCGACGGCCGTATCGCGCTGTCCGGCACGCCCGTGGAAAACCGCCTGGCGGAACTGTGGGCCGTGATGCGCTTCTGCAATCCCGGCCTGCTGGGATCGCTGGCGCGCTTCAACGAGCATTTCGCGAATCCGATCGAGCGCAACGGCGCCCGCGACCCGCGCGCCCGCTTGCGCCGGATGATCGCGCCATTCGTCTTGCGCCGGACCAAGGCGCAAGTTCTGGACGAACTGCCATCCCGCACGGAGCTGGTGATCCGCGTGGCCCCTGAACCGGCCGAGGCCGCGCATTACGAGGCGCTGCGCCGCCAGGCGCTGTCCGAGGCCGAACGCGCGCTGTTCCGGCCGAAGACGGACCGCAAGGCGCGCGCCACGCTGCCCGAGCCGCAGGCGCGCATCCACGTGCTGGCGCAACTGATGCGCATGCGCCGCGCGGCCTGCGATCCGCGCCTGGTCACGCCCGAGACCGGCCATCCCGGCGCCAAGGTGCGCGCCTTCGCCGAACTGGCGGCCACGCTGGCGGCCAATGGCCACAAGACGCTGGTGTTCAGCCAGTTTGTCGATTTCCTGCAGTTGCTGCGCCAGCCACTGGACGAGGCCGGGCTGGCCTGCCAGTACCTGGACGGCGCCACGCCCGCCGCCGAACGCACCCGGCGCGTGGCGGCTTTCCAGGCCGGCGAGGGCGATGTGTTCCTGATCAGCCTGAAGGCCGGTGGCTTTGGGCTGAACCTGACCGCGGCCGATTACGTCGTGATCGCGGACCCGTGGTGGAACCCGGCCGCCGAAGACCAGGCGATGGGCCGCGCGCACCGCATCGGCCAGCAGCGGCCGGTCACGGTCTACCGCCTGATCACGGCCGGCACGATCGAGGAGCGCATCGTCGATCTGCACCAGGGCAAGCGCGCCCTGGCCGAAGGGGTGCTCGATGCGTCCGCCGATGAAGCCACCGGCCGCGACGTGCCGCTGCCCGATATCGACGAACTGGTGGGCTTGCTGCGGCGCTGAACTCGCTCCTGATGTTTGTCTCCCCTCTCCGCCTGCGGCAGAGGGGCCTGAGGGATTGCACCAAACGGTATACAAAATCGTCACGCATTTGGTGCGGACGCACAATCTCAGGTCTTCTTGGCAAGGTGCGTTTTTTGCGGCGTGACCGGGTGTCAGGCGCCTGCCCTCTCCCCCGGTCCCCCTCCGGCAAGCGGGAGAGGGGAATTCATGGCGGTCCCGCGTCCTTGCTGCGGTGCATCGGGCCTTGGCACAAATACTGCCTTGAGATTCTGCGAATGCGGAATATAGTATACCGAATCGTCGAGATACGACGTCCAGCTTCCGACACGCCCCCCACAGGTTCGGCCAACCTTTTGCGCCGCGCCCACGACAACAACGGAGCCACTGTGACCCTGCCTGACCCCATGCCGGCCGATCCGCCCCGGCCAGATGTCCGCTGGATGCCCGCCCACGTTGCTGCCGCGCAATTGGCACGCGGCGAGACCACGGCGCTGGCGCTGGTCGATGCGTGCCAGGCGGCCTGGGACGCCCATCACGGTCAGGTCAATGCGATCGTGCTGGCCGATTTCGAGGCGGCCCGCGAGGCCGCCATGCAAAGCGATGCGCGCCGGCACGCGGGTCGTTCGCGCGGGCCGCTCGACGGCGTGCCGTTCTCGATCAAGGAATCGTTCGATGTGGCCGGCTGGCCGACCACGTGCGGCGTGCCGGCGCGCGCCACGCATCGCGCGGGGGCCGACGCCGTGGTGGTCGAGCGCCTGCGCGCGCACGGCGCCGTGCTGCTGGGCAAGACCAACGTGCCGCTAGGCCTGCGCGACTGGCAGAGCTACAACGCGGTCTACGGCACCACCCGTAATCCGCACGACCTGTCGCGCACGCCGGGCGGGTCGTCGGGCGGCAGCGCGGCGGCGGTCTGCGCCGGCATGAGTTTTTTCGATATCGGCTCGGACATCGGCTCGTCGCTGCGCAATCCGGCGCATTACTGCGGCGTGTTCTCGCACAAGAGCAGCCACGGCATCGTGCCGCTGCGCGGCCATGGCAATGCGCGGGCCGGGTTTGCCGCGCAGGACATCAACGTGGCCGGCCCCGTGGCCCGCAGCGCGCGCGACCTGGAACTGGTGCTGCGCGCCATCGTCGGGCCAGATGCCGCCGACGCCCCGGCATGGCGGCTCGACCTGCCGCCGTGCGATCACACCCGTCTGTCCGATTTCCGCGTGGCCGTGCTGCCGACCCACCCGCTGGCCGAGGTCGATGGCACCGTCAGCAGCGCCATCGAGCAGCTGGGGCACCAGTTGGCGGCAGCCGGCGCGCAGGTGGCCTGGAATGTCCGACCAGACTTCGATGCCGCGCAACTGTGGCGCATCTACGTGCTGCTGTTGCGCGCCACCACGTCGCTGCATATGGATGACGCCGCATTTGCCGATGCGCTGGCACGTGCCCGCGACCCCAACGGCGACGACGCCGACTACGCGTCGCTGCAGTTCACTGGTGCCGCGCTGAGCCATCGGCACTGGCTGCTGATGCAGCATGCGCGCGAGACCTTTGCCCGTGCCTGGAATCGCTTCTTCTGCGATTTCGACGTATTGCTATGCCCGGCCGCGTCCACCACGGCCTTTCCACTCGACGAAGGCGGGGAGCCGTGGCAACGCACGATCACGGTCAATGGCCAGCCGTGGCCGCTGACGTCGCAGTTGTTCTGGGCCGGCCATTCGGGGCTGTGCGGTCTGCCCTCGACGGTGGCGCCGATCGGCCCGGCGCGCGACGGCTTGCCGGTGGGCGTGCAGATCGTGGCGCGCCGCTACGGCGATCTCACATCGTTGCGCCTCGCGCAGTTGCTGGAAGACGCCGGCCATGGCTTCCGGCCCCCGCGCATCGCCGAATCGCTAAATCGCTAAATCGCTAAATCACCAACAAGTTACGACATCGCAACATCGCAACATCGCTAAAAGGGGAGGGCGATCATGCTGGACTGGTTCAAGGAGTTGTCGCGCGCCGAGCGCAAGGGGTTCTACGGGGCGTTCCTGGGGCATGCGGTCGATGTGTTCGACTTCATGATCTATTCGTTCCTGATTTCGACGCTGCTGGCGCAATGGGGCATGAGCAAGTCGATGGCCGGCGCCATCGTCACGTGGACGCTGGTGTCGTCGCTGGTGGGCGCCGTCGGCGCGGGCCTGCTGGCCGACCGCTTTGGCCGCGTGCGCGTGCTGCGCTGGACCATCCTGGTGTTCGCGGTGTCCTGCTTCCTGTGCGGCATCGCCAATTCGCCAGAACAGCTGATGGTATTCCGCATGTTGCAGGGCCTGGGCTTTGGCGGGGAATCGTCGCTGTGCATGGTGCTGGTGACCGAACTGATCCGCAATCCGGCGCATCGCGGCAAATATTCGGGTTTCACGGCCAGCAGCTATTCGTTCGGCTGGGGCGGCGCGGCCATCGCCTATGCCATCACGTTCAACCTGTTCGAGCCCGAAACGGCGTGGCGGGTCTGCTTCTTCCTGGGCATCCTGCCCGCGCTGGTGGTGGTCTACCTGCGCCGCAACCTGGACGAACCCGAAGTCTTCCTGAAGAGCCGGGCCGAGCGCGGCAGGGCCTCGGCCACTGCCGACCTGGCGCGCGTGTTCCGCAAGCCGCTGCTGAAGAAGACGCTGCTGTGCAGCCTGCTGTCGGGCGGCATGCTCGGTGCCTACTACGCCATTGCCACGTGGCTGCCGACGTTCCTGAAGACCGAGCGCGGCCTGTCGGTATTCGGCACCAGTTCCTATCTGGCCGTGACGATCCTGGGCTCGCTGGTCGGCTACGTGGCCGGCGCCTATGCCACTGATCGCTGGGGCCGGCGCCTGACCTACATCGCCTTTGCGGCGGGCGCCTTCGTGATGGCCATGGTCTATATGGTGATTCCGGTATCGAACACGTCGATGCTGTTCCTGGGCTTTCCGCTCGGGGTGCTGATGCAGGGCGTGTTCTCGGGCATCGGCGCCACGATCTCGGAGTCGTACCCGAGCAGCGTGCGGGCCACCGGCTACGGCGTGGCGTACAACCTGGGCCGGGTGATTGGGTCGTTTTTCCCGCTGGCCGTGGGCTGGCTCAACAGCGGGCGCACGTCGCTGGCGCTGGCCATCGCCATGGTGGCCGGCGTCGGCTACGCGCTGGTGATGGTATCGGCGGCGTTGCTGCCCGAAACGTCGGGCATCGACCTGGGACAGGCCGGCGGCGGCGACCACGACGATGCCGCCGAGCCCGTGGGCGCCACCGCGGCGCCGCTGGCGCCTGCCGCGCCGGCGAGCAAGCCGGCCTGAACCGGACGGGATTCGCCAGCGAGTGCGGCAGGAGGCGGCCGGTTCGCCATGTGACGGCGGCGTTTTGACCTCGAAACAACAGTCGCCCCTGGCGCAATTAAGCCGCTGCTTACCAGCGGCGCCGGCGGCCCTATAATGGCTGCTCCGCCATCGGCCACGCGTTTCGCGCGTGGCCGATGGTCCTTCCTGACGGCAATGCCGCACAAGACGGCCTGCCGTACCGTCTCTTCTCATCTCGCCATGACACCCCGACAGTCGTCCCCGGTGTGGTTGCGCCTCTGGCATCGCTTTGCCGAGGTGGAGCGCAACGCCTTTCTCGACGGCGCGCGATTTTTCGCGCCCTCGCTGCCCGCGGTATTTTCGTGGGGCCTGGTCACCGGGGTGGCCATGAGCAAATCGGCGCTGACGGTGCCCGAGGCCATCGGCATGTCGCTGCTGGTCTATGCCGGGTCCGCGCAACTGGCCGTGCTGCCGCTGTTCGCGGCGGGCATGCCGATCTGGACGGTCTGGCTCACGGCCGCCGTCGTCAACCTGCGCTTCGTGATCTTCAGCGCCGCGCTGCAGCCGCATTTCAACTATCTGCCGGGCTGGCGCCGTACGCTGCTGGGCTTCTTCAACGGCGACCTGCACTTTGTCTACTTCATGCAACGGTACGCCGAGCCGGGCTACGCGCCGGGCAAGGAGGGGTATTTCTGGGGCATGGCGCTGATCAACTGCGCCACATGGCAGGTGTCGTCGATCATCGGCATCGTGCTGGCGAGCCTGTTCCCGGACAGCTGGGGCCTGGCGCTGGCCGGCACGCTGGCGCTGATCCCGGTGATGATCGCGACGATCAACTCGCGCTCGACGCTGATGGCCGTGGTGGTGGCGGCGGTGGTGGCGCTGCTGTGCTTCGACCTGCCGTACCGTCTGGCGCTGGTGATTGCCGTGGTGGCCGCGATTGCCGCCGGCATGGCCAGCGACGAGATGGCGGCGCGCGCCACGCTGCGTGGTATCCGCGCCCGCAAGGGCCGCCAGCCGACCGGAGACCAGGCATGAGCCATCTCGATACCTGGATCGCCATCCTCGGCATGACCGTGGTGACCGTGTTCTCGCGGGCGCTGTTCCTGATGGCGGGCGAGCGCGTCACGGTGCCCGACCGCATCCAGCGCGCGCTGCGCTACGCGCCGGCCGCCGCGCTGGCGGCCATCATCCTGCCCGATCTGCTGACCTTCGAAGGCCATTTCACGATCGGCCCCGGCAACGACAAGCTCATGGCGGGCATCGCCGCCACGGTCTGCTATGTGCTGACCAAACGCATGGTCGGGATGATCGTGGTGGGCATGGCGGTGTACACCGCCCTGCGCCTGCTGGGCTAGACGGGCTGCGCTTCCCGATGGGCCGGCTCGGCCAGGATGCTGCCCAGGCGGGTGAGCAGGTGGGCAAGCTGGGCCTGGGTGCTGGTCCCGGTCTTGGTGAAGATGGCCTTGAGCTGCGAACGCCCGGTTTCGCGCTTGATCCCGAGCTGCATGCACGCATCGGGCAGGCCGATGCCCGTGACCAACAGCATGGCCAGCCGGTTTTCGGCCGGCGTCAGGCCGTAGAGATCGCGCAGCACGGCGGGCACCGCACGCGGCGGGTCATTCGTCTCGTGGATGGCCACCAGGATGGGCTGTCCTTCCCATTCCGACGACAGGTAGAGCGCCGGCGTCAGCGCCACGGCCACGATCTGTGCCCCGCGGCCATCGGCGCCGGTGGCGTGGATGGCCTGCGCCGGCTGCAGCGTGTTGGGGTCGCACAGCGCACGCACGACATCGGCAAACGGCCGCGACAGGCGCCAGCCATTGCCGTTGCCCTGGATGCCGGCGTGCGGGTCGGCGGCCTCGCCGGACTGCAGCCGGCGCGTCCAGGGCTGCCCGGCGGCATTGGCCAGCAGGACCTTGCCCGATTCCGAAAAGACGACCACCCCGAAAGGCAGCCGGTCGAGCAGGTCGGCAGAAACGTGGCCGCGCGCCGCGACGGCATGCGTGCGGTCTCGCAGGGCCATGGCTTCGCGCAGGTGCGGAATGACCCAATCCAGCGCGCGTGCGTCGGTCTCCGCGTAGCCGTCCTCGCTGGCCGGGCGCTGGAGCACCAGGTAGATTTCATGCGCCGGACGGCGGTCGACCAGGCAGGCCATGACCGATGTCAGCGCCACGTCGTCGAACGGTTCGCCGCGAAACGTCTGGTGCTGGGCCGTGGCGCCGGCGGTGTCGCGCTGGTCGATATACCAGCCGCCCACCGCCATGGACCCCGACGCCGGCATGCCGCCGTGCAGCCGGTAGGGCGGCGGCAGGATGGCCAGGTTGTCGGGGGCGCGGTTGACCAGATGGCGAACCTGTACGGTCTGCTGCGCGGTATCCAGCACGAGCAGCGATGCCTGGAGGCTGCCGCTTTGTTCGCACAGCGCGTGCAGACTGCGTTGCCACGCAAGGGGGTCGAAGACTCCTAGATAGAGACCGCGAATGGTCTCGTGCATGTCAGATGCGTTCATTACGTTACTTCCTTTGTCCTGTTCGACGGCGAGCGCGCGAGCGAAGGGTGCCGCCGTGCATCGCGACCCTGCGAAAAGGGGCGACGTGGTCCTTGCGTGCCAGGGCTGGGGCGCGGAATTGCCTGCGGTGGAGGGCGGAAGGGGCGTCAGCCGCCGTCCAGCGTGGCCGACAGCTTCGTCAGCAGGTGGGTGAACTGCGCCTGGCTCGTGCAGCCGGTCTTGAGGAAGACGGCCTTGAGCTGGGTGCGCGCGGTCTCGTGGCGAATCCGCATGTGCTGCGCCGCCTCGGGCAAGCGTTCGCCCGTCGCCAGCCGCGCTGCAAGCCGCGTTTCGGCCGGGGTCAGGCCGTAGAGGTTGCGCAGCACGGTGTCGAGCAGGACGGACGGGGCGCCCGCCTCGTGCACCACCACCAGCGCCGCCGGCTGCTGCCATTGCGACGCAAACGCGTGCGTGGGCGGCAACGGCAGGACAAGCACTTCGGCATGGTTGCCGTGATCGTCGCTGGCGCGCGCGGCCTGCGCGCCTAGCGGATTGCCGGGGTCGCAGGCCGCCTGCACCATCTCGGCAAACGGCCGCGACAGGTGCCACGTCGTGGTCTTGCCCGATGGTTCCAGGCGGCGCGCCCAGCGTTCGCCAGCCGTGTTGGCCAGCAGCAGGTTCCGGTCCGGCGTGTAGACGCCCACGGCGAAGGCCAGCCGTTCGAGCAGGCGGGCCGACATCGAGGCCATGGTCGACAGCGCCAGCGTGCGGTCGCGCATGGCAATGGCGCTGCGCATGTGCGGGATGACCCAGTCGAGCCGGCGCGTGTCCTCGCCCGAGAAGGCGTCCTGCGACAGCGCGCGCTGCATCGAGAAATACACCTCGTAATGCGGCTGCCGTTCCACCAGGCAGGCCACATACGAGCGCAGTTCGAACCGGTTGAAGAAATCGCGATAGAACGGATGGCGCGCCATGGCCTGCGGGCCAAGGTCGCGCGCGTCGATGTACCACGCGCCCGGCACCAGCCGGGGCGCGAAGGCCTTGGCCGGATCGATGGACTGGAAATCGTTCTCATAGGTGGTGAACAGCTCCGCCACCGGGTTGACCACTTCGTTGACGGTCACCTGGTCGCGCACCGTGTCCCACACCATCATCGACGCATGCGCCGTGTCGGCAATCTCGGTCAGCGTCCGCAGGCTTTGCTGCCACGCGGCGGGATCGAGGACGCCTTCATACAACCCGCGAATAGCGCCGTGAATGGCGGCGGCTTGTTCCATCTGACTACCCCCTTGCATTCGCCAACATCGGTTCCTTTCCACTTATCCGTCGTGCACGTCCGTGGAAATGGCATAGCCAGTCTTTGCCGGCTGTCGTCTGGTGTCATGATGTACTAAAACTATCAAAAATAGTTCGAGTGTCTGACTATGCATACGTTTAGTACATTTAGGGCGTACATTACCGCATACGGGGCAGAAGTTGTTAAGACAACATCCCCTCCTTAAGTAGGGTCTTTGCCGGCCCGCCGTGTGATGCCCCTGCGGCACCCCCGCGGCAAGGCGCAAATCCGTCACGGCGATCAGGTAAAATGGCGGTTTTCCAGACTTCTGTGGACGGTTGTATGCCGTCCCCGTCCCCGCTCTTATCGCCATGACCTCTGTCCTGCGTCTTACCGATCTCATTTCCCAAGGCAAACTCACCGGCAAGCGTGTGTTTATCCGCGCCGACCTGAACGTGCCGCAAGACGACGCAGGCAACATCACCGAGGACACGCGCATCCGCGCGTCGGTGCCGGCCATTCAGGCCTGCCTGGAAGCCGGTGCTGCCGTGATGGTGACGTCACATCTGGGCCGCCCGACCGAGGGCGAATTCAAGCCCGAGGATTCGCTGGCCCCCATCGCCACGCGCCTGTCGGAACTGCTCGGCAAGCCGGTGAAGCTGGTACAGAACTGGGTCGATGGCGTGGAAGTGGCGCCCGGCCAGGTGGTCCTGCTGGAAAACTGCCGCGTCAACAAGGGCGAGAAGAAGAACAGCGACGAACTGGCCCAGAAGATGGCCCGGCTGTGCGACGTCTACGTCAATGACGCCTTTGGCACCGCGCACCGCGCCGAAGCCACCACCCACGGTATCGCCAAATTCGCCCCCATCGCCTGCGCCGGCCCGCTGCTGGCCGCCGAGATCGACGCGCTGGGCCGCGCGCTGGGCCAGCCGGCCCGTCCGCTGGTGGCCATCGTGGCCGGTTCGAAGGTATCGACCAAGCTGACCATCCTGAAGGCGCTGGCCGACAAGGTGGACGGTCTGGTGGTCGGTGGCGGCATCGCCAACACCTTCATGCTGGCCGCCGGCCTGAAGATCGGCAAGTCGCTGGCCGAACCCGACCTGGTGGGCGACGCCCGCGCCATCATCGACATCATGGCCGCGCGCGGCGCATCGGTGCCGATTCCGGTGGACGTGGTCTGCGCCAAGGAATTCAGCGCCACGGCCGCCGCCACGGTCAAGGACGTCAAGGACGTGGCCGACGACGACATGATCCTGGACATCGGTCCGAAGACGGCCGCCATGCTGGCCGACCAGCTCAAGGCCGCCGGCACCATCGTCTGGAACGGCCCGGTCGGCGTGTTCGAGTTCGACCAGTTCGGCAACGGCACCAAGGTGCTGGCCGACGCCATCGCATCGTCGAAGGCGTTCTCGATCGCCGGTGGCGGCGACACGCTGGCCGCCATCGCCAAGTACGGCATCGCCGACCGCATCGGCTACATCTCCACCGGCGGCGGCGCTTTCCTGGAGTTCCTGGAAGGCAAGCAGCTGCCGGCGTTCGAAGTGCTGGAACAACGCGCTGCCGGCTGAAGCCCGTGCGGGCTGGCGGCGCGAGCCGGCCGGCCCATAGCCAGTTGCCAGTTGCCAGTTGCCCCCAGGCCCCCCGCCAGCTAACCCCAGGAAACCGCCCGCATGACCCGTTCCACCAAGATCGTCGCCACGATTGGCCCCGCGTCCAGTTCGCTGGAAGTGCTGACCCGCATGATCGGGGCCGGTGTCGATGTGGTGCGCCTGAACTTCTCGCACGGCACGGCGCAGGACCATATCGACCGCGCCGCGCTGGTGCGTGAGGCCGCCACGGCCTGCGGCCGCGAGGTGGCCATCATGGCCGACCTGCAGGGCCCCAAGATCCGCGTCGGCAGGTTCGAGAACGGCAAGGTCACGCTGAAGGCCGGCGACCCGTTCGTGCTGGACTCGAACTGCGAGACCGGCAACCAGGACCGCGTGGGGCTGGACTACAAGGACCTGCCGCGCGACGTGGGCCCGGGCGACGTACTGCTGCTCAACGACGGCCTGATCGTGCTGGTGGTGGACCGCGTGATCGGTACCGAGATCTTCACCACGGTGCGCGTTGGCGGCGACCTGTCGAATAACAAGGGCATCAACCGCCAGGGCGGCGGGCTGTCGGCGCCGGCGCTGACCGCCAAGGACATGGAGGACATCAAGACCGCCATGGCCCTGCACGCCGACTACGTGGCCGTGAGCTTCCCGAAAAACGCCACCGACATGGAAATGGCGCGCCAGCTGGCCAACGTGGCCGGCCAGCCGCACAACCACAAGGCGCGCATGATTGCCAAGATCGAACGCGCCGAGGCCATCCGCCCGGGCGTGCTCGAGGAAATCCTGAACGCGTCGGACGGCATCATGGTGGCCCGTGGCGACCTGGCCGTGGAAGTGGGCAACGCGGCGGTGCCGGCGCTGCAGAAGCGCATGATCCGGCTGGCCCGCGAGGCCAACAAGCTGACCATCACGGCCACCCAGATGATGGAGAGCATGATCGTCAACCCGGTGCCGACGCGCGCCGAGGTGTCGGACGTGGCCAACGCCGTGCTGGACGGCACCGACGCCGTGATGACGTCGGCCGAGACCGCCGCCGGGCGCTATCCGGTGGAAACGGTCGAGGCCATGGCCGCGATCTGCCTGGAGGCCGAAAAGTCCGAGGTCGTGCAGCTGGACACCGATTTCCTGAACCAGACGTTCTCGCGCATCGACCAGTCGATTGCCATGGGTGCGCTGTTCACGGCCTATCATCTAGGCGTGAAGGCCATTGCCGCGCTGACCGATTCGGGTGCCACCGCTTTGTGGATGAGCCGTCACCGCATTCATGTGCCGATCTATGCCATGACGCCCAATCTGGCGTCGCAGCGCAAGATGCAGCTGTACCGCAACGTGGTGCCGCTGCCGCTGCAGTCGAGTACCGACCGGGACGAGGCGCTGGAACAGGCCGAGGAACTGCTGCTGGCGCAGGGCGCCGTGCAGCATGGCGATTTCATTGTGCTGACGATCGGCGAGCCGATGGGCCAGGCCGGCGGCACGAACACGCTGAAGATCGTGAGGGTCGGCAGCAAGTTCAAGTAAAGATGACGTCCGATGTGGTGCGCTGCACGGACGGCGCACCGCGGATGCGCGAACCTGCCCGGCGCAGCATCGAAAAAATACCAGATACCGTTTTTTTATTCAGGAGTTAGACATGCCACTCGTATCCATGCGCCAGCTGCTGGACCATGCCGCCGAGAACAACTACGGTCTGCCGGCCTTCAACGTGAACAACCTCGAACAGGTCCAGGCCATCATGCAGGCCGCCGACGAGGTCAACGCCCCGGTGATCATGCAGGCCTCGGCAGGCGCGCGCAAATACGCTGGCGAGCACTTCCTGCGTCACCTGATCGAAGCCGCCGTGGAAGCCTATCCGCACATCCCCGTGGTGATGCACCAGGATCACGGCCAGTCGCCGGCGATCTGCAAGGCCGCCATCGACCTGAACTTCTCGTCGGTGATGATGGACGGCTCGCTGAAGGAAGACGGCAAGACCCCGGCGGACTACGAATACAACGTCGACGTGACCCGCAAGGTCGTGCAGATGGCCCATGCGCTGGGCGTGACCGTGGAAGGCGAACTGGGCTGCCTGGGCTCGCTGGAAACCGGTGAAGCGGGCGAGGAAGACGGCATCGGCGCCGAAGGCAAGCTCGACCACTCGATGCTGCTGACCGATCCGGAGCAGGCGGCCGACTTCGTCAAGGCGACCCAGCTGGACGCCCTGGCCATCGCCATCGGCACCTCGCACGGCGCCTACAAGTTCACGCGCAAGCCCACGGGCGACATCCTGGCCATCGGCCGCATCAAGGAAATCCACGCCCGCATTCCGAACACGCACCTGGTGATGCACGGTTCGTCCTCGGTGCCGCAGGAACTGCTGGCCGAGATCCGCCAGTTCGGTGGCGACATGAAGGAAACGTACGGCGTGCCGGTGGAAGAGATCCAGGAAGCCATCAAGTACGGCGTGCGCAAGATCAACATCGACACTGACATCCGCCTGGCGATGACCGGCGCGATCCGCCGCTTCTTCGCGGAAAACCCGAGCAAGTTCGACCCGCGCGAATACCTGAAGCCGGCCCGCGAAGCCGCCAAGCAGGTGTGCAAGGCGCGCTACATCGCCTTCGGTTGCGAAGGCCAGGCCAGCAAGATCAAGGCCGTGTCGCTGGCCGATATCGCCGGCCAGTACGCGTCGGGCAAGCTCGCCCAGGTCGTGCAGTAAATCGTTTCACCGCCCCGCCCGCCCGGCGCGCGGGGCGTTCGTACTTCATGGGGCTTCGCCAACCGCACGAAGCCCCGCTTGTTTTCAGCCGCAGCCGCTTTCACACCATGTCTGACGCCCTCTACGAATCCTCCATCCAGTCCCTGCCGCTGCTCGGCCACGGCAAGGTCCGCGACAACTACGCCGTCGGCGACGACAAGCTGCTGATCGTGACGACCGATCGCCTGTCGGCCTTCGACGTGATCATGGGAGAGCCGATTCCGGCCAAGGGTCGCGTGCTGAACCAGATGGCAAACTTCTGGTTCCGGAAGCTCGCGCACATCGTGCCGAACCACGAGACGGGCGTGACGGCGGAAAGCGTGGTGGCGCCCGACGAAGTGGCGCAGGTCAAGGGCCGCGCCGTGGTGGTCAAGCGCCTGAAGCCGATCCTGGTGGAAGCGGTGGTGCGCGGCTATCTGGCTGGCAGCGGCTGGAAGGATTACCAGGCCACGGGCAAGGTGTGCGGCATCGCACTGCCGGCCGGCCTGCAGAACGCGCAGAAGCTGCCCGAGCCGATCTTCACCCCGGCGGCCAAGGCCGAGATGGGCGAGCACGACGAGAACATCTCGTTCGACGAGGTGGTGCAGCGCATCGGCCGCGAACTGGCCGAAAAGATGCGCGACATCTCGATCCGCCTGTACAAGGAAGCGTCCGAGTACGCGGCCACGCGCGGCATCATCATCGCCGACACCAAGTTCGAGTTCGGCCTGGACGAAAACGGCACGCTGACGCTGATGGACGAGGTGCTGACCGCCGATTCGTCGCGTTTCTGGCCGGCCGATTCGTACCAGGTGGGCACCAATCCGCCGTCGTTCGACAAGCAGTTCGTGCGCGACTGGCTGGAAGCCGTGCGCATCGACGGCAAGCCGTGGCCGAAGACCGCGCCGGCGCCGAAGCTGCCCGATGACGTGGTGCAGAAGACCGCCGACAAGTACAAGGAAGCACTGACCCGCCTGACCGGCGAGCAGCTGCAGTAAGGCGCAAGGGACAAGAACATGAGCAATGCAGCAAAGCCGGTGGTGGGCGTGGTGATGGGCAGCAGTTCCGACTGGGACGTGATGCAGCACGCCGTGGCCATGCTCAAGGATTTCAACGTGGCGTTCGAGGCGCAGGTCGTGTCGGCGCACCGCATGGCCGACGACATGTTCCGCTACGCCGAGTCGGCGCGCAGCCGCGGCATCCGCGCGATCATCGCCGGCGCCGGCGGTGCCGCGCACCTGCCGGGCATGATCGCCGCCAAGACGATCGTGCCGGTGTTCGGCGTGCCCGTGCCGTCGAAGTACCTGCGCGGCGAGGATTCGCTGCTGTCGATCGTACAGATGCCCAAGGGCGTGCCCGTGGCCACCTTCGCGATCGGCGAAGCCGGTGCCGCCAACGCGGCGCTGCATGCGATCGCCACGCTGGCCACCACCGACGATGCGCTGGCCAGCGCACTGGAAGCGTTCCGCGCCAGGCAGACCGACGCCGCGCGCGCGATGACCCTGCCTGTCTAAGTTTCAGCCGTAACAAAAGCCCGAGCCATGCCGACCGATATCCATCCTTACCTGTCCGAAGCCCATACGCCGGAGTCGCGCGCCGAATTTGGCGTGGACGCCCCCGGCGCGCCCATCCTGCCCGGCGCCTGGCTGGGCATGCTCGGCGGCGGCCAGCTGGGCCGCATGTTCACGCACGCGGCGCAGTCGATGGGCTATCGCGTCTGCGTGCTCGACCCCGACCAGGACAGTCCGGCCGGCAACGTGGCCGACCGCCATATCTGCGCCACCTACACCGATGACGCCGCGCTGGCCGAGCTGGCCAGCCTGTGCCAGGCCGTGAGTACCGAGTTCGAGAACGTGCCGTCGATCTCGCTGGACCGCCTGGAACAGGCCGGCGTGTTCGTGGCGCCGCGCGGCTACTGCGTGTCGATTGCGCAGAACCGTATTGGCGAGAAGAAGTTCTTTGCCTCGTGCGCCGAGCGTACGGGCGTGCCGCCGGCCCCGCACTGGGTGATCCAGCACGACGCCGACGTGGACAACGTGCCCGACAACGTGCTGCCCGGCATCCTCAAGACGGCGCGCATGGGGTACGACGGCAAGGGCCAGGCCCGCGTGAAGACCCGCGAGGACGTGCGCGCCGCCTGGAAGGCCATGCAGCATGTGCCTTGCGTGCTGGAGCAGATGCTGCCGCTGGCCTACGAGGTCTCCGTGCTGGCGGCCCGCGGCGCCGACGGCACCACGGCCACCTGGCCGCTGGCCGAGAACGTGCATCGCGACGGTATCCTGTTTTCCACGACGATGCCGTCGATGAGCGTGTCAGACGACATCGCCACGCGCGCCCGCGCCGCCGCCGCCACCATCACCTCGGAAATGGGTTACGTCGGCGTGCTGTGCATCGAGTTCTTCGTGCTGACCGACGGTACGCTGGTGGCCAACGAGATGGCCCCGCGCCCGCACAATTCCGGTCATATCACGATGGATGTCTGCGAGACGAGCCAGTTCGAGCAGCAGGTGCGCGCCATGGCCCGCCTGCCGCTGGGCAGCACGCGCCAGCATTCGGCCGGCAAGATGCTGAACCTGCTGGGCGACTGCTGGTTCGAGTTCGGCCTGGAGCGCACGCCCGCCTGGGACGAGGTGCTGGTGCAGCCCGGCGCCAAGCTGCATCTGTATGGCAAGAACGACGCGCGCCCGTCGCGCAAGATGGGCCACGTGAACTGCGTGGGCGACCGGGCGGAGGCCGCGGCCGCCGCGTTCGACGCCGCCGCCACCGCCCTGCATATCCCGCTCTGAGATTCGATGTCTTCACGCATGCCCACGGCCGCCGAGCTTGACGAGGCAGTTCGCCTGCTCGAAGCCGGCCAGCTCGTGGCGTTTCCGACCGAGACCGTCTACGGCCTGGGCGCGGACGCCGAGAACCCCGAGGCCGTGGCGCGCATCTTCGCCGCCAAGGGCCGCCCGTCGAACCATCCGGTCATCGTGCATGTGGTGGATGGCGGCGACGTCAGCTATTGGACCGACGAGGTGCCCGAGGCCGCGCAGAAGCTGATCGACGCCTTCTGGCCCGGTCCCCTGACGATCATCCTGAAGCGCGCCGCGCATATTCCGGCAGCCGTGGCGGGCGGGCAGGACAGCATCGGCCTGCGCTGCCCGTCGCACCCCGTGGCCCAGGCGCTGCTGTCGCGTTTCAGGCGAGGCCGGGGCGGCATTGCCGCGCCGTCGGCCAACAAGTTCGGCCAGGTCAGCCCGACCACGGCCGAGCACGTGCGCGACGAATTCGGCGGCACGGTCTACGTGCTGGAAGGCGACGGCGTGGATGTCGGCATCGAATCGTCGATCGTTGACCTGTCGCGTCTCGATACGCTGGGCCCCGTGCTGCTGCGCCCCGGCGCGATCACGGCGGCAATGATGGCCGACGTGCTGGGCACGCTGCCGCTACCGCCCGATGCCGCCGCACCGCGCGCGTCGGGCACGCTCAAGGCCCACTACGCGCCGCGCACCACGCTGACGCTGGCGCAGGCCGAGGCCCTGCCGCAACTGCTGCATGGCTTGCCCGAGGGCGGACGGCTGGCATTTGTCGGCAAGACGTCCGCCAGCGCCGATCCGCGCTGCGTGTTCGTGGCCGCACCGGCCACGCCCGACGCCTATGCCCAGGCGCTGTACGGCCTGCTGCGCAAGCTCGACAAGGAAGGCTATCAGCGGCTGGTGTTCGAGCCGGTGCCCGATTCGCACGAATGGGACGGTGTGCGCGACCGCCTGGGCCGCGCCGCGGCGGCGTTTGAAGACAGCTGAGATGTAGACGCTGGCCCTCTCCCCCGGCCCGCAAACCGAAAGCTCTTATATGCCCCCTGGTTTTCTCCCCTCTCCCGCACGCGGGAGCGGGGCGGGGGAGAGGGCAGGCGTGTCAAATCCTCGCCACGCCCGGATCCAACCTCAAGGCGCGCCCTTGTAAACCCACTGCATCAGCGCATCGTGTGCTTCCTGGGCACCCGAGGCGTTGGGGTGGTTGATATAGGCCACCACCACATAGCGCTCGCCATTGAGCGCATCGACATAGCCGGCCAACGCGCGCACATCGGCCAGCGTGCCGGTCTTCAGGTAGGCGTTGCCTGCCGCATTGGCGCGTGTCAGGCGGTTGCGCAGCGTGCCGTCCACGCCGAGGATCGGCAGCGAATCGATCAGCACCGGCCCCACGTTGCTGGCCAGCGCCTGCTGCAGCAGGCGGGCCATGTCGTAGGCGCTGATACGCTCGTCGCGCGACAGTCCGGAGCCGTTTTCGAGCACCAGGTTCGGCATGTCCAGGCCCTGCCTGGCCAGCCACTGGTGGATCACCCGCGACGACTTGTCGGTGCTGGCCGGTCCCTTGCGATCCATTTCCGCGCCAATTGTCAGGAACAGCTGGCGGGCCATCACGTTGTTCGAGAACTTGTTGATGTCGCGCACGATATCGCCCAGCGGCTGGCCGTAGTGGCGCGCCAGCAGGAAGGCGTTGCGCGGCACCGGGCCGCTGCGCAGGCCGGGCGGGCGCGCGAAGCGGCCGCCGGCGTTCTGCCATTCGGCGACGAAGCCGCCCCAGATGAAGTCGCTGTGGCTCAGCGTGGCCAGGTTGACGATGTGCTCGCCGCAATCGGCCGCGTAGCTGCCATCGAACGATGCCACGACCGTGCCGTCCGGCTGGGGCATGATGCTGGGCGTGGCGCGCGACTTCCAGTCGCCGCAGCGGCCGTTGGCCAGCGTCATCCGGTTGTCCACGCGCAACTGCGCCAGCGCGGGCGTGACGGCCACGTCCACGGTGCGGTTGGCGGCGTCCGGGGTGATCGTGAACGACAGCGTCTTGAACGCGTAGAGCAGGGCGTCCGGATTCACGTTGTAGGCGCGCTGCGTCTCGCCGTCGATGGTGTAGCTGCCGTCCATGCCGTCGGCAAAGAAGCTGCGGTCGAGCACCACGTCGCCGTTGATGGTGGTGGCGCCAGCGGACCGGGCCGTGGCCACCAGCTTGGCCATTTCCTCGGGCACGAGCTTGGGGTCGCCCCGGCCGCGCAGATAGACGTTGCCGTTGATCGTGCCATCGGGGCCGGGCTGGTTGTCGGCGTAGAGCGATGTCAGCCAGCGGAAATCGGGCCCCAGCAGCTGCAGGCCGGCGAAGGTGGTGACCACCTTCATCGTCGAGGCCGGATTCATCGGCGTCTCGGCGTTCCAGCTCACGCGCGCCTGCGGGGCGCCCACCTTGACCACGTAGAAGCTCGCGGCGGACAGCGGCACATGGGCGCGGCGCAGCGCGGCGGTCACGGTGGCCGGCAGGCCGCTGCGCGCGGCGGCGGGATCGGCGGGTTCGGCCTTGGCACGGGCGGCACCGGCTGTCGCGGCGACGGCCGTGGCGGCTGTGGCGGCGCGGGCGGCCTTGGCATTCTTGACGGGTTTGGCCTGGGCTGCGGACAGACCGAGGATGAGCAGCGTGGCCGCGACGACGGCGGGCGACAGGCTGCGACGGAGCAGGGGCGGGCGGATGGGCATGGCGAGCATGTTAACGCATGGCCCATGCGTGCCGGGAGACGTCATGCGGCCGTTTCAGGCCGCATTTCGTGAGCGAGGTCGACTACGCGGCGCTCGGTACGCTCAGTTGGCCGACTGACAATCGGGTGCCGACGGAGACGCCGACGGCGTGGCATTCGGAATCGGGAAGATCGCGTCGTAGGCCCAGTTGTAGAAGAACGCGTAGACCATGTAATAGCCGGCCACGGCAATGTCCATGATGAAGGCTTCCACCAGGCCGATCTTCAGGTACCACGCCACCGACGGCAGGAACACGATCAGCAGCCCGCCTTCGAACAGGATCGCGTGCAGCACGCGGATCGGCGTCGACTTCTTGAGCTGGCCCGTGAAGCGCAGCATCGCGCGGTCGAACAGGATGTTGTAGATGTAGTTCCACGTGGCGGCGATCAGGGCCGCCACCGCGCCAACGATGCCCATCTGGTGCAACTCGTACCCGAACACCAGGCTGGCCAGCGGCGCGAATGCGATCAGACCGATCACCTCGAAACCGACGGTGTGACGAATACGGTCTGCAGTGGTACGCATGAGGCTCTCCAATTTCAGCGAATTTCAACGATAGACGGCATTCTATCGGCGAGACAGCTGATCGCAAGTTGGATACCATCTGAAAATACGATAGATGGCGGCGAAACGCGCCGCATTTCCCCATGTCTCTCTCCTTCGACCAACTCCAGGCGTTTGCGGCCGCCGCGGAGACCGGATCGTTCTCTGCCGCCGCCCGCCAGCTTGGCAAGGCCCAGTCGGTCATCAGCGCCGCCGTGGCCAATCTGGAAGTCGATCTCGACGCCACGCTGTTCGACCGCAGCGCCCGCTACCCGGTGCTGACACCGGCCGGCGAACGGCTGCTGCTGGAAGCGCGCGTGATCCTGGAACGCTGCGAGCATTTCCGGGGCGTGGCCAAGAGCCTGGGCGAGGGGGTGGAGTCGCGCCTCACGCTGGCCGTGGACGAGTTGTATCCCGAAGAAACGCTGGGCGAACTGCTGACCGAGTTTTCCGAGCGATTCCCCTCGGTCGAACTCGAAATCCTGTTCCCGCTGATGGAGGACGTCAGCCGCCTGGTGCTGAGCCAGTGCGCGGACCTGGGCATCATGTGGCGCCAGGAAATCCTGCCGCCGGAACTGGGCTTTCACGCGCTCGGCTGGGTGCCGATGCCGATCATCTGCGCACCCGACCACCCGCTGGCCGCCCAGCCGCGCGTGGATTTCGAGGAACTGAAACGCTACCGCCAACTGATGGTGGCCACGCGCAGCGACAGCGAGGAAAAGAAACGCCTGCGCGTGGCCGCCGAAGTCTGGTGGGTGGAAAGCCAGTGGGTCATCGTCGAACTGGTCAAGCGCCGCCTGGGCTGGGCGTTCGTGCCCTGGCACGTCGCCGCCAACTCGCCGGCGGCAGCCGGGCTGGTGTCGCCGCAACTGACATTCCAGGACCAGGACTGGCCCGTCGCCATGGAAATCGTCTGGCACAAGCAGCGACCCCTGGGCAAGGCCGCCACGTGGCTGAAGGAACGGGTCAGCCAGCAGGCGTTACCGGTGCCGGAGGGGCGGTAGACGCGCGCGGGAGAAACGCATTGCCGATCACGCCATATTTGATGATTCGCATGAAACGCTGCATTTGGATGGTCTACGGCAGACGGAAGGTCGCCGCATCGATATAGATACTTGCATTTCAACGCAAGGAGGTAACGATGCGGGTATCTGTCTTGTCGTACATGCGCGCGGCCATGCTGGCGGCGATGTTGATGCTGGTAGTGGGGTCGGCATTCGCCACGCCGCCAGCCTTTGTCTATCGCGGTTCGAATGTGCCGCCGGAACAGGTGTTCCACAATGGCTTCCCGAGCCCGGGAACCAACAACGACGTGTACGACCACGTGGGCGGCAGCTCATGCATGGAGAGGACCTCCGCGTTCGTTCCGACGTCGGCACAGGAATCCGTTGCGCATCAGTTTGCCAGCCGATGGCTGGTCGGGCGCGGCAGCCGCAGTTATGTGTATCGCATTCGGGCCACGGCGAGGTTCTATAGCGCCTATGCGTCGTTGCGGGACGCGTACACGCGACTGGGGAACGTGATTTTCCGGACCACCGCCGAGCGTTTCCGGCACGAGGACGAATGGATGGCGTACAGCGGCGTGCCGAACAACCTGGTGGAATCCGTCCAGATATTCGAGCGCAATGCCGACACGGGGCAAATGGAAGTCGTCGCCGAGCAGCGGAATCCGGCTTACGTCGCGGGGAACACAGTGGCGAACCAGCATCCGTTCTTTATTCGCAGGGCCCCGACCAGTACGGTGCAGCTTGTAACCCCCGCGTTGCCCGGCACATCGGGTGCGCTTGCTTCGGTCTGTTCGCTCTGCAACATCACCGAGGAAGAAGAGGAGGATCGCCGCCGCAAGCGGTCGGCGGACGCTTCCACCCAGGCCAAGGCCTGCAATTACTTTTCGATTCGCGAAGACGACTCGCCGGCGTCGGTTGTCGATCCGATCACCGGCAAGGAAGTCAAGCGTTATGTGCCGTGGCAGACGCGCGTCAAGCGCAATGGCTATTCCAGCATCGAGACGCCTCTGGGGTGTCAGACGGTGACGGGCGACGCACCGCTGGCCGATCTGGTCGCCGTCAAGTGTGATGGCCTGCGGAATGTCAGAAGATTCCGGGTTTCCATCGGGGCAGGAGGTAAGGCCAACACATGGGTGGACAAAAGCTTCGACGATGGGGTCGAGGGCGAATGGTGGGGTCGCAAAAGCTCGGAAATTCCGGTCGTCAATACGCGTTACACGCTGGCCGACTACGGCTATTCGATCTATGACGTCTTCAGCAATACCACCGGCAACTGGTGGTCGGGGCTGACGGTACGGCCGTTTTACCCCGATCTGCCGTACACCGAATCGGGCGTGTGTGCCTATGACGCGGCCGGACACAAGACCTTGCTGCTGTGTCTGCCGCCGAGCGGCATTGTTGCCCGGCTGGAAGGCCGCAGCAACAATGCGATCAGCTCCATCGAGGCGCCTGCCGATCATGCCTACAAGATCTGCGAAGACGCCGGCTTTGCCGGGCGATGCCATATCCTGAGAGGCGACGCGAGTCAGACAGATTTGAGCCGATTGGGAATGAACGACAATATCTCGAGCATCCGGGCCTGCTACAAGCCCGTACCCAATACCTGGCAGCCTGCCCCGAACAATCGCGGCCTGATCGGCACGGTCTATTACCAGGTCGAGGCAACGTCCGGGCTGCGCGAGTACTACCAGCTCAACAAGAGCAGCTATGGCCCGATGCCGGCCAACCAGCGCAGCAACGCCGACTGGACCTACCTCCCGGACTACGACGAGTGCTGATCCGGGGCGGACGCCGATGACGGCGGCGCGGGCTGTTGCTGCGCCGCCTCGGCGTCATACCCATGCCATCCGCCTCCCAGCGCCTTGATCAGTGTGATGGCGGCCGTGTACTGGCGATCCATGATGCGCAGCGTCGTGGTTTCGGCGGTGTAGGCCGCCGTCTGGGCGGTCAGCACGTCGAGCAGGCCGGCGGTGCCGGCCTTGTAGCGGTTGTTGACCAGCGACAGCGCCTCGCGCGCGGAGCGCAGGGCGTCGCCCTGGACCACGGCTTCCTGCTCAAGCACGCGTGCCGAGGCCAGGTTGTCTTCGACTTCCTGGAAGGCGCTCAGCACGGTCTGGCGATAGTTGGCCACGGTCTGGTCGTAGGCGGCCACGGCCTGCGCCTTGGCGGCACTGCGCAGGCCGCCGTCGAACACCGTGCCGGCCAGGCCGGCGCCGACGGACCACACGCGGTCGGGTAGCGACAGCCAGCGCGCCAGCGTGCTGGCCGTGAGGCCGCCCGTGGCCGACAGCGACAGGGTGGGATAGTAGGCCGCCTGCGCCACGCCGATATCGGCATTGGCCGCCGCCATGCGGCGTTCGACCGCGGCGATGTCGGGGCGGCGTTCCAGCATTTGCGAAGGCACGGCCACTGGCACCACGGGCACCGGTGTCTGCAAATCGGCCGGCGCGATGTTCAGTTCCGAAGGCGGCCGTCCGACCAGGATGGCGATGGCATGTTCGAGCTGCGCGCGGCTGATCTGGATATCGAGCTGCTGGGCCTGGGCCGACTTGAGCTGTGTTTCCGACTGCAGCACGTCAGAGCGTTGCGCGGTGCCGGCCTTGTACTGGTTCTGCACCAGTTGCAGCGACCTGGCGTAGTCGGCCACGGTGCGATCGAGCAGCGCGCGCTGGGCGTCGGCCACGCGCAGCGAGAAGTAGCTCTGCGCCAGCGTGGCCTGCGTGGACAGCAGCGTCGATGCCAGGTCGGCCTGGCTGGCCTGCGCGCCCGCTTCGGCGCTTTCCACCTGGCGGCGGATGCGGCCCCAGATATCGATTTCCCAACTGGCCGACAGCGTGGCGTTCTGGCCGTCGACCACATGCCCGGCCGCGCTGGACTTGCCGCGCGATACGCCGGCATTGGCGCCCACCGTCGGGAAATAGCCGGCGCGTGCGGCCGCCAGCGATGCGGTGGCCTGGCGGTAGATCGCCTCGGCTGCCTTGATGTTCTGGTTCGACACCTGCACCTGCGATATCAGGTCGTCCAGCGTGGGGTCGTTGAACACGCGCCACCAGTCGGGGCGGCCGGCGGCGTCCTGCGGCTCGGCGGTCTTCCAGTCGCCGGTCCAGGCGGGCATGGCGTCGCTGGCTTCCTTGAAAGCCTTGGGGACGGGCGCGTCGGGACGCTTGTAGTCGGGGCCGACCGCGCAGCCGGCCAGCAGGGCACAGGCCAGGGCCACCACCGAAAATGAATAGGAGCGTTGGAACATGGCGGATGAATTCTTCAGTGTTCGAGTTGCGGCGCGGCGCCGCGTTGCTGCCGGCGTGTGCGCCAGGCATTGACCTTCAGGCGCCAGCGGTCGAGCGTCAGGTAGACCACCGGCGTCGTGTAGAGCGTCAGCAACTGGCTGACCACCAGGCCGCCGACGATCGAGATACCCAGCGGCGCGCGCAGTTCGGCGCCATCGCCGCGACCCAGCGCCAGCGGCACCGCGCCCAGCAGCGCGGCGGCCGTGGTCATCATGATCGGCCGGAAACGGAGCAGGCAGGCGCGGTAGATGGCGTCGCGCGGGCTCAGGCCGTCGCGCCGTTCGGCGTCGATGGCGAAGTCGATCATCATGATGGCGTTCTTCTTGACGATGCCGATCAGCAGGATCACGCCAATCAGCGCGATGATGCTGAACTCGGTCTTGAACAGCAGCAGCGCCAGCAGCGCGCCCACGCCCGCCGACGGCAGCGTCGACAGGATCGTCAGTGGGTGAACGTAGCTCTCGTAGAGTATGCCCAGCACGATGTAGATCGTGATGATGGCGGCCAGGATCAACAGCGGCTGGCTCTTGAGCGAATCCTGGAAGGCCTTGGCGCCCCCTGCGAAGTTGGCCTGCAGCGTCTCGGGTGCGCCGATCTGCGCCATGGCCAGCTTGATGGCGTCGGTGGCCTGCGACAGCGAATAGCCCTCGGCCAGGTTGAACGAGATGGTGGACGCGGCAAACTGGCCCTGGTGATTCACGCCCAGCGGCGTGCTGGTGGGCGTCACGCGCGCGAAGGCCGATAGCGGCACGCGCTTGCCGCCGCCGGTGACCACGTAGATGTCCTGCAGCGCATGCGGGCCCTGCAGGTATTCCGGGCTCAGCTCCATGACCACGCGGTACTGGTTCAGCGGGTGATAGATCGTCGACACCAGCCGCTGCCCGAACGCGTCGTTCAGGATGGCATCGACCTGCTGGGCCGTGACGCCGAGCTTCGATGCCGTATCGCGGTCGATGATGACCGACGTTTGCAGGCCCTTGTCGTTGGTGTCGGTGTCCACGTCCTCCAGGCCCTTGATGTTCGAAATCGCCGCGCGCACCTTGGGTTCCCATGCGCGCAACACATCGAGGTCATCGGACTGCAGCGTGAACTGGTAGGCCGAACTGCTCTGGCGGCCGCCGATGCGGATGTCCTGCACCGGCGTCAGGAACAGGCTCGCGCCGGGCTCCCTGGCCAGCTTGCCGCGCAGCCGCGCCACGATCTGGTCGGCTGTCTCCTTGCGCTCGGACAGCGGCTTGAGCGTGACGAACATCTGGCCCGTGTTGCGCTGCGACCCACCCGTGAAGCCCGTCACGTTGACCACGGCCGGGTCCGACTGCACGATCTTGATGAAGTTGTCGAGCTTGGTGCGCATCAGCTGGAACGACGTGGCCTGGTCCGCACGGATAAAGCCAATCAGCCGCCCGGTGTCCTGCTGCGGGAAAAAGCCCTTGGGCACGATCACGTACAGGTAGACGTTCAGCGCAATGGTCAGCAGCAGCACGATCCAGACCACCGGGCCATGGCGCAGCGCCACGCCCAGCGTGCGCGCATAGCCGTTCTGCAGGCGCACGAACAGGTGTTCCGTGGCCCGGTGGAAGCGGCCCTGCGTCTCCTCATGCACCGGGCGCAGCAGCCGGGCGCACATCATCGGCGTGGTGGTCAGCGAGACCACCAGCGACACCAGGATGGCCACCGACAGCGTAATTGCGAATTCCTGGAACAGCCGGCCCACGATGCCACCCATCAGCAGCAGCGGGATGAACACCGCGATCAGCGACAGGCTCATCGACAGCACCGTGAAACCCACTTCGCGCGCACCGCGCAGCGCGGCGGCCAAGGGCTTCATGCCTTCCTCGATGTGCCGCGAGATGTTCTCCAGCACCACGATGGCGTCATCGACCACGAAGCCCGTGGCGATCGTCAGTGCCATCAGCGACAGGTTGTTCAGCGAGAACCCGGCCAGGTACATGATCGTGAACGTGCCCACCAGCGACACCGGCACGGCTACGCTCGGGATCAGCGTGGCGCGCACGTTACGCAGGAACACGAACACCACCATGATGACCAACGCCACCGAGATCATCAGCGTGTGCTCCACCTCGCGCAGCGACGCGCGGATGGTGGGGGTGCGGTCCATCATCACGTCCAGCGAGATCGTGGCCGGCACCATCTTGCGCAACTGCGGCAGCAGGTCGTTGACGCGGTCCACGGTCTCGATGATGTTGGCGCCCGGCGAGCGGTTCAGCACCAGCAGCACAGACGGCTGGCCGTTGGCCGAGCCCGCGTTGCGGATGTCCTGCACCGAATCCTCCACATTGGCCACGTCCTGCAGCCGCACCGGCACCGCAAACGAGTTCGGGCCGCCGCTGTTGACGTTGCCGCCCGTGGCACCCGTGCTGATGGTGGTGGTGCCGCTGCTGGTGGTGATCGTGGTGGTGGTGACGCCGTTGACGGTCTTGGTGCTGACGTTGCCGCCCGCGGCCGCGTTGGCCGTGCTGGCGATCAGCGCGCCGGCCGATGTCGACGAATAGGTGCCCGGCGTGGCGTAGCGGATGATCAGCGGCATGTAATCCTTGGCCGCCATCGCCTGGTCGTTGGCATAGACCTGCCATGCCGTGCTGGGGTTGTCCAGGATGCCCAGCGGCCGGTTCGCGTTGGTGGCGCTGATCGTGTTGCGCACGTCCTCCAGCGAAATGCCGTAGTGGTTCAGCGCGGTCGGATTCAGCTCCACCCGCACGGCCGGCAGCGACGAGCCGCCGATCGTCACCTGGCCCACGCCCTCCACCTGCGACAGCTTCTGGGCGAGGATCGTCGACGCCGCGTCGTACAGCTGGCCGCGCGTCATCGTCGGCGACGTCAGCGCGATGATCATGATCGGCGCGTCGGCCGGGTTCACCTTGCGGTAGGTGGGGTTGTTCGGCAGGCTGGTGGGCAGCGTGGCGCGCGACGCATTGATGGCCGCCTGGACGTCGCGGGCGGCGCCGTCGATGTCGCGCGACAGGTCGAACTGCAGCGTCACGCGCGTGGAGCCCAGCGAACTGCTCGACGTGATCTCGGTCACGCCCGCGATGGCGCCCAGCGCACGCTCCAGCGGCGTGGCCACGGTGGCGGCCATGGTCTCGGGGCTGGCGCCGGGCAGCGAAGCCGAGACCGAGATGGTGGGAAAGTCCACCTGCGGCAGCGGCGACACCGGCAGCAGCCGGAACGCGGCAATGCCGGCCAGCAGGATGCCGATGGTCAGCAGCGCGGTCGCGACCGGGCGGTGGATGAAGGTGGCCGAGAGGTTCATCAGGCGTTCGGCTCCTGCGGACGCGGCGTCACGCGGTGGCCGCCGTGGCTGCCATCGTCGCCGTCGCCGCGGTCATCGTCGCCGCCGTTCGGATTGCCGAACCTGCGGACGCGCCAGTCCTTGAGGCGGTATGCCACGCGGTCGAACGCCAGGTAGATCACCGGCGTGGTGAACAGCGTCAGCACCTGGCTGACCAGCAGGCCGCCCACCATCGTGATACCCAGCGGCCGGCGCAGTTCCGAGCCGATGCCGGAGCCCAGCATCATCGGTAGCGCCGCCAGCAGCGCCGCCATGGTAGTCATCAGGATGGGCCGGAAGCGCAGCAGGCAGGCCTGGAAGATGGCGTCGTACGGCTTCATGCCATGCTCGCGTTCGGCTTCGAGCGCGAAGTCGATCATCATGATCGCGTTCTTCTTGACGATGCCGATCAGCAGGATGATGCCGATGATCGCGATGATGCCCAGGTCCTGCTGGAAGACCAGCAGCGCCAGCAGCGCGCCGACCCCCGCCGACGGCAGCGTGGAAAGGATCGTCACCGGGTGGATGGTGCTCTCGTACAGCACGCCCAGCACGATGTACATGGTGATCACGGCGGCCAGGATCAGCCACAGCGTGTTCGACAGCGAGGCCCGGAAGGCCAGCGCAGCGCCCTGGAATTCGGTGGACATCGAGATCGGCAGGCCGATTTCCTGTTCCACCTTGGTGATCTTGTCGACAGCGGCACCCAGCGATTCGCCCGGCGCCAGGTTGAACGAGATCGTGGCCGCCGGGAACTGCCCCTGGTGGTTGATCACGAGCGGGCCGGTGCGTTCGGAAATCCGCGCGATCGAGCCCAGCGGCACCTGTCCGCCCGACGACGACGGCAGCCGCAGTTCGGCCAGCGATGCGGGGCTGGTGCGGAATTCCGGCATGGTTTCCAGCACCACGCGGTACTGGCTGGACTGGGTGAAGATGGTCGAGATCAGGCGCTGGCCAAACGCGCTGTACAGCGCGCTGTCGATCACCGCCGTGGTGATGCCGAAACGCGCGGCGGCGTCGCGGTCGATCTCCACGAAGGCGCGCAGGCCGTTGTTCTGCTGGTCGCTGGCCACGTCGCGCAGTTCGGGCTCGCGCTGCAGCCGTTCGACGAGCTTCGGCACCCATTCGGCCAGCACGGTGGGGTCGGGATCTTCCACCGTGAACTGGTACTGGGTGCGCGCCACGCGGTCTTCGATCGTCAGGTCCTGCACGGGCTGCATGTAGAGCGACACGCCGCCAAGCTTGTGCACCGCCTGCTGCAGGCGGTCGGTCACCCCGGCCATCGAATCGCGCTCGCCCTTGGGCTTCAGGTTGATCAGCATGCGCCCGGCGTTGATGGTCTGGTTGGTGCCATCCACGCCGATGAACGACGACACGCTGGCCACCGCCGGGTCTGCCAGGATCACCTTCTGCACGGCTTCCTGCTTGCGTCCCATCGACTGGAACGAACTGGTCTGCGCGGCCTCGGTGATGGCCTGGATCACGCCGGTGTCCTGAACCGGGAAGAAGCCCTTGGGCACCACCAGATAGAGCAGGCCGGTCAGCATCAGCGTGCCGACGGCCACGACCAGCGTGGCGGTCTGGCGCGCCAGCACCCATTCGAGCGCCCGGCCGTACCGGTCGATCACATTGTCGAAGAAGCGGCCCGTGGCCAGGTGGAAGCGCGACTGTTCGCTTTCCGGCACATGACGCAGCAGGCGGGCGCACATCATCGGCGTCAGCGTCAGCGACACCACCGCCGAGATCAGGATCGACACCGCCAGCGTGATCGCGAACTCGCGGAACAGCCGCCCGACCACATCGCCCATGAACAGCAGCGGAATCAGCACGGCCACCAGCGAGAACGTCAGCGAGATGATCGTGAAGCCGATCTGCTTCGACCCCTTCAGCGCGGCCTCCATCGGGGAATCGCCTTCCTCGATGTAGCGCATGATGTTCTCGATCATCACGATGGCGTCGTCCACCACGAAGCCCGTGGCGATGGTCAGCGCCATCAGCGTGAGGTTGTTGATCGAGAAGCCGGCCAGGTACATCACGCCGAACGTGCCCACCAGCGACAGCGGCACGGCCACGCCCGGGATGATCGTGGCCGACAGGTTGCGCAGGAAGACGAAGATCACCATCACCACCAGCGCGATGGCCAGCAGCAGCTCGAACTCCACGTCCTTGACCGAGGCGCGGATCGTGGTGGTGCGGTCGGTCAGCACCTGCGCATGGACCGAGGCCGGCAGCGCCGACTGCAGCTGCGGCAGCAGCGTCTTGATGCGGTCCACCACCTCGATCACGTTGGCGCCCGGCTGGCGCTGGATATTGACCACGATGGCCGGCTTGGCATTGGCCCACGCGGCCAGGCGGCTGTTCTCGGGGCCGTCGATGATGTCGGCCACGTCGGTGATGCGGATCGGCGCGCCGTTCTGGTAGCCGATGATGATCTGCCGGTACTCGTCGGCCGACTTGAGCTGGTCGTTGGCGTCGATGGTCGAGGCGCGGGACGGGCCGTCGAAGCTGCCCTTGGCGCCGTTGACGTTGGCGCTGCCGATGGCGGTGCGCAGGTCGTCGATCGACATGCCCAGGTTGGCCAGCGCCGTCGGGTTGGCCTGGATGCGCACGGCGGGGCGCTGGCCGCCGCTGATGGTGACCAGGCCCACGCCCTGGATCTGCGAGATCTTGGCGGCCACGCGGGTGTCCACCATGTCCTGCAGCTTGGGCAGCGGCAGGGTGTCGGACGTCATCGCCAGCGTCATGATCGGCGCGTCGGCCGGATTGACCTTGCTGTAGACGGGCGGCATCGGCAGGTCGGCGGGCAGCAGGTTGCCGCCGGCGTTGATGGCGGCCTGCACCTCCTGCTCGGCCACGTCCAGCGACAGCGTCAGCTCGAACTGCAGCGTGATGACCGACGCGCCGCCCGATGACGACGACGACATCTGCTTGAGGCCCGGCATCTGGCCGAACTGGCGCTCCAGCGGCGCCGTGACCGACGACGTCATCACGTCGGGACTGGCGCCGGGGTACAGCGTGGTGACCTGGATGGTCGGGTAGTCGACCTCGGGCAGGGCGGAGAGCGGCAGCAGCTTGAATGCGACCAGCCCCGACAGCAGGATGGCCAGCATCAGCAGGGCCGTCGCCACCGGCCGCTCGATAAAGATGCGTGAAGGATTCATGCCGCTTCCCTGTCCTCTTCTCTTACTGCTGCGGCCGCTGGCCCACGCTGGCGCCCGGGTTCGCCGGCGTGCTGGTGGCCGGATTCGGGCTGGTGTCCGCGTCGCGCATGCGTCGGCGTTCGCCCGGTGCGCCAGCCGCTGCCGAAGCGCCCGCCCCGTCGCCGGCCGCGCCCGGTGCCGCGTGGGTGCCGCTTGCACCGCCATGCGCGCCGCTGGCGCCGCCCCAGTTGCCACGGCGGCCGCGCGCCCGCGCGGCGCTCGACGGCTGCAGCTGCGCGGCGCGCGCGGCCGGGTCCACCGCTTCCACGACCATGCCTTCCTTGAGGCGGTCCGCGCCGTCCACCACCACGCGCTGGCCGGGCTCCACGCCCTTGAGCACGGCGGTGCGGGCGCCATCGCTCGGACCCAGCGTCACCACCTGAACCTTCACGGTGTTGTCGTCGCCCACCACGTAGACAAAGGTGCCTTGCTGGCCACGCTGGATGGCGGCCACCGGAATCACGGTGGCGTCTTCCATGGTATCCACGCGGGTGCGCACGTTCACGAACTGGTTCGGGAACAGCATGCCATCGGTGTTCTGGAAGATGGCCTTGAGCTTGACCGTGCCGGTGGTGGTGTCGATCTGGTTGTCGGTGGTCAGCAGCGAACCCTCGGCCAGCTGGTTGCGCATCTGCCGGTCCCACGCCTGCACCTGGAGCTTCTCGCCGGCGTTCAGCTTCCTGAGCACGGCGGGCAGGTTGTCCTCGGGAATCGTATACAGCACGGTGATCGGCTGGATCTGCGTGATCAGGGCGATGCCATTGGTGTCGCCGGTGCTGACGATGTTGCCGGGGTCCACCTGGCGCAGGCCGATGCGGCCCGAGGTGGGCGCCACGATGCGCGTGTAGCCCAGGTTCAGCCGCGCGTTGTCGACGTTGCCCTGGTCGGTCTTGACCACGCCTTCGTACTGGCGCACCAGCGCGTCCTGCGTGTCCACCTGCTGCTTCGAGATCGAATCCTGCGCCAGCAGCGTCTTGTAGCGTTGCTGGTCCAGCCGGGCGTTCTGCAGCAGCGCCTGGTCACGGGCCAGCTGGCCCACGGCCTGGTCCAGCGCGGCCTGGAACGGGCGCGGATCGATTTCGGCCAGCACGTCGCCAGCCTTGACCATCTGGCCTTCCTTGAACAACACCTTCAGCAGCGGGCCGGACACCTGCGCGCGCACGGTGACGTTGGCCACCGGCGTCACGTTGCCCAGGCCATTGAGCACCACATCCATGTTGCGCTTGCTGACCGTATTGACCACCACGGGCGAGCGCGGCATGGCGTTCGGCCCGCCCTGGCCGCCGGGCCCGCCTGCCCCGCGCCGGCCTGCCCCCATGCCCGCCGCCCCGCTGGCGGCGCCGGGTGTGCCGGCCGCGGCCTCCTGCGCCGCCTTGCGGTGGCTGTGCCAGTACCAGCCGGCGCCCGCCAGCACGACCATGACGGCGACGGCAATCCAGGTGCGGCGGCGCGAACGGACCGGGCCGCGTGGCGGGGTGGGGGGAATAGGTTGACCTTGTTCTGGGTGGGACATGAACGGAATCCTGGGAACCGGCACGACATAAAAGGCGCGCGTGCCAAACGGTATTCGCACAGCGACTGTGACGGCGAAGTGGCAGCAGTATGCCGCATCGCGAGGGCAGGGCGACCCGCCGTCAGGTGGGATGGCGCCCGGCGGGGCGCGTCATGGATGCAAGCATAATGTGCAGCCGTGATCCCACGTATTTCGCGGTTTCCCGCTTTTATTACAGTGGGTTACGGGCGGCTTGGGTGTAACGTCCAGAAACAAAACCGTCCCGGGCATTTGCAAGGTTGCATGCCCGTCCTGACTATCATGTGCCTATGCGTACAAACCAGCCCACACAGATTCTCGTCGTCGACGACGATCCCGAATTGCGCGACCTGCTGCGCGAATACCTGACCTCGCAAGGCTTTGCGGTGTCGGTGCTGCACGATGGCGATGGCCTGCAGGCCCGGCTGGAGCGCGAGCGCCCGGCGCTGATCGTGCTGGACCTGATGATGCCCAAGGTCGATGGCCTGACCGCCCTGCGCAACCTGCGGGCCAAGAACGACGACATCCCCGTGATCCTGCTGACCGCGCGCAGCGACGAGATCGACCGCATCGTCGGGCTGGAGATTGGCGCCGACGACTACCTGGGCAAGCCTTTCTCGCCGCGCGAGCTGCTGGCCCGCATCAACGCCGTGCTGCGCCGCAAGCTGGCCCGGCCGGCCGCCGCGCCGGAAGACCGCGAATCGATCGCCTTCGGGCCGTTCCGGGTCAATTTCCGCCAGCGCTCGCTGGAACGCAGCGGCCAGGCCGTGTCGATCAGCGATACCGAATTCGCGCTGCTGAAGCTGTTGCTGATGCATCCGCTGGAAGTGCTGTCGCGCGAGCGGATCGTCGAGCTGATGTATGGCACCGCCAACGGCATCAGCGACCGGGGCATCGACGTCCAGATCTGGCGCCTGCGCCGGCTGCTCGATGAAGACGCGCAGCGCCCGCGCTATATCCAGACCGTACGTGGCCGGGGCTACACCTTTGTGCCTGACGAAGCCGAGGACAGCGTTCCGCAATAAGGCTCCCGTCACGGAGCCTCCGCATGAAGCCAAGGCATGAAGCTAAGAATCGACACCCTGTTCGGCCGCATGGCGCTGCTGATCGCCGCCGTGCTGATGATCAGCCATTTCTCGTGGCTTGCCATCCTGCGCATGGATCGGCGCCAGCAGCAGATCGACTATTCGGTCGAACAGATGCTGTTCCAGCTGGACAGCATCCAGCGCGCCCTCGACGCCAGGCCGCCCGTGCCGCTGCCGAGCCTGGTCGAAGTGGCCGATACCGCCGCGGCGGACGAGCACGCCGGCCGCCCGCAAGGGGGGCGGCCGCGCCGCCTGGTGGACCAGTTCACGCGCCGCCTGCCGCCGGGGTCCGAAGTGCGGCTGGAGGACGAACTGTCCACGCCCCGGCTCTGGATCAAGCTGCCCAACCGCAATCGCTGGATCGCCATGCCGATCCTCTTCGTGCATAACCCGCCGCCCGACAACCGGCTGATTCCGGGCGTGGTGCTGGTGGTAGGGGTGGCCATCGTCTTCGCGCTGTTCGTGGCGTGGCAGATCCAGCGGCCGGTGCGCGATATGGCCGAGGCGGCCGAAAAGCTGTCGCGCCAGCAGGCCGTGCCGCCGCTGCGCGAGCGCGGGCCGCACGAGTTGCGCCAGCTGATCGTGCGTTTCAATCGCATGGTGGCCGACCTGTTCCGTATCGACCAGGAGCGCAACACGATGCTGGCCGGCATCGCGCACGACCTGAAGACGCCGCTGGCGCGGCTGCGCCTGCGGGCCGAGATGCTGTCGGATCCCAAGGCGGCGGCCGGTGTGACGCGCGACGTGGACTCGATGTCGGCCATCGTGGAGCAGTTCCTGACCTTTGCGCAGAGCAGCGAGTCCACGGCCCGGCCGGTGCCGGTGGACAAGCGCATTGGAGAACTGGCGGCGTCGCTGCAGGAGCAGGACAGGCAGGTGGTGCTGGAACTGACCGCCGGCGACGGCTTCCGCATGATCGCCACCCAGCTGGACCGCATCATCGGCAATCTGGTGGACAACGCGTATGCCTACGGGGCCCCGCCGGTCTATGTGGCGACGTCGCGCACCACCGAGGGCTGGTGCCTGACCGTGGAAGACCAGGGCCCGGGCATCCCGGCCGACGCCATCGAGCGTGTGACCATGCCGTTCGTGCGGCTCGACCCGGCACGCGGCGGCAATGCGCATTCCGGGCTGGGCCTGGCGATTGTCGACCGTCTGGTCCGGCAGGGCGGCGGCAGGCTGACGATCAGCAACCGCGACGAAGGCGGCCTGCGCGTGGAGATGGTGTTCCCGTTCACGGCGATGGCCCAGGCGGCCTGATCGCGCTCAAACCTTCTTCTTTTCCCCGATCCGGCTTTCCTTGCCGGCCAGCAGTTTGGCGATATTGCTACGGTGGCGGGCAATCAGCAGGATGCCGATGACCAGCACGGCGCCGGCAATGATATCCACGCCGAACATCAGCACGTAGAAGAACGGCGCGAAGATCGCGGCCACCAGGGCGGCCAGCGACGAATAGCGGAAGAAGAACGCGATGATGAGCCAGCTGGCCAGCGTGCCGGCGCCCAGCAGCGGGTCGATCGCGAACAGGATGCCCGCGGCGGTGGCCACGCCCTTGCCGCCCGCGAAGCGGTGGAATACCGGGAACAGGTGGCCCAGGAACACGGCCAGCGCGGCCAGCGCGATGCCGGTATCGTCCACGCCGTAGCCCGGGCCCAGGTGCTTGACCAGCATGATCGCCACATAGCCCTTCAGGCCATCGCCGATCAGCGTCAGGATCGCGGCCTTCTTGTTGCCGGTGCGCAGCACGTTGGTGGCGCCGGGGTTGCCGGAGCCGTAGCTGTGCGGATCGGGCAGGCCCATGACCTTGCTGACCACCACGGCGAACGACACCGATCCGATCAGGTAGGCGATGACGGCAAATATCAGGTTGACCATTGTGTGGGAATAAAGACAAGGAATTTCAGGCTGGCGCGATTGTAGCGCGGCACGGCGCCGGCGCACGCCGTGGTTTCCCCAGCGTCCGGCAATCGGGCGGGTGGCCTGGTCGCCATCAGTCGGGCAACGCGCAAGCCACCGGCCTGGCGTCCAGCAGATCGGTCAGCACGCCCGGCGCGATGCTGATCAGGTAGCCGCGCCGTCCGCCGTTGATATAGATAGTGTCCAGCGCCAGCACGGTGCCTTCCACGTAGACCGGCATGCGCTTCTTCGTGCCGAACGGCGATGTGCCGCCCACCATGTAGCCGCTGTGGCGCTGGGCCACCTCGGGCTTGCACGGCTGCACGCTCTTGGCGCCGATCTGCCGCGCCAGGTTCTTGGTCGATACCGAGCAGTCGCCATGCATCAGCACGATCATCGGCCTGGCGGCCTCGTCCTCCATCACCAGCGTCTTCACCACATTGTGCTCGGGCACGCCAAGCTGGCGCGACGATTCGCCGGTGCCGCCGTGGTCGACATAGTCGTAGGTATGCTCGCCGAACGCCACACTCTGCTTGCGCAGCATCTGCGTGGCCGGTGTCTCGGAGACGTGTTTCTGCTTGCTCATGGAACGGAATGTCAGCGCCGGCTCAGCCGCGCGGATGGTGATGCTGGTGCAGCTCGCGCAGGCGCTCGCGCGCCACGTGCGTGTAGATCTGCGTGGTGGAGATATCGGCATGGCCCAGCAGCAGCTGCACCACGCGCAGGTCGGCGCCGTGGTTCAGCAGATGCGTGGCAAAGGCATGCCGCAGCGTATGCGGCGACAGCGGGGCGTGGATGCCGGCCTCGCGCGCATGCTTCTTGATCAGGTGCCAGAACGTCTGGCGCGTCATGCCTTCGCCGCGCTGGGTGACGAACAGTGCGTCGCAGGCGCGGCCGGCCAGCAGCGCTGGGCGGCTTTCGGCCAGGTAGCGGCGCAGCCAGTCGCCGGCCTGGGCGCCAAACGGCACCAGCCGTTCCTTGTTGCCCTTGCCGCCCACCACGCGCGCCACGCCTTCGTTGAGCCCGATCTCGATCGTCTTCATGTTCGTCAGCTCGGACACGCGCAGCCCGCTGGCATACATCAATTCGAGCATGGTGCGGTCGCGCAGGCCCAGCGGGGTGTCCTCGTCGGGGGCTTCCAGCAGCGCCTCGACCTGGCCTTCGGACAGCGTCTTCGGAAAGCGCGGCGGCTGCTTGGCCGGGCGCAGCAGCAGGCAGGGATCGGCGTCGATCATGTGCTCGCGCAGCGTCCACTGGTAGAAGCGGCGGAACACCGTCAGGCGGCGGTTGGCCGACGACGCGCGGGTGGCGGCGTGGCGTGCCGCGAAGTAGGCGGACAGCGCCGTGTCGTCGGCGGCCAGCAGCGCGCAGGTGTCGCTTTCGTGCAGCCAGCGCGCCAGCAGCGCCAGATCGCGCCGATAGGCGTCGATGGTGTTTTTCGACAGCCCGTCTTCGAGCCACAGCGCATCGCAGAAGCGGTCGACCAGCGCCAGGTCTTCGGCCAGCCCCGCGCTCATAGGAGCATCGCCCTTTCATGGCGCAGCAGCCATCGCTTGACGCCCAGGTGGAAGCCTTCCTCGCCGTGATGGGCGAAGCCACCGAGCCCGTTGGCCGCCACCACCCGGTGGCACGGGATCACGATCGGTAACCAGTTCTGCCCGCACGCCTGGCCCACCGCGCGCGGCATGCTCTGCAGCGATCTGGCGATGGTGCCGTAGGTGGTCAGCCCGCCGCGCGGCACGGCGCGGATGGCATCCCAGACCTTGCGCTGGAAGTCGGTGCCGCGCGTGGCCAGCGGCAGGTCGAAGACCATGTCCGGGTTGTCGTAGTAGGCCGCGAGCTGCTCGGCCACGCGCTGCGTCAATGCGCTGGTTGGCGCAATTTCGGCAAAGCTGTCGGGCAGATAGACGATCTCGTGGACCTGCGCGCCATCGATACGTACGCCGACCTTGCCGAATGGCGCGGGCAGGACGGCATCGAAGGGATGTGGCATGAAGGATGGCGGTTGAGAGGGCTAGGCCGGATTTTATGCCTATTTGTCTTGCACACCCCGGGTTTTCTGCCCTCTCCCGGGCGCCGGGGAGGGGCGGGGGAGCGGGCAAGGCGCGTCAGCCACCTTCCACGCCGGAACCCGCACCACAAAACAAGAAGGACCACGCGAAGTGGTCCTTGACGGAAATTGCCGGGAAATCCGGCGCTTCACCCTCTCCCCCGACCCCTCTTCCGCAAGCGGGAGAGGGGAGACCAGGGCCTGGCAAACGGATTACTGCTCCAGCTTGATGTTCTGAACCTTCACCAGGTTCTTCATCTTGTCGAATTCCTTCTTGATTTCGGCGGCGTGCTGGGCCGGCGTGTTGCCCGACGGCTCGGCGCCGGCGGCTTGCAGGCGCTCCACGAAGCCCTTGTCCTGCAGCGCCTTGACCACCGCGCCGTTCAGCCTGGCAATGATGTCGTCAGGCGTGCCGGCCGGGGCCACCAGGCCGTACCAGGCCGGGTCGTTCGGCTCCTTCAGGCCCATTTCGCCGAAGGTCGGCACGTTGGCCAGGCCGTCCACTCGCTTGTTCCAGGCCACCACGATCGGGCGCAGCTTGCCGGCCTTGATGTAGGGCATCGACGAGGGCAGGTTGTCCACCATGATCGGCACCTGGCCGGCCAGCACGTCGTTCAGCGCCGGGCCCGCGCCACGGTACGGAATGTGCACCATGAACGTCTTGGTCGACACCTTGAACTGCTCGCCCAGCATGTGGCCAAAGCCGCAGGTGCCCGACGACGCATACGAATACTTGCCCGGGTTGGCCTTCAGCACGGCCAGGAATTCCTTGTAGTCCTTGGCCGGGAAGTTCGGGTTCACCGCGATCACGTTGGCCACGTTCGCCACGTTGGCGATGGGCTTGAAGTCCTTGATCGGGTCGTACGACAGCTTCGGGTTGCAGGCAGGGTTGACGGCCATCGTCGACACCGTGGAAATGCCGATCGTGTAGCCGTCCGGGGCCGACTTGGCGATGGCGTCGGCGCCGATCGAGCCGCCGCCACCGGCGCGGTTTTCCACCACCACCGGCTGACCCAGGATACGGCTCATCTGATCGGCCACGCCGCGGCCGACGATGTCGGTCGTGCCACCCGGCGCGAACGGAATGATCAGGCGGATCGGCTTGGTCGGATAGTTGCTCTGTGCTTGTGCTACGGATGCCACGGAGCCGGCGGCCATGAAGACCGTCGAAGCCAGGATCAGTGCTTTCTTGTGAGCTTGCATTGAGGAGAGTCTCCCGTCGTTGAAGCCGGGCGGATCGCGCCCGGGGAGGTCATGAAACACCGGCGTGCCGCAGCGGTTGCGGCGGTGCGCCGGCGTGCTTCGGAATCAGCCGCCCAGCAGGCCGCGCTTCAGGTTGCGGTCCACCGGGTGTTCGCCCAGGAAGATGCGCAGCACCGCCTGGTAGAAGTCTTCGCCCGGAATGGCCTGGCCACGCGGAATGCCGTTCAGCGTCACGGCGGTGCCGCCATTGGGCGTGAAGTCGAAATTGATGATGTCGCCGCGCTGGGCCGTGCCCAGCTGGCTCATCGTGCGTTCCAGCTGCGTCACGCGCTCGGACAGCAGCTGCATCTGCAGCTCGGAGTGGTTCTCGCGCAGCCCCTCGTTGAGGGCTTTCACGAACTGCGCCGATTCCACCTCGCGCAGCGGGCGGATCTGCAGCCGCTTCGGGCCCGGCGAGCCCAGCACCACGGTGGCGTTGCGGGCCCGCTCGGGCAGGTACAGCCCGGCCGCGTAGCCCTTGATCACGAATACCTGCCGCAGGCCCGTGCCGTTGAGCGACAACTGCCGGCCGCCCAGGCGTGCCATGTCGTCGAATCGCACGCCGTCGATCTCCATCGCCGATACCGACGGCAACAGCAGGCCGAGCGCCAGCGTCGCGCACAGCGAAACGGCAAGGCGGCGGGCAGGCGTGGCTCGGCGGAACGAAGACGGCGTGGACTTCATGGTGCGGCAGGCGGCGGCAAAGCCGCGGGCAAGGCAGATTCAGCGTGCCATGTTCGTGGAATTCTGAAAAAATACCCATCCGGATCTGCCCTAGGCTTCACTTTTCGCGAAGCCGGCCGTCGGGCGCCACGATAACGACAAAGCATTCGAGACATGTCTGCCGCCCTGCTGCTGGTGCCGGACTTCAGCCTGATCCTCATCGGCTGGCTGCTGGTTCGATTTACCCCCTTTGACCGCGCGTTCTGGGCCAGCGTGGAACGCCTGGTCTATTTCGTGCTGTTCCCTGCGCTGCTGTTGCAATCCACCAACAGTGCGAAGTTCGACGTCTCGTCGACCTCGGCGATGCTCGGCCTGGCGCTGGCCACGATGGTCTTCGGCATGGCCACCGGCTATCTGGTGCGCTACGTGCTGCGGCCCGCCCCGATCGACTTCGCGTCGGGCTTCCAGACCGCTTTCCGCTTCAATTCCTATATCGGGCTGGCCCTGGCGGCGCGGCTCGGTGGCGGAGAAGGGCTGGCGCTGATGGCGCTGCTGGTGGGCGTGACCGTGCCGTTGTGCAACGTGGCGGCGGTCTGGGCGCTGGCGCGGCATGGCGAATCGACGCTGCTGCGCGAACTGGCGCGCAATCCGCTGATCCTGGCCACGGCCGTCGGCCTGGCCACCAACCTGCTGGGCCTGCATCCGCCCGAGGTGATCGGCATGACGCTGGGCCGCCTGGGTTCGGCATCGACCGCGCTGGGCCTGATGACCGTGGGCGCCGGCCTGCAGATGCGCGGTGCCACCGGCACGGCCGGCCCGATGGCCTGGTGGAGCGGCGTGAAGCTGCTGGCCATGCCGTGCTTTGCGTGGCTGGTCGGAAAATACCTGCCGCTGACCGCGCTGCAGTACCAGATCGTGGTCATCTATGCGTCGCTGCCGACGGCGTCCAGCGCCTATATCCTGGCCGTGCGCATGGGCGGCAACGGGCCAATGGTGGCCGCCACCATTTCCGCCATGACGGTGGCGGCGGTGGTGACCACGCCGGTCTGGCTGTCGCTGGTCAGCTAGGTTTCGGGCGTCAGGCGGTTCAGGCCCCTCGTGCCATTCAGACGGTTCAGACGGCGGTGTCCTGGGCCAGGGCCCAGTCGATGTGCTCGCGCACGAGCGGCGTGGCGGCGTCGCGCCGGGCCAGTAGCGCGGCGCGAATGCGCTGGGCCAGGGCGGGATCGCTGGCCGATGCCACGCGCAGGCTGTTGCCGAGCCCCACCGCCAGGTTGCGCAGCCAGCGTTCATGGCCGATGCGGCGGATCGGGCTGCCTTCGAGCCGCTGGTTGAATTCGGCTTCGGTCCAGCCGAACAGGTCGGCCATGTCGGGGGCGTCGAATCCATTGCGCACGTCGAAATCGGGCAGCGTGGCCCGGTGCGCGAACTTGTTCCAGGGGCAGGCCAGCTGGCAGTCGTCGCAGCCGTAGACCCGGTTGCCCATCGGCGCGCGCAATGGCTCGGGAATCGCGCCCTTGTGCTCGATCGTCAGGTAAGAAATACAACGGCGCGCATCGAGCCGGAACGGTTCCAGGATGGCCCCGGTGGGACAGATGTCGATGCAGCGGCGGCAATTGCCGCAATGGGGCGCTTCTGCCGGGTCCGCCGGCAGCGGGATATCGACCAGGATCTCGCCCAGGAAGAACATCGACCCGCCGTCGCGGTCCAGCAGCAGCGTGTGCTTGCCGCGCCAGCCCAGGCCGCCCTGGCTGGCCAGCGCCACTTCCATGACCGGGGCCGAATCGGTGAACACGCGGTAGCCGAACGGGCCGATGGCCGTCTCGATGCGCGCCGCCAGCTGCTGCAGCCGGTTGCGCAGCACCTTGTGATAGTCGCGGCCGCGCGCATAGAGCGAGATCACGGCGGTGGCGGGATCGTCGAGCCGCGCCAGTTCGTGGCGGCGCCAGTCGTCGGGCCCCTGCGCCGGCAGGTAGGGCATGCGGGCGACGATGGCGCGCACCGTGCCGGGCACCAGTTCATGCGGCCGGGCGCGCTTTGCGCCGTGGTTGGCCATATAATCCATGTCGCCGTGGTAGCCCGCCTGCAACCACGCCAGCAGGCCCGCCTCGGCGTGCCGCAGATCGACATCGGCGATACGGATGTCGTCGAATCCGAGCGCGCGGCCCCAGCCGCGCAGGGACGCCGCCAGCGATGCCAGGTCCACGTCCGTGGTGACGGAGGCGGAATCTGGGCGCGCCGGAGCGGAATCTTCTGCGGGATGCGCGCGTTGCGCGGGGGTCGGGGCGGGTACTGCACGGTCGATCATCCCTGAATTGTACGCAATGCCCCTGCTCGAAGAACGCATCCTGCCGCTGCCCGACGAAATCGCCACCGAACGGTTTGGCGCGGCGCTGGCCGGCGCGGTGCGCCACATGCCGCCGCGCACGGTGCATGTCCAGCTGTCCGGAGACCTTGGCGCGGGCAAGACCACACTGACGCGCGCCGTGCTGCGTGCGCTGGGGCATGCCGGCAAGGTCCGCAGCCCCACCTACACGTTGTGCGAGCCGTACGACGTGCAGCGCGCCGACGGCTCGCCGCTGACCGTCTACCACTTCGACCTGTACCGCTTTGCCGATCCCGAGGAATGGATCGACGCCGGTTTTCGCGACTGTTTTGCCGAGCCTGCGTTCAACCTGGTGGAGTGGCCGGAGAAAGCCGGACGCCTGCTTGGGGAACCCGACCTGCACGTGTTGCTCCAATCGGACAACCGCGTGCCACAAATTGCCGTTAATGGGAATGAAGATGGCGCGGATCGCCGCATGGCAACGCTGCGCGCCTATACTCCCACTGGACTTACCCTGCTGAACGCATGCTGATCAAACGACTTGCCACCGACCGACCCGATGGACCCGACGGACTGCTCCAGGCCCGCCGCAAATGGATGGCGCAGGCCCTGAAGGCCGGCGCCGGGACGGTGGTGCTGTCGCTGTGCGGCCCGCAGATCGCCTTTGGCGCCGGCATCGTTGCCGTGCGTGTCTGGCCCGCCGAGGATTACACCCGCGTCACGATCGAATCGGACGAGAAGCTCGTGGCCGTCCACCAGATGATCCGCAACCCGGACCGCCTGGTGGTGGACATCGATGGCCTGGACCTCTCGCCCACGTTGCGCGAGCTGGTCGCCAAGATCACGCCGAACGATCCCTATATCCAGTCGGTACGGGTGGGCCAGAACCGGCCGCGCGTGGTGCGGATGGTGTTCGACCTGAAGGAAGACGTGTCTCCGCAGGTGTTCACGCTGCTGCCGATTGCCGAGTACAAGAACCGGCTTGTGTTCGACCTGTATCCGGTCAATCCGCCCGATCCGCTCTGGAAGCTCGTGCGCGACACCGAAGACAAGCAGCGCCGTTTTGCCTCGACCACGCCGCCCGCGGGCAGTGACGCCCCGGTTGCCGGCGCGCCCGCCGGGGCCGAGGAAGACGCCATCGGCGCCATCGTTCGCAAGTTCGAGGACCGCGGCCAGCTGCCGCCGGCCACCACGGCCCCGCCGCCCGCCATCGCTGCCGTGAAGCCGAAGCCGTCGGCGCCGTCCACGGTGGACAAGCCGGCCGCGCCGCCCGTGCCGCCGCCGATCGCCCAGACCAATGTGCCGCCGCCCAGCCAGTTCAAGATGCGCCGGCTGCTGACCGTGGCGCTGGACCCCGGCCACGGCGGCGAAGATCCGGGCGCCATTGGCGCGGCCGGGTCGCGCGAGAAGGACGTGGTGCTGCAGATTGCCTCGCGCCTGCGCAAGAAGATCGATTCGGAGCCCAATATGCGCGCCATGATGACGCGCGATTCGGACTTCTTCGTGCCGCTGAACGTGCGCGTGCAGAAGGCGCGCCGCGTGCAGGCCGACCTGTTCGTGTCGATCCACGCCGATGCCTTCGTGTCGCCGGAGGCGCGCGGCGCGTCGGTGTTCGCGCTGTCCGAGCGCGGCGCGTCGAGTTCGGCCGCGCGCTGGCTGGCCAACAAGGAAAACAATGCCGACCTGATCGGCGGCACCAACATGGGCAACAAGGACGCCCAGGTGTCGCGCGTGCTGCTGGACCTGTCCACCACGGCGCAGATCAACGACAGCATGCAGGTGGGCAAGTCGGTGCTGCAGGAAATCGGCGGCATCAACCGGCTGCACAAGGGCAGCGTCGAGCAGGCCGGGTTTGCCGTGCTGAAGGCGCCCGATATCCCGTCGATCCTGATCGAGACCGCGTTCATTTCCAATCCGGAAGAGGAGCGCAAGCTCAACGACGACGCACACCAGGAGCAACTGGCCAATGCGATTCTGCGCGGTATCAAGGCGTATTTCGCCAAGAACCCGCCGCTGTCGAGGAATCCGTCGGTGTAACACGCCGCATCTCAACAAAATAACGGCGCCGAAGCGCCGTTTTTTGTTGGACTGGACGAGCTACGATCAGGCGCGCACCGCGTTGCGGGCTTCCTTGACTTCGTCGCGGCTGGCATAGCGCGCGGCGATGACCGAGCAGACGATCAGTTGCAGCTGGTGGTAGACCATCAGCGGCAGCACCAGCAGGCCCAGCGCCGGATGGCCGGCAAACAGGATCTTGGCCATCGGGATGCCGTTGGCCAGGCTCTTCTTCGAGCCGCAGAACACGGCCGTGATTTCGTCCTCGACCGAGAAGCCCAGGCGACGCGCCGTGAACGTGGTGGTGCCCAGGATCACGAACAGCATCACGGCGGCGATACCCATCACCGCGCCAATGGTCTGCCAGGAGTACTGGTGCCACAGGCCGGCGGCGGTGGCATCGCAGAACGACGAATATACGATCAGCACGATCACGCCCCGGTCAATCTTGTTGGTGATCTGCTTCTTCCTGGCCAGCCAGTTGCCGATCAGCGGGCGGAATGCCTGGCCCAGTGCAAACGGCAGCAGCAGTTGCAGCGCCACGCCCGTCAGCGCGCGGCCCAGCGGCATCGAGGCACCGCTGGCGCTGATCACGAGGCCCATCAGCAGCGGGGTCAGCGCCATGCCGATCAGGCCCGAGATGGTGGCGTTGAAGATGGCGCCCGGCACATTGCCGCGCGCCATCGACGTCATGGCTACCGACGACGATACCGTGGACGGCAGCGCGCACAGGTAGAACACGCCAAGCAGCAGTTCGGCCGGCAGCGTGTTGCGCAGCGACAGCATCAGCAGTACACCCACGATCGGAAACACGATGTACGTGAACGACTGCACGAAGACGTGCAGGCGCCAGTGCTTGGCCCCGGCCACGAGCTTGTCGCGCGACAATGCGGCGCCGTGCAGGAAAAACACCAGCGCGACACCCAGGCTGGTGACGATGCCGAGATGCAGCGGGCCATTGCCGGCGCCAATCTCCGGTGCCACCAGCGCAATGCCGATCGCACACAGCATGATGAGGACGAACCCGTCAATCAGGTCGTAGATCTTTTTGAAAGGGGCGAGAAGGGTAGCCATTGGGGATAGTGCGTAAGGGTTTCCGCTTGGTATTGGACGCTTGTCTTGCTTAGAATGCAAATTCATTTATCGTATTTATTCATTTTTTAGTTGCATGAATTACACACTCCGGCAGTTACGGGTCTTTCTTGCGGTGGCGGCGCACGGCAGTTTCAGCCGGGCCGCGGATGCCGTCGGCCTTACCCAGCCGGCCGTCAGCCGGGGTGTGGCCGAACTGGAAGAGGCGCTTGGCGTCCGTTTGCTGGACCGCACCACGCGTGAAGTGGTGCTGACTGACGCCGGCACCGCGTTGGTCCCGGCATTGGAGCGACTTTTGGGCCAGCTCGACGACACGCTCGAAGAAACCCGGCAGTTAGGTGAGCGCTATCGGGGGAGGGTGGTGATAGCCAGCGCGCCGACCATTTCGGCGCGGCTGATGCCGATGTATGTGGCGGCCTGCGCCAGCCGGTACCCCGAGATCCGGTTGTTTGTACGCGACAACGTGCAGGCCGACGGGCTCGAACAGATCCGGGCCGGGGCGGTGGACTTCGGCGTGCTGATCGATCCGCTGGCACGGGAAGGGCTGACGATTGCACCCCTGGCCACCGATCCGTTCTGCTTCGTATGCCGGCGCGACCATCCGTTGGCCGGCGCCGATTCCGTGCCCTGGAGCGCCCTGCACGGCGAGCGCCTGGTGCTGCTGGACTTTGCGTCGGGCAGCCGGCCGCTGATCGACCGCATTCTGGCGCGCCACGGCGTGGCGCCCCAGGTGGTACAGGAACTGGGCCACTCGGCCAGCGTGTTCGGGATGGTGGAGGCGGGGATCGGTGCTTCGGTGCTGCCGTCGTTCTCGCTGCCGTTGCCGGCGGCGTCGCCGCTGGTGTCCCGGCCGCTGACCCCGCGCGAGGAACGCCGCATCGTCATGGTGCGGCGCGAAGACAGATCGCTGTCGCCGGCCGCCGCCGCGGTCTGGGAAATGGTCCAGACCATGCCGATTCCGGCAGAAGTGGTGACTGACTAAGTCACCAGGCCGCCATCGTTCCGAAGCTGCCGGGCATCAGCGCGCCGGCACGGCCGTGACCAGCGCGGCCTCCAGCGCGAAGCTGCCATCGGCCTGCACGCGGTAGCGGTCGCGCACTTCGGCTGGCGCCTTGTCCCACAGGTGGCGGATGGCCGCCTGCGCTACCTCGGGCGTGCGCATGCGGGCCACCCAGCTCTGGAATTCGATCTCGATGCGCCACACCGGCGACACCTCTACCTCGAATCCCGCCTGCCCGAACAGCCGCGCCCAGCCCACCGGCGTGTAATCGCGGATATGCGACGGATCGCGCAGCAGTTCCACCGATTGCAACCAGGTATCGCAGAGCGGGTCTTCGGCGCCGACGATATCGATCAGCACCACCTTGCCGTTGGGCTTGAGCACGCGGCGGATTTCGCGCAGCGCGGCCGGCACGTCGCGCCAGTGATGCGCGCTCATGCGGGAGACCACGGCGCAGAAGCTGGCATCGTCAAACGGCAGCCGTTCGGCGGCGCCTTGCCGGGTGGTGATATTGGACAGGCCACGGTCCCGGGCGGCGCCGGCCACGACCTCGAGCATGTCGGCCGACAGGTCGTAAGCCACCACTTCGTTGGCAACCGTTGCGGCGGCAAAGCTGGCATGGCCGGCGCCGCAGCCCAGGTCGAGCACGCGGCTGTGCGCCACGGGCTTCAGGTGTGCCAGCGCCTGCCTGAGTTGTTCCAGATCCGCGCCCTGGGCGTGGACGGTGCTGGTGAGATATGCACTGGCGGTGGCGCCGAACTGGGCGGCGACGAGTTCCTGCTGTTGCATGAGGGGTGCCTCGTTCTTTTTGGAAGGATGAAAGGAAGGGGGGATTGCCCGGGCCCGGGGGTTCACGTACTGTAGACGCGGTGTTTTCCCGGTACAAGTCACTCTTTTATCCTGGTATAAGCGCCACCAGCCATGTCCGTCGAGCCCCTTCCCGCCCCCTCACGCGAATCCGAACTGGGTGCCTTCCTGCGCAATCATCGCGAACGGCTGAACCCGGCCGATGTCGGCCTGCCACCTGGCCGGCGGCGCCGCACGCCGGGTCTGCGCCGCGAGGAAGTGGCCCAACTGGCCGGGCTCAGCGCCACGTGGGTCACGTGGCTGGAGCAGGGGCGTCCGGTGGCGATGTCGGTGCGTGCGCTGGAAAGCCTGGCGCAGGCCCTGCGCCTGTCGCGCGCGGAACGCGCCTATCTGTTTGCGCTGGCCGGCAAGCCCGAGCCCCGGCACGACGCCGAGCCGATGGTCCCCCCGGCGCTGCTGGCCAGCGTGCAGGCGATTGCGGCACCGGCTTATCTGCTCGATCGGCAGTGGACCGCCCTGGCCTGGAACGATGCTGCGGCCGATCTGTTCGTGGGATGGCTCGACGACGCCAGCACCGAGCGCAATCTGTTGCGGGCCATGTTCCTGTCGCCCGGCCTGCAGACGCTGGTGGAAGACTGGCCGCACCGGGCGGCGCGGCTGGTGGCGGAATTTCGCGTGCACAGCCTGCGCCATGCGGAAGACCCGCCCACGCGCGGGCTGGTGGAGCAGTTGATGGCGGACAGTCCGGCATTTGCCAACGCCTGGCGGTCGCAGGATGTCGAGGAACGGCAGGGCGGCCGGCGCGGCTTTCATCATCCCGCGCACGGCCTGATCTATCTGGAGCAGCTGACGCTGGTGCCGCCAGCCGTGCCGGGCTTGATGCTGGCGATGCTGCTGCCGCCGGCGTAGGCCGGGGTTGCCTTACTTCGGCTGCATGCGGATCGCGCCGTCCAGGCGGATCACTTCGCCGTTCATCATCGTGTTGCCGATAATGGCCTGTGCCAGCTTGGCGAATTCCGTCGGACGGCCCAGGCGGGGCGGGAACGGCACCATCTTGCCCAGCGCGTCCTGCACTTCGGGCGGCATGCCCAGCAACATCGGCGTTTCGAACAGCCCCGGCGCGATGGTCATGCAGCGCACGCCGTCGCGGGCCAGATCGCGGGCGATGGCCAGCGTCATGCCCACCACGCCACCCTTGGACGCCGCATAGGCCGCCTGGCCGATCTGGCCATCGAAGGCCGCCACCGACGCCGTATTGATGATCACGCCGCGCTCGCCTTCGGCATCGGGCGTGTTTTCCACCATCGCCGCCGCCGCCAACCGGATCATGTTGAACGTGCCGATCAGGTTCACGCGGATGGTCTTCTCGAACGCGTCGAGTGGATGCGGGCCATTCTTGCCCACGGTCTTGGCGGCCACCGCAATGCCGGCGCAGTTGACCAGGCCCGACAGCCGGCCGAGCTTGCGGGCCGCATCGACCACGGCCTGGCCATCGGCCTCGGACGTGACATCGCACTTCACGTACTGGCCGCCCAGTTCCTGGGCCAGCGCCGTGCCGGCCGCCTCGTTGAGGTCGGCGATCACGACCTTGCCGCCCGCCTGCGCCAGCATGCGCGCGGTGCCCGCGCCCAGCCCCGACGCGCCGCCGGTAACAATGAATACGTTGCCCTGGATGTCCATCGGTCTGTCTCCTTGTTCTTGAAATGCGGCGATCCGGGTGCCGCAAGTTGAGTGCCGCGCATTGCTGCCGTTTACGTTAACGTAAACCGCCGCCTCACGTAAGCCGGGTCAGCCCCAAAAACAAGAACGGCCCAGGAATGCCTGGGCCGTTTCCGGTGTCCTGCAGCGCAGGGCGGCTGACTTCAGCGGCTTACTTCAGCGCCTCGAACACGCTTGCCGTGATCTTGTCCACGTCGCCCACGCCCGAGATCTTGCGATACTGCGGCGGCGCAACCTTGGCCGAAGCGTCACCCTTGGTGGCCCAGTCCGAGTAGTAGTCCACCAGCGGGCGGGTCTGCTGCGAATAGACTTCCAGGCGCTTGCGCACGGTCTCTTCCTTGTCGTCGTCGCGCTGGATCAGCGGTTCGCCGGTTTCGTCGTCGACGTTGTCCACCTTCGGCGGGTTGTAGCGCACATGGTAGGTACGGCCCGACGCCACGTGGACACGGCGGCCGCTCATGCGCTCGATGATGGCATCGAACGGCACGTCGATTTCCAGCACGTAGTCGATGGCCACGCCGGCTTCCTTCATGGCCTCGGCCTGCGGAATCGTGCGCGGGAATCCGTCGAACAGATAGCCCTTTGCGCAGTCCGGCTGCTTAAGACGGTCCTTCACGAGGCCGATAATGATGTCATCCGACACCAGTCCGCCCGCGTCCATCACCTTCTTGGCTTCGATGCCCAGCGGCGTACCGGCCTTCACCGCGGCGCGCAGCATGTCGCCGGTGGAGATTTGCGGAATGCCGAACTTCTCGCAGATGAACTTGGCTTGCGTGCCTTTGCCGGCGCCAGGCGCGCCCAACAGGATCAAACGCATTTACGGGTCCTCAAGGTATTTGAATTCGGTCTGGCGGGATCTATGGAAGGAGGGTACCGCTGCAACTTGACGCGGGACTTACGTCCGGCCATGCCTCGACGTCGCTACGTGAAGGTCAAGGCATATGCCGGCGTCCGCTCATGCGCGGCGCCCGAAGCGCGGCGTCGTCCGGCTGTCGTGCGAAAGTCCTGCAATTCGCGGCGACTGGCCAGCGGCGCGCATCCGGGCGGCTCGATCTTTATCTCCCCACCGAGCCTTTGCCGCCGTGTCGCGCACGGCTGCGGGCTCTGTATCGGCAGGCATTATGCCATGGGCAATGCCGGTTCGGCCTTCGTCCAGGTTGCAGCAGTATGAACTCCAGCGGGAAACCGGGGTCTACGGCACCGGCCGAGTGATGCTCAGGGACCGTCCTGTGCCATGCCCTGCGCCCAGAGCGCGCGCACGCGCTCCAGATCGGCCGGCGTGTCCACGCCCGGCGCTGGCGCCGCAGCCGTCACCATCACGCCAATACGTTCGCCATGCCACATGGCGCGCAGCTGTTCCAGCGCCTCCACCTGTTCGACCGGCGAGATCGCCAGCGTCGGGAATCGCCGCAGGAAGCCGGCACGATAGGCGTAGATGCCGATATGGCGCAGCACGGGCATGGCCGGCATCGGCACCTGCGCGGTGGCGGCCGGCTGCGTCGGCACGGCGGCCCAGGCGTCGCGTGCCCATGGAATCGGCGCGCGCGAGAAGTACAGCGCGCGGCCCGCGTTGTCGCACACCACTTTCACGACGTTGGGATTGAAGACCTCGGCCACATCGTCCAGCGGATGCGCGGCCGTGGCGATCGCGCAATCGGGGTGCGCGGCCAGGTGCAGCGCCACCTCGTCGATCAGGTTCGGATCGATCAGCGGCTCGTCGCCCTGCACGTTGACCACGATGGCGTCGTCCGCCAGGCCCAGCTGGGCGGCAACTTCAGACAGACGGTCCGTGCCCGACGGATGGTCGGCGCGCGTGATCACGGCCTCCACGCCGCGCGCGGCGCAGGCGGCCGCCACGTCGGGCGCATCGGTGGCCACCACGGTGCGTTGCGCCGACGACGCGTGCGCGCGTTCGGCCACGCGCACGATCATCGGATGGCCGCCAATATCGGCCAGCGGCTTGTTCGGCAGCCGGGTGGAAGCCAGGCGCGCCGGAATGACGACGGTAAATGCGGGAATGCTCATGATGATTGCCGGATCGCGCCGACGCGGGTGGCGCGGGGGTCCGCTCAGTGGTCGGACGGTTCCACGGGCACCACGCGGCCCGGTACCGACTGGCGCGCTTCGTCGGCCAGCATGACCGGGATGCCGTCGCGGATCGGGTAGGCCAGCTTGTCGGCGTGGCAGATCAGTTCCTGGGCGGCGCGGTCGTACTCCAGCTTGCCCTTGCACAGCGGGCAGACGAGGATTTCAAGCAGCCGGTTGTCCATCCTGGTGTTCCTTGTCGAGTCCGGTCGCCGCGCCGGAGGATTGCCCCGTGGTAACGGGGGTGGCGACGGCCGGGTTGCGCGCCAGTACGACGCGCCGGATTTTGTCGATCAGGCCCGCGTCGATCACGGGCGTGGTGGGGACGACCCAGATCCTCGGGTCGTCAAAACGCTCGCATTTTACGGCATCCTTCTCGGTGATCAGGATCACGTCCGCATGGAGCGCATCGTCGTTGCCGGCGAACGGGTCGTCGGCAAAATCGTAGTGGTCGGGCAGCGGCATCGTCGCCGTGGGCGTCAGGCCCGCGCGGCGCAGGCTGGCAAAGAACCGTTCCGGATTGCCGATGCCGGCCGCGGCCAGCACGCGCTTGCCCGCGAACTGCGCGACCGGGCGCGCCATGGTGGGGTCGTTGAGCTGCCAGGCGTCATCGAGCTCCAGCCGCATTCCATAGACGTCGGGCTTGTCCGGCGTGGCCTTGAAGTTCGGGTCGTTGATCAGCGTGGCGTCTCGCGGCCGGCTCAGCGGCTCGCGCAGCGGCCCGGCCGGCAACAGCATGCCGTTGCCGCCCATCCGTGCATCGAACATGACGATCTCGAAGTCGCGCTGCAGCCGGTAATGCTGCAGCCCGTCGTCGAGCAGCAGCACGTTCACGCCCGGATGCGACACCAGCATCGTCTGCGCGCACAACGCGCGGTCGGGGAACACCCAGACGGGCACATCGGTGGCACGCGCGATCAGCAGCGGTTCGTCGCCCACGTCCACGGCCTTCGAGGTCGGCTTGACCCGGCGCGGGTGCTTCAGTGCCACGCCGTAGCCCCGCGATACCACGCCGGGGCGCAGCCCGGCCTCGCACAGCGCATGGGCCAGGGCGATCACGGCCGGCGTCTTGCCGGTGCCGCCCACCGTCACGTTGCCGACCACGATCACCGGCATCGGCAGGCGCGTCGACTGAAACCAGCCCTGGCGGTAGCCGTGGCGCCGGATGCGCGCGATCAGCCCGAACAGCAGCGACAGCGGCCACATCAGCCAGGCGAACCAGCCGCGGCGCTGCCACTGGGCGGTGACGAAGTCGGCAAGGGCGTGTCGGGGAGCGGGCATGAGCGGGACGGATGGAAAAAGGCGATGCCACCCTGGGGTGGCATCGGCCCGATGCAGACATTATGGGCATTGCGCAGCGCATGCGGCAAGTTTGCCGCCCGTCCGGCCCTGCGTGCCCGGTGCGGGGGTCAGCGTTGCTGCGCGGTCTGCGTGGCGAAGGTCAGGCGCGACAGGCCCGCCACGCGGGCCGCTTCCATCACGTTGATGACGGCCTGGTGGGTGGCCTGGGCATCGGCATTGACGATGACCACCGGCTGCTGCCCGCTGCCGGCCGGGCCGGCGGCGCTGCGCAACTGGTCGGCCAGGCTGGTGACGTCCTTCTGCTCCAGCACGTGCTTGTTGACGGAGTAGACCCCGCGCGCCGACACCGATACGACGATCTCGGTCGGGTGTTGCTGCGCGCGGTCGGCATCGGCCGTGGGCAGCTGGATCTGCAGTTCGGTAAAGCGCGAGTACGTGGTCGTGATCATCAGGAAGATCAGGATCACGAGCAGCACGTCGATGAGCGGGATCAGGTTGATCTCCGGCTCCTCGCGCCGCTGGCGGGAACGGAAACGCATGGCGTGCTCCCGGCCGCGTCAGGCCCTGCGCTGCGGCAGGATGGCGTCCAGGAACGCGGTGGCGCGGAATTCGAGCTCGGCCACGTAGTCGTCCACCAGGCGCCGGAAGTAGCGCCAGAAGATCAGGGCCGGAATCGCCACGATCAGGCCGAAGGCCGTGTTGTAGAGCGCCACCGAGATGCCGTGCGCCAGCTGCTCGGGGTTGGCCCCCGTGCCGCCCTGGTTGCCGAAGATCTCGATCATGCCGATCACCGTGCCCAGCAGGCCCATCAGCGGCGCCACCGAGGCAATCGTGCCCAGTGCGTTCAGGTAGCGTTCCAGGTCGTGCGCCACGATGCGGCCGGCTTCTTCCACCACGTCCTTGGCGGCGTCGCGCGACGTTTGCGGCTGCAGCACCACATGGCGCAGGCCGGCGGCCAGCACGCGGCCCAGCGGGGAGTTCTTTTCGAGATTGTTGACGACCTCGGGCGTGGCCTTGCGCTGCTGGGCGGCGGAGAGCGCCTCCTCGTACAGCTTCGGCGGCAGGATCTTGCTGCGCTTGAGGGAAACGAAGCGTTCGACGATCAGCGCGAGCGCAATGACCGAGGCCAGCAGCAGCGGCCAGATCGGCCAGCCGGCCGCTTGAATGATGGAAAACACGTGGACCCCCGAAATTCTACGAAAGCGACAGACCCGAAATGGACGGCGTGACGACAACCTGCGCGGCAGCCTTTGATGCGCGCTGGCTCCCGTGCGCACCGGCAATGCTCGAAAAATTGCAGGCGCCACTCTAACCCGCTCCCGGCCAGCCCGGCAAGCCGCGTGGGATGCCGCTGTCTGCGGCTTTCCACACTGACGCGGGACAGCATTGTGGACCACTTGTGGAAAGCCTTCGGAAAAACGGGCTAACCCGTTGATTTGAAAGAATTGCTGGCCTATTGCCTGTTTTTTGTGCAGTAAGGGCAAAGCACACGGAATCGATGGGGTTTGTCAGTTCGACCAGCGCCATCGGGCGTTTCCGTCGCAGCTTTCCACACGCTGGCGGGACAGTGTTGTGGATCGGCTGTGGAAAGCCGTCGAAGAGTGGCGCTAACCCATTGACCGGAAAGGGAAAGCGTTGTTGTGCCTAAAAAACGGTCAACGCTTTGGCGCGGCGCGCACCCGTTGCTGTCCGCCTAAGGGCCGTTAACTTTCCACATCCGCACAGGACAGGATTGTGGATCGGTTGTGGATAAGGCCGGGAGAAGCCGGCTAACCCCTTGATCCATATGACGGTATACGTCTCTGCCTAAAAAATGGGCAGTCCTGGTGCCCAAGCGTGCCGTGCGGCACGGTCGACTTCCCGCTCGCGCATGCGTTGCCACAGCGCGCTTCGATGCGCAACGTATACGTTGTCCACAGGCCAGACCCTTGACAAATCCATTATCCAAAGCTTCTGTGGATAACTTTGTGAACAAGCGCCGGCCCGATTTTCTAAGTGGTTGACGCGTAAGGCTTTCTCTTACATTGCCTGTTTTTTGGTCCCGCCAGAAACCTCAAGCGAATCAATAGCTTGTACCGACTCATGCGGACTGCCGGCGAACACAGGGGGACTGCCCGGTGCCTCTTGACATAGCGGTTATGCTGTGGACATGTCCATCTCACGCCGCCTGCGCGGTTGTGCACCATGCCAGAGAACGAGAACCTTTCGCGTTTTGCGCCGTCTCAGCCGCCCTCGCGCACGCGCGACGTGATTCCGGTCAGCGAACTCAACCATGCGATTGCCGGCGTGCTCGAACGCAGCTTTCCTCTGGCCTGGGTCAGGGGAGAGATTTCGAACTTCACCCGGGCGGCCAGCGGCCACTGGTATTTCTCGCTCAAGGATGCCCGCGCGCAGATCCGCTGCGTGATGTTCCGGGGACGTAACCAGCACGTGGACTTCGCGCCGCGCGAGGGCGAGGCCGTCGAAGTGCGCGCCGTGGTGTCGATGTACGAGGCGCGCGGCGAACTGCAGCTGGGCGTGGAAGCCATGCGCCGCGCCGGCCTGGGCAATCTCTACGAAGCGTTCCTGCGGCTCAAGGAAAAACTTGCACAGGCGGGTCTGTTCGATCCCGCACGCAAGCGGCCGATCGCGTCGCATCCGCGCACCATCGGCGTGATCACGTCGTTGCAGGCCGCCGCGATGCGCGACGTACTGACCACGCTGCAGCGGCGTGCGCCCCACGTCAACGTGATCGTATACCCCGTGCCGGTCCAGGGCGCCGGCGCGGCGGACAAGATCGCGGCCATGCTCGATACGGCCAGCGCACGCGACGAATGCGATGTGCTGATCCTGTGTCGCGGCGGCGGCAGTATCGAGGACCTGTGGTCGTTCAACGAGGAAGTGGTGGCGCAGGCCATCGCGCGCAGCCGCGTACCGGTGGTGTCCGGGGTGGGTCACGAAACCGATTTCACGATTGCCGATTTCGTGGCCGATGTCCGCGCCCCCACGCCGACCGGCGCAGCCGAAATGGTCAGTCCGGACCGCGCGCATCTGCTGCAGGCCGCCCGCCGCGCCCGCGAGGCGCTGGCGCAGTGCATGGACCGTCAGCTCGAACGTCGCGCGCAGCATCTGCAGTGGCTGTCGCGCCAGTTGCGCAGCCCGCAGGCGCAAGTGCAGGAACGGCGCGCGCAGGTCGACAATCTGGCCCGACACTTGCGTGCGGCACTGCGCGATACGGTGTCCGCGCAGCGCCATCGGCATGACGTGCTGGCCATGCGCTGGCGGGCCTGCCGGCCGGATACCGGTGCGGCACAGGCGGCGCTGGACCGTATGGCGGCGCGCATGGACGCCGCGCTGGAACGCCGTCATGAACGTGAAACACAGCGGCTGGCACGCGCGGCCGGGGCGCTGGAACTGCTGGCCCCGCAGCGCACGCTGGAACGGGGGTACGCGGTGCTGCTCGACAATCGCGGGCGGGCGCTGCGGTCGCCCAGCGACCTGCGCGCCGGCAGCATTGTCGAGGCGCATCTGGCGGACGGCACGGCGGACCTGGAAATCGCCAATGTACAGGCCAAACTGGCGGCGTTCTGAGGGTTTCCGAGGCGCGCTGGCCGCCCTGGTTGCGACTGATTCTCAGTCGATTGCAATGGCTTTCCCTGAGCGGCCGCAGGGGAAACTAACATGAGGTCAGGGGGCTTTCCGGGGCCGTTTGCGCGGGTCTGGCAAGTCACCTACAATCGGCCATTCTCCCCACCAAAACCGTAGAGACAGAACAATGGAACACACGCTCCCTCCTCTCCCGTACGCGCATGACGCCCTGGCTCCGCACATCTCCAAGGAGACCCTGGAGTTCCATCATGACAAGCACCACCAGACGTACGTCACGAACCTGAACAACCTGATCAAGGGCACCGAGTTCGAGAACGCTTCGCTGGAAGAGATCGTCAAGAAGTCGTCGGGCGGCATCTTCAACAACGCTGCCCAGGTGTGGAACCACACGTTCTACTGGGAATCGATGAAGCCGAACGGCGGCGGCCAGCCGACCGGTGCCCTGGCTGACGCGATCAACGCCAAGTTCGGTTCGTTCGACAAGTTCAAGGAAGAATTCACGAAGACGGCCGTTGGCACCTTCGGTTCGGGCTGGGCCTGGCTGGTCAAGAAGACCGACGGCTCGCTGGACCTGGTGTCCACCTCGAACGCCGCCACGCCGCTGACCACCGACGCCAAGCCGCTGCTGACCTGCGACGTGTGGGAACACGCCTACTACATCGACTACCGCAATGCCCGTCCGAAGTATGTCGAGGCATTCTGGAACGTCGTGAACTGGGACTTCGCTTCGAAGAACTTCGCCTGAGCGCCTGCGCTGGCCGCATCAGGCGGCCAGGTGCAGTCCCCAGCAAAGAGCCCCGGAAATTCCGGGGCTTTTTCTTTTGCGCTCGGAACGGCGCGCAGGGTTACGGTTCGCGCGCCCAGCCCGTGCGCCGCCATGCCACGGGCCCCATCGACGCCAGCGTCACGCCTGCCACGATCAGCGCACAGGCCAGAAAGATCATCGACCCGTCGCGGTCGGTGACCTTGCCGGCCAGCGCCAGGCACAGCATCGACAACACGGGTGTGCCGTAGCCGAGGATGCCGATCTGCGCGGCGTTGCCATGCCGCATGGCGTAGTCCCACAGCACGAACGAGATGCCTAGCGGCCCCAGCCCGATCGCCGCGACCCACGCCAGGTCGCTGGCCGATGGCACGAAGCGCGGCTCGATCAGCAGGTGACTGGCAATGGCCAGCAGCCCGGCCCCCAGGCAGAATCCGCCGACGGCCCACGACGAGAACGGCGGCAGCCAACGCGCGCCCAGCGAATAGACCGCCCAGACGATGGCGGCCAGCAGCGCCAGCGCATAGCCTGCCATGTGCGTGCCGTCCGGCCCGCCTGCGTCCGCGCCGAATGCGCCGGCGCCCGATCCCGCCGTGATGGCAACGATGCAGCCCCCAAAGCCACATAGCGCGCCGGCGACCTTGGTGATGCCGTCGATGCCGCGCCAGACCGTGGTGCCAAGCAGCACCAGGATCAACGGCCACAGGTAGTTGATCAGGTTGGCGTGGGCAATCGGCGCCAGCCTGAACGCCATGACCAGGCCCGCGTTGTACACGAACAGGCACGTCACGCCGAACGCCAGCGTGCGCGGGGGCACACGCCACTCGCGTACGCGGTGCAGGCAGGTCGCGCTGCCCAGGCACAGCGCCAGGCCCGTCAGCAGTAGCGGCGGTACGTCGGGTGCGTGGGACACCAGCGTTGCAAACGACGCCCAGAGCAGGATCGCGCCGGCGGCGCACAGCCATGCGGCGAGCCTCATGCCGCCGCTCCCAGGGCGGTGCCTTCGCAGTCGTCCGCCACGTTGAAGTCCGTCAGGCAGTTCAGCTTCATGGCGCGGATCTGCTCGGTCATGAAATCGATAAACACGCGGATGCGCGTGGGCAGATGCTGGCGGCTCAGGTAGCAGATGTAGTGGCCCCGATCGTCGGGCGCATGGCGCGCAAGCGCCACCAACAGTTCCCCACGAGCGATGTGGTCGCAGATCTGGTAGCCGGCCATCTGCGCGACACCCCAACCCGCCAGCACCGCGTGCAGCACCAGGTCGGCGTCGTTGAACGTCATGCGCGCGCGGGGCAGGAACTTGCGTACGATGCCGTCGGCCTTGAACTCCCATTCGAAGATGCGCCCGCTGGAAAAGCGGAAGTTGATGCATTCGTGCTGCGGCAGGTCGTCCAGCGTCTGCGGCAGCCCGTGGCGGGCCACGTAAGACGGCGCGGCGCACAGCGCCATCTGCATCGGGATGAGCTGTTTGGCGATGATGCTCGAATCCTCGATCCGCCCGTTGCGGAAGGCGACGTCGATCTGTTCCGACGCGAAGTCCGTGGGCCGGTCGTCCAGCAACAGGTCGATGGCGATGTCCGGGTAGAGCTGGACGAACTTGTCGAGCAGCGGCGCCACGATCTTGCGGCCGAACCCCACGGTGGCACTGATGCGCACCAGGCCGCGTGGCGGGCCCTGGCGCAGTTCCAGCATGTCATTCATGGCCTCCACGATATGCGTGACGCCCTGATGGCAGTTTTCGAAGAAGCGTTGGCCTTCGCGCGTGAGCTGCGTGGTGCGCGTGGTGCGCAGGAACAGCCGCGTGCTCAACTGGGTTTCCAGCTTCTGTACGTTGCGGCTGACCGCCGAGCGGCCGATGCCCAGGCGCTCGCCGGCCTTGGCGAAGCTGCCTTCGCTGGCCACGGCCATGAATGCCATGATGCCGGCGTAGCTGGCGGCAAAGCTGGTCGATAGTGCGTCGGCGCGGTTTGGCAGGCTGAGCCTGAAATTGCGGTCCGGCGCGTCGGCCGGTTGTATCGGTTTCATGATTTCCCCTGCGCTTCCCGGCGCTACCTTGGTGCCGCGCGGGAAGCCGTTTGATCCTGCCGGGGCAGGCGAATTTCGAAGCACGCGCCGCCTTCGGGGCGGCTTTGCGCGCGGATGCTGCCGCCGTGGTCGGTCACGATGCGATGGCAGATGGCCAGCCCGACGCCCAGCCCATGGTCCTTGGTGGTATGGAACGCGTCGAACAGGCGCGGCAGGTCGTCGGCCGCGATGCCGCAACCCCGGTCGCGGATGGCCACCACCGCATCGTGGCCGTCCGCCGACAGATCCACGGTCAGTTGGCGGCCCTGTCTTGGCGTTTCGGCCATGGCTTCCATTGCGTTGACGATCAGGTTGCCGAACAGTTGCTGCAGTGCCGCGGGTTCGGCCATGACGACGATGTCATCGTGGCGCGCGTTCGCCGTCACGTGGATACCTTCACGCCGCAGGTCGTCGTCGAGCCAGTGCAGCGTGTCGCGCAGCACCGCGTGGAGCAGCACCGGCTGCCGTGGCCGTACGACGGGCGATGCCAGCGCCCTGAGATGGCCCAGCAGCGTGCCCGCGCGCTGCGCGTCGGCCACCAGGCGTTCGAGCGACGCGATGGCCGCCTCCACGTCGGGCGGGTCGTGTCGCAGCCAGCGCAGCGCCGACTGGCCCCGTGTCACCACCGAGGCCACCGGCTGCACGGCGTCGTGGACGACCATTGCCACGCACCGACCCAGTAGCGCCAGCCGGTCCGCGTGCACGGACGGCGCCTGCAGGCGCACGTGTCCATGGTCGCCCCTGCACGCCGGGGCGCCGCGAACTGGTTCCGTCATGTCCTTCTCGCTGTCGATATGACCGCCGGCACTCATGCCCACCCCCTTGCCGACCTGGACTTGATGTTAATAACCGGTGAATTGACCGTAAATGACAGCGTTCCCGTTTTTTCTGCCAGACTGCCGGCCGCTCCCGGCACGTCGGGCAAACGTCCTGTGCAATTGGTGCATTTGTGGAAACAGCCCTGCGCGGGGCGCGGGCTTGTGACGGGCCCTCGCACTCCCTAGACTCGCGCCCAACTTGCCTTGCCGCCACGACCCCGCCGGCCCGAGCCGTCGCGGGGATGCCCGGCCCATGCCCGGGCGCCGGCCAGGTCCCATACGTGACACCGAGCCCGCGACACACGGGAGGAGACGAACCATGACCGCCTTGCCAACGCTCACGCGCATCGTCCCGGGTGTGCCGGCGGTGAAACGGCCGTGCCGCCGGCGCGCCCCATCCCGGCCGGGGCGCCGGCTTGCAAGGGATCGTCCCGTTGGCATAGCATCGGTCGTCTACCGCAATCCCCCTCATGCTTCAGCACCAGCCGCCTCCCTCCGCCGGAAACATTGAAGACATGCCGCGCAACATCCTGTTCGTGGCATACCCCGATGTCAGCCTGCTCGACCTTGCCGGGCCCCAGACCGTGTTCTGGGCCGCGTCCAACTACGCACGTGCGCGTGGGCTGCCCGGCTATCGCTGCTACACGACCAGCTTTGCCGGCGGCATGGTGGCGACGGTGGAGGGCACCACGATGGATTCGGTGTCGCTGGCATCGTTCGACTTGCGGATGATCGACACCGTGATCGTGCCGGGGTCGCCCATCATCCTGGAGGTGGCGAAGCACGAGACCGCGCTGCTGGATTGGCTGGCCAATGCGTCGGGCACGATCCGCCGCATGGCGTCGGTGTGCAGCGGCGCCTTCCTGCTGGCATTCGCGGGCCTGCTCGACGGAAAGCGTGCCACCACGCACTGGGCCATGCTCGATCGCTTCCGCGAACTGTTTCCCACGGTGGACCTCGATCCCGACGCGATCTTCGTGCGGCAGCAAAACCTGTGGACGTCGGCCGGCGTCACCACCGGCATCGACCTGGCGCTGGCCATGGTGGAGGCCGACTATGGCCACGAGGTGGCACTCAATGCCGCCAAGGAACTTGCGGTGTACATGAAGCGGCCCGGCGCGCAGCCGCAACTAAGCGAGATCCTGATCTCCCAGAGCCGGCAGGTGCCGGTGTTCGAGGCGCTGCACCTGTGGATCGTGCAGAACCTGGCCACGCAGGACCTGTCCGTCGAGCAGCTGGCCGGGTACGTCGGCATGAGTCCGCGCAACTTTGCGCGGGTCTACAAGGAAAAGACCGGCCGTACGCCGGCCAAGGGCGTGGAGCACTTCAGGCTGGAAGCGGCGCGGCGGCAGTTGCAGGACCCGGGCCGGCCCATCGACGTGATCGCCCACGAGTGCGGCTTTGGCAGCGAGGAGCGCATGCGCGTGACGTTCCAGCGCCATTTCGGGCTGTCGCCGAGCGAATACCGGCTCAAGGTCAATCGCTAGGACCGCGCGCCGTCCGCCCCTGCGTTCTTTTTCGATCCGATTGGTGCAAATCGGGAAACACCGTGCGCCGGGCGTCGGTCTGGTGAGCCGCCCCGGCCGCATCTAGCATGCAAGACACGTGGACCCGTTCCACTTTTCGAGCATGGAGACGCATCATGAAGATCGTAGTCGTAGGGGGCACCGGCCTGATCGGCAAGAAGGTGGTGGCGCGGCTGGCCGCGCAGGGGCATGACGTGCTGGCCGCGTCGCCGGGCACCGGCGTCAATACGCTGACGGGCGAAGGCCTGACACAGGCTCTGGCCGGGGCCCAGGTGGTGGTGGACGTGGCCAATTCGCCATCGTTCGAAGATCAGGCGGTGCTGCACTTCTTCGAGACTTCGGGCCGCAACCTGGCGGCCGCCGAGAAGGAAGCCGGCGTGGCGCACTACGTGGCGCTGTCGGTGGTGGGTACCGACAAGCTCGCGCAAAGCGGCTACTTCCGCGCCAAGATCGCCCAGGAAGCCCTGATCCGTCAGGCGGGCATTCCGTACACGATCGTGCGCTCGACACAGTTTCTGGAATTCCTGGCCGGCATTGCCCAGTCGGCGGGGCAGGCGGACACGATCCGCCTCACCCCGGCCCTGATCCAGCCGATCTCGTCGGACGACGTGGCCGATGCGGTAGCCGATGCCGCGCTGGCCGCCCCCGTCAACGGCACGATCGACATCGCCGGGCCCGAACGCTTCCGCATGAGCGACCTGGTGCAACGCTACCTGCAGGCCACCGGCGACCGCCGCACGGTCGTGGCCGACCCCGCCGCGCGTTACTTCGGCGCCGACCTGCAGGAAGGCACGCTCGTGCCCGAAGGCGAGGCGCGTCTGGGCCACATGCATTTCGAAGACTGGATTCGTCAACTGCAGAAATAGTCTGGAGACGACGCGATGGAGAACGAGAGGTTGCAGCCTCCGCCATTGACGCTGCTCGACAGATACCGGGGCCAGGGCTTCACGGCGCTGTACACGACGACCGTCACGGTCGGCGGGGGCCAGACCGCGCATGGCCGCGCCTCCGGCGTCGCCAGGTCCGACGATGGCAGTCTCTTCCTCGAACTTCGGCTGCCGGTGGCCATGGGTGGCCCTGGCGGCGGAACCAACCCCGAGCAGTTGTTCGCCGCTGGCTTCGCTGCGTGCTTTCACGGTGCGCTAAGCCTGCTGGCCAGGCGCGCGCAGGTGGATATGGCCCACGCCACCGTTGCAGCCGAAGTTTCGTTTGGCCGCGATCCCGTTGACGGCGCTTACGCGCTGATTGCCGAGATCCGCATCCGCATGCCCGGCGTGGCCCGGCACGTGGCCGAGGAACTGGTGCGTGACACCGAGCGGCTGTGCCCGTACGCGAAGATGGCCCGCGGGGGCATCTACAGCATCGTGCGCGTGATCGACTGAGCCACTGACCGGTGCATGAGGGCCCGCCGTGCCGGGCAGTGCGCCATTGGTGCCGGGTCGGCAACAGACTGCGCACCTTGGCGGTACTACCGGCACGGCGGGCCGCGCACTACGATCCATATCAAGCCGATCCCGTTGCGCAACGCGCGGCGGCGGGTCGGCGAACGTATTCCCCTTGGTTCCGCAGGAGCGACACATGTCACAACGTTTGAACTACTTCCAACAATCGCCGGAACTGACGAAGAAGCTCGTCGAACTCGGTGCCCTGTTCCAGAAGACCACGCTCGAGCAGCACATCCGCGAGCTGGTGGAAATCCGCGCGTCGCAGCTCAACGGCTGCGCATTCTGCGTCGATATGCATGTCAAGCAGGCCAAGATCCACGGCGAGCGCGAACTGCGCCTGCATCACGTGGCCATCTGGCGCGAGTCCACGCTGTTCTCGCCGCGCGAACGCGCCGCGCTGGCCTGGACCGAGGCGCTGACCCAGCTGCCCGCCCACGGTGTGCCCGATGAGGTGTTCGAGCACGTACGCACGCAGTTTTCGGAGAAGGAGCTGTCCGACCTGACGTTCCAGATCGGCGCCATCAATGCGTGGAACCGGCTTAACGTGGCATTCCAGATGGTGCCGGGCTCGGCCGACAAGATGTTCGGTCTCGACAAGGCCGGACTGGAGTAAGGCCATGAGACGCGTCCTGTCCATCGCGGCCATGCTGGCTGCCTCATGTGCGCTGCTGGCACCGCCGGCCTTTGCCGCGGCGGCCGACGCGAAGGTCACGCCGCTGGCCACCGAACCGCTGCCCGAGTATCCGGGCAAGGAGGTGCAGATGGTCATGGTGGAATACCCGCCGGGCGGCTACGATCCGGTGCATCGCCACGATGCCCACGGCTTCATCTACGTGCTCGAGGGCACCATCATCATGGGCGTGAAGGGCGGCAAGGAAGTCACGCTCAAGCCGGGCCAGACCTTCCATGAAGGTCCCGACGACATCCATACGGTCGGGCGCAACGCCAGCACCACCAAGCCGGCCAGGTTTATCGTGTTCCTGATCAAGAATCAGGGCGCGCCGATCCTGACACCCGTGAAGTAGCCGGTGCCATCGGGCCGGCAGGCGCGCCAGTTCCGTGCGCGCCTGCCGCACCCGTTCCCCCCTCGGTTTCACCCATCCCTCCGCCATGCGTATCGATCGTTGTTCCGTCCCGCCAGGCCACCGCAGAGATACCGGAGTCCCATCGTGAACGCGATGACGTCAACGCCCGGCGGCCGCCGCGAGGCCACCGAACCCGTGGTCTATATCGTCGACGATGATGTGGACCTGAACGACGCGCTGGCGGACCTGCTGCGGTCGGTCGGCCTGCGGGCGCGTTCGTTCCTGTCGGCCGACGCGTTCCTGAAAGCGCCGCTCGAACCGGTGCCCGGCTGCGTGGTGATGGACGTGCGGCTGCGTGGCGCCAATGGCCTGGAGGTCCAGCGCGAGCTGATCCGGCGCGGCATCTGCCTGCCGGTGGTGTTCATCACCGGCCATGGCGATATCGAGATGACGGTGCGCGCCATGAAGGCCGGCGCGCTCGATTTCCTGTCCAAGCCGTTCCGCGACCAGGACTTTCTGGACGCGGTGACCGAGGGGATTGCCGTGGACCGCTGCAACCGGCAGGCACTGCAATGCGGTGACGATCTGCGCGCGCGCTTTGCGACGCTGAGCGGCCGTGAGCGCGAGGTGATGGCACTGGCCGTGTCGGGTCTGATGAACAAGCAGATTGCCGGCAAGATCGGCATCAGCGAGGTCACGATCAAGATCCACCGCAGCCGCGCCATGCGCAAGATGGCCGCGCGCACGTTTGCCGACCTGGTCAAGATGGCGATCGATCTCGATCTGCGACTGGATGCCGACACCGCCCGTATGGCCGCGACGCTGGCCGCGCCGCCGGCCGCCCAGGCGCCGCGCGCCGGCCTGGGCGCGGTGGACCAGCCGATGGTCGCGCATTGACAACGCAGACCTACGCCGACGCCTGCCCAGCGACGGCCGTGCGGTTCCGGCCGGCCTGCTTCGCCTGGTACATCAGCGTATCGGCGTCCTTCAGGGCTTCGGCCAGCGACGCGGCGTCGCGCGGCCACGTGGTGACGCCAAGCGAAATGGTGATGTGACCGACCGGTGCGATGGCGGTCTGCTCGACCAGCCGCCGCAGGCGTTCCGCGGCTTCGCCCGCCGACCCGGCATGCATGTCGGGCAGCAGCATCAGGAACTCCTCGCCGCCCACCCGGAACGCCAGGTCGGTGGCGCGGCACACCTGGCGCATCATCTCCGCCAGCCGCTGCAGCACGATGTCGCCAACATCATGGCCATAGGTGTCGTTGACCCGCTTGAAGTGGTCGATGTCGAGCGCAATCACGGCCACCTGCTGGCCGCTGGCCTCCAGCGCCGCCAAGCTGGCGTCGAGCGCGCGGCGATTGAGCAGGCCGGTCAGCGGATCGGTCTGCGACGCGATTTCGAGCCCCATCACCTGCATTCTGGCCAGGTCGATGCCGTGTAGCAGCGCCTGCTTCAGATGGCTGGCCTCGAAGTACCAGGCATTGACCTGCGCCACGGAGCCGGTGCTTTCGATCAGACCCGTGGACGTGGTGCTGTCGGCCAGCTGCCTGAGCGGCCTGGCAATGTACCGTGTCAGGATCCAGATCAGCACGAAGCCGATCACGGCAATCGGCGCGCTGGCGACAACAAACCGCTTCATCAGCGTGTCGATCGGTGCCAGCACCGAAGCCAGCGGCTGCTGGCTCACGATGGCCCAGTGCGCGGTGGGGATGCTGGCATAGCCCGCCAGCATCGCGCGGCCGTCGGCGTCCACCATCTCGATGCTGCCTTGTCGGGCGCCCAGCGCATGTTCGGTGGCCGGATTGGCCGCGGCGACGGCGCCGATCCGCGCCTTGACCGGATGGAACAGCAGCTGGTGCCGGCCATCGACCGCGTAGACTTCAGAATCGGTGAGGAAAAAATGCTGGCTCATCAGTTCATGCAGGCGGCCATCCTTCAGCAGATGGAGCGATCCGCCGATCAGTCCCAGATACGTGCCATGGCGGTCGAAGATCGGCACGGAGACGAAGATCACCAGGTTGCCGGCAAGCGACTGATACGCGTTGCTGACGACTGGCTTGCGACCACGGACCGCGCCGATCTGTTCCGGCGACTCGACCGTGCGTTGCTCAAGGTGCAGTGCCTCGGGCAGGGCCGCGACGATGCGGCCGTTGGCGTCGACGATGGCGACGGCGTCAAAATCCCGGCCCAGCGACGTCAGCCGCTCCACGGCGTCGCGGCGGGCCGCGGGGTCGTCGAAGTGATCGGCAAGCCGGTCGCCGGCTTGTTGGAACCGAAACTGCGCCTCGCGCAGGAACCCGTCGATCGAGGACGCAACGCGCGCGCTGTAGGCCCGGTTGGCTTCCAGCGACCGCTCCACCAGCGTTTGCCGCTCGATCCGGTACGCGGCGTAGAGGCAGTTGCCCAGCGTGACGATGCACGCTGTCAGCGTCAGGCCCAGAATCAGGGTTCGCAGGTCGATTTTCTGGCGTGCCATGAGCGTGCGGAGGTTGCGTTCCGGGCGGGAAGCGTTTGCCGCAGCCTGCGCAGGCTAGCGGCCGACGGGGGAGACTGACGCCCAGAGCATACAAGCTGGCCGCGGTTTATGCGAAAAAAATGGCCCCGGCGGGTGCCAGGGCCATCGAGCAGGCGACAAGGGGAAGGAAACGGCTATTGCGCCGTCCAGCCCCCGTCCATCGCCCAGGCGGCGCCGCGCACCTGGTCGCCGAACGGCGAGCACAGCATCAGCACCAGGTTGCCCAGTTGCTCGGGCGTGACGAATTGCCCGGAGGGCTGCTTGTCGGACAGCAGGCGGGCCTGCGCGGCCTCGGCGGTGATGGCGTCGCGCTGGGCAATCGCGTCGATCTGGGCGGCGACCAGCGGCGTCAGGACGAAGCCCGGGCAGATCGCGTTGCAGGTGATGCCGGTGGCGGCCGTTTCCAGCGCGGTGACCTTGGTCAGGCCCACCAGCCCGTGCTTGGCGGCCACATAGGCCGACTTGCCGGCGGAGCCGACCAGCCCATGCACTGAGGCGATGTTGACGATGCGGCCCCAGTTGGCGGCGCGCATGCCCGGCAGCGCCAGGCGCGACGTATGGAAGGCAGAGGTCAGGTTGATCGCCAGGATGTCGTCCCACTTCTGCACCGGGAAATCCTCTACGGGCGACACATGCTGGATGCCGGCATTGTTGACCAGCACATCGACCCCGCCGAAACGCGCGGTCGCCAGCGCGAACATGGCGTCGATCTCGTCGGGGCGACGCATGTCGGCGGCGTGATGGATTACCTCGGCACCGACGGTGCGGATGCTTGCCAGGGCGGCCTCGATGTCGCCGAAGCCGTTGAGCACGATATTGGCACCGGCCTGCGCCAGCGCCTGGGCGATACCCAGGCCGATACCGCTCGTGGAGCCGGTGACCAGCGCGGTCTTGCCATGCAGATTGACCATGATGCTTCCCTGGGTGCGGTCAGACCAGACCGGTCGTGTAGAACACGAAGATCACGAAGAACACGGCCAGCGTCTTGATCAGCGTGATGGCGAAGATGTCGCGGTACGACTCGCGGTGCGTGAGGCCGGTCACGGCCAGCAGCGTGATCACCGCGCCGTTGTGCGGCAGCGTGTCCATGCCGCCGCTGGCCATCGACACCACGCGGTGCAGCACTTCCAGCGGAATCTGCGCGGCCTGCGCGCCCTGGATGAACACGTCGGACATGGCGGCCAGCGCAATGCTCATGCCACCCGATGCGGAGCCAGTGATGCCGGCCAGCGTGCTGACCGACACGGCGGCGTTGACCAGCGGGTCCGGAATGCTGCGCAGGGCATCGCTGACCACCAGGAAGCCCGGCAGCGCGGCGATCACGCCGCCAAAGCCGTATTCCGACGCCGTGTTCATCGACGCCAGCAGCGCGCCCGACACGGCACTCTTGGTGCCCTCGGCAAAGCGCGCCTTGACGGCGCCGAACGCAGTCAGCAGCACGATGACGATGCCCAGCAGCAGGGCGCCTTCCACGGCCCAGATGGCGGTCACGCTGGCGATCTTGGTTTCCACCGGCTTGGGCAGGCCCGGCAGCGACACACTGTTGGACTGGCCGTACCAGAGCGGGATCATCCGCGTCAGCCAGAAGTTGGACACGCCGACCACCACCAGCGGCAGGATGGCCAGCAGCGGCGGCGGCAGCTTGCCGCCTTCCACGCGCTGCGGCTCGTTCAGCAGGTTCGTGCCGTAGCCCTCGCCACGGGCGGCGGCCGCGCGGCGGCGCCATTCCAGATACGACAGGCCGACGATGATGATGAACAGCGAGCCCGCCACGCCCAGCGCCGGTGCGGCCCACGAGGTGGTCTTGAAGAACGTGGTCGGGATGATGTTCTGGATCTGCGGCGTGCCCGGCAGCGAATCCATCGTGAACGAGAACGCGCCCAGGGCGATGGCACCCGGCATCAGGCGCTTGGGGATGTTGCTCTGGCGGTAGAGCTCGGCGGCAAACGGGTAGACCGCGAACACCACCACGAACAGCGACACGCCGCCGTAGGTCAGCAGCGCGCAGACCGCCACGATCACCGCGTTGGCGCGCGAGCGGCCGATGTAGCGGATGGCCGCGGCCACGATCGATTCGGAAAAGCCCGACAGTTCGATGACCTTGCCGAACACGGCACCGAGCATGAACACCGGGAAGTACAGCTTGACGAAGCCGACCATCTTCTCCATGAAGATGCCGGAAAACACGGGCGCCACCGCCGACGGGTCGGTCAGCAGCACCGCGCCCAGCGCAGCCAGCGGCGCGAAGAGGATCACGCTGTAGCCGCGATAGGCGGCGAACATGAGAAAGGCCAGTGCGGCGAGCACTATGACAAAAGACATGAGGTCTCCATTGCTTGTTCTTGAATGCGGTCGAGCCGTGGCAGGTTACCCCGGTGCCGTGTAATGCGAGAGTCCCCTGCGCAGATGACAGGGGACCGCTTGATTAGCAGGCTCCGTGCCACATCCAAAAGTTAAGGATAAGGCGCAAATAGTGTAGTCTGGCTCGCGTTGTCTCTTCATTGAGACAAAGCAAGCGATGCGCACGGCGTTGAAGTCTCCGTTATGAGACACTTCGCGTCTACAAATCGAGACAACCATCCCCGGACCCGCAGCCATGCACAAGATCGCCGACCCAGGTGGCGCCCTGCTGTTCGACTACGACTACGTGGCGCGGCGTGCCATGGAGTCGCTGTTCCGCACCTTTGAAAACTTCAGCGAAGGCACGTTCGTGGTGGACGAGCACGCGCGCGTGGTCTGGATCAACAAACGCTATGCGGCGCGCTTCGGGTTCACCAACCCGCAGGACGCGATCGGGCTCGATTGCGAGCAGGTGATTCCGAACAGCCTGATGCGCGAGGTCGTCACCACGGGCAAGCCGATCCTGCTGGACCTGCTCGAAACCGACCGCGAGCCGATGATCGTCACGCGCCTGCCGATCAAGGACGACAACGGGCGCACCATCGGCGGGGTCGGGTTCGCACTGTTTGACGAACTCAAGGCGCTGACGCCGATCTTTGCGCATTACTCGCGGGCCCAGGCCGAGCTGGCAGCGGCGCGCCGCTCGCTCGATCATGCGCGCCGGGCCAAGTACACGTTCGCCAGTTTCGTCGGTGCCAGCCCGGCGGCCCAGGAGGTCAAGCGCCAGGCCCGGCGGGCCGCGCTGGTGGAGTCGCCGGTGCTGCTGCTGGGCGAAACGGGCACGGGCAAGGAACTGCTGGCGCACGGCATCCACGCGGGTTCGGCGCGTGCCGAGCGGCCGCTGGTCACCGTCAACGTGGCGGCCATTCCCGATACGTTGCTGGAAGTGGAGTTCTTCGGTGCCGCGCCGGGCGCCTACACGGGCGTGGACCGCAAGGGGCGCGTCGGCAAGTTCGAGCTGGCCGATGGCGGCACGCTGTTCCTCGACGAAATCGGCGAGATGCCACTGGCGCTGCAAAGCAAGCTGCTGCGCGCCCTGCAGGACCGCGAATTCGAGCCGCTGGGGTCGAACCGCATCGTGCGCAGCGACGTGCGGATCATCGCGGCCACGTCCGCGGACCTGCCCGCGCTGGTCGCCGAAGGCCGCTTCCGCGCCGATCTCTATTACCGGCTCAATGTGCTGTCGATCGACCTGCCGCCGCTGCGCGAGCGCCGGGCCGACCTGCTGCCGCTGGTGTACGCCATCGTCGAGGAACTTAGCATCAAGGCCGAGCGCCACCCGATGGGCCTGCGCGACGATGCCCTGCGGCTGCTGCACGACTATGACTGGCCCGGCAACGTGCGCGAACTGCGCAACGTGCTGGAGCGCGTGGTGATGCTGTGCGACGAGGATTCGGTGGACGCGGCCACGCTGGCGCCGCTGCTTGGCACGCGGCGCACCGGCCCGGCGCCGATGGCCGAACCGGAGGTTCCCAGGGAAGAAGCCTCCGCACCTGTCGCGCAGACCCCGCAGGCCGCCGTGCCCGGGCCGGCGCCGGCAGCGCCCGCGCAGACCTACGCCGAGGCCATGGCGCAATTCGAAGCCGCGTTCCTGGCCCAGGCGCTCGATGCATGTGGCGGACGCGTCGCAGAGGCCGCCGCGCGCATCGGCATCAGCCGGGCGGCCTTCTACAAGAAGTTGGCCGCCACGCGCGGCGGGCTGTGATAAGGTCGCCGGCAGAGACGCTCCGCCCTGGTGTTGATCGCGGCGAGAGCGCCAGCCAGGAGACCGCCGATGCGCAATGCGCTGACATTCCAGGATGCCCTGCAGGCCGACGTGCTTGCCGCCGGACACGATGAGGTGGCCGACCGCAGCGAACTGCTGCGCCGTGCCCACCGCCGCTCGGCCGGTTTCGGGCTCGACGCCGCGCAAGTTCCCGACTATCAACCACTGAGCCGCCGCGCGCTGGGCGAACGCGTCGAGCGCAACCGCGCGCTGTACCGCCTGGCGCTGCCCGTGATGGAAGGCCTGTACCGGCAGGTGGCCGGTACCGACAGCCTGGTGCTGCTGAGCGACAGCGGCGGCGTCATCCTGCACAGCGTGGGCGACGGCGATGGCAGCGGCTTTGCCGCGCGTGCGCGCGACGTGGCGCTGGCGCCCGGCGTATCGTGGTCCGAGGCCAGCAAGGGCACCAACGCCATCGGCACCGCGCTGGCCGAGGGACGCTCCGCCATCATCCATGGCGACGAGCACTTCCTGCACGCCAATCGCCAGCTCACCTGTTCCTGTACGCCGATTGCCAGCCCGACGGGCGACTGGCTGGGCGCGCTTGACGTCAGTGGCGACCCGCGCGGTTTTCATCCGCACACGATGGCGCTGGTGCGCATGTCGGCGCAGACCATCGAGAACCAGTTGTTCGCCGCCCAGTTTGCCGATGCACTGCTGGTGCGCTTTCACGGCCGGCCCGAACTGGTCGGCACCCTGTTCGAGGGCATGGCCGCGTTTGCGTTCGATGGCACGTTCCTGGCCGCCAATCGCAGCGGTTGGTTCCAGCTTGGCATGCGCGCCGATGTGCTGGCCGGTGCCACCTTCACCGAACTGTTCGGGCTGCCGATGCCGCCGTCCGGCACCGCCGATACGCTGCTGCGCGACCTGGCGTTGCCGGGCGGCGTGCGCATTTACGCGCGGCTGTCGCATCGGGCGGAAGCTGCCGCCTCGCTGAGCGTGCCGCAGCCGGCGGTCCAGCCGTCGTCGGCGCTGGCGCGCCTGGACACCGGCGACGCCCGCATGGCCGCCGTGCTCCAGCGCGTGGCGCGCCTGCGCGGGCGCGATATTCCGCTGCTGATCCTGGGGCGCACCGGGTCCGGCAAGGAATGGCTGGCGCGGGCCGTGCATGCCGATTCGCCTCGGGCCAGCGGCCCGTTCGTGGCCGTCAACTGCGCGGCCATTCCCGAGACGCTGATCGAGGCCGAGCTGTTCGGCTACGAAGAAGGCGCATTCACGGGCGCGCGGCGACGCGGCCACGCCGGCAAGATCGCGCAGGCGCACGGCGGCACGCTGTTCCTGGACGAGATCGGCGACATGCCGCTGGCGCAGCAGGTGAGGCTGGTGCGCGTGCTGCAGGAGCGCGCGGTGACCGCGCTGGGCGGCACGCACAGCACGCCGGTCGATATCCGCATCGTCTGCGCCACGCACCGCGACCTGCGCGCGCAGATGGCCGACGGCACGTTCCGCGAAGATCTGTACTACCGCATCCACGGGCTGGCGGTGACCTTGCCGACGCTGGCCGGGCGCAGCGATTTCGACGCGCTGGTGTCGCGCATCCTGCAGGACGAATGCGCACACGGGCCGCAGGCGATCTCCGCACCGGCGCTGGCGCTGCTGCGCCGGCATGCATGGCCGGGCAACCTGCGCGAACTGGCCAGCGTGCTGCGTACCGCTGCGTTGATGGCCGAAGGCGAGGCGCGGATCGACGTCGAGCACCTGCCGGACGACTTTGCCGCGCAGCCGGCAATGCCGGCCACGCCGGCCGCCCGGGCCACGGGTGATGACGATGCCGATGCCGTAACGGGCAGCATGCGCGACTGGGAAGCGGCGCGCATTCGGGAAGCCCTGGCGCGCCACGGCGGCAACGTCAGTGCCGCGGCGCGCGAGCTTGGCGTGTCGCGCAATACCATCTACCGGCGGCGCTAGCACCGGCCTGGCCGGCGCCGTTGCGCCTGGCGGGTCAGAAGAATCCGAGCGGATTAGGGTTGTAGCTGACCAGCAGGTTCTTGGTCTGCTGATAGTGGTCCAGCATCATCCGATGGTTTTCGCGGCCCACGCCCGACTGCTTGTAGCCGCCGAACGCGGCATGGGCCGGATAGGCGTGATAGCAGTTGATCCACACGCGGCCGGCCTCGATGCCGCGGCCCATGCGGAACGTGCGTGCGCCGTCGCGCGTCCACACCCCGGCGCCCAGCCCGTAGAGCGTATCGTTGGCAATCGCCAGCGCCTCTTCCTCGTCCTTGAAGGTCGTGACGGAAACTACCGGGCCGAAGATTTCCTCCTGGAAGATGCGCATCTTGTTGTGGCCCTCGAAGATCGTCGGCTTGACGTAGTAGCCGCCCGCCAGATCGCCACCCAGCGCGTTGCGCTCGCCGCCGGTCAGCACGCGGGCGCCTTCCTGCTTGCCGATGTCGATATACGCCAGGATCTTCTGCAGCTGCTCTTCGGAGGCCTGCGCGCCGATCATCGTCGACTTGTCCAGCGGATGCCCCTGGCGGATCGCCTCCACGCGCTTGACCGCGCGCGCCATGAACGCCTTGTAGATCGACTCCTGGATCAGCACGCGCGACGGGCAGGTGCAGACTTCGCCCTGGTTCAGCGCGAACATTGCAAAGCCTTCCAGCGCCTTGTCGAAGTAGGCGTCGTCGGCAGCCATCACATCCTCGAAGAAGATGTTTGGCGACTTGCCGCCCAGTTCCAGCGTCACCGGGATCAGGTTCTGCGACGCGTACTGCATGATCAGCCGGCCCGTCGTCGTTTCGCCAGTAAAGGCCACCTTGGCGATGCGCGGGCTCGACGCCAGCGGCTTGCCCGCTTCCACGCCGAAGCCGTTGACGACGTTGATCACGCCCGGGGGCAGCAGGTCGTGCAGCAGTTCCATCAGCACCAGGATCGACGCGGGCGTCTGCTCGGCCGGCTTGAGTACCACGCAGTTGCCGGCCGCCAGCGCCGGGGCCAGCTTCCACACGGCCATCAGCAGCGGGAAGTTCCACGGGATGATCTGCCCCACCACGCCTAGCGGCTCGTGAAAGTGATAGGCAATGGTGTCGTGGTCAATTTCCGAGATGGTGCCTTCCTGGGCGCGGATGCAGCCGGCGAAGTAGCGGAAATGGTCGACGGCCAGCGGCAGGTCCGCAGCGGAGGTCTCGCGCACGGGCTTGCCGTTGTCGATGGTCTCGGCCACGGCCAGCAGCGTCAGGTTGGCCTCGATCCGGTCGGCGATGCGGTTCAGCAGGTTCGCGCGCTCGGCGGTGGACGTGCGCCCCCACGCGGCGCGGGCGCGGTGGGCCGCATCCAGCGCGGCTTCCACATCCTTTTCGTTCGAGCGCGGCACGCGCGTGAACGGCTTGCCGGTGAGTGGCGTGACGGCTTCGAAGTACTGGCCGTCAGCCGGCGGCACCCAGGCGCCGCCAATGTAGTTGTCGTACTGTTCCTTGAACGGGTAGGGCACGCCCAGCTGGGCAATTTCAGCCATGTTCATGTCTCGCTCCACTTGTCGATATCGTTGGTCGTGCCATCGGGCACGCCGGGACCGACTGCAAGCGCCGTGCCGGGCCCGCGCCCGACGCTGCCATGCGGGATGGCGGCCGGCGGGCGCGGGGGCAGGGGCGGCGGGGTGTTCCAGAATGGAGCAGGTGTTGCAGGCTGGTACAAAGGGTGCGGCCGCCGCACCGGGCGTCATGGCGGCGTGATAACGTCACGCGAGGCAACGTGAAGGGAGTTTGCATGCAATCGGGCATTGTCGAAGCCGGCTATGGTTCCGACCCGGTCGGTCTGGTCAGCGGTTTCCTGTTCGAACCGGGGCAGCCGGGGCGCGAGATCGATTCCAGTGCCGCGGCCGCCTGGCTTCGCGCGCATCCGGCGGCGGGCCCGGACGACGCGGTGGCGCAGACCGAGCGCCCGTTTGTCTGGCTGCACTTCAATCTGTCGCACAGCGCCTGCGAACGCTGGATGCGCGGCCAGCTTGGCTTGCCCGACGATTTCTTCGAGGCGCTGCGGCAGGGTTCCCATTCGACCCGCATCGAACGCCAGGACGCCGCGCTGCTGGCCGTGGTCAACGACGTGATCTACAACTTCGGCGTGGCCTCGACCGATATTTCAACGCTCTGGGCGCATGCCGACCACCGGCTGGTGGTCACCGCCCGCGCGCGCCCGCTGCGGTCGGTGGACCGGCTGCGCGCCGCCGTGCGGCGTGGCGAGCGGTTCCGGTCGCCGCTGAATCTGGTGGTGCACCTGCTGCAGGACCAGGCCGACGTGCTGGTACAGATCGTGCGCGAGACGGGTGTCAGCGTGGACCAGATCGAAGACCAGCTGCTGTCGCAGCGGCTGCAGTCGAACCGCGCGGACCTGGGCGCCATGCGGCGAGGCCTGGTGCGCCTGCAGCGGCTGCTGGCGCCCGAGCCCGGCGCGCTGTTCCGGCTGCTGAACCGGCCGCCCGCGTGGCTGCTCGAAACCGATTTGCAGGAATTGCGCGAATCGACCGAAGAATTCTCATTGGTGCTCAATGACCTGGCCGCGCTCGTGGAACGCATCAAGCTGCTGCAGGAAGAGATCGCCGCCAAGCTCAACGAACAGACCAACCGCACGCTGTTCACGCTGACGCTGGTCACGGTGCTGGCGCTGCCGATCAACATCGTGGCCGGCTTTTTCGGCATGAATGTGGGCGGGATTCCGCTTGCCGAACATCCGCACGGTTTCTGGGTGCTGGTGGTGCTGGTGGCCAGCTTCACGGTGCTGGCCGGGCGCTGGGCGTTCCGCAAGCAGGAAAGCGGCATGATGTGATGCATGATGCCTCTATGACAATTCGTAAAATTGCCATATTGCAGGCGTACGATGAGTCACCAAGGCGCCCGCCGTTCGGCGCGCGCAATGGAGGAAAGCCATGGACTACAACGACGAAGCCCTGATCCGGCGCATTCACCGCGAGGTGGCGGATTACTACGACGAAGAGCTCGAACTGGAGCTGGAAGACCGCGATCCGCTGGTGGTGCAGCGCGTGCTGTCGGGCGAGGCAGGCGGCCCCGGCGACAACACCAATCTCAACGGCGACGAAGCCGAGCGCGCCGAGCGTCGTCTCTACTTCCGCGAACTGTTCCGCCTGCAGGGCGAACTGGTAAAGCTGCAGAGCTGGGTGGTGGCCACGGGCCACAAGGTGGTGATCCTGTTCGAGGGGCGCGACGCGGCCGGCAAGGGCGGCGTGATCAAGCGCATCACGCAGCGGCTGAATCCGCGCGTCTGCCGCGTGGCCGCGCTGCCGGCGCCGAACGACCGCGAGCGCACCCAGTGGTACTTCCAGCGGTATGTGTCACATCTGCCCGCCGCTGGCGAAATGGTGCTGTTCGACCGCAGCTGGTACAACCGCGCCGGCGTGGAACACGTGATGGGGTTCTGCACCGACGAGCAGTACGAGGAATTCTTCCGTTCCGTGCCCGAGTTCGAGCGGATGCTGGTGCGTTCGGGTATCCAGGTGATCAAGTACTGGTTCTCGATCACCGACGACGAACAGCACATGCGCTTCCTGAGCCGCATCCACGACCCGCTCAAGCAGTGGAAGCTGAGCCCGATGGACCTGGAGTCACGCCGCCGCTGGGAAGACTACACGCGCGCCAAGGAAATCATGCTGGAGCGCACGCATATCTCCGAGGCGCCGTGGTGGGTGGTGCAGGCCGTGGACAAGAAGCGCGCCCGGCTGAACTGCATCCACCACCTGCTGCAGCAGATGCCCTACGTGGAGCCGGCGCAGCCGTCCATCGTCCTGCCCGAGCGCGAGCGGCATGCCGACTATGTCCGCCAGCCCGTGCCGGACAACATGATCATTCCGGAGATTTACTAGCGAACGGTGTCGGCGCCCGCAGCGGGCCTGCGTGCGTATCACGACAGATTGAAACGGTTGTTGGCGCCAACCATCGCGGAAAAGCGATGTAATGGCGCTAAACCTGCTGCGTTCCGCGTCGTTATTGGGTGACCACTCCGATCGGGCGCGATGCGCGCGCCCGGCCCCGGAGACCGCTTAGTTTCGGAGCCACCCAATGCGTCGCATGACCCCGCGTGCCGGCACGCGCCATCGTTTTCCCGCCGGATTGACCGGCCTTGCGGCCCTGGCCGCGTTTGCCCTGGCCGCTTGCGGCGGGGGCGGTGATGGGGGCGACAGCGCCGCCGCCGGCCAGGCCGCCAGCACGGCCACCGGCACCACCCCCACCACGCAGCCCGTGCCAGTCACCGGCCTGAACCTGGCCTGCGACGCCTGTGGCGCCGCAAGCGTCAGCAGTTACGCGGGTTCCAGTGCGGGAATCTGGGGCTACCAGAACAACACTGGCGCGGCGGTCGACGCGCAGTACGCAATTTCCGGCGTGGCCGGCAAGACGATCTGGCTGCAACTGTCCAATCAGGGCGATGCCGCCGTGGCCATGCCGGCCGGGCTGTCATCGCAGGTGGCGGCAGAGATGATCGCGCCGCAGGCGCTGAGCCAGGCGTCGGCCGACGAAACGACCCAGCGGGCCATTGGCGAGTACAACCGCAGGGGCTGGGTCGATGCCACGCGCACGTCGGGTGATCCGATGCTCAGCACGCTGGGCGTGCCGGCGCCGCTGGCCGCGTCGATCGGCACCGCGGGCCTGGCGGAAGGCGCCACCCGCAACTGGTATCACACGGACGGTACCCAGCGTGCTGCCACGCTGCGCAAGCAGGTGGCCGCCAGCGACGGCACCATCGTTAACGTCTGGGTGGAGACCGCCGAGGCTGCCAATGTGCCGGATCCGACAGTTCTCGAACTGGCCACCGCCTTTGCCGGCAGCAGCATGATCTACGATCGGCTGCTCAACGTGGGCGGGCGGGTCTGGGGTCCCAATTCGTACGGCACGTCAATGCTGCCGGCCGGCGTGCCGGTGGATATCGTCGTGCTCAATTTCAACCGCGACGGCAAGCCCTACGGCACCGTGGGTTACTTCTGGGGTCTGCACAACTTCCTGAAGACCAAGGAACCGAACAGCAACGAGTCGGTGTCGCTGTACCTGGACAGCGAAACGCTGTCGCTGGGCAATGCGGCTGGCCTGCGGTCGGTCAAGACCACGATGGCGCACGAAGGCACGCACATGCAGAACTTCTATCGCCGCCAAATCAGCATGGGCGCCGATTACGCCTACGACACCTGGCTCGAGGAAATGACGGCGATGCAGATGGAGGACTTCCTGAGCGGCGTCATCCTGTCGAACTACAACCCGATCCGCGACGTCCGCCTGCCGGACTACTACCGCTACAGCGACTACAACTGCAACCTGACGGCGTTCACGGGCTTCGGCGTGTCGTGCGAGAGCTATGCGGTGTCGGGCAGCTTCGGCGGCTTCCTGAACCGCCAGCTGGGCATCGGCTTCTTCCGCGACCTGCTGACCCGCCCGCAGGTGGGCTCCAAGGCGGTGCTCGCCGCCGCAATCTCTGGCGGCGGCTGGACCTTCGATCGGGCCCTGACCAACTGGCGCACCAGCACCAACAGCAACATGCCGCTGGCGCTCACGCCGCAGGGCTTCGGCTATCCGCAGTGGTCTGACGGCACGTACACCCTGCCGGAAATCGATCCGTCCGGCGCCGCGTACACCGCGCTGCGCAAGTTGCCGGCCACCGCACCGTCGATGCTCCAGGGCTACGGCAGCTACATCGCACCGCGCAGCGGCAGCAACGGCGTGTACAGCGACAAGGTGCGCGTGCCGGCCGGCGTGACGCTGTCGGTGGTGGTGTATTGAGCGGAGGCGGTGCGTTGGCGATTGCCGGGGGCTGCGCCTTGCGGCCTACAGCACCACCCCCGGAAACGCCTCGGCGAACGTCTGCACCGTGCCGGTCAGTTCGCCGTCGTAGCCGGGCAGGGCGTTGACGCGTTCGCGGAAGCTGCCGCTCTTCATCGCCGATACCGCGCCCTGCAGCGCCGGGCTGTGCAGGGCGTCCGTTTCCAGCGCGAAGAAGTAGCGTTCCTTGAGCACCGGCACGAACTCCAGGTTGAAGCGCCTGGCCGCCGTTTCCACGCCGAATCCCACGTCGGCCATGCCGCTGCCGATGTAGGCGGCCACGGCCGCGTGCGTGAATTCGCCGTTGTTGAAGCCTTCGATGCGGCTGCTGTCGATGCCGCGCCGCGCCAGCATCAAGTCCAGCAGCAGGCGGGTGCCGGACCCCAGTTGGCGGTTGACGAAGCGCACGTCGGCACGCGTCAGGTCTTCCAGCGAGCGGATGTTCAGCGGATTGCCGGGGCGCACGAACAGCCCCTGCTGGCGCGTGGCCAGGTGGATCAGGCAATGCTTTTCGGGGTGCAGCCAGCGCGAGAAGCCGCGCAGCGTCTCTTCCTCGAACTCGCCAACCGGCACGTGGAAGCCGGCCACGTCGCAGGCGCCCTCGGACAGCGCGGCGGCGGCCTCCAGGCTGCCGCAGTACTTGAGGTCGTGGCGTACCTTCTGTTCGTCCAGGAAGTCACGCAGCGCCGCCACGGCAAAGCCATGGCTGGCGTGGATGCGCACGGCCGGATCGCTGGCCGCCATCAGCTTCTTGAGTTCGATCTCCAGTTCCGAGGCCAGGCTGTCGAGCGTGGGCGACAGGCGCGCGGCAATGCGCTTGCTGGCCCACACCAGTTGTTGCGCCAGCGGCGTCAGGGTAGACCCTCGGCCCCGGGTCTTGGCGATCAGCGCGCCGCCGAACAGCGTCTCGGCATCGCGCAAGATGCCCCAGGCGTAGCGGTATGACAACGCCATGGCCTCGGCCGACTGGGCGATATTTCCCGTGGATTCGATCAGGCCCAGCAGGGCCACCAGGCGCGACACATCCAGTGCTGGCGCGGGTGCCGGGGCGGCGTCGTCGCGGATCTGCAGGTGCGGAAGGATCGAAATGCGTAGCATATGCGGAAAATAGCATATTGAACGGGGCAAAACACGGTTCTATAGTCGCATAAAGAGGCCAAAAAGCCCGTTGTGATGTTCCGGAATATGAATAAAAAAGCCGATTTCGGAACCGACAGAACAAAATGGAGACAGCATGCCAGACACCGCCATCCCCACGGCGCCAGCCGGCAATGGCCGGACGGATTCCGCAGATATCGCGCGCATCGTCGCGGCCAGGCGTGACATGCCCGGCGCGTTGCTGCCGATTCTGCACGAGATCCAGGACACCCGGGGCTATATCCCGGCCGATGCCGTGCCGGTCATCGCCAAGGCCCTGAACCTGTCGCGTGCCGAAGTGCATGGCGTCATCACGTTCTATCACCATTTTCGCGAGCAGCCGGCTGGACGCCACGTCGTGCAGGTGTGCCGTGCCGAAGCGTGCCAGTCGGTCGGTGCCGACGCGCTGGCCGAACACGCCTGCCGCAAGCTTGGCTGCGACTTCCACGAGACCACGGCCGACGGCCAATATACGCTGGAGCCGGTCTACTGCCTGGGGCAGTGTGCCACCGGCCCGTCGATGATGATTGGCGACCGCATTCACGCGCGCGTCGATGCCAAACGGTTCGACAAGCTTGTCGATGCCGTCCGTGAAGACCAGGAGGCCCGCGCATGACCACCACCATCTTCGTTCCGCGCGACTCCACCGCGCTGGCGCTGGGTGCCCACGAGGTGGCGCAGGCCATCGCCGCCGAAGCCGCACGGCGCGGCGCCGACGTGCGTATCGTGCGCAACGGCTCGCGCGGCATGTTCTGGCTGGAACCGCTGGTCGAGGTACAGACCGCTGCCGGGCGCACGGCGTACGGCCCGGTGACGGAAGACGACGTCGCTGGGCTGTTCGACGCCGGCTTGCTGACCGGCGGCCAGCATGCGCTGTCGCTCGGGCTGACCGACGAGATTCCGTTCCTGAAGCAGCAGGAGCGCCTGACCTTTGCCCGCGTGGGCATCACCGATCCGCTGTCGCTCGACGACTACATCGCCCACGAGGGCTATGCCGGCCTGACCCGCGCGCTGACCATGGAGCCCGCGCAGATCGTGCAGGAGGTGCTCGACTCCGGCCTGCGCGGCCGGGGCGGCGCGGCGTTTCCGACCGGCATCAAATGGAAGACCGTGCTGGCTGCGCAGTCGCCGGTCAAGTACATCGTCTGCAACGCCGACGAAGGCGACTCGGGCACGTTCTCCGACCGCATGGTCATGGAAGACGACCCGTTCATGCTGATCGAGGGCATGACGATCGCCGGCCTGGCCGTGGGCGCCGAGTCCGGCTACATCTACACGCGATCCGAATACCCGCACGCGATTGCTGCCACCGAGGCCGCCATCGCCACCGCCACGCAGGCGGGCTGGCTGGGCGACAACATCCGGGGCAGCGGCAAGCGGTTCACGCTGGAAGTCCGCAAGGGCGCCGGCGCCTATGTATGCGGCGAGGAAACCGCGCTGCTCGAAAGCCTGGAGGGCAAGCGGGGCGTGGTGCGCGCCAAGCCGCCCCTGCCGGCGCTGAAGGGGCTGTTCGGCCAGCCCACCGTGATCAACAACGTGATCTCGCTGGCCACGGTGCCGGTGATCCTGGCGCGCGGCGCGAGGTTCTACCAGGACTTCGGCATGGGCCGCTCGCGTGGCACGCTGCCGTTCCAGCTGGCCGGCAATATCCGGCAGGGCGGTCTGGTGGAAAAGGCGTTCGGCGTGACGCTGCGCGAGCTGATGTTCGACTTCGGCGGCGGCACCCGCAGCGGCCGGGCCATCCGGGCCGTGCAGGTGGGCGGCCCGCTGGGTGCCTACCTGCCCGAGTCGCGCTTCGATGCGCCGCTCGACTACGAGGCCTATGCCGCGTTTGGCGCGGTGGTGGGCCACGGCGGTATCGTTGTGTTCGACGAGACCGTGGACATGGCCAAGATGGCCCGCTATGCCATGGAGTTCTGCGCCATCGAGTCGTGCGGCAAGTGCACGCCGTGCCGGATCGGATCGACGCGTGGTGTCGAGGTGATCGACCGCATCATCGCGGGCGACCAGCCCGTGAAGCATGTGGCGCTGGTGCGCGACCTGTGCGACACGATGCTGGCGGGTTCGCTGTGCGCGATGGGCGGCATGACGCCGTACCCGGTGCTGTCCGCGCTGAACGAATTCCCCGAGGACTTCGGCTTGTCGGCCAAGCCGGCCCGCGCCGCCTGAACGGTATTCCAGAACCGACGTGCCCCTCAGGGGCGCGCATCCACAAAAAGCAGTGCATTACGGGAGACATCCCTTGAACGCTCGCGACGATTTCGACTACGGCACCCCGGCCATCGATTCCGACACTCTGGTCACGCTGGAGATCGATGGGGTATCCGTCACCGTGCCGGCCGGCACCTCTGTCATGCGCGCCTCTGCCGAAGCCGGCATTGGCGTGCCCAAGCTCTGCGCCACCGATTCCCTGGAACCGTTCGGCTCCTGCCGGCTGTGTCTGGTGGAGATCGAAGGCCGGCGCGGCTATCCGGCCTCGTGCACCACCCCCGTGGAACCGGGCATGAAGGTGCGCACGCAAAGCGGCAAGCTTGGCGAACTGCGCCGTGGCGTGATGGAGCTCTATATCTCCGATCACCCGCTCGACTGCCTGACCTGCCCGACCAACGGCAACTGCGAACTGCAGGACATGGCCGGCGTGGTGGGCCTGCGCGAAGTGCGCTACGCGGACGGCGCCGGCGGTGCCGCGCCGATCGCCACGCACACGCACATGAAGAAGGACGAGTCGAACCCGTACTTCACGTACGACCCGTCCAAGTGCATCGTCTGCAACCGCTGCGTGCGGGCCTGCGAGGAAACCCAGGGCACCTTCGCGCTGACCATCAGCGGCCGGGGCTTTGATTCGCGCGTGTCCGCCGGCACCAGCCAGCCGTTCATGGAATCGGACTGCGTGTCGTGCGGCGCGTGCGTGCAGGCCTGCCCGACCGCGACGCTGACCGAGACGTCGGTGATCCAGCTGGGCCAGCCGTCGCACAACGTGGTGACCACTTGCGCGTACTGCGGCGTGGGCTGCTCGTTCAAGGCCGAGATGAAGGGCAACGAGGTGGTGCGCATGGTCCCGCACAAGGACGGCGCCGCCAACGAAGGCCACGCCTGCGTGAAGGGCCGCTTCGCCTGGGGCTATGCCACGCACAAGGACCGCATCCTCAAGCCGATGATCCGCGCGAAGATCACCGATCCCTGGCGCGAAGTGTCGTGGGAAGAGGCCATCGGCTACGCCGCGTCGCAGTTCAGGCGCATCCAGGCCGAACACGGCACCGATTCGATCGGCGGCATCGTGTCGTCGCGCTGCACCAACGAGGAAGGCTACCTGGTGCAGAAGCTGGTGCGGGCGGCGTTCGGCAACAACAACGTCGATACCTGCGCTCGGGTTTGTCATTCGCCCACCGGCTATGGCCTGAAGACCACGCTGGGCGAATCGGCGGGCACCCAGACATTCCGCTCGGTGGCCAAGTCCGACGTGATCATGGTGATCGGCGCCAACCCGACCGACGGCCACCCGGTGTTCGGCTCGCGCATGAAGCGCCGCCTGCGGGCAGGCGCCAAGCTGATCGTCGTGGATCCGCGCCAGATCGATCTGGTGGATTCGCCGCACATCCGTGCCGACTATCACCTGCAGCTGCGCCCGGGCACCAACGTTGCCGTGGTCACGGCGATGGCCCACGTGATCGTCACCGAAGGCCTGCTGGCCGAGCAGTTCATCGCCGAGCGTTGCGAGGACCGCGCGTTCCAGCAATGGCGCGACTTCGTGGCCCTGCCCGAGAATTCGCCGGAAGTGCTGGAGGCGTCCACCGGCGTGCCGGCCGAAACGCTGCGCGGCGCCGCGCGGCTCTACGCCACCGGCGGCAATGCAGCCATCTACTACGGCCTGGGCGTGACGGAACACGCGCAGGGCTCCACCACGGTAATGGGCATCGCCAACCTGGCCATGGCCACGGGCAACGTCGGCCGCGAAGGCGTGGGCGTGAATCCGCTGCGCGGCCAGAACAACGTGCAGGGCTCGTGCGACATGGGATCGTTCCCGCACGAACTGCCGGGCTATCGCCATGTGTCGGATTCGACCGTGCGCAGCAGCTTCGAGGCCGCGTGGGGCGTGGGCATCAACCCCGAGCCGGGCCTGCGGATTCCGAACATGTTCGAGGCCGCGCTGACCGGCACGTTCAAGGGCCTGTACTGCCAGGGCGAGGATATCGTCCAGTCGGACCCGAACACCCAGCACGTGGCCGAGGCGCTGTCGTCAATGGAATGCATCGTCGTGCAGGACATCTTCCTGAACGAGACGGCCAAGTACGCGCACGTGTTCCTGCCCGGTTCGTCGTTCCTGGAAAAGGACGGCACGTTCACCAACGCCGAGCGTCGCATCTCGCGCGTGCGCAAGGTGATGCCGCCGCAGGCCGGCTATTCGGACTGGGAAGTGACGCTGCTGCTGTCGAAGGCGCTGGGCTATCCGATGGAGTACAAGCATCCGTCCGAGATCATGGACGAGATCGCGCGCCTGACGCCGACGTTCTCGGGCGTGAGCTACCAGAAGCTCGACGAGCTGGGCAGCGTGCAGTGGCCGTGCAACGCCGAGGCGCCGCAGGGCACGCCGACCATGCACGTCGACGGATTCGTGCGCGGCAAGGGCAAGTTCATCATCACCAAGTACGTGCCGACCGACGAAAAGGTGACGCAGAAGTACCCGCTGCTGCTGACCACCGGCCGCATCCTGTCGCAGTACAACGTGGGCGCGCAGACGCGGCGCACGCACAACGTGCACTGGCACGACGAGGACCGGCTGGAAATCCATCCCCATGATGCCGAGGAGCGTGGCATCAAGGACGGGGACTGGGTGGGCGTGCAGAGCCGGGCCGGCGAGACCGTGCTGCGGGCGATCGTCAGCCAGCGCATGCAGCCGGGCGTGGTCTACACGACCTTCCACTTCCCCGAGTCGGGCGCCAACGTGATTACCACCGACAACTCGGACTGGGCCACCAACTGCCCCGAGTACAAGGTGACGGCGGTGCAGGTGATGCCGGTGGCGCAGCCGTCCACCTGGCAGCGCAACTACCAGGCGTTCAACGAAGAGCAGCTTGGCCACCTGCGCGCCGCCAGCGAGACGGCGCAGGCGGGCTGACCCGGGAGCGGCGATGAAACGCGACGTGCCATCTCCGGACAGCGCGGCCGGCACCGACGAGGTGCCGGCGCAGCGCACGTTCCCGGTCAGCCGCTGGCGTCATGGGGTGTTGACGACCGAGGTCGATCATCTGGCCGAGGAAGTGCCGGTGGCGCTGGAGTTCAACGGCATCTCGCATGCGGTGATGTTGGCCACGCCGGCCGATCTGGAGGACTTTGCGCTCGGCTTCAGCCTCAGCGAAGGCATTGTGGCGGCCGCCAGCGACATCTACGGCGTTGACGTCGAGGCCGGCGCGCAGGGCATCACGGTCAAGGTGGAGATTGCCACGGGCGCCTTCGTCGAACTCAAGGGCCGCCGGCGGGCCATGGCCGGGCGTACCGGTTGCGGACTTTGCGGCACCGAATCGCTGGACGAGGTCATGCGCATGCCGGAACCGGTGCGCAGCCAGGCCGAATTCGATCCGCGCGTGTTCGAGCATGCGTTCGCGGTGCTGCACAAGCGCCAGGCGTTGCTGCGCGACACCGGTGCCACGCATGCGGCGGCGTGGATGCGGCCTGATGGCGAGGTCGCGCTGGTGCGCGAGGACGTGGGCCGGCACAACGCGCTGGACAAGCTGGCCGGCGCACTGGCCCGCGGCGGCCAGGAAGACATTGCGCGCGGCGCGGTCATCGTGACCAGCCGCGCGAGCTACGAGATGGTGCAGAAGACCGCCGCCATCGGCGCCGGCGTTCTGGCGGCGGTGTCCGGCCCCACGGCCATGGCGGTGCGCCTGGCCGAGACGGCAGGCATCACGCTGGCCGGCTTCGTGCGGGGCGGCACCATGGTGGTCTACAGCCATCCTCAACGACTACATACTGGATAAGGGTCTGGCATGCATATCGAGAACCTGGTCAAGATGGCCAACCAGATCGGCAGCTTTTTCGAGGCGATGCCCGATCGCGAAGAGGCGCTGGCCGATATCGCCTCGCATATCAAGAAGTTCTGGGAGCCCCGCATGAAGCGGGCGTTCCTGGCGCATATCAAAGCCGGCGGCGAGGGGGTGCACCCCATCGTCGTGGAAGCTGTGGCGCGTCATCCCGAAATGCTCCAGATCGTCCTGCGGGCGGCGGCCTGAGGTTCGTCTTCGCGGCGCTTTCTACTTCCTCAGCCGGTAGAGCAGCTGCAGGATCGCCAGCCCGAACAGGGTGGCGATCACGGCCGTCGCTTCGCGGCCCAGCCCGCAGGCGACGCCGATGGCCGCCACGGTCCAGATGCTGGCTGCCGTGGTCAGGCCGCGCACATCTTCCTCGCTGTTCAGCTTGATGATCGCGCCGGCGCCCAGAAAGCCGATGCCGGACATCAGGCCCTGCAGCACGCGGCTCATGTCCGGCAATGGCACGCCGGCCTGCAATGGCACCAGCACGAACAGCGCCGAGCCCATGGCCACCAGCATGTGCGTGCGCAGGCCGGCCGGCTTGCCCGCCGCTTCGCGCTCGTAGCCGATCAGCCCGCCCAGCAGCACGGCCAGCGTCAGGCGCAGCAGGATGCGCGTGAGTTCCTTGATGTCCGGCACGTCGGCAAATTCCGAGCGCAGCGTACCGTAGATATCGCCCCAGAGTCCTTCCATGGCTGTCTCCACCCAGGCGTGTTTGGCTGGGGCAGGCTAGCATGCGGGGGCAGGGCGGCGCCGTCGGGCGCGCGCTGACAAGACGGTCAGCGCAGACGCAGCGGCTCCAGCAGCGCGGCGTCGTACTGGGCACGCGTGATCCGGCCCAGTTCCATCATCCGCAGCAGGATGTAGCTCTGCCGCTGCCGCGCCCGGCGCGGGTTCACCACGGGATTGTTGGCCGACGGTGCCTTGGGCAGACCGGCCAGCATCGCGCATTCGGCCAGCGACAACTGGTCCACGGGCTTGCCGAAGTAGGTGTCGGCGGCTTCCGAGAAGCCATAGGCACCCTGGCCCAGGTAGATCTTGTTCAGGTAGAGCTCTAGGATCTCGTCCTTGCTCAGCGCGTTTTCGATGCGGTACGCCAGCAGGATTTCGTAGAGCTTGCGCGTGTAGGTCTTCTTGCGCGACAGGAAGAAGTTGCGGGCCACCTGCATGGTGATGGTGGATGCGCCCTGCGACAGTTCGTCCGACAGGTTGGCGATGCCGGCGCGCATCACGCCCACATAGTCGACGCCATCATGCAGGTAGAAGCGGTCATCCTCGATGGCCACGACGGCTTCGGGCAGCGTGTGGGGAAAGTCCGCCAGCCTGACGTAGCCCGGCGTCTGCCGGAAGGCCAGCATGGCGTCGAGCGACGGCAACTGCCGGTTGGCCATCAATACGGCGAATGCACCCAGCAACGTGCCGCCCACCACGGCGAGCAGCACGAACTTGACGAAGGCGGACCAGATACGTTGCATGGCGCGTATTGTGCCATTGCCAGGCGCGATACCCGATTTTCCGGCCGCTCCCGGGTGAGGGCCAGGGGCGCCCGCGCGCCCGCGCCGAGGGTATCTGGTGATAATCAGGGTGTCGTCGCCGTTGGCGATCTGAAATAATCGACGCCAATGCCGAACATTTTCAAGAGCCATGCAGACCGATAACCTATATAGCGCGGCCGCCACAATGCGGCCCTGTCTGGACCTGGAAACCATCGCCAACGCTCGCGACCTGGGCGGGCTGACCGGACATGCCGGGCGCCGGATTCGTCAGAACAAGCTGTACCGCAGCGCCAATCCGGCACTCGGTTGCGCCGCGGATCTCGACAAGCTGCACGCGTTGCAGCTCGACATCGTTGTCGATTTCCGGTCGTCCGGCGAGAAGTCACCGGGCGAGCAGGCATTTGGCGAGCGTTTCGCGTGGCTGGCGGTGCCGGTACTCGATGGCGCGATGTCGATGGACGTATTGCTGCCCCGACTGCGTGCGAGCAACGCCGCGCAGATGCACGGCTTCATGCTCGACGTGTATCGCGATTTTCCGGTGCGCTACCGCGACGCTTTCCGCACGTTCCTGCGGCACGCGGAAGCGGGCAAGACGCTCTACTACCACTGCACGGCTGGCAAGGACCGCACCGGCTTTGCGTCGCTGCTGCTGCTGGGCGCACTCGGCGTGTCCCAGGACGATATCGTGGCCAACTACCTCGAGTCGAACCACTGGAACCAGCGATTCAATGAAAAGATGCTGGCCGGCGTCGCGCAGATCGGCGTGACGGCCGAGGCGATGCTGCCGCTGCTGGAAGTGCGCCCCGAGTACATCGAGGCATCGATGGATGCGATCACCGCGACATACGGCAGCCTGGAGCGCTTTCTTTCCGACGACCTCGGCGTGGACACCGCATTGCTGCGGGCCCACTACCTCGCGCCATAGGCCAACCCCCCAGTCTCAGGGTCCGCCGCTCTCGCGCAGGATGCGCGCCGTAGACAGCGCGATCATGCCTTCCTCGTCGGTCGGCAACACCAGTACCGGGATGCGGCTGCTATCGCGGCTCACGCGCTGGCAGTTGTCGCCGTTGGCGGTGGGGTCCAGCGAAACGCCGAACAGTTCGGTCAGGTGCGCGCAGATGCGGGCGCGAATGTCGGGCGAGTTGGCGCCCACCCCGGCCGTGAAGACCAGGGCGTCCAGGCCGCCGAGCGTGACCGCCAGCTTGCCGATTTCCTGGGCCGCGCGATACGCGTAGAAATCGACGGCCAGCTTCGCACGCGGGCTGTCGCTGGCCAGCAGCGCCCGCATGTCGCTGCTGATGCCGGAGATGCCCTTCAGGCCTGACTGCCCGTACAGCATCGACTGGATCGCATCGGGGCTCATGCCCTGCGCGGCAAGGTACAGCACCGCGCCGGGATCGATCGACCCGCAGCGCGTGCCCATCGGCATGCCGTCGAGCGCGGTCAGGCCCATGGTCGAATCCACGCTCTTGCCGCCGTGCATCGCGCACAGGCTGGCACCGTTGCCCAGGTGCGCCACGATGACACGGCCTTCGGCCAAATCGGGCGCCACCTGCTTGAGGCGGCGCGCGATATACGCGTATGACAGCCCGTGAAAGCCGTAGCGCCGCACGCCCTGCTCGTAGTATTCATAGGGCAGCGCCATCAGCTGCGCCAGCTCGTCGCGGCCGACGTGGAACGCCGTGTCGAAGCAGGCCACCTGCAGCAGGTCGGGTGCCGCGGCGCGGATGGCACGGATCGCCGTCAGGTTGTGGGGCTGGTGCAAGGGCGCCAGCGGCACCAGCGTTTCCAGCCTGGCGATCACCGCGTCGTCGATGCGCACCGCATCGGCAAAGTCGCCGCCGCCATGCACGACGCGATGGCCGATGGCCACCGGCGGCGTGTCGCGCAGCGCCACGCTCAGCGTCAGCTGGATCAGCCGGAAGGCGGCGTCGTGGTCGGGCACCTGCTCGACGGGAAATTTCTGATCGGTCACTTCGCGGCCGTCGGCCATGCGCGCCACCAGGCGCGGTGCCACGCCGATGCCTTCGATCTGGCCATGCGCGGCCAGCGACGGCTGGATATCGACGTTCTCGTGCGCCGCGTCGGGCACCACGTAGATCGATACCTTGACGCTCGACGAACCTGCGTTGACGACGAGAATGACGGGATGTGGTGTGCTCACGCCAGGGTCTCCTCAGGCCGGTACGGCGGTTTGCGCGGTGCGCCGCGAATGCGCCAGCAGCACCGCGATGGCGCAGCTGCCGATGCGGGCGCGCACGCTGTCGGCGCGGCTGGTCAGGATGACCGGTACACGCGCGCCCAGCACGATGCCCGCGGCCTCGGCGCCGGCCAGGAACGTCAGCTGCTTGGCCAGCATGTTGCCGGCTTCCAGGTCCGGCACCAGCAGGATATCGGGGTCGCCCGCCACCTCCGACTTGATGCCCTTGGTATCGGCGGCGGCCTTGCTGATGGCGTTGTCGAACGCCAGCGGCCCGTCGAGCAGGCCGCCCTCGATCTGCCCGCGCAGGCTCATCATGCACAGCGCGGCGGCTTCGATCGTCGAGGGGATCTTGTCGGTGACGGTCTCCACGGCGGACAGGATCGCCACCTTGGGCCGCTCGACCCCGAGCACGCGCACCAGGTCGATGGCATTTCGCACGATGTCGGCCTTTTCGTTCAGCGTGGGGAAGATGTTGACGGCGGCGTCGGTAATGAACAGCGGCTTGTGATAGCTCGGCACATCCATCGCGAACACGTGCGACAGCCGCCGCCCGGTGCGCAGGCCGCTGGCGCTGCGCGCCACCGCATGCAGCAATTCGTCGGTGTGCAGGCTGCCCTTCATCAGCAGTTCGGCCCGCCCCGTGCGGACGGCTTCGACCGCACAATCGGCCGACGCATGGCTGTGCGGCGCGTCGATGATCTCGGTGTCGCCCAGCGCCAGCCCATGCTCCTCGGCCACGGCGCGGATGCGGGCCGCGGGGCCGCACAGGATAGGCACGATCAGCCCGAGGCGCGCCGCTTCCAGCGCGCCATCGAGCGAAGAATAGTCGCAGGGATGCGCCACGGCGGTCGGGATGGGCGGAAGGCCCTCGCAACGTGCGAGCAGCCGGGCGTACTTGTCGTCGGACGATGGGGTCGGCATGGGCAGGTACCTGGTGAGCCATCGGGACAGCACCCGGCAGGGCATGCGGATGCTGCGTTGCGCAAACGTTCCGAGCCAGTATAGGCCAACGCGGGCGCCGTATCGATGACTTGGTTCTGTCACGGGCGAAGCGGTCCGACGCATTGGACTTTGGTAACGGTTGTCAGCGCGCCCCGGGGCTGGTAGATTTTTACTGTTGCATCGCAGCAAGCGATGTTCGCGCCACGCTGCATGCCATCTGACTCCGCCAATCCCCAAGGAGAAACGGAAATGAATGCACGCCAACCTGTTCCGGGGCAAGCATCCGGACAGGACGCCCCCGCCCAGGCCGCCCCGCAGGGCAAGCCGGCTGATCCAGCCGCATCGGCTGCCCAGGCCACCCTCCCCGGTTCCCCCTTTCCTTCCGCGATGTTCCCGTCCGCCATGTTCCCGCCGGTGCCGATGAATCCGGTGGCGCAGGCCGCCTGGGAATACGGGCTCGACGCCTGGCAGCGTTCCATCCTGTTTCTCGACGTGCTGCGCCAGCGGGGCAACGAGACCGCGGAGCACGAGCGCGGTGGCATGCCGCCCGTGCTGGTCTTCGACTACGAGGTGCTGATGGACGGGCGCGATCTGCCCCGGCCGGTGAACTACGCGCTGTTGCGCATCGTGCCGCCGGCCGCGCATCCCACGGACATGACCCGGCGCCCGTTCGTGGTGATGGACCCGCGCGCGGGTCACGGCCCCGGCATCGGCGGCTTCAAGGCTGACAGCGAGATCGGCAACGCCATCCGCACCGGCCATCCGTGCTACTTCATCACGTTCTTCCGCGACCCGTGCCCGGGCCAGACGATCGAGGATGTGGCGCGTACCGAGGGCAAGTTCCTGCAGGCCGTGGCCGAGCGGCATCCCGATGCGCCGGGCAAGCCGTTCGTCGTGGGCAATTGCCAGGCGGGCTGGGCGCTGCTGATCCTGGCGGCCGCATCGCCGGAAGCGACGGGCCCGATCCTGCTGGCCGGCGCGCCCGTGGCCTATTGGTCGGGCGTGCGCGGCAAGAATCCGATGCGCTATTCGGGCGGCCTGCTCGGTGGCACGTGGCTGTCGTCGCTGGCGGCCGACCTGGGCAATGGCCGTTTCGACGGCGCCTGGCTGGTGCAGAATTTCGAGAAGCTGAACCCGTCGAACACGCTCTGGGAAAAGCTGTACAACGTCTATGCCAAGGTCGATACGGAAGGACCCCGCTTCCTGGAGTTCGAACGCTGGTGGGGCGGCCACTTCCTGATGAACCGCGGCGAAATCGACTGGATCGTGCAGAACCTGTTTGTCGGCAACCACCTGACGGCGGGCGAGGTGCGCAGCAGCGACGGCCAGACCGTGATCGACCTGCGCAACGTGCGCTCGCCGGTGATTGTGTTCGCCTCCTGGGGGGACAACATCACGCCGCCGCAGCAGGCGCTGAACTGGATTCCCGATCTCTACGCGAGCGTGGACGAACTGGTGGCCAACGATCAGACCATCGTCTATTGCCTGCATCCGTCCATCGGTCACCTGGGCATCTTTGTCTCGGGCAGCGTGGCCAACAAGGAGCACTCGGAGCTGTTCTGCGCGCTCGACCTGATCGACGTGCTGCCCCCGGGGCTGTATGAAGCGAAGATCGAGGACGTTGCACCCGGGTCCCCGCACACCGACCTGATCGAAGGCCGCTACCTGGTGCGTTTCGAACGTCGGACCATCGACGACATCCTGGCCCTGGACGACGGCCGCGAGGACGAGCAGCCGTTCGAAGTGGTGCGCCGCGTGGCCGAGATCAACCAGCATCTTTACGATACCTACGCATCGCCATTCGTACGCGCCATCTCGAACGAGGCCACGGCCGAGGGTATCCGTGCGATTCACCCGTCGCGGCTCGAACGCTCGCTGTTTGCCGACAGCAACCCATGGATGCAGTGGGTTGCGACGATGGCGCCGGCGGTGCGTGACGCGCGCCAGCCGGTGTCCGCCGACAACCCGTTCCTGGCGATGCAGCAGACCGTGTCCGACCAGATCGTGCGCTCGCTCGACCAGTATCGCGATGCGCGCGATGCCTGGCAGGAGCGCGTGTTCGAATCGCTCTACGCCACGCCGTGGCTGCCGGCGATGCTGGGCATGACGGCCACGCCAAAGGCCCCGGAGTCGCCCGCCATCACGGCCCTGCGCAAGGAGGTGGCCGAACTGCGGCGGCGCGAGGCAGAACGCGAGATCGACACCGGTACGCCGCTCGATGCCTTCCTGCGCGTGCTGTCCTATGTGACGCAGGGCCGCTCGGCCATCGAGGAGCGGCCGTTCAACCTGCTGCGCAAGCTGGCCCGCGAGAACCCGCCGGAGCAGCGCATCACGCTGGCGGAATTCAAGGACGCCGTGCGCCGGCAAAGCTATATCGTCAGCCTCGACCCCGAAGGGGCCATCCGGGCGTTGCCGGCACTGGTACCCGAGATGAAGGAACGCCGCCGCATCATGGTGCTGGCGCATCGCGTGCTGACCGTGGGTGGGCCGCTCGATGCCGAATGGCTGGCCCGTTACCGCGAGGTTGCCGAGATATTCGGCACCGACCACGGCAACGGCAAGGCCACGCAGGAAGCGCGGGCGTAGCGGTATGTCGCTGGCTTCCTGCCTTGCCCGCGAAAGGCGCGGCCGCGAAGCCAGCAGAAAGAGCAAACAATGGGAGGTTTGCGCATGCTCCAGGTCCCTAGTCCCCCGCTGTCCGGCAACCGCGTGCTCGTCGTTGGCGTTGCCAACGAGGATTCCATCGCGTGGGGCTGCGCACGTGCGTTTCGCGAGATGGGCGCCGAAGTGGCCCTGACCTATCTGAACGACAAGGCCTACCCGCATGTGGCGCCGCTGGCCGAGCAGATCGGGGCGCCGATCCTGATGCCGCTGAACGTGGAAGACGACGCGCAGATGGATGCGCTGTTCGCGCGCATCGGCGAAGTCTGGGGCCATCTCGATTCGGTCGTGCATTCGGTCGCCTTCGCGCCCAAGGCCGACCTGCAGGGCGGGCTGCTGCAGTCGTCGGCCGCCGGCTTCGCGCGGGCCATGGATGTGTCATGCCATTCGTTCATCCGCATGGCGCGCCGGGCGGTGCCGCTGATGGGGCAGGGCGGCACGCTGTTCGCGATGAGCTATGACGGCGCCAACCGCGTGGTGCCGAACTACGATCTGATGGGGCCGGTCAAGGCCGCGCTGGAGGCCACCTGCCGCTACCTGGCCTACGAGCTGGGGCCGAAGGGCATCCGCGTGCATGCCATCTCGCCAGGGCCGCTCAAGACGCGCGCGGCGTCCGGGCTCAAGGATTTCGATGTCCTGCTGGCCGAGGCAGCCGGCCGTGCGCCGCTGGGCGAACTGGTCGACATCATGGATGTGGGCTTTACCACCGCGTACCTGGCCACGCCGTATGCCCGCCGCGTGTCGGGCAATACGGTGTACGTGGACGGTGGCGTACACATCATGGCGTGAAACGTGCGATTGCCGCATCGGCCGGCCGCCACGTGGCAAAGCGCGGCCTAGAATACATGCATCACCACTTTCCAATGCGGGAGAGGCTGCCATGCAGGTGTTGATCCGCGGGCTGCATCGTGATGTGACCGAGGAAATGCTGCGGGACAAACTCAAGGACTACGCCACGGTGAACTCCGTCGAGATCGTGCGCGACGGCGACGCCGATCACCCCTGGGCGTGGGTGGACCTGGCGGTCGACCCGTTCACCTGCTGGCGCCTGCTGCGGCAGTTCGACAAGCAGTACTTTGCCGGCAGCATCATGCGCTGGTACATCCCGGCCCACCAGAGTTGACGCGGACCGCTGGCAGGCCGCACCGGGTGCTTCTGGCGGTACCATACGCGTTCCCTTCATTACACACAGGTCAGCGCATGCTCGAACTCCAGGGCGCCATCTGGTTTCGTGCCGGCAAGCAGGATTGGGGCGGCCGCGACCGCATCGCGCTGCTTGCGGCCATTGGTGAACACGGCTCGATCACGGCCGCCGCGCGTGCAGTGGGCATCAGCTACAAGGGTGCCTGGGATGCCATCGATGCCATGAACAACAGCGCTGGCGAGCCACTGGTCGTACGCGCCGCCGGCGGCAAGGGCGGCGGCGGCACACGGCTGACCGAGCGGGCCGCGCGCCTGATCGCCACCTACCGCGCAATGGAAGCCGAGCACGCCCGGTTCATCGCTCACCTGGAGCGGGCCGGGGCGATGTCCGACGCCAATCCCGAAGATATCCATCTGATCCAACGCATGATGATTCAGACCAGTGCGCGCAACAAGCTGTTCGGCCGCGTGGAGGCCGTGCGGGCCGGCGCCGTCAACGACGAAGTCACGCTGGCGCTGCCGGGCGGCCTGCGTATCGTGTCCACGATCACGCACGAGAGCGTGGAAACACTGGGCCTGGCGCCGGGCGCCGAGGCGTTCGCGCTGGTCAAGGCGTCGTCGGTGCTGATCGGGCTGCCGGACCCCGCCGCGCGGCTCTCCGCGCGCAACCAGTTGCCCGGCACGGTCGCCCGTGTGGTGCCCGGCGCCGTCAATGCCGAGGTGGTACTCGAACTCGATGGCGGCGGCACCGTGGCGGCCATCATCAACAACGGGGCGCTGGCCGACCTGGACCTGAAGGAAGGCGTGCGCGCGCTGGCGATCTTCAAGGCATCGAGCGTGATACTTGGGACGATGATCTGAGCCATGGCACGCAATGTGGAAATCAAGGCGCGCATCGGCAGCGTCGGCGCGCTGGTGCCGCGTGCTGCGGCCATCGCCACCGAGGGCCCGGAACGTATCGAGCAGGACGACACCTTCTTCCCTTGCCCGAACGGGCGCCTGAAGCTGCGCGCGTTCGACGCAACGTCGGGCCAGCTGATCTTCTACGCGCGGCCCGATCAGGCCGGGCCCAAGGAGAGCTTCTATATCCTGTCGCCCACCACATCGCCCGACACGCTGCGCGACGCGCTGACCGCTGCGCACGGCACTATCGGCCGGGTGCGCAAGGTGCGCACGCTGTTTCTGGTGGGCCGCACCCGCGTGCATCTGGACCGCGTGGAAGGGCTGGGCGATTTCCTGGAGCTGGAAGTGGTGCTGCGCGACGGCGAGGCGGTGGATGCCGGCGTGGCGGAGGCCCACGCGCTGATGGCCCGGCTGGGCGTGGCGCCCGATGCGCTTATCGAGGGCGCCTACCTTGACCTGCTGCGCCAGCAGGGTGCCTGACCGCTACACAGCGTGGGTGCTCGCGGGCGCGTAGACCTGCGGGTGCCGGTGCGCGCGGCCGCTGGCGTGGATGCGGCCTTCGCGGATTTCCAGCACGTGGTCGCCCAGCACTTCGACGTCTTCGGGGTCGTGCGAGATCATCAGCATCGGCACATCCAGGCTTTCCTGCAGCGCGCGCAGTTCCTCGCGCATCCGCGTGCGCAAGGCGGGGTCCAGCGCCGAAAACGGTTCGTCCAGCAGCAGGATGTCGGGCCGTGCCACCAGGGCGCGGGCCAGCGCCACGCGCTGCTTCTGCCCGCCTGAAATCTGCGACGGATACTGGTTGACGATCTCCTCCAGGCCGAATGCCTCGACCCAGCGCGCGGCCTCGGGCGGCAGCGCGCGGCGCGCCGGATTGCGCCAGCCCCGCCTGAGCCCGAACGCAATGTTCTGCGATACGGTCAGGTGCGGGAACAGCGCGTAATCCTGGAACAGGTAGGCCACGCGGCGCTCCTGCGGCCGAACGTCGATGCCGGTGTCGCTGTCGAACAGCGTGCGGCCATTGAGCACGATGCGGCCGCTGTCGGGCGCCATCAAACCGGCAATGGCCCGCAGCGTCAGGCTCTTGCCGGCGCCGGACGGGCCGAACAGCGCAATGCGCCGGCTATCCGATTCGAACGAAATATCGAGCGCGAATTGGCGATCTTGCGATGCCATGCGTTTCCGGACGGTGATCTGCATGCTCATGTCGATCTCACCCGCTGATGGCGTCGCGCCGGAACCTGCGGCGCTCGAACACGGCGCCGGTGCCGCGCTGGGCCGGCGGCACGAGCCGCGCGGCCACTACCAGCAGCACGATGCAGGTGAGCGACGTCACCAGCACCAGCAGGTTCGCCGTGTCGTCGTTGCCGGCCTGCACGGCCTCGTAGATGGCGACCGACAGCGTTTGCGTGCGGCCCGGCAGGTTGCCGGCCACCATCAGCGTGCCACCGAATTCGCCCAGCGCCCGCGCAAAGGCCAGCAGCACACCGGCCACGATGCCGGGCAACGCCATGGGCAGCGTTACGCGGAAGAAGATGGCGGATTCGGAGACGCCCAGCACGCGGGCCGCATTTTCAAGCTGGTGATCGACGCCCTCGAACGCGGCGCGTGCCGACTTGAGCACCAGCGGAAACGCCACCACGGTCGAAGCCAGGACCGCGCCCTGCCAGGTGAACACCAGTTCGATGCCCAGGTTTTCCAGCCAGGCCCCGAATACGCCCCGCCGTCCCACCAGCACCAGCAGGTAGTAGCCCAGCACGGTAGGGGGCAGCACCAGCGGCAGCGTCAGGATGGCATCGACCACATCGCGCGCCCGCGAGCGCCAGCGCGCGATGGCATAGGCGGCGGCCACGCCGAGCACGGCATTGAGCAAGGTGGCCCACCCCGCCACCTTGAGCGACAGCAGCAGCGGAACCCAGACAGCATCCATGGCGATGATTTCAGACGGTGATTGGGGGGAACCGGGTGACCCGGGGCAAGCCGTGGAAACTCAGGGCTTCTGGAAACCGTACCGCGCCAGCGTGGCCTGGCCTTCCGGCGACAGCACGTACTGCACGAACGCATTGGCCTGGGGCGCCTGCCTGCTCTGCGTGGTCACGGCGATCGGATAGGTCACCGGCGTGGCGGCCGGCACGCGCGCGGCGACCTTGACCTTCTCCGGCATCACGGCGGCGTCGGTGGCGAACACGAAGCCGGCATCGACCTCGCCGCGCGCCACATAGTCCAGCGCCTGGCGCACGTTCTGGGCCGGCACGCCCTTGGCCTCGACGGCATCCCACAGCCCCTGGGACGCCAGCGCGCCCTTGGTGTAGCGGCCCACCGGCACCGACGACGGGTTGCCATAGGCAACGCGCTTGATATCGGCGCGGGTCAGGTCCTTCGGCGCGGCGATGTTCAGCTTGCTGTCATGGGGCACGATCAGCACGATCGCATTGGCCGCGAAGTCCTTGCGCGTGGCGGCCTGCACGACCTTTTCGGTCTCGGCCTTGTCCATGGCGCTCTGGTCGGCCGAGGCGAACACGTCGGCCGGCGCGCCCTTGACGATCTGCTGCATCAGCACGTCCGACGCGCCAAAGTTCAGCACCACCCTGGTATCGGGATGGGCGCGCTCGAATTGCTCGCCCAGCTGCTTGAACGCGTTGGTCAGGCTGGCAGCGGCAGACACCACCAGATCGGCGGCAAAGGCCGACGGCGCGGCCAGGGTCAGGGCAAGCAGGGCGGCGCCGGCGGCCGCGCGGCGCGCAAGGGGAGCAAAGGGATAGAGGCTCATGGCAGATGCGGCGGAAGGGTGTGGAGTGCTCGATGGTTTGCATCCGCAATATAAGCGCCTATATAACGCAGCGTCAATTGCGCCAACGAATAAGGGTCTTCAGCGGATCGAAATCGTCCTGGCAGCTCCCGGGTGCCGTATAAATATGACGTTTTTGGCATATGTGCGCGGATTGTCACGGTAGTGACGCGATTTCGCCACTTCCCTGCCATCCCGGCTTCCGACAATTCCCCTGGCTGCACCATAAACAGAACACGACAGGGAAATCCGAGACCATGCAAAACCATCGCATCCGCGCCGCCATGCTGGCGGCCGTGGCCACCGCCGTGCTGGCCGCCTGCGGCGCCGACGACAACAACAACGCGGACAGCGGCAACAGCGGCGGCAACCGCGGCAACGGCAACACGTCGATCCCGGCCGGTACGAAGTCCACGCTGGCGCTGCTGGAAACCACGGATCTGCACACCAATGTGCTCAGCTATGACTACTTCAAGCTCGCCGAGGACAAGTCGATTGGTTTCGAGCGCGTGGCCACGCTGATCAAGGCGGCACGTGCCGAATTCCCGAACAGCATGCTGCTGGACAACGGCGACACCATCCAGGGCACCGCGCTGTCCGACTACCAGGCGCTGGTCAAGCCGATCGGCTGCGGCGAGACGCTGGCCATGTACAAGGTGATGAACGCGGCCGGGTTCGACGGCGGCGGCATCGGCAACCACGAATTCAACTACGGATTGCAATACCTGAGCCAGGTCACGGGCAACCGCTTCCAGGTCGATGGGCTGCCGGACCCGTCCGCGCAGCAGACCTGCGCCGGGCCGAAGTTTCCGCAGGTGCTGGCCAACGTCTACAGTGTGAAGACGCGCCAGCCGCTGTTCCAGCCGTACGCGATCCTGAACAAGACGATCACGGCGACGGGCCCGGACGGCAAGACCGTGTCGGCACCGATCAAGGTCGGCATCATCGGCTTTGCACCGCCGGCCATCCTGAGCTGGGACAAACGCTGGCTCGACGGCAAGGTCTACACCGAAGGCGTGGTCGAGACTGCCAGGAAGTACATCCCCGAAATGCGCGCCAAGGGCGCCGACCTGGTGGTGGTGATCTCGCACGGCGGGCTGGACAATTCCACGTACTCGCCGACGATGGAGAACGGCAGCTATCACCTGTCGAAGGTGGAGGGCGTGGACGCCATGCTGATTGGCCACTCGCACCAGATCTTCCCCGATGCCACCAGTACGGTGGCCCAGTTCAACCTGCCGGGCGTGGACAAGGCCCGCGGCACGGTCAACGGCGTGCCGACCGTGATGGCCAACTACTGGGGCAAGCACCTGGGCGTGGTCAACCTGGCGCTGAACTACGACGGCAAGAACTGGAGCGTGGACCGTGCCAACACCAGGGTTGAGGCCCGCTCGATCCAGAATGCCGACAAGACCTACGTGGCCGCCGACGCCAGCGTGGCACCGGCCATCGACACCGAACACCAGGCCACCATCCAGTACGTGAAGACGCCGATCGGCAGCACGAACTACCGCATGACCAGCTACTTTGCCGATGTGGGCGACCCGGGCGCGATCCAGATCGTGAACCAGGCGCAGGCGAAGTACGTGAAGGACTACATCGCCGCCAACCTGCCGGCGCTGGCCTCGCTGCCCGTGCTGTCGGTGTCGGCACCGTTCAAGAGCGGTTTCGGCGGCGGCAACGACTATACCGACGTGGCGTCCGGCAACCTGGCCATCAACAACGCGGCCGATCTCTACCTGTATCCGAACACCGTCTACGCGGTGAAGGTCAATGGCGACGAACTGAAGGCCTGGCTGGAAACCGCGGCCAGGCGATTCAACCAGATCAACCCGGCGCTGGCCGCCGAGCAGCCGCTGATCAGCTCGTTCCCGGGCTACAACTTCGACATGTTCACCGACGCGGACATGCAGTACGAGATCGACGTGACGCAGACGGTGGGCAACCGCATCAAGAACCTGACCTACAAGGGGGCGCCGGTCACGTCGGCCATGGACTTCATCGTGGCCACCAACAACTACCGCGCCAGCGGTGGCGGCAACTTCCCGGGCCTGGACGGTACCAAAACGGTCTACGCGTCGCCGGACGCCAACCGCGACGTGCTGATCCAGTACGTGAAGGCCGTCGCCAACGTGACCCGCGCCGCCAACGGCAGCGCCCGCAGCTGGCACTTCACGAAAGTGGCGACAGCCGGCGACGTGGTGTTCAGCTCGGGCGTGGGCATGCTGGCGCAGGCAGCGGCGGGCGGCGTGGCCGGCGTGTCCCTGGTCGCGGCCGACGACGGCTCGGGCAAGAACCTGTCGAAGTACAAGATCGATCTGAACCAGTAATCCATCCACGATGCCAGCTTCTGCTACCGCCTCCGCCACGCCCTCGCCCGCGCCCGCGCCCGCGCCCGCGCGCGCCGCATCGCGCCGCCTGTTGCGTCGCCTGTTGCGCATCCATCCGCTGTTCGTGGCCGCCACACTGGCGGTGACGGTGGCCGCAGCCGGCGTGGCCGGCGCAGCGATGTGGCGGCACCAGTCCGACACGCGCCACGCCGAACTGTCGCAGTGGCAGTGGCTGGCGACATCGGCTGACGATGCCGGCGCGCTGGATCAGCTGCAGCAGGCCGCCCGCGCCGGCGAAACCGCCGCGCGGGCCGCACTTGGCGAAACGATGATGTCGCGCACCGACGCGGCCACGCGTGCAGAGGGCGAACGCTGGCTGCGCATGGCGGCGGACAGCGGCCATGTGCATGCCCGGTTCGTGCTCGGCAAGGCGGCGATGCTCGGCACGCTGGCCAGCGGCCGGGCAGACCTGCCGCTGGCCTGGCGCCTGCTCGATGCGGCGGCCAATGGTGGCGACATCGGCGCGGCCTACTACCTGGGCCTGTTGTATCGCGGCGGCCATGGCCGCACGCCCGATCCGGCCAGCGCGGCACGCTGGTTCAAGGTGGCCGCCGATGGCGGTGTGGCGCAGGCCATGTTCCTGCTCGGCAATGCCTATCGCGAAGGCGAGGGCGTGGCGCAGGACGATGCCCGTGCGGTGGCGTGGTACGAAGCGGCGGCCGAACGCGAGCATCCCGCGTCGATCCAGACGCTCGCCATGGCCTATCGCAACGGCGAACTAGGGCTCGTGCAGGACGACCGCAGTTACCGCCAGCACATGGCCGAGGCGGCGCACGCGCTCAAGCATCCGGCCATCAATCCCTGATGGCCCGCCCACCCGGGCGCTCCGCCGCCGGCCCCCGCTACTGATAGCTCATCGTGAACGTCGCCAGGCCACGGACGGTGCCGGCCATGACGTTGCCGGTGGAGACGTATTCGGCGCTCATACGGATGTTCGTGACGCCGCTGGATTGACCGACGCGCCACTGGTTCACCGTCCCTGCCGTGGCCGAGTCGGGACCGAACCTGACAGGCTCGTTGTCCGGATTCCGGATGCGCAGGCGCACGCCTTGCGCCGTGGAATCGCTGGCCAGCGTAAGCAGGTCGGTCCGGTTGCCCGGCATCGTGGCGTCTGTCAGGGTGATGAAGACGTTCGTGTCGGTATCGCACTGCAGGCCGATGAAGAAGCCAGTGCGTCCCGTGGTGGCGCCAGCTTCCTCCAGTGCCATGGCATGTGCGGGTTCCATGGGAACCGCAACGCTCGGCGTGGTGACGCGGCAGGAGCGCGATGCCACGGTGCTGTTGCCCATCGAAACGGTTGCCTGTGTGCCCGACGCGCTGCCGTTGTCCCGGTTGAGACTGCGAAGCGAGTAGATGGGGCCGATGTTGATCTGGCCATTGGTGTTGATCTGCCCGGTCTTGACCAGCTGGTGCGTCATGATCAAGGTTCCCGTGTAGCCGTTCGTCAGCGAGTAAGCGTACGTGGAGAGCGTCCTGTAAGTGCCTGCGGACGTGTCGGAAGCCGCGCCATAGCCACCCGCGCCGCCCCGGCCGGTTCGGCGCGCGTTGACGCGGATGCCGATGCCTGGAATGCCGGATTCCCACACGTCCAGCACCGTGGTGGATACATTCAGCGTGGGCATCAGCTGGACGGATACGCCCTGGCTGTTGTATCTCATGCGCGGACATCCGACTGAAATCGTCAGCGTTCTTTGTTCGCTGATCGTGGCCCCGATCGGCGCATCGCGCGAAACGTTGATATTCGAAAAGGCGAAACTGGACGATTGGGGGCCGAGCGTGCACTGCTGGGCGAGGACGCGGTCCGGCGTCAGGCCGAGCAGGCCACCGACGAGCCCCGGCAGCATTGCGAAGAGAAGTCGTCCAGAACGACGCGCACAGGTCTGAAGTGTTGCCATGTTATCCCTCATGTACTGGCTTCCGCCCGCTGGAGAGCGGCTGGGTAGCAGTAAATCCATCGAGCAAAGTTGCAGCAGGTGTGGTGCCGCCGCCCGCGTGCCATGCCCCACATCGACCCTGTTGGGGCGGCACGTCTGTTTGTTTTCAGCTCGGCGGTCACCGAAGAACAGGGGGGCGCTGAAACCCCCATCGGGCAATGCCCCTCGTCCATCGGCAGCGTTGCCGCCCCGGCGGGACGGGCATCTACTCCCCAATCACTGGTAGCTCATCGTGAAGGTGGCCAGCGCCCGGACCGTGCCCGGGCTGACTGTGCCGCTGGCCACGTACTCGGCGCTCATCGCGATGCTGTCGGTGGCGTCCGACGTGCCCACCCGCCATTGATTCGTGTTGCCCGCGACGGGCGAGTCCGGCCCGAAACGCACGGGATTGTCGTCAGGGTTGCGGATGCGGATGCCGACACCGCGTGCCGTGGAGGCGCTGGTGAGCGTGAGCAGGTTGGTGCGGTTGGCAGGTCTTGTCGCGTCGGTCAGCGTGATATGGACGTCCGAGCCGGCATCGCATTGCAGCGCGATGAGGAAGTTGGTTCTACCGGCACTGTCGCCCCGGGTCCGGAGTTCCGTCACATTGACATTGCGCAGCGGCACATCGACGCTGGGCGTGGTAACCCGGCAAGTCAGTGCGTTGAACGCCGAGTCGCGCAGGAACACCTGTGCCTGTGCGGCCGAGGTGGTGTTGGCGGGGATGTTGTGGCTGCGCAGGGCGAACATGTTGCCCGTGGAGATATGCCCCGTGCCGACGATCTGCCCCGTCTTGATCAACTGGTACGAGAAGCGGTAAGTCCCCGTGTAGGGGGCCCGACGCGCGACGCGTGGCCCGAAATCGGTCTTGCTGCCTGTGCCGACACTGGACACCACCGAGTTTCGGAAATCCACGGAGATCACGCGCACGCCGACGCCCTGCGTGCCCGTGGCCCACACCCCTGTCACGCCGGTGGCAAGCCGCAGGCTGGGAAACAGTTGCAGATAGAAGCCGGGGCCGCCGACGGACGGGCCGCCATAGTCAGCGGGATTGGCAGGGCACGTCACGTGTGCAGCGGTGGTCACGACTTCGCTCAATGCGGTGCCCACCACGGCGTCCCTGGGGATGCTGAAGCCGCTGAACGCGATGGAGGCCACATCCGACTGGATTGTGCATTGTCGAACCGGTCGATCCTGCGCGTGGACGATGGCCGGCAGGCAGGCCAGCAGTCCGGACGCGATGACTCTGCCCACGCATGGGCTGCGGTGCGGGTGTGGCATCACGCTTGTCACGCTTTGACCTCCGTATCGGGCTGAGGCTGGCATACGGCGCGCACCTGGGCATACGTGGTGGCGTTCTTGTCCCGTGGTGGCAGTTCGTATGCAATGGTGCAGCGTTGGCTGCTCTCCGTGCCCCATGTCACCTGCAACTGTCCGGCCTGCTCGATGCCGCGCGCGAAGATGATGCCGCTCTGGCCCACCACGCCGATATCGGCCTGCTTGTCGTCCGACACCGTCGCCCCGAACGGCAGCGGCTTGCCGTTCGGCAGGGTGGCGGACACGATGGCCGAACGGCCGGTCAGCGCCGCAAACGTGATCTTCACTGCGGCGTTCGCACGGGGTGCCACCTGGGTGCTGGTTGCGTCCAGCGAGACGTCCAGCGGCAGGCCTTTCGGGTTCAGTTCGATCGTGTTCATGTTGTAGGGCTGGAGGTACGGCACGATGGCGTAGCCGAACGCGTCGATCCTGACGCCCGGCGCGTTGGCAACCCGCGCGCCCGAGGCGCCCTTGGCCTCGATGATGCCGATGGTGTCGCCGAGGTAGTTGGCCAGCGTGACGCCGCCCGGGTGCGCCACGAGTGCCCCTTGCAGCCCGCCCGAGTACTGGGTGTATTGGCTGCCGCCGCTGACCGACGCCGATACGGTGGTGTACGGCGTGCGGTACTGGACATTGCCGCCGCCCGTGGTCGCGTGCGGCATCCGGTCGACGTTCAGGCCGTAGGTCACCGCGTTGTCTTCCAGCGCCGTGCCGCTCAGCCGCATCTGCTGCGACGACTCGTTGCCGCTGTTGTGCGTCCCCGAGAAGGACAGCATCGGGGCATGGCTGCCCTTTCCCAGGGGGACGGTCAGGCTGGCGAAGACCTGCGTGCTGAACCGCCCGGTCAGTAGTTCGCGCTGGCGCGACGCCGCGATGTTGTAGGTCATCGGCAGCCCCAACAGGTTGGCTGCGTTGCTGTAGCCCACCTGGAACATCAGCGCCGTGCCGCGCCGGTTCCAGTACTCGGCAGACGTGCCGGTCAGATAGAGACTGCCCCATCGATCGCCCAGGCCCTGGTTCAAGGTGAGCTGGATCTGGCTGCGCTGGCGGTCCACCGCGCGGGCGTTGCCACCGCTGGAACGCGCGGCAAATGCATCGCGCATCGTCCAGAAGCCGCGGGTCGCGTAGCGGTATGCCGCGATGGTCATGTTGGTGCTGGTCGTCGGCACGAACTTGCTATAGCTGATGCGCACGCTCTGCCCGCTGCTGTCCTCGAAGCCGGGGATCATGGCGCGCGCATGCGTGGCGTCCAGGGCGAAGGCGCCCACGGGCAGGTTGAAGGCCGCGCCAAGCAGCCCCGCCTGGTATCCCTCCGAGAGCACCAGGCCCGCGTAGCCCGTGACGAGATTGTTGAAGCCGTGCTGCACCGTGCCCTGCACGAGCTTCTCGCGCTTTTTCTGGAGGCTCGACTCGGTGCGGTATTCGCCTGCCGCCGCCGAATAGCGGGTGATGCCGGGGCGCAGCAATTGCACGACCGACGCATAGGGCACGGTAAAGCTGCTCTGGCTGCCATCGGCCTCGGTCACCGTGACCAGCAGGTTGCCGCCGTAGCCGGTGGCATAGAGATCCCTGATCTCGAACGGGCCGGGGGCGACGGTCGTCTCGTAGAGCTTGTTGCCGTTCTGCGTGACCGTGACGCGCGCGTTCGAGCGTGCCACGCCGCGTACCAGCGGCGCATAGCCGCGCGACGAGTCCGGCAGCATCCGGTCGTCGCTGGCCAGGTTCGCGCCGCGCACGGAGAAGCTGTCGAAGACGGCACCATCGGTATAGGCGTCGCCCAGCGTGAGCTGGCTGCGCCAGGCGGAAATGTCCCGCTGCACATAGGTGGCGATGTTCTGGTAGTTGTAGCTGTCCTTGCCGACCGACTGCCAGCTCATCGACGACCGCTGGCGCAAGTGCCAGGGCCCGATGTTCAGACCTGCATCGAGACCCAGATAAGTGAACGTGCCCCCGCCATGCCCGGTGGTGTGGAACGTGTTGAGGTTGTAGGCAACCGTGGCCGACGGCACGCCATCGTCAAGCAGTTCGGGGCTGACGCTGCCGCGCGGCGTGCGGCGCAGCAGGGCCTGGGCAATGCTGAGGTCCAGGCGCAGATCGTTGAGGTTGAACGACCAGCCGATGTCCTCCGAGATCGCCGAGGGCTGGGTGCATTGGCCCCGGATGGCCCGGGCAATGGCGTTGCGGCTGGTGGACGGCAACGCCTGCTCGTCGAGGTTGAGCCGGGCAATGACCGCGCCGTCCATGCAGGGCGCGACGCCGGTGTCCTGCGGACGGAACCGCACGGTCTCGCGCGCAATCCACGCGCCGTTCAGGTAGATGTCGACGGGATAGTCGCCGGCCGAGACCGGGTTGCCGTTGGCGAATCGGCTGACATCGACCGTGGAGCCGTCCAACCGCTTCAGGAACTGCGCGTTGAACTGCACCGTGGCGACCGTGGCCGCCTTGCCGGACTCACCAGCCAGTGCCGCCGCCGGCAGCGACGTGACCAGTACCCAGTGCGCGGCCAGCACGCGCGACGGCCTTGGTCTTGGCTTGTGCATCGTCATTGCCCCGTGACAGCTGGCGCGGCCGGCCGCTTCCTGTGGGTGCCCGTGACGGCGGCGCCAAAGTCGTTGATGAACGTGTAGTGCACCTGGTCCGGCTCGCCAGAGGCGGGGTGTGTGCCGTCGATCGGGAGCTCCACCGTCGCGCCGGGCTTCGCCATGGCACCGGCGTCAACGGCGTACACATGGCCGCGCGCGGTGGCCTCCACCCTGGTGTAGGTGATGTGATAGGGCGTGGGGTTCAGGGCGGTCAGCACCTGGCTACCGTCGTCCTTGCGCACCAGGCGCCAGGCGACCCGCGCGGGCGCGCTGGACGCGTCGCCGGGCAGGCCGGCGGGGCGGAACAGCAGCTTGATGCGCGTCCGGAATGCGAACTGCAGCGAGTTCTGCTGCGCGGTGGCGCCCGACGCCACCGGCGGGACATCGAGCACGTTCAGCCAGAACAGCGACTCGCGATCACCGGGCAGGGGCTGCTGCAGGTGGATGATGCGCAGCGTCTGTCCCTTCTTCGGATCCAGTCTGAACAGCGGGGGCGTCAGCGTAAAGGGCGATTTCGCTTCCTCCGGCGAGGCGTTCGCGTCGCCGTCGTCGATCCATGCCTGCACCAGCGATGGCGTGTCGCCCTCGTTGGTGACCTTGAGGGTGACTTCGCGTTCCGATTCCGGATAGACGACGCGGGTCCCGTTCAGGACCACGGACGCAAGGGCGCCGGGCGCGGCCAAGGCCAGGAAAACGGCAGCCATGGCTGCGCGGTGGCGGGATGTCTTGAGCATGATGAACGGCGGGCAGTAAGGCCGGCACGAGGCCGGCCGGTAGTGCTGGCATGCGGGAGGGCATGCCGGCGGACGCGAGCACGGATGGCGCCGCTGGTTACGGGTACACGACCGAATACGTCAACGCGGAGGTGAAAGTGCCTTGGGTGGCCGCACCGCCCGTTGCCACGTACTGCGCGTAGTACTGCAGCGAAGCCGTGCCGCCCGTGATGGCCACTTGCTGGGTGTTCTGCGAGGCAAACGCAGCGCCCACGGCGACGTTCGTCAGGTCGGCATTCAGCACACCGATCTGCACGTTGGTGGCGGCCACGACCGCCGGGGTGTCGCCGACTCCTGGCGCGCTGACGGTGGTGTTGATCAGGCGGCCGGTGGCCAGGTCCACGGCGGCGCCCGGCTCGAAGTAGACCGCCACGTCGCCGGTGGCGGGGGTGCAGCCGGTGAGCTGGAAGTTGAACGGCGTACGGCCGGCGATATTGCCCGCGGTCGCCAGGGTCGACGCCGAAACGGGCGGCAAGGCCACCGTGAAGTCGGTGCCCCCGCCATTGCCGGAGATCGTGCAGGTGTTCGAGGTGATCCGGCCGGTAAAGGTGATGGTGCCGTCAGAGGCGGACGCGGCCGGACTCAACACGGCAAGCAGTAGGGACGCTGCGAGGATTTTCGTTCGATGGTGGTTCACTGTGGACCTCATGTCATGGGTTGAGAGGGATCGCTGCCAGGCCGGACCGGGAAGGTCGGGCGAAACGCAAGGACAGCCATGCCGCGAATCAGGCGCAACCATGCACAAGGCATCCGCCCCGGCACGGCGCGCATGACGCGGCTTGCGCATCGCGCTTTCCTGACGGAGCAAACAGTACCGATACGGATAATCCTGCTGAATCGTTATTTTCTGGAATTTGCCGAAAACATTTATTTGATTTTTGGGGCTATTTCTATTGATTTTCGGAAGCGTCCGAGCGGACAACGTGCCGTGGTTTTACGGGCCTGGGCGGATAACCAATTGCCATGGCCGTATTCATCGTCCGGCATTGAATGGGATGCCGATATATGATCAGAAATTTCCTTAGTTCGCAACGAAGGAGGCAACCCAACGAAACGGCGATGCCGCCTGCGGTATGCTTCCGGCGTGCCCCAACCGAGGACCTGCCATGAAGACCGTCTACCTCGCCGGTTTCGACGTATTTCGCAAGGATGCGCTCGCCTGGGGCGAGCATCTGAAGGCGCTTTGCGCCCGGTATGGTTTCGAAGGGTGCTATCCGCTGGACAAGGCGGCCCCGAAGGGGTTGTCGGGGCCCGACACCGCGCAATGGATCTACGAGGCCAATATCGCGCTGATCCGGCGGGCCGATATCGTGATGGCGAACCTGGACGACTTTCGCGGCCCCGGGGAGCCCGACAGCGGCACGGCCTTCGAGGTCGGCTTTGCCGTGGCGCTACAGAAACCGGTGTGGGGCTACGCGGCCGATGCCGGCACGCTGCTGGACCGCGTGCGCGTGTCGACCGACGACGATGGCGATGCGCGCGACGCCAACGACTACGTGGTCGAGAACTTCGGCCTGCCGATGAACCTGATGCTGGCCTGCAGCGTGCGGCTGGTGAAGGGCGATGCCGAGGCCTGTCTGGCCGAGATGGCCGGGGCCGACCGGCGCCGCGCCGCGCGTCGTGCGCAGGCGCAGGCCAATGGCGACGCGGAGGACTAGCTGCCTACTTGCCCGCCTGGCGGGCCGGTGAGGCCGGGGCGGGGGCCGAAAATGCGGCCGTGCCGCCCTGCACGCGCAGCGATTGCACGCCGGCAGCGATATCCGATGCCGTGGTGGCCACGATCTGGCGATAGGCGCCCACCACGCCATCGACCTGGCCCGGCGCGGGCAGGTCGGCTTCGGTGCGCCCGCTCAGCACGCGGCCATCGGGCAGGCGGCGCACCGTCCATGCAATCGATGCCCCCGCGCGCTGGCCCGGATCGGCGTCCAGCCGCACCACTTCGGTCGTGATGCGGAACACCGGCGAGACATCCGAGATCCCTTGCTGGTACGTGTCCACGGCCCCCAGGTTGCCCTGCAACTGCTGCGACAGCGCATCGCGCAGTTCGTCAGGCAGCGGTGACGACCAGCGCGACTGGTCGAGCAGCTTCACATTGCCCGTATTGCCATCGGTCACCACCAGTTGCGCGCGGTTCAGGCGCTCGGGCACGCGCACCGGCGCCACCTCTATCCATACCGGCTGCGTGGCGGTGGCATTGGCGGCCGGGGTTGGCGCGCCGGCCGGTGCCGCGGCACCGGTCGCCAGCGTGTAGTAGCGGGGCTCGGGCGAGGCGCAGCCGGCCAGCCATGCCGCCGCCAGCAGCGTCGCGCCGAGTGTCAGCGAACGTTTCATCATTTGTCCTCCGTCTTGCCGCGCAGCAGCGCCTCGGGGTGGCGTTCCAGATAATCGGTCAGCGCGCGCAGCGACACCGCCGTGCGCGTCAGTTCCTGCAGCATGCGCCGTGTGTCCTGCTGCAGCGGCGCATCCGACGCCAGCGTGCCGTTGGCCGCCGTCAGGGTCCGGCGCGCATCCTGCAGCGCGGCCAGCACCTGCGGCGCCACGTCGCCATTGAGCTGCGCCACAAGCTTGTCGGCCGTTTCCAGCATCTTGTTCATCGACACGATGGCCGTGCGCGCATCCTGGCCGATCTGCTCGAACGGCACCTTGTCGATCTTGTTGACGATATCGCCCAGCTTGGCCTGCAGTTCGTCGAACGTGCCCGGCGTGGTCGGGAATTCCGGCATCGGGGCTTCGAGGTCGATGTCCTTGGCCGGCGGCGCCTTCGGGAAGAAGTCGAGCGCCACGTACAGCTGGCCGGTCAGCAGGTTGCCGGTGCGCAGCTGCGCGCGCATGCCGCGCTTGACCAGCGCCTGCACGATGGTGCGCTTGCGCGCCTCGTCGGCCACGTCGCGTTCGCGGAAGCCCATGCGCGAGGGATAGAGCTCCACCACCACCGGCATGCGGAACGCCTTCCTGTCGCGCTGGTATTCGATGCCGATCGAGCGCACCTGGCCCACGATCACGCCCCGGAAGTCCACCGGCGCGCCCGGCGACAGCCCGCGCACCGACTGGTCGAAGTTCAGCACGGCCAGCGTCGGCGCCAGTTCCTCGGGTTCCTTCATCGCCTCGGCCTGGTCGGCGGCCAGCAGATACTGGGTGTTCTCGGCGGCCGCTTCATGCGCGCTGGTGTTCTCGGGCGCCTGGAATGCCACGCCGCCCAGCAGCACGGTGACCAGCGATTGCGTGGACAGCTTCAGGCCGCCGGCATCGAGTTTCAGGTCCACGCCGCTGGCGTGCCAGAAGCGGGTATCGGCCGTCACGAGCTTGTCGTAGGGCTTGTTGACGAACACGCGCAGCGTGATATCGCGCCCGTTGGGCTCGAGCTGGTAGGCCACCACCTGGCCGACCGGCACGCGCCGGTAGTAGACCGGCGAGCCGATATCCAGCGATCCCAGGTCCTGCGCACGCAGCACGAACTGCCGCCCCGACGCATCGGCGGTGACCACCGGCGGCACTTCCAGGCCCGTGAAGCTGCGCCGGCTTTCCGGGGACTTGCCGGCATCCACGCCGATATAGGCGCCCGACAGCAGGGTTTCCAGCCCCGACACGCCGCTGATGGCAAAGCGCGGCCGCACCACCCAGAAGCGCGTGTCCTTGACGGCGAAGTTCTCGGCGTCCTTGGTCAGCTCGATCGACGCCAGCACGTGAGACCGGTCGGACGCGAGCCGTACCGACTTGACCAGCCCGATGTCCACGTCCTTGTAGCGCACGGCGGTCTTGCCCGGGGTCAGGCCCTCGGCGGTGCGGAAGGTGACGGTGATCTCGGGGCCGCGCGACGTCAGCGTGTTGACCAGCAGCGAGATGCCCACCACGGCCGCCACGATCGGGATCAGCCAGACCAGCGATGGCAGCCACGGGGCGCGGCGCTTGCGTGCGGGCTGGGGTACGCCGGGCGATGGGGTAGGGGTATCAGGATCGGGCATTGTCGGATTCCGGCAATTTCGAAGGGGCGGACGGGTCGAGCGAATCCCACAGCAGGCGTGGGTCGAACGACAGCGACGCCAGCATGGTCATGACCACGACGGAAGCAAAGGCCAGCGCCCCGCCCCCGGGAATGATGGTGGCCAGCGCGCCGGCGCGTACCAGAGACGCCAGCAGGGCCACCACGAAGATATCGAGCATCGACCAGCGGCCGATGATTTCGACCAGGCCATAGAGCCGGGTCTGCTGGCGGATGCGCCATGTCGATTTGAAATGGACCGATGCCAGCAGCAGCGTCAGGATCAGCATCTTCAGCAGCGGCACGATGATGCTGGCGATCAGCACCACGCCGGCCAGCATGTGCGAGCCCGACAGCCACAGGTAGATCACGCCGGACATGATCGTGTCGCGCTGCGTGCCCAGGATCGATTCGGTCACCATCACCGGCAGCAGGTTGGCCGGGATATACAGGATGAACGCCGACAGCAGGAAGGCCCAGGTACGGGCCAGGCTGGCCGGCTTGCGCTGGTGGAGCGTGGCGCCGCAGCGCGGGCAGGGCTGGCCCGCGAGCGCGATCGGGCTGACCAGGTCGCAGGCGTGGCAGGACAGCAGGCCGCGCGATGTCGCCGTGGGCACCTGCGCCAGGGGCGTGCGTTCGTCGTCGTCGGTCAGCTCGGCCACCACGTCGGCGGCCATGCGGCGCGAGCGGGCCAGCTGTTCGCGGGCCTGGGCCGTGCGCGAGGGGCGCGGGCCGGTCACGCGGTGTCCTCCCGGGGCGGGGCCTCGTCGGCGCCGGCCGGCTCAAGGTAGTGCCACAGGTCGCGCGGATCGAACGACAGCATTGCGGCCAGCACCACCACCAGCGCGCCAAACGACCACAGCGCCACGCCCGGAATCACCTGGGCCATGGTCGACAGCTTCACCACGGTCACCAGCACGCCGATCATGAAGACCTCGATCATGCCCCACGGCCGCGTCTGGCGGATGCCGCGCACGATCCGGTCGAAGCCGGGCGGCATGCGATGGCGCGCCATCGGCACCAGCAGGTAGCACATCATCAGCATCTCGGCGAGCGGGAACAGGATCGTGGTGCCGAACACCAGCATCGCCACCAGCGTCATGTGGTCGCTGTGCAGCGCTTGCACCGCCCCCCAAAGCGTGGTCTCGGTGCGCACGCCCTTGAGGTCCATCTCGACGATCGGGTACGTGTTCGATACCAGGAACAGGATCAGCGCGGTGACCACCAGCGGCAGCAGGCGCTGGTAGGCGCGGCTGCTCTCGCGGTACAGCACGCCGCCGCAGCGCAGGCAGGTGGCGCGCTCGCCCGGCGCCAGCGCGGTGCGCTCGTAGAGCGCGTCGCAATACTCGCAGGCCACAAGCCGGTGCAGGTCCTGCGCCGGGGGCGGGGACGAGACGTGCGCGTCCGGCGTCATGCGTCCGGCGTCAATTGCGAGGGCGGCGCCGGCGTCACGTCGGTCACGCCGGGGCGTTCCTGCGAGCCGATGGTCCAGTCGCGCAGCAGCGCGTAGGCCACCGCGAGCACGGTCGGGCCCAGGAAGACGCCCAGGAAGCCGAACGCCAGTGCGCCGCCCAGCACGCCCATCATGATCCAGATCAGCGGCAGGCTGGTGCCCTTGCTGATCAGCAGCGGCTTGATGACGTTGTCGGCCATGCCCACCACCGCGCCGCCCCAGACCACCATGAAGATGGCCCAGCCGGTGTCGCCGCTGTGATAGAGCCACAGCGCGGCCGGAATCCACACCAGCGGCGGGCCCATCGGCACCACCGACAGGAAGAACGTGATCAGGCCCAGGATGGCCGCGCCGGGCACGCCCGCGATCCAGAAGCCGATGGCGGCCAGCACGGCCTGCACGAACGCGGTACCCAGCACGCCGTAGACCACGCCCTTGATGGTGCCGCCGGCCAGCGCCATCAGGTGGTCGGCGCGCTCGCCGGCCACCCGGCGCATGCCGCCACGCAGCCAGTCCACGGCCAGTTCGCCGCCGGTATAGAAGAAGAACGCCAGGATGATCGACAGGGCCAGCTGGCCCAGGCCGCCGCCGATGGACAGCCCCGCACCCAGCACCGCATGGCCCACCGGCGCGATCAGCTTGCGCAGGTTGGCCACCATTTCTGAGTCGGCGTGGATGATCTGGTCGTAGTTCGATTGCAGCTGCGGGCCCACATAGGGCAGGCTGCTGAGCCATTCAGGCAGTTGCGGGATGCCGCGTTCGGCGTAGCGGTTGACCAGGCCGGTCAGTTCGTCGATATGGGCCGAGAAGCTGGCGCCGGCATAGACGAACGGGCCCAGCACGATGATCGTGGCGATCAGCACGCAGATCAGCGCGGCCAGTCCGCGCCGGTTGCCCAGCCACCGCGTGAGCACGGTGTAGGGATACCACGAGCTGTAGGCCAGGATCGCGCCCCAGACCAGCGCGGTGGCAAACGGGGCCAGTACCAGCAGGGACCCGCCGATCAGGGCGATCAGCGCAAAGACCGCGGCGAGCTTTTCAATCAGTTGTCCGGAACTCATCGTTGCACGCCAGTCCGGCGCCCATGTTGCGAGAACGCCGTAAGCATAGCGGAATTCGATGCGGGTTCCGGGTAATCCCTTGCCGGGTCAACGATTGCCGGGCGAGGCGCCCGGCGGCGAATCACCCCGCTGGCTTGCCGGCTTCGGCCATGTCCATGGCCCGGTCGCTCTGGCGCAGCAGCGCGGCCACGAGGTCCGATTGCGTGACCATGCCCACCACGCGGTTGCGTTCGTCCAGCACCGGCACATGGTGCAGGCCGCCGTCGGAGAACGCCTGGGCCAGGCTGACGATCGGATGCTCGGCGCGCGCGGTGATCACGGCACGGGTCATCAGGTCGCGCACCGCCCCATTCACGCGGCGCGAGTTCACGCGATAGGCGCGGAAAAAGTCACTTTGCGTGAGAATGCCAAGCAGACGGCGCTGGCGATCCACCACGGGCAGCGCCTTGATGTGATGGCGCGTCATCAGCGCGGACGCATCGGCGGCCAGCTGGCCCGGCCGCACCGCCACCACGTCGCGCGACATGATGTCGCCGCACAGCACCTCGCCAAAGCGGCGCGAATGGGCGCGCAGCTCGGCCGCCACCAGGATGGCCTCCAGGTCGTCTTCCTCGATATCCAGGAATTCACCGCGCGCGGCCAGCACCGCATCGAGGTCGGCCCGGGTGAAGCCCACGCGCTTGCTGGGCGGCACGTCCCGGGTGTGGTGCTGCGCCGCCGGCTCGGGTGGGCGGTGCGGATAGCGGCGCCGGGCGAGGTTGTTAAAGGCCAGGGCGGTCAGCAGCAGCAGCATCGAATTGACGGCCACCGGAATCACCACGAAGCCAAAGCCCAGCGCCTGCACCGCAGGCCCGCCAAATACGGCAGTGACGGCCACCGCACCGCTGGGCGGGTGTACGCAGCGCAGCTGGAACATCAGGGCAATGGCGCCAGCCACCGCCACGCCCGCCGCGAGGCCGGGGTCCGGTATCCATTTCGCGCAGGCCACGCCCACGGTAGCCGCCACCATATTGCCGCCGATGATCGACCACGGCTGGGCGAGTGGACTGGACGGTACGCCGAACAGCAGTACGGCGGACGCACCCATCGGCGCGATAAACCATGGGTTGAATCCCAGCAGGAACTGGCGGCAGATCCATTCAGTCAGCGCCAGGCCGATCAGGGCGCCCAGGCAGCTCTTTAGCCGCTCGCGCCAGTTGGCGGCGATCGGCATCGGGACAAAAGTGCGCAGCCAGGCACGGGCCTCGGCGACGGTGGAGGTCGGGTCGAATGCAGCGGGCATCGAAAGCGGGGGCGGCTTTGGAGGGTTGGGGGCGACACGGCGCATTGGCCGAGCGGGCGCGTCGTGGCGCATTGGCCGAGCCCGCAATGTATCACGGCATGATATTCGGCGCAGCCACCGGTGCGTCGGGATTCCTGATCCGGCTCTACAGCTTGTAGCTCGACAGCAGGATGCTGGTCTCGGTGGCCGAAATGCCATCGACCAGCCGGATCCGGTCGAGCGTGCGGTCGAACTGCTCCAGCGTATCGGCGCGCAGTTCGGCAATGATGTCCCAGCGGCCGTTGGTCGTATGCAGCGTCTGTACGTTGGGGTCGCCACGTAGCGCCTGCAGCACCTGGCGCGCCTTATTGCCCTCCACGGCGACCGTCATCCATGCGCGGATGCGGTGCGGTTCGGCCTCCGGCTTGAGCCGCACCGTATAGCCGACGATCTGGCCTTCCTTCTCCAGTTTCTCGATCCGGTTCTGCACCGTGGCGCGCGAGACGCGCAGGGCGCGGGCCAGCGCCGTCACCGGCGTGCGGGCGTTGTCGCGCAGCAGGCCCAGCAGTTGTCGATCGGTCGCGTCCATGGCGTCTCTCCGGCAGGTCTTGGCAGATTGCCATCCAATGCCGACAAATTGTCAAACGTACATAGCGATTTGTCCAGTTTGCTAACTATTCGTTGGCGCCAACGGGCAGGACAATGCACTCACGACATCGCCATTCATCCAGAACAGAGGAGAGCCGCCATGACACATCCCCCGACTATCCGCCCCCTTATGCGCCCGACCATCCTGCTGGTGGCCCCCACGTTCTACGACGTGTCATACAGCATCAATCCGTGGATGGACCCCGACGCCTGGGCGCGCGACCCCGGCGGCATGCATCGGCGCGCGCTGGCGTCGTTCGACGCGCTGCACGATGCGCTGGGTCGTGCCGGGTTTGCCGTGGAAGTGGCCGAGGGCGTGGCGGGCCAGCCCGACATGGTGTTCCCGGCCAATGCCGCCGTGGTGCTCGATGGCAAGGCGGTGCTGGCGCGCTTTCGCTATCCGCAGCGGCGCGGCGAGGAACAGCCGTTCGCGGCGATCTTCGACGACCTGCGCGCGCGCGGCCTGATCGACAGCGTGGCGCTGCTGCCCGACGGCTGTTTTCAGGAAGGGGCCGGCGATTGCATCTGGGATGCGCGGCGCGGCCATTTCTGGGCCGGCTACGGGCCGCGCTCGTCGCGCGAGGCAGCCGACGCCATGGCGCGCGAATTCGACCAGGAGGTGGTGGCGCTGGAACTGGCCACCGAGCAGAGCTATCACCTCGACGTGTGCTTCTGTCCGCTATCGGGTGGCGAAGTGCTGTACTACCCGCCGGCCTTCACCGAGAACGCGCTGCGCACGCTGCGCGCACGCGTCCCGATGGCCCAGCGCATCGAGGCCACCGAGGACGACCTGCGCCACTTCAGCGTCAACGCGGTCAATCTGGACGACCACGTGGTGATGACGCGCACCACATCGCATTTACGCCATGAACTGGGTCGGCGCGGGTATCGGCTGCACGAGGTGGACCTGACGCCGTACATGCTGTCGGGCGGCGGCGCGTACTGCATGACCTTGCGGCTCGACCGCGCCAGCACGCCCATGCGGCGTGCCGCTGCGGCCTGAAGGAGATCCGCCATGAGAACGAACACGGAATTGACCCGGGAAGCGAACGTGCTGACGCGCTTTCTCGATGCAGACGATGTCGCGGCGCTGGTGCGCGGCGTGGGCGTCCCGCAAGCCATCGTGCAGATGGCCGGCTGTGTGCGCGATGACTTCCTGCGCTGGCACGAATTTGAGAAATCTGCGAGGTTGGCGAGCCATTCGGCAGTGGGCGTGATCGAACTGATGCCGGTCAGCGATGGCACGCGGTTCGCGTACAAGTACGTCAATGGGCATCCGCGCAATGCACGGTTCGCGCTGCCCACGGTCATGGCGTGCGGCATGCTGGCCGATGTGCAGACCGGCTTTCCGCTGCTGCTGGCCGATCTGACCCTGGCTACGGCGCTGCGCACCGCAGCCACTTCCGCGCTGGCCGCACAGGCCATGGCCCGGCCGGGGGCACGCACCATGGCACTGATCGGCAACGGTGCGCAGGCCGAGTTCCAGTCGCTGGCATTTCACGCCATCGCGGGCATCACGACCGTGCGGGCCTTCGATATCGATCCGTCGGCCACGGCGCGGCTGATGCGCAATCTGGCGAAAGTGCCAGGTCTGGAGATCGTGCCAGTACGATCGGTGCGCGATGCACTGGCCGGTGCCGACATCGTGACCACGGTCACCGCCGACAAGACGCGCGCGACCATCCTGACGCCTGACATGGTGCAACCGGGCATGCATCTGAACGCCGTGGGCGGCGACTGTCCGGGCAAGACCGAGTTGCACGTCGATATCCTGCGTGGCGCGCGCATCGTGGTGGAGTATGCGCCGCAGTCACGCATCGAAGGCGAGATCCAGCAGTGGCCCGAGGCGCCCGTCAGCGAGCTGTGGCAGGTGCTCTCGGGTGCGGCGCCCGGCCGCGCGCATGCCGGGGAGGTGACCGTTTTCGATTCGGTCGGCTTTGCGCTGGAGGATTATGCGGCGCTGCGGTGGTTGCATGCGGCCGCGGCGCAGCGCGATGCGGGCCGCTTCGTGGCGCTTGTGGCCATGCCTCCGGACCCGCGCGATCTCTATGGGTGGATGATGCAGGCCGATAGCGGGGCGATGTCTGTGCAGCCGAGCGAGGCCGTCGCATCCGCCTGATGGCCGCGTCATAAAAAAAGGGCCCGGACGCGGTGTGTCCGGGCCGTTGCACGTCGAACCTTAATGAAACCTTAAGCGCCGGTGCGCCCCATCATCAGCTGGGCACGCAGGAAGCCCTTGATTTCCTCCAGCGACGGTGTCTTCAGGAACACCATGATGCCCCATTGCTGCAGGGCGTCCGCCACGCCGTCGTAGGCCTGGCGGTTGGTGATGACCGCGAAGATCACGCGCTGCCGCGAGAAGAAGTTCTGCAGTTTTTCGATCGTGGCGGATTCCGCGTCGTTGAGTTCCTCCACGTAGTAGAGCACCACGCGAGGTCGCGCATCGACCGAAGTAATGACGGTGTCCACCACGTCCTCCAGTACCTGGGTCTTCAGCGGCAGCGACCATTTGCCCAGCTGGGCACTGATACGCTGCGCTTCGGTGTGGTTCGGGTGGAACACCACGAGGTCGAGATTGTGCTCGATGCCGACATCCGGCATGGCACGGTTTGCCAGCAGGCGATGCACGGTTTCCTTGTGGATGCGCCGGTGGCCGCCATTGGTTTTCCAGGCGCCAAGTTCACCGCGTTCCACCATTTTCTGGACGGTGCCCAGCGATACGTTGAGAAGTTTTGCAGCGGTTCGCGTGCTGTAGTACGGCTTTTCAGCCAGTTCTGGATCCAGTTTCATCCAATCACCCGTAGTGTCGATCAGCAGCACAGCACGACGCGCGTGCCGCACGGGCGTCCTCGGACACGCCACGTCGGTCAAATGACCGGGCTGCTGTTTTTACTGACCCTGATTGCTGTCGACCCGCTCCCCGGCCGGTCTTTGTTGCTTTGTTGCTGTTGACGTAGCAACGGCTTCAGGTAGCCGTTGCCCGCTTGCTGCAGTGGCGATCTTTGTCGCCTGGCCAGTCATCGCCGCGACGCTTGTGGCGCCGCCCGATTGCCGGATGCCAATAGTATGGCTTCAAGATGATTCGTTGCTACAGGGAAAGCAATGATTGGCGTCACACTTTTGTTGTTTAACGAACATCGTTGCAATTCGGTAGACAGCGATGGACAAACGGCATGACGCCCGACATTTATGCCGCAGGCGTCGCGTACCGGATCAACAGACTGCGCACGCGACGTTCAGGTTCCCTGGTTATATACATTTGACACATTTGCGCCGGTGGCGTTGTACTCAGCTTGCGCCGCCGCTCGACAGGCCATACTTGCGCACCTTGTCGAACAGCGTGGTCTTGGCCACGCCCAGGGCTTCGCCGGCACGCGTCAGGTTGCCAGCGTGACGTCGCAAGGCATCGGCGATCAACGCACGTTCGAACTGCTCCACGGCCTGGGGCAATGGCAGCGCCTCGGGGGCGGCGCCGCCCTGGGCGGGATCGCAGCCCAGTCCCAGCACATGCCGTTCGGCCAGGTTGCGCAGTTCGCGCACGTTGCCGGGCCACGGGTAGGCCACCAGGGCCGCCATTTCGGCCGGCGTGGGCGGAACGGCCTCGCGCTCGAAGCGCAACGCGGCCTGCGCCAGAAAGTGTTCAAACAGCAACGGCACGTCTTCGCGGCGTTCGCGCAGCGGCGGCAGTTCGAGCGTGACCACGTTCAGGCGATAGTAGAGATCGGCGCGGAATTGACTGGCATCGGCCAGCGCGCGGAGGTCGGCCTTGGTGGCTGCCACTACGCGCGTGTTCACCGGCACCGGCTGGTTTGACCCAAGCCGCTCCACCACGCGCTCCTGCAGCACACGCAGCAGCTTGATCTGCATCGGCATCGGCATGCTCTCGATCTCGTCGAGGAACAGCGTGCCGCCTTCGGCGTGCTCGATCTTGCCGATCCGGCGCTTGGCCGCGCCCGTGAACGCGCCCGCCTCGTGGCCGAAGATCTCCGACTCGAACAGCTGTTCGGGCAGGCCGCCACAGTTGATCGGCACGAAGTGTTTTGCCCGGCGCCCGCTGGCTTCGTGCAGGCAGCGCGCCACCAGTTCCTTGCCGGTACCGGTTTCGCCGTGGATCAGCACGTTGGCCGCCGTGTCGCCAATGCCGGCGATCATCTGGCGCAGCCGCTCGATGGCCGGCGAATGGCCGATCAGCCGCGCGGCCAGGCCCTCGCGGCCTGCCAGACGGGCGCGCAGGTCGGCCACTTCCAGGGCCAGCCGGCGCTTGTCGAGCGCACGGCGGCAGGTGGCCACGAGCCGCTCCGGCGAGAACGGCTTTTCAAGAAAGTCGTAGGCGCCTTGTTTCATGGCCTGTACCGCCAGCGATACGTCGCCATGGCCGGTAATCATGATCACCGGCAACGCCGCATCGCGTGCGCCGAGTTCGCGCAGCAGGGCCATCCCATCGGCGCCGGGCAGGTGGATGTCGCTGACGACGATGCCGGCAAAACCGGCCTCTGCCTCGCGCAGCGCCGCTTCCGCGCTGCCCACGGCGCGCGTGGCGATACCTTCGAGCCTGAGCGCCTGTTCGCAGCCCAGCCGCACGTCGGCATCGTCTTCGACGATCAGCACCGTCAGCGCGGCGTGGGCGCCGGCCGTTTCGATGACGTGGCCCGGTTCAGCCGACATGGCGCAGTTCCTCGGTAACGCGCGGCAGGGCGACCGTGAAGCAGGCGCCGCCGTCGGGGTGATTGATCGCGGTCAGGGTGCCGCCGTTTTCGCTCAGGATGCCGGCCGACAGCGTCAGCCCCAGCCCCAGGCCTTCGCCGGCGGGCTTGGTGGTGAAGAACGGCTCGAACAACCGCGCGAACGCGGTTTCCGAAAGCCCCGGCCCGTTGTCGCGCACGGTCAGGTGGATCATGCCGCCCGACGCGTAGGCGTGCAGCGACAGGCGCGGGTCTCGCCGGCCCTTCAGCGCATCGAGCGCATTGCCGATCAGGTTCACCAGCACCTGCTCCAGACGGTTCGGGTCGCAGCGCACGGTCAGGCAGGCGTCAATATCGCGCTCGATGCGCGGGCCCACGTCGGCCACGCGCGTTTCCAGCAGGAACAGCGCGTTGTCCACGGCATCGGCCAGCCGGGCGCTGTGGCCCTGGCCAGCGGCGGGATTGCGCGCAAACGACTTCAGCGCGCCGGTGATACGGCCCATGCGCTCCACCAGGCCGATGATCCGTTCGAGGTTGCCTTGCGCGGTGTCATAGTCGCCCTGGGCGATGAACTTGCCCGTGTTGCCCGACAGCGTGCGCAAGGCCGCCAGCGGCTGGTTCAGTTCGTGAGCGATGCCGGCGGACATCTGTCCCACGGCAGCCAGCTTGCCGGCCTGCATCAGCCCGTCCTGAGCCTGGCGCAGGTAGGTTTCGGTCCGGATGCGCTCGCCAACCTCGGCCTGCAACTGCTGGTTGGTGGCGGACAGGTCCGCGGTGCGCTCCGCCACCTTGCGTTCCAGCTCGCTGTTGGCGGCTTCCAGTGCGGCGCGCGCCGCCAGCCGCTCGCCCACGATGCGCCGCCGCACATTCCAGGCGGCGCCCAGCAGCAGCACGAAGGCGGCCAGCACGCCGGCCAGCGCGGCGCTGTTGAGCGCGGCCACGCGCGCCTGGGACGTATTGGTCAGCAGGGTCAGGTCCCAGTCGGTGCCCGGCAGGGCCAGGTGCTGGGCCAGCATCGGCGGGCCCTGGCGCAGCCGCACCAGCGCGTCGCCACCCTGCGACGGGCCATTGGCCAGCGGCCGCACCGTGGTGAGCGCCAGTTGCGGCAGCGGGGCGCGGTTGTATTGCAGGCTGCGGTCCAGCCGCGCGCGCTGGTCGTCCGACAGCGGCCGCAGCGCGGCAAGCTTCCACGACGGGTCCGATGCCAGGATCACCACGCCGTTCTCGTCGGCCAGCAGCATCTGGCTGTCGTTGCCCTGCCAGCGGTTTTCCAGCGGTTCCAGCCCGATCTTGACCACGGCCACGCCCACCGGATGATCGCGGTCGCCCAGCGGCGCCGACAGGTAGTACCCCGACTCGCTGCGCGTGGTGCCCACGCCGTAGAAGCGCCCCAGCTGGCCTTCGATCGCGGTGCGGAAGTACGGGCGGAAGCTCAGGTCTTCGCCCAGATAGCTGTCCGGCCGCTGGAAATTGCTGGTGGCCAGCACCTTGCCGCGGGCGTCGAGCAGATAGATGACCCGGGTGCCGGCGCGGCCGTTCAGGGCCGCCAGGTAGGCGTTGGCCTGCGAGACGCGCTCGGGCGAGCCGGGATGGCGCAACAGGGTGTCGATGCGCGCGTCCAGCGACAGCAGGCTGGGCACGTAGTCATAGCGGGCCAGTTCGCTTTCCAGCGCCTGGGCGTACAGCCGCATCTGCACCTGGCCGCGCTCGGCCTGGCGGGTCAGCGCGGCATCGTAGGTATAGCGATAGCCCAGCCAGCCGGCCCCGGTGACCAGCACGGCCAGCGCAAGCAGGGCGACAAAGGGAGCCATGCGGCGCCAGGGCGAGAGGGACGCCTGGTCGCCGTCGGAGGGGGACACGATCATGCGGATTCGGGAATGCGGACGTTGCCGTGTAGCGTATGGGGCGGGGCATGTGATCGGAGGGCCACTCGCGAATTGCCCGCTGCGGTTCGGCAAGGCGACGTTTTACCACAGCCGGCAGCCACGCCGTCCGAAGCGGCGCCCCGAGGGTTCACCCGTTCGGGTCACGCTGCCTGCCGCCGTGCCGGCATCCGTAAACGCAAAAAGGCCCGGCCGCCTGATCGGCAGCCGGGCCCCTGGCACGCCTCCAGCCAGCTTACTTGCTGGCCAGGGCCTGAACGGGTGTCAGGCCGGCGTCGTCAGCCGAGGTATCTGCCTCGTCAGACAGTTCCGGCGCGCCAATCGCGTTCTCGCTTTTGGCGACAACGGTTGTGGCAATGGCGTTGCCAAGCACATTGGTCACGGTGCGGCCCATGTCCAGGACATGGTCGATGCCCAGCACGAGCAGGATGCCGGCCTCTGGCAGGCCGAACATCGGCAGCACGGCGGCCACCACCACCAGCGATGCGCGGGGCACGCCGGCGATGCCCTTGCTGGTCACCAGCAGCACCAGCAGCATCGTGATCTGCTGCGACAGCGACAGCTGGATGCCGTACACCTGCGCCACGAACAGCGCGGCGAACGACGTGTACATGATCGAGCCGTCGAGGTTGAACGAATAGCCCAGCGGCAGCACGAAATTGGTGATGCGGCTCTTCACGCCAAAGCGGTTCAGCTGGTCGATGACCTTCGGATAGGCCGATTCGCTGCTGGCCGTGGCAAAGCCGATCATCAGCGGCGCGCGCAGCTGGCGGATCAGCTTGAAGATGTCGCGGCCCAGGAAGTAGTAGCCACCGGCGATCAGCGCGATCCACAGCAGCGCCAGCGACAGGTACACGCTGCCCAGCAGCTTGGCGTACACCACCAGCACGCCCAGGCCCTGCGCGGTGATCACGGCCGCCACGGCGCCGAACACGCCCAGCGGCGCGAACGCCATCACGTAGTTGGTGACCTTCAGCATGATGTGGCCCAGGCCGTCGATGGCGGCCAGCACGGGCTTGCCCACGCCGTCCTTGAGCGTGCCCAGCGCGAAGCCGAAGAACAGCGAGAACACCACGATCTGCAGCACCTCGTTGGTGGCCATCGCCTCGACAAAGCTCTTCGGGAACATGTGGGCGACAAAGTCGCGCAGGTTCAGGGCGCCGGTCTTCAGGTTCGACGCGGCGTCGGCGGCCGGCAGCGGCAGGTTCATGCCATGGCCCGGGGCCAGCACGTTGGCCATCAGCAGGCCCAGCAGCAGCGACGTGATCGATGCGGCCATGAACCACGCCATGGCCTTCAGGCCGATGCGGCCGACGGTCTTGCCGTCGCCCATGCTGGCAATGCCCGACACCAGCGTGGCAAACACCAGCGGGCCGATGATCATCTTGATCATCCGCAGGAACACGTCGGTCAGGATCGACAGGTGATCGGCGATCGACTTGGCCATGGCCGCGTCCGGGGCCATGTTGTGCGCGGCACTGCCGACGATCACGCCGAGCAGCATCGCAACGAAAATCAGGGTTGGCAGTCGTTTTGTCATCGTGGGTACATCCTCCTTTGTGCCGGACCGGGCGCACGAACGGCCCTGGGGGAGGGCTGCGCACCCGGGACCGGATGTCATACGGCGGCGGCTAGATTGCACGAGCCGTGCCAGCCCGGTTGCACTTGGATACAGATGTAAAACGATGAATACAAAGGGATTTTTGAAGCGACGCCGGCGCACGGTTCGGGAATCCGAACGCCGGGCGCAAAACACCGTCCGGATTTCCGAACGGCGTTGCGCGTGAATGTGGTGTCCGGCGCATGCTGCAGTGCGCAAGCTCCGGGCCGTGCGCGGGAAGGATCAGGCTGGCAGGCCCTCGCAGGTGTCGAGAAAGGCTTCCAGCGGCATCGGCTTGCCGATGGCGTAGCCCTGCGCGTAATCGACCCCGATGGCCCGCAGTGTATGGAGCGTGCTTTCGTCCTCGACCCATTCGGCCACGGTGCGCACACCGAGCCGATGGCCGATGTCGTTGATCGAGCTGACGATCTCGCGGTCCACGGCGTTCTTGGCCAGGTTGCGGATAAAGCTGCCGTCGATCTTGAGATAGTCGACTGGGAACTGCTTCAGATAGGCAAACGACGACAGGCCGGCGCCGAAATCGTCCAGCGCGACGGTGCAGCCCGCGCTGCGCATGTCGGCCACCACGCGGCTGGCGGCGGTCATGTTGTTGATCAGCGCGGTCTCGGTGATTTCCAGCCGGATGCGGTCGGCCGGCAGTGCCGAGTCTTCCAGCGCGGCGTGCAGGAAGGGCAGCAGGAACGGCTCGCCCAGCGAATTGGCCGACAGGTTGATCGACACCGACAGCCCCGGCACGCTGGCCAGGCGGTCGCCGTACTGCTGCAGCACGTTGCGGATCACCCAGCGGTCGATATGGCCCATCAGGTCGTAGCGTTCGGCAGCCGGGATGAACGCGCCCGGCATGATCAGCGTGCCCTGTTCGTCCACCATCCGCACCAGGATTTCCACGTGGCGCGAATCGTCCTCGCCCGGACGCAGCGAGCAGATTTCCTGCGCGTACAGCCGGAAGCGGTTGGCTTCCAGCGCCGAATGGATGCCGGCGGCCACCTCCAGTTCGCGGTGATGGCGGCGTGCGTCGCTTTCGTCACGGCGATAGACCGACACGCGGTTGCGCCCGGCCGCCTTGGCGGCGTAGCAGGCCACATCGGCACGGCTCATCAGTTCGCTGACAGGCGGCACGTCGCTGTCGATGGCGGCGATGCCGATGCTGGCGCCCACGTCGTAGACGCGGCCGTTCCATGGAAAGCGCCGCTCGCGCACGGCGTCGATCACTTTCATGCAGACCTGCTCGGCGTGTTCGATGCTGCAGTCCTTGAGCAGCAACGCGAATTCGTCGCCGCCCAGGCGGGCCAGCAGGTCGTCGGGCCGCACCTGGTGGCGGATCACGTAGCCCAGTTCGCGCAGCAGCACGTCGCCCGCACCATGGCCGGCCGTGTCGTTGACGATCTTGAAACGGTCCAGGTCGATAAAGCAGAGTGCGGCGCGATGGCCGTGCAGCCGGGCGCTCTCGCAGGCTTCACGCAGGCGTTTTTCGAACCAGGCACGGTTGGGCAGGCCGGTCAGCGCGTCGTGCGTGGCCGAGTGGGCCAGTTCGCGCTGCAGCGCCCGCGACGTGGTGATGTCCTGGAACACCAGCACGGCGCCCAGCACGCTGCCGTCGTTGGCCAGCACCGGCGCGGCGGAATCCTGCACGTCATGGCGTTCGCCGGTCAGGCTCTGCAGCACCGCGCCTTCCTGCAGATAGGCCGGACGCAGCGTTTCCAGGCATTGCTCGACCGGGCTGGGGATGGCCAGGTCGGTGTCTTCGTCGACGATGCGGAACACCTGGTCCAGCGGCTGCCCCATGGCGGCGTCCAGGTTCCAGCCGGTCAGCTGCTCGGCAATCGGGTTCATGAAGGTCACGCGCATCACGCGGTCCGTGCAGATCACGGCATCGCCAATCGAGCGCAGCGTGATCTGCAGGCGTTCCTTCTCCTCGAACAGCGCCCGGTTCAGGTTGCGCTGCTCGGTGATGTCCCAGTTGGTGCCCACCAGCGCCCGCGTGGTGTCGTCCTCGTGGCGCGAGATGGTGGCCATGGCGCGCACGTGGCGGATCTCGCCGGTGGGCCGCACCACGCGGTATTCGGTGTCGAAGCGGCGCACGCCGCGGATGGCCTGGCGCATTTCGGTGCTGACGCGGCTCACGTCCTCGGGGTGGACCATCGCGATCCACTGGGCCAGCGTGGGCGGTCCAAGCTCGGGCGCGGTGCCGTGCAGCGCGTGCATGCGGGTGTCCCAGGTGATCGCCGCCTGCGTGAAATCCCATTCCCAGATGCCCACGCCGCCCGCTTCCACGGCCAGCTGGGTGCGGCGCGTCAGCTGTTCCAGCTGTTCCTGCGCCAGCTTGCGCGTGTGGATGTCTTCCACCTGCGCGATGAAATGGTCGGGCCGCCCGGTGTTGTCGTCGCGCACCAGCGACACCGCCAGCAGCGTCCACAGGTAATGGCCGCTCTTGTGGCGGTAGCGTTTTTCCAGACGATACGAGTCGATCTCGCCGGCCAATAGCCGTTCTACGAGCCTGAGGTCGGCCGCGAGGTCGTCGGGGTGGGTCATCAGCTGGAACGGCAGGTCGCGCAGTTCGTCGGCGCTGTAGCCGAGCAGGTCCACCATGGCGCGGTTGACCATCTGCCAGCGCCCGTCCATGCCCACCAGCGCCATGCCGATGGCCGAATGCTCCAGCGCCTGGCGAAAGCGCCGCTCGCTGCTGCGCAGTTCCAGCCGGCCCTTGCGGTTCTGCTCGGTCATGAACGCAATGCAGACCGGGAACACCATGACCAGCGCCCCCGACAACGGCACCGAGCGCGAGGCCAGGAATTCCGTGCCCGAGACCAGCCCGATGCATTCGGCGGCCACCGCCGACAGCAGCGCCAGCAGGGCCGTGGCAAACGGGTTGCTGGCCAGCGCGACGATGACCAGCGGCAACGACATCACCACGAACGGGTCGTGACCGGCGCGGATGGCGCCGGCGCCGATGCCCACGCACAGCGCGAACAGCCCGGCCAGCCGCAGCAGCATCGGGCGCTGGCAGGTGGCGCGCACGCGTTCGCGCGACAGCGACACCATCAGCGGCAGCAGCATCACCATGCCGACCGCGCCGGCATTCCACCAGTTCCACCAGACCGTGGGGAACGGCGTGCCATAGCGCGCCGAGATGACCGAGGCGCCCAGCAGCCCGCTCAGGGCCGGCCCGACGGTCGAGGCAATGCCAAGCGTCAATGCAAAAGTGGTCAGTTGTCCGGGACGGGCCAGCGCATGGCGGCCGACCATGACCTGCAGCAGCACGGCCGACCCGGCCAGTTCGGCCAGGTTGGCGGCCGACAGCAGCAGCGCGGCGCCCAGCGGATGCCCGGCGACGACGATGTCGGCGGCAATATTGGAAGCCAGCATGATTGCCAGCAGCGCCGGCGCCTCGCGGGTCGGGCGGTGCAGCAGCATGCCCAGGCCAAAGGCGTTGGCCAGCCACACGGCCGCCGCGTGACCCGGAACGCGCGCCAGCCACAGGCCGGCCAGCGCCAGCACGAAGTAGCCTGCAGCCGCCAGCAGCAGCGGACGCCAGTTGCCGAGGCGTGCGATGGACGGAAGGTTCGAAGGGGGCGCGGCCCTGTCAGGCGTCATCAGATTTGGGTTTCCTGGGGCGCGCCTGGCGCGCCGAAAGCCATGCCGGCAGGAATGCAATGGCCGCACCCTGCCCAGCGTAGGTGGCACTGTAGTCGCGCCAGGCGGAATCTGACGGCCGGGATAGGGGCATCTGCATGGCTTTGTTGGGACTGGCGCCGCAGGCCGAAAGCTGGTATGGCGGGCGGCGCCTTGCGGCGTGGGCGGCGCCTGGCGGAGGAATCGTGGCGATTACCTGAGGCGTAATCGTGCTGCGGCCGGCGGGCATCCATGATGAGGCCATGACGTGATCAACCCCCTGCAGGTCCTCAACCACAAGGAGCAACGCCATGACCGCCACCATCGCCCCGAACGCCAGCGCCGCCACGACCGACCTGGCAGAACTGGCCGACCGTTACCTGGCCGCCTGGAACGAAACCGACGCCGTCCGCCGCCGCGCCCTGATCGGCCGGACCTGGACCGAGTCGGCTGTATACGTGGACCCGCTGATGCGCGGCGACGGCCACGCCGGCATCGACGCCATGATTGCCGGCGTGCAAGCCCGCTTCCCCGGCTTCGTGTTCCGCCGCGTATCGCCGGTGGACGCCCACGGCGCCAACCTGCGCTTTACCTGGGAACTGGGGCCGGCCGGCGAAGCCGCGCTGGTGGTGGGCACCGACTTTGCCACGATTGCTGACGATGGCCGCCTGGCCGGCATGACCGGCTTCATCGACCGCGCCCCGGCCGGCCTGGCGGGCTGACCGCCGCGCGTATCCCCCGGACTGGCGGCGCCGGCGCAGCTTCTGTACGATCCCGCACGGAACGCGAAGCGCGCGCCCGTTTCAATCGGGCGGCGCAATCTGCGCTTTCTCGATGGCCGCTCACGGGGGATACCCATGGACGTCAAGCGATTCTTCCGCATTGCCAGCGCCGCGCTGGTTGCCTTCGTGGTGTTCGTGGTGCTGGCCGTGGGCAGCACGTACTGGTGGGGCGGCCGCAAGCTCCAGCGCAAGATCGACGTGGCCGTGCAGCCGGTGACGATCCCGACCGACGCCACGGCCATCGCCCATGGCAGGTATCTATTTGAGTCGCGCGGCTGCGCGGACTGTCACGGCGCCAAGGGCAACGGCCGCCAGGTGTTCGATGAATCCAACGGATTCCGGGTATTCGCCCCAGACCTGACCCGCGCCAACCCCGATATCGCCAGATTCCAGCCCCAGGACTGGGACCGTGCCATCCGGCATGGCGTGGCGCCGTCGGGCCGGCCGCTGCTGGTGATGCCCAGCGAGGATTACAACCGGCTGTCCAACGAAGACTTTGGCGCGCTGGTGGCCTATGTCCAGAGCCTGCCACCCGGCCCGGGGCGTCCCGGCGAGGTGCAGTTGCCATGGTTCATCCGGGGCATGTATGGCGCCGGCGTGATCCAGGACGCCGCCGGGAAGATCGACCACAGCCTGCCGCCGGCCGCGCCGGTGGTGGCCGCCGTGAACGCCCAGTACGGCGCATACGTGGCCAATTCGTGCAAGGGCTGCCACGGGACCCAACTGCGCGGCGGCCATATCCCCGGCGCGCCGCCCGACTGGCCGCCTGCCGCCAACCTGCAGCCGGGCGGGGCGATGAAGCACTACCCCGCAGCCGACCAGTTCGTGACCATGATGCGCACAGGCAAACGGCCCGACGGCACCGACGTGAGCCGCGTGATGCCGTTCACCGCCTTCGCCAAAATGAACGACACCGACCTGCAGGCGCTCTATCTGTTCCTGAGCCAGAAATAATCCCGGTTATGGTGCGCACCGCATGATGTGAGCGGGACTGCGCAAGCTTTTCATATTTCTACTATGCTCCACGGGTTCGCCGGGTGGCCAGGGATCTTTTGCCATTGACCCGGCGTGACGCGCGAATAACCGACTGGGCCAAGCACCCAAGGAGCACCCCCAAATGACGACCCTCACCCTCAACGGCAAGACCGTGGAGGTGGACGCCGATCCGTCCACGCCACTGTTGTGGGCCCTGCGCGACAACCTCGGCATGACCGGCACCAAGTTCGGTTGTGGCATGGCCGCGTGCGGCGCCTGCACCGTCCATATCAACGGCCAGGCCACGCGCAGCTGCGTGATGCCGATCTCGGCCACGGCCGGCAGCAAGATCAACACCATTGAAAGCATGGGCGACGACCCGGTCGGCAAGGCCGTGCTGGCGGCGTGGCTCAAGCACGACGTGGCCCAGTGCGGCTACTGCCAGAACGGGCAGGTGATGAGCGCCGTGGGCCTGCTGCGCAGCAAGCCGCGGCCCACCGATGCCGATATCGACCAGGCCATGGCCGGCAACGTCTGCCGCTGCGGCACCTATCAACGGATTCGTGCGGCGATCAAGGACGCCTCGCGCGCCATCGCTGTCAAGGCATAAGGGGCTGCCATGCGTATTCGAGGGATTGAAGCCCTGGCGGGCGGCAGCGGCGTGCCCGCTGCGCAACCGGAAGCGGCGGCCACGCTGTCGCGGCGCAGCTTTCTGAAGATATCGGGCCTGGCGGGCAGCGGGTTTGCGCTCGGCATCGTCGGCGTGGATGCCGCGCTGGCCCAGCAGGCGCCGGCCAGGCCGGCGGCACCGCCGCAGGCGTTCCTGACCATCGCGCCGGACAACACGGTGACCATCGCCGTGAACCGGCTCGAATTCGGCCAGGGCGTGCATACGGCGCTGCCGATGGCGCTGGCCGAGGAACTGGACGTCGACTGGAAGAACGTGCGCGCCATCCTGGCCCCGGCCGGCGATGCGTACAAGGACCCGATGTTCGGTATCCAGATGACCGGCGGCTCGACGGCGCTGAACCATTCGTTCGAGCAGTACCGCGAGCTGGGCGCCCGGGCGCGGGCCATGCTGATCGGCGCCGCCGCGCAGAAGTGGGAGGTCGATCCGGCCAGCTGCACCGCGTCGATGGGCGTGGTCACGTCGGGCAACAACCGCGCCACGTACGGCGAACTGGCGCAGGCGGCCATGGGCCTGCCGGTGCCGGCCCAGGTCAAGCTCAAGGACCCGGCCCAGTTCCGCATCGTCGGCAAGCCCACGCCGCGCCTGGACGCCGCATCGAAGCTGCACGGCGACCCGGTGTTCGGCATGGACGTCCGGCTCAAGGACATGAAGGTGGCCGTGGTGGCGCACCCGCCGCGCTTCGGCGGCAAGGTCAAGTCGTTTAACGCGGACCGCGCGCGCAAGATCAAGGGCGTGGCCGATGTGATGCTGGTGAACACCGATCGCGGCGGTTCGGGCGTGGCGGTGGTGGCCGACGGCTACTGGCCGGCCAAGACCGCGCGCGACGCGCTGGAGATCGTCTGGGAAGACGCCGGTTCGACGGTCAGCACGGCCGCGCTGTTCGACCAGTTCAGCAAGCTGGCCGCGCAGCCGGGTATCGTGGCCAGGCCGCTCGAAGGCGGCAATATCGACACCGTGCTGTCGGGCGCGGCCAAGGTCATCGACGCCGAGTATCGCGTGCCGTACCTGGCCCACGCGCCGATGGAGCCGCTGAACTGCACGCTGCAGCCCGAGGTGGCCGGCAACAAGGTGACCGCCGTGAAGGTGTGGGTGGGCTCGCAGTTCCAGACCATCGACCAGGGCGCCATCGCGCGCACGCTGCAACTGACGCCGGAAAAGGTCACGCTGAACACGATGATGGCCGGCGGTGGCTTTGGCCGCCGCGCCGTGCCGACGTCGGACTACCTCGTGGAGTCGGCCAACGTGCTGCGCGCCTGGGTCGCCAACGGCCATACCGAGCCGATCAAGGTGATGTGGAGCCGCGAGGACGACATCAAGGGCGGCTACTACCGCCCGCTGCACGTGCATCGCGCCCGCATCGGCGTGGACGCCCAGGGCAAGGTCGTGGGCTGGCAGCACACCATCGTCGGCCAGTCGATCATCACCGGCACGCCGTTCGAGCCGATGATGGTCAAGAACGGCGTGGACGCCACGATGACCGAAGGCATCGTCGAGAACGACTATGACCTGCCGCTGCAGGTGCACGTGCATCATCCGAAGGTGGATGTGCCGGTGCTGTGGTGGCGCTCGGTGGGCAACACGCACACGGCATTCGTCAAGGAAACGCTGGCCGACGAGATGGCCACGGCCGCCAGGCAGGACCCGGTGGCCTGGCGCCTGGCGCGGCTGGACGAGAAGAAGCACGCGCGCCATCGCGCCGCGCTGCAGCTGGCCGTGGACAAGTCGGGCTATGGCAAGACGAAGCTGCCGAAGGGGCATGCCTGGGGCGTGGCCGTGCACGAGTCGTTCGGCTCGGTGGTGGCCTATATCGTCGACGTGTCGGTGGTGAAGGGCGAGCCGCGCGTGCATCGCGTGACGGCCGGCGTGCATGCGAACCGCGTGGTCAATCCGCTGACCGCCGAGGCGCAGGTCCAGGGCGGCTGCGTGTTCGGGTTGTCGATGATCAAGCCGGGCTTTGCCATCGAGATGGAAAACGGCATGGTCAAGAACAGCAACTTCCCCGACTATCCGCCGCCGCGCATGCCTGACGCGCCGGTGGTGGACGTGTTCTTCGTGCCGTCGAACGACAACCCGACCGGCCTTGGCGAACCGGGCACGCCCGGCATTGCCCCGGCCGTGGCCAACGCGCTGTTCCGCCTCACGGGCAAGCGCCAGCGTCAGCTGCCGTTCGTGATGGCCTGAGGCGGGTTCTTCCTGCCCTTGTGTGCTCCCCTCTCCCGCAAGGCGGGAGAGGGGCAGGGGGAGAGGGCGCAGCGATTCAAATTGCGTTGTGTCGCGGGATGAGCCGCGTTGCCCTCACCCCCAACCCCTCTTCCACTGCGTGGGAGAGGGGAGCCGGATAGCGGTGATTCGAGCTACTACTGATCCCCCGCATTGCGCCACGCCTGCACGAACTTGCGCAGGTCGCCGGCCGACGCGTCGGTGATCGCCACGTAGCGCATGCCGCCGGCCGTCCAGCTTTCGAGCTGGTATCCCTGCCGCACCCGTTCCTCCACGCGGGCGCCCGCGCCCGGTATCACGAAGACGTCCACCGGATGCTGGCGGCGCTGATAGACCAGCACGGCCACGCGCTGCCCGTCGACAAAGTCCACCCGGCCGCCGACCAGCGGAAAACCGGCCGAAGCCAGGTCGCGGACATCGGGCGCGTAGTCGATGCGGCCGTTGAACCACGGCTTGACCGTGTGCTGGTCGGTCGAGACCACATCGCTGGCCCGGTTCGAGATCAGCCCGCGCACATGGCTGGCGACGATGCTGCTGGCCAGCAGGTCGTCCGGCGACGGCGCGGTGTTGTACTGAAACAGGCTCAGGCCGACGGCCGCCGCCGTCACGGCGGCCAGCGCGGCATTGACCGGCGGCGACCACGCGAACCAGCGCCGCCAGCCGGCCGGTGCGTCGGATGACGGATCGGCGGGCGCGCTGTCGGCGGAGTCGGGCAGGGCGTCGAGAATGCGGGCGCGCAGTTCGGCCGGGGCGCGGTGGTAGGTGGCGCCGCGCCGCGTGGCACGGTGCAGCGCCTGCAGGTGGCTCAGCGCGTCCACGCAACCGTCGCAGTCTTCGAGATGCCGTTCCAGCCGCACGCTGTCGGCCGCGCCCACCTCGCCGTCGGCGGTGGCGTGCAGCAGCTGGCGGGCTTCATTGCAATCCATGGCGCCGGTCTCCTGCGGGGGGAATGGGGTCGTCGGGGTTCAGGCCGGTGGCGGCCGGCAAGCCGCTGGCCGCCGGCTGCGGCGCGCCATCGCGCAGCGCCACCACGGCGGCGGCCAGCATGCGGCGGCCGCGCGCCAGCCGCGACATCACGGTGCCTACCGGAATGTCGGCAATGCGCGCGATGTCGCGATAGTGCAGTTCCTCAAGTTCGCGTAACACCAGCACCTCCCGAAACGCCACCGGCAGCCGCTCCAGCGCCGCGTGGACCAGCCGGACGTCCTCGTCGCGCAGCAGCCACTGTTCCGGATCGCCCGGCGCGCCGTGCCAGTCGGGCAGGTCGGCATCGACCAGCGATTCGTCGTAGCCCGTTTCCGCCGCCGCGCGGCGCTTCTGCCAGGTGGTGAACCACGTGTTGCGCACGATGGCCAGCAGCCATGGCCGGGCCTGGTCGCCGCGAAAGCCCCCGAACAGCCGGAACGCGCGCAGGAAGGCCTCCTGCACCACGTCGTCGGCATCGCCCGCATTGCCACACAGCCAGCGGGCCAGGTTGTACGCGGCATCCAGGTGCGGCAGCACCAGGGTGTCGAATCTGCGGCGCGTGTTGGCGGCGTCCAAGTCAGTCCTCTAGGGGCGGATCGGCAGGGCACTGCGGCATGGGGCGTCTCCCGTGTATTACCGGCGCTGGGCCGATTCTATTCCCGCCGGCCGCCGCGCGCCAACGGGGCAGACCCGCAGGGAATAAACGCCGGGCCGCGCCGGTATGACAGTCACCATCCACCCAACGGAGACGGTCATGAATGGAAACTGGAGCCGGCGCGACATCCTGCGCCTGGCGGGTGCGGCCGGCGGCGCCGTGTTCGCATCGGCCCTGCCGGGCTGGGCAGCCGGGCGCGATGACGACTTCGTGTTCGTCCAGCTGTCCGATGCGCACTGGGGGTTCGAGGGGCCGCCCAATCCCGATGCGCGCGGCACGCTGCCCAAGGCCGTGGCGGCGGTCAACGCATTGCCGCAGCCGCCCGATTTCGTGATGTTCACGGGCGACCTGACCCACACGACCGACGACCCGGCCGAGCGCCGCCGCCGCATGCGCGAATTCCGCGACCTCATCGCCCCGCTGCGCGCCGGGGCCGTCCACCTGATGCCGGGCGAGCACGATGCCAGCCTGGACAACGGCGCGGCCTACCAGGAGCTGTTCGGGCCCACGCACTACACGTTCGACCACAAGGGCCTGCACGCAATCGTGCTGGACAACGTGTCGGACCCGGCCGGGCAGGTGGGTGAGGCCCAGCTGGCCTGGCTGGCCGCCGACCTGGCCAGGCAGCCGCGCGACGCGCGTATCGTGCTCTTCACGCACCGGCCGCTGTTCGACCTGTATCCACAGTGGGACTGGGCCACGCGCGACGGCGCCAAGGTGATCGACCAGCTGATGCCGTACCAGAACGTGACGGTGTTCTACGGGCATATCCACCAGGAACATCACCGCATGACCGGGCATATCGCGCACCACGCGGCGCGCTCGCTGATGTTTCCGCTGCCGGTGGCGGGGTCGCAGCCGCGCCGGCTGCCGGTGCCCTGGGATGCCGCGCATCCGTACCAGGGCCTTGGCTGGCGCGAGGTGAACGCCACGGCGTCGCCGGGCAAGGATGCATTCCAGCTGGCCGAGCAGCCGGTAATCGGGAGCGCGTGATGACGAACCATCCGACCGATCCGGCGGAGCCGACCGACCAGGCCGCCCAGGCCGCCCCGCCCGCCGTCGCGGGCCGGCGCCGGATGCTGGCACAGGTCATGGGCCTGGTGCTGGCCGCCGCCGTCGTGCCCGCGATGGGCGGGGCCGCCGCGCCGCGCGTGATTCCGATGCGCGCGCGGCGCTTCGTGTTCATCCCCGACAAGCTGACGCTCAAGCCCGGCGAGACCGTCGTGCTGGCGGTGACCGCCGAGGACGTCATCATGGGTTTCTCGGCCCCGGACTTCTCGGTCCGTGCCGATCTCCCTCCGGGCAAGGCGGTAGAGGTGCGGATGACCGCGCCGAAGCAGCGCGGCACCTACACCTTCCTGTGCGACATCTTCTGCGGCTCGGGCCACGAGAGCATGAGCGGCACGATCAGCGTGGCGTAGCGGTCGGGAGCCGGGACGGGAGAGAGGGAGAGCGCCCGGGCGTCGTCGTACCCCCCGCGCGGCGCCGCACGTTTGGCGGCGGGGCGGGACCATTGCAGGCCTGGGTGGGACATCCACCGCCTGACTCGACAAGGATACGATGCGCACCTTGCCCCGCGACATGCGGGGATACGAAGGGCGTATGACTGCCTGTTTCAGCGTACGATGCCAGGGCAGTCGTGCATCATCGGGCTTGCGGCCAACTTCTCTCAGGCAGACCACCATGGAAACCCAGGAAAGCACCCTGACCCTCGCATTGCTGACGGTGCCGGCCCGCGCGGCCATCTGCCGCGCGCTGCTGGAGGCCGGCGACGATTGCCTGCCCGCCATTGCGCTGGCCGAAGCGTCCGGCGTGACACTGCGCCGCGCTGCCCACCATTTCCAGGAGATGGTCCAGGCCGAGGTGCTGGCGCTGGTCATCCGCGACCACCAGGTCTGCTATGCGCTCAAGGCGCGCCGGGCGGTGCGTGAGGCGCTGGAATTCGTCGATCGCAGCGGCCTGAACTGACTGTGCTGCTTCAGGCGCTTTTTTGAGGGCGCCGGTCAACTGGCCGGCGTGGTTCTCCGTTCATTCAGGGCGACCGGCCGTTGCCGGTTGCGCCTTGCATCAGGAATCCACCGTGAAATTTTCGAACCGGATCGTGACGCTGCCGTTGTGGGCGATCCTGTATTTCGTCTTCGGCTACGCGTCGCACCAGATCAACGGGCCGTTCTCTGCCACCGGCTATATCTGGCTGCCGGCCGGCGTGACCGTGGCCGCCTTCATGCTGGCGCCGGCCCGCCGCTGGGTGCCGCTGGGGCTGGCCTTCCTGGCCGCCCAGATGCTGCTGGGCGTGGTGGAAGGACGCGATCCGTTCCGCATGGTGCTGTTCTCGCTGGACGAGATCGGCTTTGCGGCGCTGGCCGTGGCACTGGTCCACATGATGCGGTTCTCGCTCGAAGGACTGGCCTTCCTGCGCGGCGTGCTGGTGGCCGCCGTGGTCAGCAGCGTGGGCGGCGCGGTGTTCGGGGCGGGCTGGTTCTGGCTGTTCCTGGACGTGCCATTCTGGGCCACCGCCAAGGTCTGGGCCGCCGCCGACTTCGTGGGTGTACTGATCGTCACACCGGTATTCGCGGGCTGGGCGCGCTTCAGCGCGGCCCGTTCTGGCGGCCGGCGCCGGGGCGAATTCCTGGCCGGTATCGCCGCGCTGCTGGCCGTGCTGGTGACCGCCGCAGTGGTGTTCGACGGCACCCGCATCGTGCAGTTGTCGCTGGACGTGGCCTATGCGCTGACCTATATCCCGCTGTTCTTCGTGGCGATCGCGGCGCTGCTGCTGGGCGGACGGGGCGGCTCGGTGGCGGTGGCGCTGCTGTCGGCGCTGGTACTGGTCAACACCGCCCAGGGCGACGGCCCGTTCGCCGACACGGCGGTCTACCACGGCAATTCGCTGCTGGTGGCCCAGCTCTACCTGGCCGTGGCGGCGCTGCTCACGCTGCTGATCAGCACGCTGCGCACGGCCCGCGAGCAGCTGCACGAGGCGGCGGCGAGCCGTCAGAACGACGTGGAACTGGCGCTGGCCGCCAGCGGGCAGCTGGTGTACAACCTCGACCCGCATAGCGGCCGCCTGCGCTGGAGCGGCAGTGTCGAACAGGCGTTTGGCATGGCCGAGCCGGCCTTCTCCACGCTGGACGACGTGCTGGCCTGCGTGCATCCCGACGACCGCGCCGAGGTACGCCGGCGCTGGCTGCGCGAAAGCGATGGGGAAGTGCGCGGGGATCTGACCTTCCGGCTGCTGCTGCCGGCGGGCGCCACCACCACGGTGGTGGACATGAGCGGCCCGCTGCTGGACGGCGACGACTCCGTGGCGCTGATCGCCGGGGCCTGGCGCATCGTCGCCAGCCACGACACCGAGGGGCGGCGCGCAGCATGACGACCGAACAGGCACCGCGCGTCGGGGCCTTGCTGATCCATGGGCTGGGCGGCACCCAGTATGACCTGGGGCCGATGCACAAGGTACTGCGGCGCGGCGGCGTGGAAACCCACGCCGTGACGCTGCCGGGCCACGGCGGTACGCCGGAAGACCTGCTGCACGTGCGGGCCGAGCAGTGGATGGCGTCGGTCACGCAGGCCTACGACGCGCTGGTCGACCAGTACGACACGTTCCACGTGATCGGCATGTGCATGGGGGCGCTGCTGGCGGTGGCGCTGGCCGAACGGCGCCAGCACCGCAAAGGCAAGCTCGTGGCGCTGTCCGCGCCGGTCTATATCGACGGCTGGTCAACCCCGCCGTACCGCTGGCTGCGGCACGTGGTCTACCACCTGCCCGTGCTGCCGGGCCGCATCAAGGTCGAGGAAAACGAGCCGTTCGGCATCAAGAACGATCTGGTGCGCGCCATCGTCAAGGCCAAGTTCGAGCGCGGCGACAATTTCCACTACCGATGGGTGCCGCTGACCTGCATCCGCCAGGTGGACCGCCTGCGGCGCTGGGTGCTCGACGGCGCGCGGCGCGTGGCCTGCCCGACGCTGGTGGTGCATGCCCGCGAGGACGAACTGACGTCGGTGCGGTCGGCGGACTTCCTGCTGGCGAACGTGCCGCAGGTGCAAGGCGTGGTGGTCGAGAACAGCTACCACATGATCTGCGTGGACAACGACCGCGAGCAGGTGATGGCCAGCGTGGCCGGATTCCTCGGGCTCGACGCTGGCGCCGGCCGCGCGCGCACGCGCCGCGCCGTCGAGGCGCCGATGGCAGCGGAGGCCGTGCAGGCGCTGGTGCAGGATTACCTGGCCGCGCTGACGTCGCGCCATTTCGAGGCCATCTATCCGCAGCTCGATCCGGCCATCGTCTGGCGGCACGTGGGCGACCACCCGCTGGCCGGCGAGTATGGCGACCGCGATGCCGTGATCGGCCTGTTCCAGCGCCTGGCGCAACTGGCTGGCGACACGATCCGCATCGACGTGGCGGGCGCGCCGCGTATCGACGGGCAGACCGTGGAGGTGGATATCAGCGTGTCGTATCTGTTCGACGGCACGCCGATGCAGGGCCATGGCACCCAGACGCTGCAGCTGCGCAATGGCCGCATCGCGGCCGTCGAATACCGCTCGGCGATGGCGGTCGCCAGCCCGGCGGCGCTGGCGGGCCAGGCCGTCTGAGCATGCCGGGAGGCACCCGTCAGAACACGCGGCCCAGCTGCAGATAGAGGTTCCAGACGCCCTTCGGGGCCGCCGCGAAGCCGAAGTAAAGCGGGCCGATCACGCTGTTCCCCCCGATGAACGCACTGGCGCTGGACTTGTACGGGCCGCTGCCGAAGTTGCGCCGCCTGAGCCAGACATCGCCGATTTCGAGGCTGGTGCCGAAGACCGTGCTGCGCAGCCCCGGCAGCGTGAACTCGCGCAGTTCGTTCAGATAGGTGAGCCGCCCATACAGCAGGTAGTTGCCCGAGAACTGGTCCGGCGCATAGGCCGACAGCCGCTGGAAGCCGCCCAGCGTGAAGCCCAGGCCGCCGCTGACGCTGTTGTTCGAGCGGTGGTCGTTGTACGTCATGGCACCTTCGGCGGCCAGGTTCAGCGTGTGGCGGCCGTAGCTGCCAGCCCACAGCGCCTTGGCGTGGACGTCGTCGAAGCTGTTGTCGGCCCCGCCGAACGACAGCTGGTTCACCGCGTACAGGTAATAGCCCTTGCGCGGGAAGAGCGGGTCGTCGAGCTGGTCGATGGTCAGCTGGGCGCGCACCACGGGCTGGCGCACCCGGGCACTGAACCGGCCGTTGGGCGCGCCGGCGAGCAGGTAATCCGAGGCGTAGCGCACCTGCTGGTAGTTCGCGCCGAGGCGGAACTCGCCCAGGCGGCCGATGGGCAGCCCGAAGTCGATACCGGCCTGAGCGGTGTCCACGCGCACGGCCGTCAGCGGCGTGGCATTGCGCTTGTCGCCATTGTCCGGGTAGATGTCCACGTGCTTGCGGGCGTATTCCAGATAGGGCGCGATATAGAAGCCCAGCCGGTCGAACACGGGCTGGCGCAGTTCGGTATGCCATTTCGCCTGGTTGCTGCCCAGCACGATGTCATTGCGCCATTCGAGCCCGCCTTGGGTCAGCCACGGGTAGCGGTGGCCGAGCTGGAGGTTGAAGGCGCCCTTGCCATCGAACGTGGTGGACAGTCCGAAGCCGAACAGCAGGAACTGCGGGCCCCATGACTTTTCGTGCGCATCGACCTTGAGCACCGAGCGGCCGTCCTCGGTCACCAGTTCCTGCGTCACGCTCTCGAAATCGCCACTGGTCGACAACTGGGTCAGGTCGTGGTTGACGGCGGCCGTGTCGTAGCGGTCACCTTCGCGCACGCGCAGGTACTGGCGCACGTACGACGCCGGAATGCGGCCCGAGGTGTGTACCTCGATCGCGTCCACCCGGCGCGGTTCCGCGGTGGCCACGTGCGCGGCACGCGAAGCGATGTACTGGTCCCAGGCCTCGCGCGGCAGGGCCAGCCCGGCCAGCCGGGGCGCGATGGCGGTGGTGGCGGCATAACCCAGCCCGATACCGTCGCCGGCGTGCGAGAAATCGGTGAAGGACAGCTTGCCCAGATCGGGCTCCAGCAGGACGTCGCGCGGGCCCAGCAGCGCCTTTTGCGTGGCTACGTTCTGGTTGGTCAGGATCGTCACCATCTGCTGGGTGACGGCTGCCGGAGAGTCCAGCGTGGCCGGATCGTCGAGCGGGGTGGCCACGTTGACGGCAATCACGATGTCGGCGCCCATGTCGCGCGCCATCTGCACCGGCAGGTTGCTGACCAGCCCGCCATCGACCAGCGTGCGTCCGTTCACGGCGAACGGCGCGAACAGGCCGGGCACGGCGGCACTGGCGCGGATGGCACGGGGCAGCGAGCCGTGGTCCAGCACCACGGGCGCGCCGGAGCCGAGGTCGGTGGCGATCGTGCGGAACGGCACCGGCAGGGTATTGAAATCGACGTCGCCGGGCCATGCCGACGTCCAGTCCTGCAGCAGCGTCAGCAGCTTGTTGCCCTGCACCAGGCCGATCGGCAGCTTGACGCCATCCTTGCCAAGCCCCGCCGAAATGCCGATCGGATACTGGAAGCTGTCCTCCCGGAGCGTCTGCGGCAGCTGCGCGCGTTCGTTGCGGTCGAACACGATGTCGCTGAGGTTCACCCGGGACAGCCGGGTTTCCAGTTCGTCGGCGCCGATGCCGCTCGCGTACAGCCCCCCGACCACCGCGCCCATGCTGGTCGCGGCAATGCAGTCCACGGGGATATGCATCTGCTCCAGCGCCTTGAGCACGCCGATATGGGCGTAGCCCCGCGCGCCGCCGCCGGACAGCACCAGGCCGATGCGCGGCCGGGCGGACGGGGCGCCATTTGCACCGTCGGGACCACTGGCCGGCCCGGCGGCGCATGCCGCATGGGCGTGCTGCCACGACAGCAAGCCGAGCAGGAACAGACCGAACAGGACAGCCCACCCCGGCGGGGCTCGGTGCGGCGCAATGGCTTGGCGAAACATGACGGTCACTTCGGAAAGGGCTGACAACGGTGGGGAACCCGTCTGCCAACGTGGCAGCGGAACTTTTCGTGGACATTGTCAGGGGATGCGGCCAGAAAGTGGCGATCTGGCGCACGGCGAAGAAAAAAACCGCAGGGTACGGGAAAACCCCCATTCAGCCCGCGTCTTGAAAACGAAATACCCCGTCCCTATAATTAGCACTCGCTGGGGGAGAGTGCTAACAGCCAGCTGTTGCCCCTTCCCTGCGGTATACCCGAAAACCCGATGGCCGTTGCCGACCGGTGCCAGGGCACCCCCTGATAACGGCCGTTTTGTGAATTAAAACTCACTTTTTTTGTATTTAGGAGTCCGTATGAACCTGCGTCCTCTGCACGACCGTGTGATCGTGAAGCGTCTGGACAATGAAACGAAGACCGCTTCCGGCATCGTGATTCCCGACAATGCAGCCGAAAAGCCGGATCAAGGCGAAGTGCTCGCCATTGGCCCGGGCAAGAAGGATGACAAGGGCAACAACATTGCCCTCGACGTGAAGGTGGGTGACCGCGTGCTGTTCGGCAAGTATGCCGGCCAGGGCGTGAAGGTGGATGGCCAGGAGCTGCTGGTCATGCGCGAAGAAGACATCATGGCTGTCGTCAACAAGTAATCGACGCCCGTCCTTCCAGACATACCCAGATTCCTGACCGCCCAGCCCGATGCGCGGGGCGGTCTTCCCAGATTCGGAGATTCAGAACATGGCAGCAAAAGACGTAGTGTTCGGCGACGCCGCACGTGCCAAGATGGTTGAAGGCGTGAACATTCTCGCCAACGCAGTGAAAGTGACGCTGGGCCCGAAGGGCCGTAACGTGGTGCTGGAGCGCAGCTTCGGCGGCCCGACCGTGACCAAGGACGGTGTGTCCGTGGCCAAGGAAATCGAGCTGAAGGACAAGCTGCAGAACATGGGCGCCCAGATGGTCAAGGAAGTGGCTTCCAAGACCAGCGACAACGCCGGTGACGGTACCACCACCGCTACGGTCCTGGCCCAGTCGATCGTGCGCGAAGGCATGAAGTTCGTGGCCGCCGGCATGAACCCGATGGACCTGAAGCGCGGCATCGACAAGGCCGTGGGTTCGGCCGTGGAAGAGCTGAAGAAGCTGAGCAAGCCGACCACGACCAGCAAGGAAATCGCCCAGGTTGGCGCGATCTCGGCCAACAGCGACGCCTCGATCGGCGAGCGCATCGCCGAAGCCATGGACAAGGTCGGCAAGGAAGGCGTGATCACGGTGGAAGACGGCAAGTCGCTGGCCGACGAGCTGGAAGTCGTGGAAGGCATGCAGTTCGACCGCGGCTACCTGTCGCCGTACTTCATCAACAACCCGGAAAAGCAGGTTGTTCAGCTGGACAACCCGTTCGTTCTGCTGTTCGACAAGAAGGTCTCGAACATCCGTGACCTGCTGCCGGTGCTGGAGCAAGTGGCCAAGGCTGGCCGCCCGCTGCTGATCATCGCCGAAGACGTGGAAGGCGAAGCCCTGGCCACGCTGGTGGTGAACAACATCCGTGGCATCCTGAAGACCGCCGCCGTGAAGGCTCCGGGCTTCGGCGACCGCCGCAAGGCCATGCTGGAAGACATCGCCATCCTGACGGGCGGCACGGTGATCGCCGAGGAAATCGGCCTGACGCTGGAAAAGGCCACGCTGCAGGACCTGGGCCAGGCCAAGCGCATCGAGATCGGCAAGGAAAACACCATCATCATCGACGGCGCCGGTGACGCAGCTGCGATCGAAGGCCGCGTGAAGCAGATCCGCGCCCAGATCGAAGAAGCGACCTCGGACTACGACCGCGAGAAGCTGCAAGAGCGCGTGGCCAAGCTGGCCGGCGGTGTTGCCGTGATCAAGGTTGGCGCTGCCACCGAAGTCGAAATGAAGGAAAAGAAGGCCCGCGTGGAAGATGCACTGCACGCGACGCGCGCTGCCGTGGAAGAAGGTATCGTCCCCGGCGGTGGTGTGGCCCTGCTGCGCGCCCGCGCTGCCATCTCGGCGCTGCAAGGCGACAACCCCGACCAGAACGCCGGCATCAAGATCGTGCTGCGCGCCATGGAAGAGCCGCTGCGCCAGATCGTGCTGAACGCTGGTGAAGAAGCGTCGGTCGTGGTGGCCAAGGTCATCGAAGGCAAGGGTAACTACGGTTACAACGCCGCTTCGGGCGAGTACGGCGACCTGGTGGAAATGGGCGTGCTGGACCCGACCAAGGTGACCCGCACCGCGCTGCAGAACGCCGCTTCGGTGGCTTCGCTGATGCTGACGACCGACTGCGCCGTTGCCGAAACGCCGAAGGAAGAGTCGGCTCCGGCAATGCCGGGCGGCATGGGCGGCATGGGCGGCATGGACGGCATGATGTAAATCGCGCCGGACTGCCGGGCCAGACGGCCTGACTGTCAAAAAACCCCCGAGGGTGCGAGCCCTCGGGGGTTTTTGTTTTGTGCGGCCTTCAGCGAGCGCGCGCCACAATCGCGTGCGCGGCGTCTTGCCGCTGGCGCAAGGACGGAAGCAATTCCGCCCTCAGCCATTGCAATGCCGCGCCAGTCGATACGGCAGCGTGCCGTTGCCACCCGCCGGCGTGCGCAAGGCCGGCGTGGGGAAGCAGGGGAGCCGACGCAAGTGCAAGCAGCACCCGCCGGCGTGAGCGGCTCGTGTTTGTCATGGGTGTCATGGGTTGGGCTGTATCCATGGTCAGACGGCTCCCGGCCGCAGGCGGATGGAATCGATCAGTCTGTCCCATAGCTCTAGCGCTTCTTCGTCGCTGGCGAATGATTCGTTGTTGGTCTTGTAGACGCTTTCGATGACGTCGAGCTCGGCATTGAGCTGCGGCTCGGCGAGCGAGTATTCCTTGCCGGAGGCCTCCCATTTGAAGGCGTAGAGCCGCTTGCCCTTCTCCGTCCCCGCGATGAGGATCTCGTCGGCCTCGATGGGGCCGACCGGCCGCGCACGGTTGCGCAGTTGATGCATGCCGGCAATCGAGCCCAGCAAGCTGGTCAGCAAGCCGCCGGCCCGCTTGCGCAGGCTGGGCTCGACGCGATATTGAGCGAAGGCCGACACCTGGATCCATGCGTCGGGCTTGTTGGGGAGCTTGATGGTCAGGGACCAGCTTTCGCGGTTGAAAAGGGTGTCTTCCAATATGACGCTGCCTGCCACAAAGCCTTTTCGCCGAGGCACCGACGCGTCATCCACCGGCCGCAACTTGTCGGCAATCTCCGCGCAAAACTCCAATTGCGAATCGAGACGGTCGTTCGACACTTCCCTGAGATAGGTTAGAGTCCGGCCGCCCACGCGGAAGTACGAATCGAACTGATACATGATTGTGCCCCCAGGCCGATTCCATGACACAAGCGTGACGCCGCGATTGATGCCATGGTCCACCCGCCGAACGAACAGACTGCCGTATTGCTCGTGCGGCGCGGCACGCAGGGCCTGCTCACGCTGGTTGATCATGGCGTCATACGCCAAGTCTGTGCGGATGTCGTTGCGAAAGACTAGAGGGTCAGTGTTGTACCGCCATTGCGGTACGAGCGTTGCATCCTCCGGCACGTCCACGAGGTGTCGGCCGATGGACGTGGTTATCCAACTTGGGGTCATGCGGACTCCTGTTCGAGTAACGGATACCATTGGGCATCCTGAGCGATCGTGGCACGCCGTGAGACACCCCGAAGTACCTTGTCGCAGCCGTGGATCTCGGTCAGTGCCCGGCTGACGAAGCCGCCCATGGAATGCGTAACCACAATCACGTTCTCGGCCACGATGCGCGACGGCCACTTGCGCGGCATGCCTCTGCGGTCCGCGCCTTTGCCATCCGGGGTATCGTGAAGCAGTATGCCGGGGCGAGTGCGAGCAGCACCCGCCGGCGTGAGCGGTTCGTGTTTGTCATGGGTGTAATGGGTTGGGCTGTATCCGTGATCAGACGGCTCCCGGCCGCAGGCGGATGGAATCGATCAGCCTGTCCCATAGCTCCAGGGCTTCCTCGTCGCTGGCGAATGATTCGTTGTTGGTCTTGTAGACGCTTTCGATGACGTCGAGCTCGGCATTGAGCTGCGGCTCGGCGAGCGAGTATTCCTTGCCGGAGGCTTCCCATTTGAAGGCGTAGAGTCGCTTTCCCTTCTCCGTCCCCGCGATGAGGATCTCGTCGGCCTCGATGGGGCCAACGGGCCGCTCACGGTTGCGCAGTTGATGCATCCCGGCAATCGAGCCCAGCAAGCTGGTCAGCAAGCCGCCAGCCCGCTTGCGCAGGCCGGGCTCTACGCGATATTGAGCGAAGGCCGACACCTGGATCCATGCGTCGGGCTTGTTGGGGAGCTTGATGGTCAAGGACCAGCTTTCGCGGTTGAATCGGGTGTCTTCCAGAATGACGCTGCCCGCCACAAAGCCTTTTCGCCGAGGCACCGACGCGTCATCCACCGGCCGCAGCCTATCGGCAATCTCCGCGCAAAGCTTCAGCTGAGAGTCGCGACGGTCGTTCGACACTCTCATCAGATACGACAATGTCCGGCCCCCAATGCGGAAGTATGAGTCGAACTGGTACATGATCGTGCCGCTCGGACGATTCCAGGAAACCAATGTCACGCCGCGATGGGCCGAATGGTCCACTCGTTTAACGAACAGACTGCCGTATTGCTCGTGCGGAGCGGCACGCAGGGCCTGCTCACGCTGGTTGATCATGGCGTCATACGCTACATCTGTACGAATGTCGTCGCGAAAAGCCAGCGGGCTGTTATTGAATCTCCACTGAGGAACAATCACGGCATTGTCGGGCACATCTACCAAATGACGTCCGATGGCCATAGTCTTCGAGCTGCTCATGCGGACTCCTGTTCAAACGTCGGATACCAGTCGGCGTCTTGGGCGATCTGGAAGTCGCGCGTCTGACGGGTCTTCGAGAACGCCGGAATCCATCCCGCAAAGCGGCGCGGCTCGCTGCCATCGCCGGGGTCGATGACGAAGGTGGCCGGACGATTCAGGTAGTCGGCACGGTCCAGTTCCAGCGGGTGGGTCAGCTGGACGGTGACCTCGTAAGGCTTGCCGAGGGTCTCAACGGCCTTGAACGAGACCACCGACAGGGCGATGGCGGTGGGCGCGGCGGGGACTTCGAGGCGGTAGGACTTCAGACCCGCATTCTGAAGAAACCACTGCCCGCCGGATACCAGAGCGTCCTTGTCGATCATCGGTTCGCGCCACATGCTGTTTGCTGTGGGTGGCACGCTACACCGACTGGCTGCCGAGTGCGTCAACGAATCAGCAGGCAACTAATCCGACGCAAGCCGTCGTCACAATCGCGGCTTTGCGATTGACAATGGCGTGCGCGAAACGATGACCTGCGATAGCGCCGACGTACCGATCGGACCGACCAATTCCTCGGATCAGAGAAATCCGAGATTGCCTCAGACTTCCACGACCTTGCCCCAGTCGAAAAAGGCGTTCTCGGGCGCGCCGGTTCTGCGCGAGATATAGCCGCGCGGATTGCAGACCACGCGCGTGTCGTCGATCCAGTAGTCGAAGCTGGTGTGCGTGTGGCCATGGATCCAGAGATCGGCCTGGGCCACGAGGTCGGGACGCCGTGAAATGAAGCCGGCGGAGACGATGTCGTGGGCGTAGCGCGCATCGAGGCTGCCGAGATCCGGGCCGTGGTGGGTGACCACGACGGTCTTCCCGGCGAACGGCTGTGCCAGTGTGTCGGCCAGCCACGCCGTGGCCGCGCGGTGGCGCGCCAGGGCGTCGGCGGGCGTGTACGGGCGGGGCAGGCCGTCGTCGCCAGTGGTGGAGATCAGCCGGTGATCGACCATTACCTTGGCGCAGGCCGCCATGGCCTCGTCGATACGGTTCTCGCCGTACAACGCATAGTCGGTCCACCACGTGGTGCCGATCACCCGCACCGGGCCGCCCGGGGCGTCGGAAAATTCCGCTACCGCGCCATTGAGCAGCGTCACATTGCCGGACGCGGCGGCGCCGTCCGCCATCTGTTGGTCCACCGGATCGAACGCGCTTTCGTAGTATTCGTGATTGCCGGGGATGTAGAGCACAGGGCCCGCGAAGGTACGGGCGGCCCAGTCGATACCGTCGCGGCCGTTGGCGATGTCGCCGGCCAGGATCGTCAGATCGGCGCTGCAGCCGGGGACATCCTCGGGCATGTGGTGTTCGATGTGGAGATCACTGAGGATGCGGATTTTCATGGGACTGGCCCTCCGTATCTGCATACGGGCGCGAATTGGTCTGCAAGCATTCTTAAGAAGACTTGGGCCTCCCGTCAAGCTGCAAGGTTGCCTGGGCGGCGCGCCGGTGGTGCACCAAGCAGAAAAGCCCGGACTTGTCCGGGCAAGACTGTCTGCCTGGCATTGCACCAGGGGAGGACAGCCGGGGGAACCGTTATGACGATGCGCCGCTTGATGTGGCGTTAGTTGTTGCCCGCCATGGTGGGCAGCAGAACCCGGTAGATCTGGATGAACGCCGGCCCCAGCAGGACCAGCAGCAGCGTGGGGAAAATCGTGAAGATCAGCGGGAACAGCAGCTTCAGCGCGATCTTCGCGGCCTGTTCCTCGGCGCGCATGCGGCGCTTGGTGCGCAGCATGTCGGACAGCACCCGCAGGGACTCGCCCAGGCTGGTGCCGAAGCGGTCGGCCTGGACCAGCATCGATGCGAACTTGTCGACATCTTCCACGCCGGTGCGCAGCGACAGATTGCCGAGCGCCTTCTCTTTCGAGAATCCGGAGCGCAGTTCCAGCAGCATCAGCTGCAGCTCGTCGGCAAGCACGGGGCAACGCAGCGCCAGTTCGTCGGCCACGCGCATCAGCGCGGCGTCGAGCCCCAGGCCGGCTTCCACGCAGACGGTCAGCAGGTCGATGACGTCCGGAAATTCCTCGAAGACCGTCCGCTGGCGCGTGGCGACCTTGCGCGAGAGCAGGATGTTCGGAATGTAGTAGCCGATGGCGGCCAGCACCGCGAGCGTCGCGAACATCGCGCTTTCCTGCTGGAATGCCGGGGTGCTGGCCGTTGCCACCAGTCCAAGCATCGGCAGCGCCACCGCCAGCAGCGTCTTGGCCGCGAAGTACAGCGGGGCGGCATTCGCGTTGCGCCATCCGGCGTTCATGAAGCGGATGCGCAGCTGCGAATGTTCCCAGCCCTCCTTGGGCAGCGACAGCCGCGACACAGGCTGGGCCCATCGGACGATGGTATCGATCAGGGCCTGGCGCTGCCCGGCGTCGCCGGTGACGCCGCCCGTCTCGGTGGCAATCCGTTCCATCCGGCCACGCATCCGGTCGGGCGAAAACGCGTAGAGCACGCCGAACACGGTGCCGAACGCTGCGACGAAGATCAGTGCCAGCACGATCCACTGATCTATCCGAAAGCCCTGCATGATGTCTTGCATGATCGAACTCCCCCTCAGGTTGACCGTCCAAGGCCGGCTGTTGTTATCCGACTCATACCCGGATGCGGATGATCTTGCGCATCCACACCACACCGAAGATCATCGACGTGATGGCGCCGCCAATCATTCGCCATCCAAGCGGGTCTTCCCAGAGCACCTTCATGAAGTCGGGGTTGACGACCAGGATCATGCCGGCCGTGCCGAAAGGCAGCAGGCCAAGAATCCAGGCCGAGAGCCGGCCCTCCGCCGACAACACCCGAATCTTGTCGAAGAGCTTGAGCCGCTCGCGCACCATCGTAGCGATGGTGTCGAGGATCTCCGCCAGGTTGCCGCCGCTCTCGCGCTGGATCAGCACGGCGATGACAAAGTAGCGGAGGTCGGCCACCGGCACGCGAATGGCCAGGTTCGTCATGGCCTCGTCAAGCGCAACCCCGTAGTTGATCTCTTCGAACGTGATGCGAAACTCGGGGCCCAGCGGCGCCTTGATTTCCTGTCCAACCATGCCCAGCGCGCCGGAGAACGAGTGGCCGGCACGCAGCGCCCGGCTGATCATGTCCACCGCGTCTGGCAGTTGCAATTCCAGTTGCTTGAGCCGCTTGGCGCGCTGCCGCATGACGTGCAGGAAGGGCAGGGTCCACGCGAACGCCGCGCCGCCGAGCATGACGGGCATCGGCAAGGGCGCGACCGGAATCAGGGCCACCGCGCATAGCACCACCAGTCCACAGTAGCCGAGCAACTGGGCCACCGACCACGAACTGCCGGACTGTTCGAGCCAGCGGTCCAGTGCGCCGATGCGCGGCACGTTCATCAGCCAGCGCTGCATGCGCGGTGAATCGCTGAGCAGCCGCTTCTTGAGAATGGACAGGCGCTCGGCGCTGACATGGCCGCCGGCCGACAGCGCCCGCAGGCGCGCCTCGATGCGCCTGGCGGCGGGCCCGTGGGCGTTGTTCCACCATAGGTAGATGGCTTCGACGCCGAGCACCACGGCGACGAAGAGCAGGATGCCAAAGGCATAAAAGATCGTGCTCATGTGTGACCCCCGGGGATGTTGTCGTTTGGCGCGTGCACGGGTTCAGACTTCGAAGCGGCGCGCGGGGTCGTAGATCTCGTCCGGCAGGCCGACGCCGAATACACGCAGCCGCTCGGCGAACTTCGGATACACGCCGGTGGCCTTGAAGTGACCCTTGACTGCGCCATCCTCGGCCACGCCGGTGCGCTGGAAGGTGAAGATCTCCTGCGTGTTGATGATGTCGCCTTCCATGCCGGTGATTTCCTGGATGCTGATGATCTTGCGCCTGCCGTCGGTCATGCGCGCGGCCTGGACCACGACCGTAATCGCCGAGGCGATCTGCTGCCGCATGGCCTTGGCGGGCATGGTCAGCCCGGCCATGCTGACCATGTTCTCGAGCCGGGTCAGCGCGTCGCGCGGCGTATTGGCGTGGATGGTGGTCAGCGAACCTTCGTGGCCGGTGTTCATCGCGTTGAGCATGTCCAGCGCCTCGCCGCCGCGGATTTCGCCAAGGATGATGCGGTCGGGCCGCATCCGCAGCGCGTTGCGCACCAGGGCGCGCTGCGTAATCTCGCCCTTGCCCTCGATGTTGGGCGGCCGGGTTTCCAGGCGCAGGACATGGGGCTGGCGCAGCTGCAGTTCGGCGGCGTCCTCGATGGTCACCACGCGTTCGTCTTCGGGGATGAAGCCGGACAGGATGTTCAGCAGCGTGGTCTTGCCGCTGCCCGTGCCGCCCGAGACCAGCACGTTCACCTTCGCATGCGCCAGCGCCTGCAGCAACTGGGCCATCGGTTGCGTCAGGCTCTTCAGCGCCACCAGGTCCGACACTTGCAGCGGATTCACCGAGAACCGGCGGATCGACAGCAGCGGCCCGTCGATGGCAGAAGGCGGAATGATGGCGTTGACGCGGGAGCCGTCCGGCAGCCGGGCATCCACCATGGGGCTGGTTTCGTCGATCCGGCGACCCACGCGCGACACGATCTTCTCGATCACCTTCATCAGATGGGCGTCGTCGTAGAACACCACGTTCGTCAGTTCGAGCTTGCCGCGCCGCTCCACATACGTCTGCCGCGCGGTGTTGACCAGGATGTCAGACACGGTGGGATCGTTCAGCAGCGGCTCCAGCGGGCCGAAGCCGAACATCTCGTCGTAGATCTCCACGGTCAGCTGGCGACGCTCGTTGTCGTTGAGCAGCACCTTCTGCTCCTCGATGATGAGGTTCACCAGTGTGGAAATCTCCTGACGCACCTGCTCCTGGGGAAAGTGCGCCAGACGCTCCAGTTCCACCCGGTCGAGCACGGACTCGTGGACATCGCGCTTGAGCGCGTGGTATCCGGCAGTGTTCGTGCCGGCGGCGGTGCCAAAGTGGATCGTGGCATGGCCGTTCGCCGTGAAGGGCGCCCCGGCATTGGCGAGCTGTTCGCGGATCGACATGATGGACTCCTGGCTTGGCGGATTCGGTTCCGGGTGTTCGGGCGGATCGGTCTGATTGGGACAAGCGGCTTCAGGTGCTGCGCGCGCGCAGCATCAGCTTGCGCAGCGGCGACACGCTTTCCTGCCGGCTGCGGCGCTCGGCTTCCTGGCTCGGGGCCAGCTGCATGGCCATCGACTGCAGTGCGCGCGCAATGCTGCTGCGCTTGCTCAGCTTGGCCACCGGCTCGCCGTGGCTGACGGCCTCGTCCACCGTGGCCGGGTCGTCCGGCAGGGTGAACGCCACCTTCATGCCGAAGATCTCTTCCATCGTGGCGCGCGGCAGTTCGTTCTTGCGGCCCGTGCGGTTCAGTACCACCCGGATCTTGTCGTCGGGATAGTGCAGGGCGCGCAGGATGTCGAGCAGCCGGCGGCTGGGACGCCCGAAGGCGATGCTGGGTTCGGTCACCACGCAGATGCGGTCGCTGTGGTCGAGCATGCTGATCGACAGCGGATCGATGCTCTGGCCCACGTCGAAGATCACGTAGTCGTAGTTGGGCTGCATGACCGACAGGATCCACTCCAGCTTTTCCTTCTGGATCTGGCTGGCCCGCACCGGGTCTGCGGCACCCGCGAGCATGTCCAGGCCGTCGCTGACATGCACGAGGCAAGCCTCCAGGAACGCCGCGTCCATGCGATCGATCTGGCTGCAGATTTCCGACAGCGTGCTGGGGGGGGCCTTGTCGGTCACGATATAGGTGAGATCGCCAAAGTGCCGGTTCAGGTCCACCACCAGCACGCGCTTGCCAAAGTGGCGCGACAGCGCATCGCCCAGGTTCGCGGCGATGAAGCTGGTGCCCGCGCCGCCCTTGCAGGAGATCATCGACACCACCTGCGCGACGTCGTGCGAACGCGGCACATGCGTGGCTTCCACGCGTTTCAGGGCTTCGGCCAGCTGGCTCTTGTCCAGCGGCCAGGAAAGCACGTCGCGCACGCCGGCGCGCATGGCCTGGATCAGCACGCTGGAATCGTGCGACTGCGTGATCAGGATGCAGGGCAGGTCGGGATGCTGCTGGCGCAGCGTTTCCACCGCGAACATCTGGGCGGGTGCGATATCGGGCAACTCCAGGATCAGCAGGTCCGCCATGCGCAGCCGGCTCGCCTGCAGTGGCAGGCGGGCCAGCCCTTCCTGCATCGACATGGTCTGGAAGTTGCCGGCGTTGGCCGTGAGCCGGTTGATCTCAGCCAGCCGTTCGGCGTCGTCGGATGCGATCAGGATCTTGAGCATGGTGTCCTCGCGATGTTCGGGTCGGATGGAGCGAATGGGTGCCTGCGCGTCAGCTGCACACCGACCCGCCGGTCGATGTCTGCATGCTTTCGCGCGTCATGGTCGTGGTGAACGCCGGCATGCCGATACGCAGGCGCATCACCGGGATCACCGTGGCAATCGTCACATTGGTCACGCTGACGGTCACGGACTGGCAGCTGGCGCGTGCGGTGGCCGGATCGCTGTCGCAGCCCGTGGGCGAGTAGGCCACGCTGATGTTCGAGTTCTGCAGCAGCGGCAGCATGTTCTCCATCTTCGTCTTGATGATGCTGGCGTTGGAGTCGCACACCACGGCCGACCGCGCGGCCAGGCGCGTGACCTCCGCGGCGGTGTTCCAATAGAAGAGCACCCGCGAGAATTCGAAGATGCCGATCAGCAGCGTGAAGAACACGCCCGCGATCAGCGCGAACTCCACCGCGGCAACGCCGCGCTGCCGGGCAAGCCCGAGGGGGTGGGCACGATGTGTCATAGCACTTGCCTCATGACGGTGGTGATATCGCCGAACTTCAGCCCGGAAAGATTGATGAACGACTGCAGCGGCGAGTAGGCAAAGCCGCTGATCCGGACGGCCACCAGGTTCACGGTGCCGGCCTGCGTGCCGGTGCCTGAGGGGTTGTCGTAGGTGGCGACGTTGCTGAAGGCTTGACCCGGGCATCCGGTGCCATCGACGCGATCGCAGATGACGACCATCGCGGTGGTCAGTCCCGGCGCCAGCGGCTGGCCGGAGCAGCCGGTGTTCCCATAGGCGGCCAGGCACTTGGTCGCCGCCGTCGGGTAGGTGACGTCGTCGGGCGAGAATTGCGACAGGTAGCGGGCCGCCGAGCGCGTGGCCTTGGTCAGCGTGTCGTACTGATAGACCGCGCGTCCGAATTCGGTGACGCCGCAGGCCATCAGCACCATCGGTACGAGCAGGATGCCGAACTCGACCGCGGCCACGCCGCGCTGGTACCTGCGGGTGTGGGGTCGGGAGTGTGTCAGCGGTTTCATGATCGACTCCTATTGCACCAGCACGGGAACGAGCGGGCCGACGCCGGTACTGGCGCCGGGCATGCCCTGCGTGGCGCAGGGGCTGCCCGGCATGCTCGAATCGCCGCGATACTCGAGATGCACCGTGTCGTTGGCGCCCCCCTTCTGCATCGGGTCGAGCATCAGCAGGCAGGCCCAGCCCGTCACGGTCACCTTGTGCGCGCCCGGGGTGCCGAGCGGCGAGCAGTCGACGATGGGTGCCAGCACCAGGCGGCGGTCGGCGCCGGCCTGGTAGGTGGGGCCGCTCGCCGTGGTGCCCTGCGTGGTCAGCCCGGCGGCCGTGTCGCCCTGATAGGGCGCGTAGGCCTTGCGGTTGGCCAGGAAGTTGGACTGCGTCGCCCCCTTGGTGTCGGTCGACGTGCCGCTGTAGGCGTTGCTTTGCGCTTTCCACGACGTGGGGGTGTAGGCGAAGCCCGTGAAGTCGGTCACGCCCACGGTACTGCCCTTGACGATACCGAAGCGGCTGTTCCATTCGTCGGAGATCGACGCCTTGTTGCCGGTCGTGCCGATCTCGGCGCCCGTGGCCGGCAGGTTGCATTGGCCGGCGCCCTTGAGCTGGTTGGCCAGGTCCTTGGCGCTGGTGCCGCCGCTCAGGTCCGCCCAGCCGAAGTTTCCGCCTCCGTATGACAAATCCTGAACGTCCGCTGTGCCCGCCTTGGTCGTCAGCCACTGCCCGATGGTGTAGCCGCCTGGCACGGGCGGCGTGGCGGTGTCGGCCTTGCAGACGAACACCGGAATCGCGCAGGTGGTTTGCGCCGACGTGGTCGTGGCCACGGCAAAGGCGGCTACCGTGCTTGGGCCGATGTGCGTGCCGGGCAGGGCATTGAGCGCCTGTGCGAACCAGTTGGCGATGCCGGCGCGCGAGACCTCGCACTTCACGTACTTGATGGTGTTGAGCGGGTACGTGACCGAGTTCCTGTCCAGGAAGGGGTTGGCCAGCGAATCGGTATAGGTCACGGCCTCGGTGGACGTGATACCCGGCTGCTGTTCCAGCTTGCCCTGGAACAGCACCAGGTTGCGGGCCCCGGCGGTAAAGCCTGCGGCCTCGGAAACCGTGAGCGGGGTGGCGCCGGTCAGGTCGCGCGCCGCGGCCAGCGCGCACGCGTCCGCCCGGTTCTGCAGTTCGCTCTTGCTCACGTACAGCTTGCCCAGATCCAGTGCCAGGCCGATGAACCCGACCAGCACCGCGATCATGAGGCCGACGATGATGGCGACGGCGCCGCGCTGCCGCGCATGAATGCAAGGCAGTGGCTTGCCGCGAGGCCTGGTTCTGGACATGATGGCACCCTCCCCGGAAAGCGTTGCGTTGGCTTCAGCGTTGGCCGCCGCCGCCCATGCCGACGCCACCGTAGCCGCCGCCCGCACCGAAATCGATGCCGAAGACGCTGGGTGCGCCGCTGCCCTGCTGCATCCGCATCAGCGAGCGGTCGAAATTGCGCATCGCGGCCACGGCCGTCTTGCCGTCGGTGCCTTCGACGGTGGGCAGTCCGGCCGGCGCTTCGGGGTTGATGATCTGCTGCTGCTTGATGGCGGCTAGCGCCTCGCCCCGGTGGTGGTCCCACACGGGGGTCGAGGTCATGCAGGCCGACAGCCCGAGGCAGGTCAGGGTGCCGACTACCAGCGTGGCGGCGCTGCGCGAAAGCTTGTGTGTCTTGTTCATGATCGTTCTCCTGGTGGCGCGGCGGATCAGTTGCTGCCCGTGGTGCCGGGGCCGGTGGCGGCGGCCGTCGCCGCGCGGGCCTGGGCCAGGCGCTGCGCGGTGGCTTCGATGCGTGCGACGCGCGCGCTGTGGTCCTCGCTCGTGATGGTCGACACGGTGCCCGTTACGGGCGCCCGGGGTGGCCGTGATCCGGCGGCAGCCACGGGTGCGGCCGGAGACGCGGGGCCCGACGGCGCCGGTTCGTCCAGGACCTTGCCGACCGGAACCGTCGGGACCGACGTGCCCGGCGTGGTCTCGGTGCGCGGTGCCGAAGGGGCGGGTGCCGGGGCCGTGGCCGGTGCGGCCGGTTGCGAAGGGGCCGGGGCGGGCTGCTGCGGCGGCTTGCCACGGCCTTCCATGTTGCCCATGAAGTAGAGCGACAGCGGGTCAGGCGTGGTAAAGCCATCGGTCGGCAGCGGGTAGTTCTGGTTCGTCATCGGCTTGACCAGGCGCGGCGTGATGATGAACACCAGCTCGGTCAGGTCCTGCTGGAACTGCGTGCTGCGGAACAGCGTGCCAAGCACCGGCACTTCGCCCGCGCCGGGCAGGGCCTTCAACGCGCCCCGTGCGCTGTCCTGCAGCAGGCCGCCGATCGCGAAGCTCTCGCCATCGCGCATCTGCACGGTGGTGGATGCACGCCGCGTCGTGATGAGCGGCAGGATGGTCTGGCCGGTCAGGCTGCTGCCGCTGACCGTGGCGCCCGTGGGCGACAGTTCCGACACTTCGGGCGACACCTTCAGGTGGATGCGGCCATTGGCCAGCACCGTGGGCGTGAACTTCAGCCCCACGCCGTATTCCTCTTCCTGCAGTGTGATGGTCGAGGCACCGCCCAGCGCGTTGCTCTGTGCCACCGGGATGTAGATCTTGCCGCCCGCCAGGAAGCTGGCTTCCTGGCCGCTGATGGTCACCAGGTTCGGCTCGGCCAGCACCTTCACCAGGCTGTCGTTCTTCTGCGCGTCGATGGCCAGGTTGAACGGCCTGTTGTTGGCCTTGCTGCCGAAGAAGCCGGCCGCCGCGCCCGTGAGCAGGTTGGTGAGCACGCCACCGGTCCACGACCCGAAGCCGCCCTGGATGTTGACGGCCGATCCCAGCTGGTTCAGCAGTGTCTTGGAGACTTCGGCAACCTTCACTTCCAGCATCACCTGCTGCGGGGTATCCACCGACATCATGTTGAGCACGCCGCCCTTCCTGGCATTGCCGCCGTCGCCCTGGGCCGCGTTGGCATAGGCCTGGGCGATGTCCATGGCCTGCAGGGCCGCCTGCGAACTGGACACGCTGCCGGTCAGCACCAGGTTATCGGCGGCGGTCATCACGCGGATGCCCGATTCGCCGGGCAGCAGCTGAGCCAGCGATGTCTGCAGACCGTTCGCGTCCGCGTTGACCACCACGTTGATGATGCTGCAGGCGCCGCTGCGGCCCTGCACGATCATGTTGGTGGTGCCCACGGTGCGGCCCAGCACATAGAGCGTTTGCGGAGACACCATCGTGGCCTGTACGACGTTCGGGTTGCCCAGCGTGCGGTTGCGAATGGGCTCAGGCAGCGGAATCAGCTGCGACTTGCCCACCGGCACGATCACGCTCGATTCATTGCGGATGGCGCCGGAGCAGCTCGGGCCACGCACATCGGCGGCGTTCGACGGCGCGGCCGGAACCGGCGTCATGCTGATGGTCATCTGCACGGGGCCGCCCGTTGCCGGGACCTTGACCCCGGGCGCCGCGGATGCCGCCGGCGTGGTGGCCTTGGCGATGTTGCCGGCATCGACGGCAACCTGGGCCGCGGCGGCCAGCGGAGTGCAGAGGATGGCCGCCAGCACGACCAGGCGTGTGCCGCGTGCTGCTTCGGATGTCTTCTTTTTCATGATGATCTCCCCCCGGAGAATGATTCGGATGGATGCGTTGCGCGTCTCGTTCGTCACCGTCCGTGTTCAGAAGCACTCAAGGCTGCCCTGAACACCTGCCAGCACCCCGACGCAATTGCCCGGCCGCGCCGGCGCGGCCACGATGGTGCGGGTCTTGACCACGGTGCGCGGCGCAGCGGCCGGCGTGGCGGCCGGAGCCGGCGCGGGCGGATCGGCGCGGCCCAGCAACGTGTGCTTGGTGGCGCCGCCGGTGTTGATGTCGGCCACGTCCATCTGGTTGCGCAGTACCAGCGACAGCGTGCCCACGCTGCGCGCCACATCGAGCTTTTCGGCCTGGTCGGGGGTGACTTCCAGCGTCACGGCGTTGACCACCTTGGGCTGCGTGTCGTCGCGGCTCACTTGCTGGGCCACCGCCAGTACCAGGATCTTCTCGAGCACGATCTTCGAGATGTTGCCGTTCTGGGTGCTTCTGGCTTCCTCGTTCGTGTTGACGATCACGTCGACGTAGTTGCCGGGCAGCGCGAAGCCCGCCACGCCGACCACGTCGTTGACCCGAACCGTGATGGCGCGCTTGCCGTCGTTGATGACCGCCGACAGGCCGCCCTTGGTGCCGATGGGCGCCAGCTTGGCGTCGAGGATGGGCTCGCCGCGCTGCAGGCTGGTCCGTACCACGCGCCCGTCCAGGGCCTTGAGGTCCTCGAATGCGCCCGGCGGCACGCTGGCGGCCGGCCAGCTCACCAGCTTGAGTTGGCTGCCGTTGAGCGGCTGGCCAAGGTCGAGGTCGTTGGCGGCCACCACCACCTGCCTGGTCGAACTCGACGACTGTTGGAGCAGCCATCGGGATGCGGATACCACCGCTGCCGCGCCGGCGACCAGCGCAACCAGCAGCATCAGGATTGCTCGCGTGTTCTTCATGATGACTCTCCCCTACGTAGGTACGTGCTTCCTGGCCGGGCCGGTTCAGCCCGCTTCAGGATGGCCGACTGGCCAGCAGTGTTCGCTGGTGACGGGTGACGACACTTCCGGCCTGGCGCGCAGGCCGTAGTAGCTCTGCCAGGCCCGGCAAAGCCCCTCTGCGGTCACGTGCGGGGCATCGTCGTGGTAGCGCAGGTGCGACGCCACGAGCCGCAGCAGGTCGCGCGGAATGCAGGCCAGCAACGGGATGTCGCTGGAAAAGTGCAGGCTCTCCAGCAGGAATTCGAAGGCCGGTTCCGGCCAGGCGAGGCCCAGGTCGGCGGCCGTGCGCAGGCAGACCTCGCGATAGTGGTCGACCGACAGCGGCCCCACGTAGAGCTTGCTGCCCAGGCGGCGCAGGAAGGCGTCGTCGCCGAGCTGGCCGGGTTCCATGTTCGTGGAGAACACCGGCCATACGTCGAAGGGCACCGAAAACCGCACGCCGCTGTGCAGCGTGAACATGTCGATGCCGCGATCCAGTGGCACGATCCAGCGATTCAGCAGCTGTTCCACGCCCACCATCTGCCGGCCCAGGTCATCCACGATGTAGATGCCGTTGTTGGCCTTCATGTGCGGTGGCGCCTGGTAGAAGCCAGAGGCGCTGTCGTAGCGCAGGTCCAGCATCGACAGCGTCAGTTCGCCGCCGGTCAGCACCACGGGCCGATGGCAGACCACCCAGCGGCGGTCCATGGCGCGGTGGGAGCCCGGTGCGTCGCCGGTGGCGACCGGCGTGTGCACCAGCGGGTCCAGCACCTGGATGATCTCGCCTGCCACCGTGATCGCGTGCGGCACGGGCACGGCACCGGGCAGCAGCGCGCCAAGGCGCTGCGCCAGGTAGGTCTTGCCGCTGCCCGGCGGACCGTAGATCATCAGCGCCCGCGCGGTGTTCAGGGCCATGCCGATCGATTCGAGCAGCGCCCCCGGCACCACCAGTTCCTGGAAGGCACGGGTCACTTCGGTCTTGGTCACCGACGTATGGTGGATCGAGTGCAGGGCGATGGCGTCGATGTACGCCTGCAGCGTGACCGGCGCGGCGCCCGTGTAGCTGCAGCGCGCGGCGGTCTCGGCGGCGCGGGCATAGCCGGCGTCGGTGAGGCGGAATCGCACGTCGATGTCGCTGGCGCCGCGATGCGCCACCTCGAGCAGCCGTTCGCGCACACCCAGCGCCGCGATCTCGTTCACCACCGAAGCGGGCAGCCGCAGCGTATCCATCAGGATGGCCAGCGAGACGCTGCGGTGCAGGTAGGCGGCCTTCAGCAGCAGCCCCAGCAGCAGCGACACCTCGAGCCCGGTATCCGCGATGGTGCGCGGCGGCACGGCCCAGGCGGGTGGCGGCGCCTGGTCGATCTGGGCGTGCCGGACCACCGAGGCGAGCGCCTCGGGCAGTTGTGTCGCCTGGTCGTCGTGGTGTTCTGACATTGCCATTCCCCTTGAATGTTGGTCTGCATTGCCGTGGCGTTGCATGGCGCCGCCCGGAGACATCGATGGGCCCGTCATGTCCGGGCGAACAGCATGGTCAGCGTGCCGGCGGCGATGGCCACGCCGTAGGGCAGCGAGCCCACCGACGGGCCCGCCTGGCCGGTAAGCGCGATGCCGCCGAGGTTGCGCAGCAACTGCCGGCCCTTGCCGGTCGCGAGTACCAGCATCAGCGCCCAGGCGCCGCCGATCACGAAGCACGCAAGGGCGATCCATGCGGCAAGACTGGCGCCCAGCCAGGCGCCCACGGCGGCCATCAGCTTGACGTCGCCCGCAGCCATGCCGCGGAGCAGATAAACGGGCAGGAAGATGCCGAAGCCGGTCAGCCAGCCGAGCGCCCATGCGGAGGTGCCTGCAGCCGGCCCGTGCACCATCATCTGGACCGGCAGCGCCACCAGCCATGCGCCGAACGTCAGCCAGTTCGGAATGCGGCGGCGCTGCAGGTCCGTGGCGGCGGCAGTCAGTACCACCACGATGGCGATGGGGCCGACAAAGGGCGAGAGCGACGGGATCGTGGACATGGCGGGCTCGGTTCGTCTGGATTGGCGTGGCCGTTTCAGGGCATCTCCGCTGCAATGAGTTCGTAGAGCGCTTTGACGTTGCTGCCAAGGACGCTCACGGCTCCAATGATCACCATCGCGATCAATGCGCCCAGCAATGCGTATTCGATTGCCGTCACACCGCGTGTATCGCAGCGGAAGTTCCGGCACAGGGCTTGGATGCCGCGCATGGTGGTCTCCTCAGTGGGGCCGTAGCTTGGTGAGTGGTCCGTCAGGCGGCCAGCTCCGCGCCGATAAAGCTGAAGACGCTGCTCAGGTTGGTGCCGACGGTCTGCACGGTGGCGATGATCACCACGGCGATGAGCGCGGCGATCAGGCCGTACTCGATGGCGGTGACACCGTCGTCGTCGCGAAGAAACGTCTTCAGGCTGGCAATGGGGTTGCGCATGGGTGCTCTCCTGGGTGGGGTCCGTGAGGCGGGGCGTCGCAGGTTCCGCGGCGTGGGGCACGCACGCTTTACGCCGCGGAACCTGCGGTCCCATCAGGCGGCGAGCTCGGCGCCGATGAAGCTGAACACCTTGCTCAGGTTGGTGCCGACGGTCTGCACCGTGGCGATGATCACCACGGCGATGAGCGCGGCGATCAGGCCATATTCGATGGCGGTCACGCCGTCGTCGTCACGGACAAAACGCGTCAGGTTTTGGGTCAGTTGTTGCATGGCAAGCTCCTTGTGTTGTGGAACAAACGCTTCTATGGGAACTACGTAAGGACAATCCGACATTCAGATGCGGGCACGGCAACAGTGCGGCGGCGCGCAGATGGCGCAGCAGTGGAATGGCCATCGGCCGGCGCCCGTGCCGGGGCCCTGCGGGCTGCGTGCCTGCAGACGGCGTTCGGCGGACGCATGGATGCACCGTGCCGCATGTTGGGCGTGGCTGGCGCGTGCCATGCATCGGAAGGGCACGCTGCCGCCGCCGCGGGCGGAGACGGTGCGACCCTGTGCCCGATGCAATCTCACGAGCGGACCGATAGCTGGCATGGTGCGGCTCCCCGAATCGTTGTGGTCGTCTGCCTGCAATCACAGTCATCGCGGGCAGTGCGGCAGTCCGGTGAATCGGTGCCGCATGCCAGGCATAGGCAAACCGCGGGCCAGCCACGCCAGGACCCTTGTGCCGCAAGGCTTTGCGGGCAGGTGTGTCCGACGGCGGGCGAGGCGATGCGTGCTGCTGACGCCGTTTCGGGCCTTCGTCGTTGCCAGCCGGAAACGCTGCCGAGGCGATTTTTTTTGGATGAGGCCACCCAGGGATGAGGGCCTATCCGACCGCCGTTCCGGGGTGACGCGGCTGCACGGCGGCCGCGCTCATCCGAAAGCATGAGGCGGACGAAGCCGGTGGCCGGGCCTGGTCACGCCGTTGGATGACAACCGCCCGGGTGGATCCATGCGGCGCTTGGCATGGCCCGTCTGATGGATGAACGGCCCGGCCGCGGGGGCGACGTTTCCGAATGGAATCATCCACGGCGTCGTCGTGTGCAGGCCGACGCGCGCGCCGGCTTTCCCGCGTGGCCCGCAAACGCTTGCGTGGCGCCATTTCCGGTCGGGAACCCACCCGTGATTCAGAACCGAAACGTTGTCGGCGCCAACCGGGCCGCAGGCGGTCTCCGGCCTGTTTTTGCGGCCTGGCGTGTCTTGCGCAAACGTCGTCGCATGACAAGACTTAGGCAACGCCAGGCATTGCCGAGGTTCATGGAGCGGCGACAAGCGGCCTGCAGGACAACAACGGAACGGGGCAAGTCATGAATCAGGAAGCAGTCCGGACAGACACCGGGAAGCATGGCCAGCACGCCGGTCGCGCATGGCTGGATCTGGACCGGGCGCGCGTCTACAGCGCGGCGGTGCTGCTCCTGTTCGTGCTCCTGATGGCGACCTGGGCCTGGTACAGCCGGGGCTTCACCGACAGCCACGTCAGCCGGCCCGGCGCCGACTTTGCCGTCTTCTGGAGCGCGTCGTACCTGGCACTGAGCGAAGGCGCGGTGCATGCCTACGACGTGGCCCGGCACCTCGATGTGATGGCGGCCTATGGGCCGCTCGGCGCCGACAGCACAGCCGTGCTGCCCTGGCTGTATCCGCCCACGTTCCTGCTGGTCGTGCTGCCGCTGGCGGCACTGCCGCTCGCGTTCAGCTATGTGCTGTTCGCAATGGCAGGCGCCTACGCCTACCTGCGGGCGATCGGCGGATTGGTGGGCGCCGGATCGCTGCTGCGGCGTGGCCTGTGGCTGCCGGTGCTGGCATCGCCGGCCGTCCTGATTTCCGTCATCCTGGGCCAGAACTCGCTGCTGACGGCGTCGCTGATCGGCGGCGCGGTGTGCCTGATGGGCAGCCGCCCGGTGCTCGCCGGCGTGCTGATCGGGCTGCTGGCCATCAAGCCCCAGCTCGCGCTGCTGGTGCCGGTGGCGCTGATCGCGGGGCGCCATCTGCGCACACTGGCCAGCGCGGCGGCCACGGCCGCGATCTTTGCGGCGGTCAGCGTGGCCATCTGCGGCTGGGAGACCATTCCGGCGTTCCTGCGCAGCATCGCGTGGGCCCGCGCCAATCTCGTGGAAGGCACGCCCGAGGGGTGGTACTGCATGCCGTCCGTCCTGGCGGCCGCGCAGCTGGCCGGGCTCGGTGCTTCCGCGGCCTATGCGGTGCAGGCGATGGCTGCCGTGGCGGCCGCGGCGTCCGTGGCCTACGTCTGGTCCCGCACGCGCGAGGTGCCGCTGTGCGTGGCGGTACTCGCCGCCGCCGCGCTGCTGGCCACGCCGTACGTTCGCCACTATGAACTGACATGGATGGGGCTTGCTGCGGCTGGACTGGTCGGGGACGGCATCCGCCACGGGCTGGCCGGCCGCGAGCGCGCGCTGCTGCTGGTGGTGTGGTGGCTGCCGGTCTTTGAGCACTTGAATCCCAAGCTTGGCATGCCCCAGATCGGCCCGGTCGTATCGGCATTGCTGGTGCTGGTGGCCGTGCGCCGGGCGATGGCCCGCACCGCTTGCGCGCCGGTTGCGGCGCCGGTGGGAACCTGACATGGCCACGGTACACGCCGCCGCCCACCGCAGCGGGGCCGCTGCGTCCCCAGCGCATTGGCTCGACCAGCGGCGCCTGCGTCTCTACGCAAGCGTGGCGCTGGGGTGCTACGCGCTGTATTTCGGCATCTGGCTGCTGCGCGCCTGCGTGCTGAAGAGCCCTGGCGTGTTTGCGCCGGGCGGCGACTTTGTCGTGTTCTGGAGCGCGGCAAAGCTGGCGCTGTCCAGCGGGGCGGCCGCACCCTACGACTTCGCCGCGCTGCGGCAGATGGAACTGTCCGCCGTGCCTGGTCTTGCCATTGGCGACGGGGTGCTGCCGTGGCTGTATCCGCCCGCATCGCTGTGGTTCGTGCTGCCGTTCGGGTTGCTGCCCTATGGGCTCGCCACCTTTGTCTTTCTGGCGGGGGGCGCGGCCTGGTACGCGTGGGCGATGCACCGCACGCTGCCCTGGCGTGACGCGCGTCTGGCGGCGGTGGCGTTTCCGGGCATCGTCGTCGTACTGGCTACCGGACAGAACGCGCTGTGGCTGGCGGGGTGCGCCGGACTCGCGCTGACCTGCCTGCAACGGCGTCCGGTGCTCGCGGGCGTGCTGCTGGGCGCGGTGGCGATGAAACCGCAGCTTGCGCTGATGTTCCCGGTGGCCCTGCTTTGCGCGCGTGCCTGGCGTGCGCTAGGCGCCATGGTCGCCACGACGCTGTTGCTGACGCTGATCTCGCTGCTCGCGTTTGGCACCGAGCCGTTCGCTGCGTTCCTGCGCAACGCCGCCATGGCGCGCGAATCGGTGGAGCAGGGCGCCGCGCTCCTGGCGCGCATGCCCACGGTGTTTGCGGCGGTGAAGCTGATCAGTGGCGGTGTGCTGCTGCCCTATGCCATCCACGGCGTGGTGGCGGCGGCTGCGCTGGCATCGGTCATGTATGCGTGGACCGGGCCCTGCAGCTTCGCGCTGCGTGCGGCGGTGCTTGTCACGGGCGGGCTGCTGCTGCCTGCCTACCTGTACGACTACGACCTGGTGTGTCTCGGGCTGGCCATTGCGTGGCTTGGCGCGCATGCGCATCGGGTGGGCTGGCTGCGTGGCGAGCGGGAACTGCTGGCCGTGCTGTGGCTGATGCCGCTGTGGACCCGCGTGACCGATGCGGGGATTGGATTGCAGCCGCTGCCGCTCGGGCTGATGCTTGCACTCGGGCTTGGCGTGTGGCGAATCCGGATGGAAAGGATGGAGGGGCATCGCCTGATGCCGGCAGACATGGCGCGCGACCAGACGCGCCGGGAGGAAAGAGATCATGGCTGACTATGACGAAAACCAGCTCTTGTCGCTGGTGGTGCCGTTCTACAACGAGGGGGACGCCTTGCAGGCCTTCTTCGCACGCGTGGTGCCGGTGCTGGAATCGGTGCCGCGGACGCGCTTCGAGATTGTCTGTGTCAACGACGGCAGCAGCGACGACACGCTGGCGCGCCTGATCGCGGTATCGCGACGCGACGCACGTGTCCGCGTGATCGACCTGACGCGCAACTTCGGCAAGGAGGCGGCACTGACCGCCGGCATCGACGAGGCGTTTGGCGACGCGGTGATCCCGATCGACGCCGACTTGCAGGACCCGCCCGAGCTGATTCCCGCGCTGGTCGAGAAATGGCGCGCTGGTGCCGAGGTGGTGCTGGCCCAACGCGCCAGCCGCGCCAGCGATACCTTCCTGAAGCGCGTGACCGCCACCGCCTACTACCGCGTGCACAACTGGCTGTCGGACCTGAAGATCCCCGAGAATGTCGGCGACTTCAGGCTGATGGACCGCACCGTGGTCAACGCGCTGAAGCAGCTGCCCGAGCGGCACCGGTTCATGAAGGGCCTGTTTGCCTGGGTGGGCTTCACCACGGCGATCGTCCAGTACGAACGGGCCCCGCGCAGCGCCGGCGAGTCCAAGTTTTCCGGCTGGCGGCTCTGGAACCTGGCGCTGGAGGGCATCACCAGTTTCAGCACGCTGCCGCTGCGCAGCTGGACCTACGTCGGCTCGATCGTCGCCATGGTCGCGTTCTGCTACGGCTCGTTCATCGTGGCCCGGACGATTGTCCTTGGTGTCGATGTGCCCGGTTATGCGTCGGTGCTGTCGCTGCTGCTGTTCTTCGGCGGGCTGCAGCTGATCGGGCTGGGCGTGCTGGGCGAGTACATCGGCCGCATCTACGACGAATCGAAGGCGCGCCCGATCTACCTGGTCAAGCGCCGCTATCAGGACCGCCGGCCGCAAGGGCGCTTCGGCAGCGGCGGCCGGGTGATCTCGATCGCGGCGGGCGGCAAGCGGCAATAGGTTTTTCCGGGGGATTTCTCCGAGGGGTGGGACGCCGCCCGGTCCGGTCAGGATCGGGCGGCGTTGTTTTGATGGCGCGCCACGATCTGCGCAAGCAGGCCGGCCAGCACGAAGGGGGTGATCTGCGGCATGCCACCGATCACCAGTGGGCTCATCGCCTGCGCCGGTACCAGCCACGTGATCGCCAGCAGCAGGCGCTCCCACGCACGACTGCCATGCCGGACCATGTCCACGCACAGCAGGGCCAGCGGTATCGCCAGCCAGGCCAGATCGTAGTAGATCAGATAGGGCTGGACGATCAGCGTGCCGACCACCAATGCCGACGCACCCAGGGCAAGCCGCGCCCGGCCACTCCACATCCACACGCATGCGGCCACCGCGCACAGCGCCACGGCGGCATGTACGGCGTAGGCCAGCGGCACGTCGATGCCGGCCACGCGCAACATGCCGAAGAGCGTCGGCGCGCCACGCAGGACGCCGCTGTTGATTGCCACCGCCTCACGGAACATCGCCATGCTGCGGAAGAACGCCGGATAGACGTCCACGCCGAACGCAGCGGTGGTCAGGCCGACGAACAGCGCCGTACCGCCTGCCGCCGCCACAAAGGCTACCCAGCGCCGCTCGCACAGCAGCATCAGCGGAAACAGCACGCCGAGTTGCGGCTTGACGCACAGCAGCGCGATGCAGGCGCCAGCGGCAATCGGATGGCGCCGCAGCAGCCAGAGTGCCCCGCCGGCGGCCACGGCGGTGAACAGCGAGTTCTGCCCCGCGATCAGCGCCACCCAGACGCCGGGGAAGGCCAGTGCCGGCACGAACCAGTAGCGGTGTATCCGGCCAATCACGGTACGCAGGTAGCCCAGATACACCGCGACGCCGGCCAGCGAGAACAGCACCAGCGCCAGCCCGAACGGCAGCAGGGCCAGCGGATAGATCAGCAGCAGGAACGTCGGCGGATAGGCGAACGGGCCGAAGGCGGTCTGCAGCAGCGGGCGCTCGGCGGCGCGCAGCAGTTCCCAGTCATAGGCGGCCGGTGCGCCATGCAGGTGCGCGAGCGAGGACGCGCACCAGTACACCACGAAATCCCAGCCCATCCCCGGCACGGTTGGATTGGCGATGATCGCGTGGCTGTACCACCATGCGCCAATCACGATGCACTCCAGGGCCAGCAAGGTGGCCGCATAGAGGCAGATCCGTCCGGGCGTCAGCCAGCGGGCGGGTTGCGCGCCGCCGTGTGTCGCGGGCGTGGGCATGTCGGTGACCGCTGGCATGGGGGGCTCCTCTTGATGGGCCGGTCCGGCCCGCTGGAAGTGAAGGCCGGCCCGGCTAGCGATACGTCCAGGTCCGGTGAAATACGAAGGTGACGGCCGGCACCACCGACAGGATCACCGCCAGGCCGGCCCAGTAGCCGAGCCCCAGCGCCTGCGCGCCGGCCGATATGGCAAGCGTCAGGCCCAGGCCCAGCAGCGATACGATCAGAAAGCGCACGTAGCTGTCGCGCGAGGGCGTGGCGCCGAAGCTCCACAGCGTGTTGAGCAGGTACGACGCGATATTGGCGACGACGAACGCCACGCCGTTGGCGCTCACCTGCGACGCATGCAGCAGGTAGATCAGCGGCGTGGCCACCGCCACGTGGATGCCCGTGGCGATGACGCCCGATACGCCGAAGCGAACCAGCCGCACGAAGGTGTCCCGCGACGGCATGCGCTGCCATATCGTTGGCCTGTCCGTCGGCCTGTCCGTCGGCCTGTCCGTCGTCTGGCCTGGCGCGCCGCTGTCGCGCAGGCGGGATGGAGACTGGGCGTGCTGCATGGTCGGGCTCCGCGTCGGCTGCCGGCTGATCCGCTGATCGGCCGATCTGGTCAGTTCAGTTCAGTTCTGGACGCAGACCAGTCCCACGTTGCCCTTGCGCACCTGCAGCTTGTAGTCGCGCATGAGCCGGAACAGCGTGACGCGCGAGATGCCAAGCTCGGCCGCCACGTCGATCAGGCGCTCGTGGTGCCGTTGCAGGGCTTCGACAATCGCGTTCTGTTCGGCCGTTTCCCGAATAGCCGCCAGCGTGAGCGGCTTGGTCTCCACGGGCGCGCCGAGTTCGAGATCGGACGGCTGGATCACGCCGTTCTCGCACATGGCGGCGGCCAGGCGAATGCGGTTCAGCAGTTCGCGCACATTGCCCGGCCAGGAGTGGGCGGTGATGGCGCGCAAGGCCAGCGGCGAAAAGCCGCGGATATGCTCGGGCGAATCCTTGCGCACGGTCTCCAGGATATGTTCGGCCAGCAGCAGCACATCGGAGCCGCGTTCGCGCAGCGGCGGCTGCTTGACGCGCAGCACGCACAGGCGGTGATACAGGTCGCCACGGAACCGCTCGGCCGCCACGGCCGCTTCGAGGTCGACGTGCGTGGCCGAGATGACCCGGACATCGACCGCCACCGATTCGGTGCCGCCCAGCCGTTCGATACGCCCGGTTTCCAGGAAGCGCAGCAGGCTGGTCTGGCTTTCTAGGGGCATGTCGCCGATTTCGTCGAGGAACAGCGTGCCGCCCTGCGCCATCTCGATCCGGCCGGGCTTGCGCTTGGTGGCGCCGGTGAAGGCGCCGCGCTCGTAGCCGAACAGTTCGGACATCAGCAGCGTGGGCGGAATGGCCGCGCAGTTGACCGCGACAAACGGCTGGCTGCCGCGGCGCGACGCACGGTGGATGGCCTGTGCCGCCAGTTCCTTGCCGGTGCCGGACTCGCCCGAGATCAGCACCGGCGTGTCCCACCTGGACACCTTGTCGATGCTGCGGTACAGCGCCTGCATGGCGTGGCATTCGCCGATGATGCCGTGCGGACGCGCCTCGGGCACTGTTGGCTGCTCGCGCCCCGGACGCAGGGCGGCCATGCCGACCGCGTGACCGAGCGCCCGGCTCAGATCGGCCGTGTTGAACGGCGCCGTGTAGTAGTCGATGAAGTACAGCGTCAGCAGCTTGCGCGTGGTGTCGGTCAGTGCGTCAGAGCTGCTGATCGCGCCGATCCAGCCGATGTGGCGCGCAGCCAGCCACGGCTCCATCAGCTCGATTTCGACGTCGCTGAAGCCGCTGTGGAAATCGAGCAGGCCCGCCGAGAACGGTCCGTCCAGCGGCAGACCGGCCAGGTCCTCAAGGCTGTTGGCAAATACCAGCTTCCATCCCTGGCCGGACAGAAAGCGGCACAACGACGCATCGTGATGCCTGGACAGATACAGCAACGGGCGGTTGACGTAATAGCTCATGATTTCCCCCAGCATTTTTTGTTTTTTCCAACTGCCGTGGCGACGAGTCAAATACGGACTCCACCACCTGGCTTGCGGGAGAAAGGAAACGTTGAATCGCTGGAGGCAAGCCCATCCGGCGCGGTTGCGCCTGACCGAGCGTAGCGGCAGTGATGCGTGACCCGTGCCGCTGCTTCGTGATGAGTGTATTCCCCCGGTCCGGCTCTGAATTCGCCGATTCCCGTTTTCCCGCAAACTTTCCGGTCGGCCCGCCGGATACGCTGTTCACCCCATTCGGCCGCGTGCAACAGAAGAAAAAACCCTGGGCATATATGTCGTGGCGGCAATCCGGCTGATTGCCCGGATGCCGCCACGCGGATTGGATCTGCACATTGCTGCGTCAGTCCATCACTGGTTGCGGATTTGGCTCGCCTGGGAACGCTCCAGCTCCGCAAGACCGACCCGTCCCTGGAATCAGCCCGTTGATGGCAATATAGTCATCCATCGTTGGCCTATGTTAAGTCATTGATTTAAATTGTATTTTTTCATTGACCCAAATTTGCGGCCGCTGGCTGCGGCAAAAGTGTTCCATTTATGAAACTTTGCCCTGGGGCGGCAGGGTGGAAGGGCCTGCCATATCCGGGGAGCACCGCCCATCGGTGACAAACGCAGATATACCGTATGGCATCTTTCTCCCCACGCAAGGGGGGACAGGGAATGTCTACGCCACTTCCCGGGGGCCGATCCCTTACGGATATTTCGGTGGAAGGATGTCTCTCTTTTGATACTTGGGGTCGCAGACATTGCTGCGCTGCGGTCGGTTACCTTAACGAAGGCTGAAGAAACCGCTGGGGGGTTGAAAATCATTATCGATACTCGTCCTCCGCACGGGATGGCATGCCGATTTCCGTCCGTCATTTGGTCGAATTCTGCGGTTTGGCCTCGCCTGTACGGATGAGTTTGGAGGGGATTTGCACTTGACCTCCAACCCCTGCTCTAAATGGTTGCAAACGTGAAACAAGCCGTCAGACGGTATGCGCAGTCTGTTTCACTGCTGTAGTACCTCCGCAGGCGCAATGCCGGCAATCTGCTCCTTGAGCCACGCGTGAAAGCGATGGATGGCCTTTTCGCGCGGATTCCCTTCGCGCCAGGTCACCCAGTAATGCAGGCTCGACGGGATACGCGTGGTGCCGATCTGCACCAGCTGGCCGCTCACCAAATAGTCCTGCGCCAGTTGCGCCCGGGCCGTGGCCACGCCTAGCCCGGCCACTGCCGATTGCAGCATCAGCCCGGCGTCCTGGAAGATCGGGCCGCGTTCGGGTTCCTCGGGCGGCAGCCCGGCCATCAGCAGCCAGTCGCGCCACGGGCGCAGCGCAAAGCGCAGCATGGGCAGCCGCGGCAGATCGGCCACGGTAAAGCCGGGGTACCGGGCCAGCAAGGCCGGGCTGGCGACGGCAATCACATGGTCTTCAATCAGGTTGTGGCACTCGAAGCCGGGCAGGTCCACGCGCTGGTGCCAGATGCCGACATCGACCGAGTACGGGTCAGGTGGCGAAATCTCCGCATGCAGGCGCAGATGCAAATCCAGTTCGGGTGCCTGCGCATGCAGGCTCGGCAGGCGCCGGATCAGCCAGGCGTTGGCCAGGTCGGCCATGACGCTGACCTGCAGCCGGACCACGGGCGGGGCCGCCACGTCGCTGGCCTCACGCAGGGCCACTTCCAGCTGGTCCAGCGCGCCGCGCACCTGTTCGGCCAGCCGGGCGCCGGCGCTGGTGGGCGTCATCGTCAGCCCGGTGCGCCGGAACAGCTTGGTGCCGAGGTTGTCTTCCAACGCGCGAATGTGATGGCTGATGGCACTGTGCGTCAGCGCCAGTTCTTCGGCGGCACGCGAGAAGCTGCGGTGCCGCGCGGCGGCTTCCAGCGCGCGCAGCGCCTGGAGCGGGGGCAGGTGAGGGGGGCGACTGTTGACCATGGCGGTGCGGAATGTCGTCAAATTTTACTCACAATTGCCGCGGGTATCTTTCGCTGGTCTTGCACCAAGCTGGTGATCACAATGCAGGGCATGAACACTTCCACCGCTCATCCCACCCGACCGGCTGCCGCCGCGGCGCAGCCTAATCATGCCGCGCCGGCGCGCTGGCGTGTCCTGGCGTTCTTTTCGCTCGGATTTCTGGTGTCGTATATCTTCCGTGGCGTGAACCTCGGTTTCGCGCCGTTCCTGACGCGCGAGCTGGGGCTGACCGCCGGCGACCTGGGCTTGCTGACGAGCTTCTACTTCCTTGGCTTCGCCTGCGCGCAGCTGCCCGCCGGCATCCTGCTGGACCGTTTCGGCCCGCGCCGCACCGAGGCTGCGCTGCTGATGCTGGCGGTGGCCGGATCGCTGGTGTTTGCCTGGGCGCCGGGCATGGTCGGGCTGGCCGTGGGCCGCGCGATGATCGGCGTTGGGGTGTCGGTGTGCCTGGGCGCCGCCATCCAGGCGCTGTCGATGTGGTTTCCGCTATCGCGCATGCCGCTGCTGAACGGGCTGGTGATGGCCATTGGCGGCCTGGGCGCCGTGGTGGTGGGCGCCCCGCTGTCGTGGCTGCTGTCCTGGACGGACTGGCGCACGCTCAGCGCCGGCCTGGCCGCGATTTCGTTCGGCATGGCCGTCTTGCTCTGGTTCGGGGTGCCCGACGTCAAGCGCGTGGGCAAGGAGAGCTTTGCCGAGCAGCTGCGCGGTACGCGGACGATCCTGAGCAGCGAACGCTTCTGGCGCGTGGTGCCGCTGACCCTGCTGAACCAGGGCATCTTCCTGGCCGTGCAGACGCTGTGGGTCAGCGCCTATTTGCGCGATGTGCAAGGCTTGACCGCAGGCGCGGGCGCGCGGCTGGTGTCGGTAATCGGTATCGCGATGATGGCCGGCTGCGTGGGCGCGGGCTGGGCGGCCCGCCATCTGGAGCGGCGCGGCATCAGCCTCTATGCCTTCGCCGGTTTCGGCATGATCGGCTTTATCGTGGTCCAGCTACTGCTGATGGCCCGCCTGCCGTTTATCCCGCTTGCCGTGCTGTGGGGTGCCTATGGGGTGTTCGGCTCCAGCGGCATCCTGACCTACGCGCTGCTGGCCCGGCGGTTCCCCGATGCGCTGATCGGCCGCGCCACCACGGCCATGACGCTGACCGTGTTCCTGGCCACCTTCGTGTTCCAGGTCGGCATCGGCTTCGTGCTCGATTTCTTTCCGGCCACGGGCGGCCACTATCCGGCGGCGGCCCATCTGTGGGTCTGGGCCGGACTGGTGGCGGTCCAGGTGCTGGCGGCGATCTGGTATCTGATGGAGAAGCAGCCCTAGGGCGCCGTCAGGCCGTGGCGGCCCGCCCGGTCACAGAACGATGGGCCGGTCGTCGAGTTCGTTGGGGTTGCGCCCGCCGTGGGTGGGAAAATGCGTGGTCAGCAGCGCGTGGATCTGCGCGATCGCGTCGAGCACGGGCTTGACCGACAGGTCGCTGGCCAGCCCTTGCGCCAGTTGGGCGCAGATCTGCTGCCATTGCCGGGACGTGACGCAGGCGTCGATGCCGCGATCGGCCAGCAGTTCCACGGCATGGTCGGCCAGATTGATATACAGCAGCACGCCCGTATGGTCCTCGGTATTCCAGACCTCCAGCGCGCCAAATAGCGCCCGCGCGCGTTCGCGCGCCGAGGTGCCGCGCCACGCCAGCGCCAGCGGCAGGCTGGCTTCGATCACCACGCGCACTTCGCCACGGTGATGCTGCTCGCCCTTGTGCACGGCCACTTGGAGCTGATGGCGCGCTTGGTCGGGAAAGGCCTTGCGGGCCGTGCCGGGGCCGGTGCCCAGATGGCGCAGGACGCGCCTGAGCGACCGTCTGGACGCGGGGTGCGACGCCTGGGGTTTGTGCATCGGATCTTCGTTACCCACGATTAGCCACCGTTATCCACCGTTACCAGTTGCCGGACGCGCCGCCGCCATCGAAGCCGCCGCCCCCGCCGCCGCCAAAGCCGCCACCGCCCCCGCCGCCAAAGCCGCCGCCGCCAAAGCCACCGCCGCTACCCCAGTGGCGTCCGATCTCGTAGCCGGTCATGCCGCCCAGTCCGCCGGCCGTGCCGGTGGGCCAGCCGCGGCGGCCCGTCACCACGTGCGGGCTGCCGCCGCGCCGGAGCATGGCCGACAGGAAGAAGAACACGATGATGGCCAGCGGAAACAGCACCGGCAGCCAGTCGCCGATATCGACATTGCCCTGCGGCTTGCGGCGGTCCGGCGCGGCCAGCCCTTCCTTGTCGATGGCGGCCTGGATGGCCGAGATGCCGGCGGCCAGCCCGCCATAGAAGTCGTTCTGGCGGAAATGCGGTGCCATCACGTCACGCAGGATGCGGCCGGACATGGCGTCGGTCAGCGACCCCTGCACGCCGCGGCCGGCCTCGATGCGCATCTTGCGCAGGCCGGGCGGATTGTCCTTGGCGACGATCACGATCACGCCGTCGTCGATGCCCTTGCGGCCCGCGCGCCACGCGTCCGCCACGCGGATGCTGTACGCGTCGATGGTCTCGGGGTCGGTGGTGGGCAGCATCAGCACAAAGATCTGGCTGCCGCGCTGCTGCTCGTATTCGGCCAGCACGTTTTCCAGCGCGTTGCGCTGATCGGCGCTCAGGGTGCCGGTCAGGTCGGTCACGCGCGCGATCAGCGGCGGCACGGCCACGAAGCCGTCGGCGGCCCGGGCCGGCGCTGCCAGCACGATGGCCAGCATCCATGCCAGGAACGAGAGCGTGACCAGTCTTCGCATGATGGCCTTTCGGGTTTTGCGTTTCAGTGCCGGGCGCTCAGAACTTCACGGCCGGCGGGGTGGAAATGGCTTTCTCGTTTTCCACGGTGAACGATGGCTTGACCGGATACTTGAAGACCATCGCCGTCACGTTGGTCGGAAAACTGCGCGCCAGCACGTTGTAGTCCTGCACGGCGGCGATATATCGCTGCCGGGCCACGGTGATGCGGTTCTCGGTGCCTTCCAGCTGGCTCTGCAGGTCGCGGAACGACGCGTCGGCCTTCAGGTTCGGATAGTTCTCGGACACCGCCAGCAGCCGCGACAGCGCGTTGGTCAGCTGGCCCTGCGCCTGCTGGAAGCGGGCGAACGCTTCGGGGTCGTTCAGCGTTTCCGGCGTGACCTGGATGCTGGTGGCCTGCGCGCGGGCCTTGGTCACGGCTTCCAGCGTCTCGCGCTCGTGGCTGGCGTAGCCCTTAACGGTGGCCACCAGGTTCGGAATCAGGTCGGCGCGCCGCTGGTACTGGTTGACCACTTCGCCCCAGGCGGCCTTGACGGCCTCGTCCTTCTTCTGGAAATCGTTGTAGCCGCAGGCGGAAAGCAGGCTGGCCAGCAGGCCGAGCAGCAGCCAGCGGAACAGGGCGGGGGTGGTGGCAGCAGGGGCGGTGGCAGTGCGCATCAAGGGACTCCTCGATCTCCGGAATGGCAATTCTGCAGTGTAGCGCAGCGTGGTCAAGCCGCCGGGCAAAGTACGTGCCGCTTGACGATGGTCGCTGCCGGCCGGTAGATTGCATGCCCATGCCGTGCGCCCACCGCCTTTCCTTCGTCCTGTCCGTACCCGTCCTGGGCACGGTGGACCAGGCTGCGCGCGCCAAAGCCAAAAAACAGTCGCTCGTCTGACCGGAGCGCGCTGTTCCGTCAGATGGGCGACGGAACAGCACCCACCGGCTGAGAGGGCGTAGCCGCCTGGTTTTTCTTCCCCTTGCCGCAAGTCCTGCCTCGTCGCGTATCGACGGTTTTCTCAACCGGTCGATCCGGAGTGTATGGATGCAAACCACGCAAACTTCCTTCCAGGGCATCTGGCTGCCGCTGGTGACCCCATTTATCGACAATGCCGTCGACCATGCCGCACTGCGCCGCCTGGTGATGCACTACCGCGCCACCGGGCTGGCCGGCTTTGTGGTCTGCGGCAGCACGGGCGAGGCGGCCGCGCTCGACGCATCCGAGCAACTGGCTGTGCTCGATACCGTGCTGGAAGCGGCCGCCGGCCTGCCGGTGATGATGGGTCTGGCCGGTAACCACCTGGGGCATATCATGGCGCGGCTGGAACAGCTGGACAGCCGTCCGCTGGCTGGGGTGCTGGCGCCCGCGCCTTACTACATCCGCCCGTCGCAGGCGGGATTGCGCGACTGGTTCATGCGGCTGGCCGATGCTGCCCGGGCACCGCTGGTGCTCTATGACATTCCCTATCGCACCGGCGCCACGCTGACGTTGGACACGCTGCTGGCATTGGCTGACCATGACAATATCGTCGCCATCAAGGATTGCGGCGGCAATGCGCAGACTACCCAGGCGCTGATCGCGGATGGCAGGCTATCAGTGCTGGCGGGAGAGGATCACCAGTTGTTGGGCACGCTGGCGTTGGGCGGGCGCGGGGCGATCATCGCCTCGGCGCATTTCCGGCCCGAACTGTTCGTGGAGATCTGGCGCGCGGTGGAAGCAGGGCGGCTCGCCGAGGCGCGCCGCCTGTTCCATGCGCTGATGCCGCTGGTCCAGGCCCTGTTCGCCGAGCCCAACCCGGGGCCGGCCAAGGCGCTGCTGGCCCGCCTTGGCTGGTTGCGCGACGAACTGCGCGCGCCGATGACCAGCGCATCGCCGGAACTGGCGAACCAGCTCGCGGAGATGTTCGAGAGGCTCCCTGCTTGACGCCACGGGTTTGCTCCCCTCTCCAGCAAGGCGGGAGAGGGGGTTGGGGGAGAGGGCGGGCGAATCAGGCGCCGCCGGGCTGGATCCAACCGGCGGCTTCTTTCTGGTTCCGGGGTGTTAGCCCGCCTTGAATGCCTTTTCGGCGGCCTTGACCGTTGCGTCGATGATGGCGTCGTCGTGCTTTGCCGAGACAAAGCCGGCTTCGAAGGCCGACGGCGCCAGGTAGACGCCTTCGGCCAGCATGGCGTGGAAGAAGCGGTTGAAGCGGCCCACGTCGGCCTGGGTGACCTCCGCAAAGCTGGCCGGCACGGCGTTGGTGAAGTAGAGGCCAAACATGCCGCCGATGGCATCGGCCGAGAATGGCACGCCGGCGGCGCGGGCGGCGGCGGTCAGGCCGTCGGTCAGCTTGCGCGTCTGGGTGGCCAGGCGGTCGTAGAAGCCCGGTGCCTGGATCAGCTTCAGCGTGGCCAGGCCCGCGGCCACGGCCAGCGGGTTGCCCGACAGCGTGCCGGCCTGGTAGACCCCGCCCAGCGGCGCCAGCCTGGCCATGATGTCGCGCCGGCCGCCAAACGCCGCCGCTGGCATGCCGCCGCCGATGACCTTGCCCAGGCAGGTCATGTCCGGGGTGATGCCGTAGTGCGACTGCGCGCCGCCCAGCGCCACACGGAAGCCAGTCATCACTTCGTCGAAGATCAGCACACTGCCGTGTTCGCTGCACAGGTTGCGCATCGCCTTCAGGAAGGCCTCGCTGGCGCGCACCAGGTTCATGTTGCCGGCCACGGGCTCGACGATGACCGCCGCGATCTCGCCCTTGTGGCGCGCGAACGCTTCTTCGAGCTGGGTCACGTTGTTGTACTCGAGCACCATCGTATGGCGCGTCACGTCGGCGGGCACGCCGGCCGACGACGGCGCGTTCTGCGTGGTATCGGCAAACGTCAGCAGGCCCGAGCCGGCCTTGACCAGCAGGCTGTCGGCGTGGCCGTGGTAGCAGCCCTCGAACTTGATGATCAGGTCCCGGCCCGTGAAGCCCCGCGCCAGGCGCAGCGCGCTCATGGTGGCCTCGGTGCCCGACGACACCAGCCGCACCTGCTCGATCGACGGCACGAGCTTGCAGATTTCCTCGGCCATCACGATCTCGGCCTCGGTGGGGGCGCCGAACGAGAAACTCTGCACGGCGGTTTCCTGCACGGCGCGCACCACGTCCGGGTGAGCGTGGCCGACGATCATCGGACCCCAGGAGCCGATGTAGTCAATGTACTGCTGGCCGTCGGCGTCCCACATGTACGCGCCCTCGGCACGGGTGATGAAGCGCGGCGTGCCGCCGACGGAACGGAAGGCGCGCACGGGCGAGTTGACGCCGCCGGGAATGGTCTGCTGGGCGCGGTCGAAGAGCTGCTGGTTACGGGACATGGGAATCTGGCCAAAAGAGAAGACTGGGTAAGACAGGCGTCCGGCCGGGGGCGGCTTGCTCGTGCCTCAAGCCGCGGTCTGCCCGAAATGGGGGCAATCCTGGCCGAAAGGGTGCCGTTCAGGCGGCATCTGCACGTCAAATTGCACGAACGCGGCGATATTGGGCCATTTGCGCAGGCCCATGGGTGGCGTCATCGGCGCCGATTGGGTACCATCATGCGCTGGATTTTAATGGAGACTGGCAAGAGCCTGCATATGGAATACAAGACTTGGATGTGCCTGATTTGTGGCTGGATCTATGACGAGGCCACCGGCGCGCCGGAAGACGGCATCGCCCCGGGTACCAAATGGGAGGACGTGCCCATCAACTGGACCTGCCCGGAATGCGGGGCACGCAAGGAAGATTTCGAGATGGTGGCCATCTGAGGCCTGTCGTCCGGAAATGGCCGTGCGTCGCGCCAAAGCGACAGAACGGCCCGTGGCAGCGGGGTGTCCGGATTGACGGCCCCCCCACGAGTTGTCACACTCTGCGGCAAAACTGAACATCCGTCCGGCCGCGCCCCACTGGCAGGCTGAAGACAGGGTGCCGCGGCACAAGAACATGGCAGTAACGGGCAGGCGCGGACAAGAAGCGCGCCGCCACCGGCCGGGTTGCCGGGTATTTTTTTGACTGGGAAATGGAAAATCGGGGGCCGCCGGCCAGCCGTTCATGGCGCCGTGCGGAAGTTCTCAAGTGAATGCCTACGCCTGTTGTGTCACGCAGGACGTGGGTCGCGGGAACAAGATGCGGGTCACTCAAACAGAACAAGACACGTCTGTCGATGGGGTCAACGCCGGCGCCACCGCCGGTGCCAGCGAGGCATCCACAGCGCGCAAGGCCGCTGTGAAGGTGCTCGTGATCGACGACTCCAGCACCATCCGCCGGACGGCGGAGATCTTTCTGACGCAGGCAGGCTTCCAGGTCATGCTGGCCGAGGACGGCTTCGAGGCGCTTGCCAAGGTGGGCGACCTCCATCCGGACGTCATCTTCTGCGACATCCTCATGCCGCGGCTCGATGGCTACCAGACCTGCTCCCTGATCAAAAAAAGCCCACGCTTCCACGCCATCCCCGTGATCATGCTGTCGTCCCGCGACGGCGTGTTCGACCGCTCGCGCGGCAAGCTCGTCGGCGCGCACAACCATCTGGCCAAGCCGTTTTCCCGCGAAGCCCTGCTACAGGCGGTGCAGACCTGCCTGGCGGGCTGCGTGCCGGAAGAGGGTGCGGCCGTGGCGGCATGACGCATGCCGCCCGAAGTATCCAGGAATGAAACAATGACCATCAGCAAAATCCTTATCGTCGACGATTCGCCCACCGAAGCCCTGTTCATGTCCGATCTGCTCGGCAAGAAGGGTTTCAAGGTCTCGGTGGCCGGCAACAGCGAACAGGCCATGACGCGCCTCGAGGCCGAAACCTTCGACCTGATCCTGATGGATGTGGTGATGCCGGGCCAGAACGGCTACCAGGCCACCCGCGCGATCAAGCGCGACGACCGTTTCAAGGACATCCCCGTGATCATGTGCACCAGCAAGGGCCTGGAGACGGACCGCATCTGGGGCATTCGCCAGGGCGCGTCCGACTACATCGTCAAGCCGGTGGACGGCGAGGAACTGCTTTCGAAGATCGCCGCGCTGGCGCACTGAGCGCCGCGGCAGCCAAGGGGCCGCAGTGGGCGCGGGTGTCCTGGGACGCCGGCGGTGCCCGCGCACGGCCATGACAACTGGTCTCACCACTGGTTTCCAGGTTTCACCGGTATCCGATCATGAACGCGCCGCGCCAAGACATCCGAACCCGCCAGACTCGCCAGACCCGCCTGCATGACTATCAGGCCATGCTGGCACGGCGCCTGCGCGAGGCGCGCAACCTGCCCGCCGTCGACAGCTACCTGGGCGTGCTGGTGGGCCAGCGCAACTGGCTGCTGCCGCTGATGGACACCGGCGAGGTGCTGGAAATGCGCGCGCCGGCGCCCGTGCCGCTGACGCAGCCGTGGTATCGCGGCCTGGTCAACGCGCGGGGCAACCTGCTGGGCGTGATCGATTTCGGCATGTTCTGCGGCGACGGTCCGACCCCGCTGCAGCCGGGCAGCAAGATCGTGGTGCTGTCGCGCCATGTCGAACGTGCCTGCGGCATCATCGCCACGCGCGTGGTGGGGCTGCGGCACGCCGTGGACCTGACGCCGGCCGGTGGCGCCGAACCCGAAGCCTGGCGCGGTGCCGCCTTCGCGGACCGGGACGGGCGCGACTGGCAGGTGCTGGACATCCGCCAGTTGCTGGATGCGCCCGCCTTCCTGCAGGCCGGCCGCGATGCGGCCTGAGGCCTGACGTCCGGGCACAAGAACCAAACAGAAAACGAACGAACAGAGGGTTGCCATGGGAATCAAGAAGATCAGCCTGGGCCGTCGCACCGCTACCGCCGGTGCCGCTGCCGACGCGGCGGCGCCGCGCGCATCGGTATTCGCCAAGGCCGGCGCGGGCAAGGGTGGCGCGGGCCAGACGCCGGTGGAGAGGATGTCGGGCTGGCTGACGCGCATGCCGTTCTCTTCCCAGCAACGGTTGCTGACCGGCGGCGTGGTGGCGTCGCTGCTGGCGCTGCTGGCATCGGTCTATCTTGATAACCGCCAGGCCAACAACGGCGCGGCGCAGATCGAGATCGCCGGTAACATGCTGATGCACTCGCAGCGTCTGGGTAAAGCGGTGCCGGTGGCGCTGCTCGGCAACGCACAGGCGTTCACGCAGCTGCGCCAGTCCAAGGAACAGCTGACCGCCGACTTGCTGGCGCTGCAGAACGGCAGCGACGAAAAGCACGTGCGTGCCACGTCGGGCCCGGCCGAGCCGCTGCTCGAAAAGGCGTTCGGATCGTGGAAGCGATCGGAAAAGAGCGCGGCCGACGTGCTGGCCCAGCAGCCCATCCTGACCACGATCGGCCAGACGCTGCAGATCTTCAACGCGTCGAACCCCGAACTGCTCGAAGCGGCCGAACAGGTGGCCGCCATCAAGCTGCAGGCCGGATCGAACACCCGCGAGGTGGCCGCGTCCGCGCAGCTGGTGATGCTGACGCAGCGCCTGGGTAAAAACCTGAACGAGTTCCTCTCGGGCGAAGGCGTCAACCCCGAAACCGCGTTCCTGCTGGGCAAGGACACCAACACCTTTCGCGAAACGCTGGACGGGCTGACCAATGGCTCCGAAGCCCTGCGCCTGGCGCCGGCCACCGACGCCGAGACGCGCAACTACCTGCAGCAGCTGTCGCAGCGGTTCGAGGCGGTGCAGAAGACCACGCAGACCATCCTGCAGAACCTGCCGGGCCTGATCGCCGCCAAGCGCGCGCAGCAGCAGATCTTCAACGACAACGAGGCGCTGCGCGCCGAGCTGGCCGAACTGCAGACGTCGTACGCCGAAGGGGCGCGGTTCCGCCCGTGGACTTTTGGCGCGATGGTGGTGTCGGCCGTGGCCACGCTGCTGTGCCTGGCCGGGCTGGCGGCGCTGTACCTGCGCGATTCGCGCGTGCGTGCGCTGGAAGCGGAAGCGCGCGAGCGCGAAGCCGAAGCGCGCCGCCTGGAGGAAAAGCGCAACAACGACGCCACCCAGAAGGCCATTCTGCAGCTGATGAACGAGCTGCAGGACATCGCCGACGGCGACCTGACGCGCCAGGCCACCGTGACCGAGGACATCACCGGCGCCATCGCCGATTCGGTGAACTACACGGTGGAAGAACTGAAGGAGCTGGTGGGCCGCGTGCAGCAGACCGCCGGGCAGGTGCAGCACGCTTCGTCGCAGGTGCAGGACACCTCGGTGCAGCTGGCGGCCACGACCGAAGAGCAGTCGCGCCAGATCCGCCAGACCGGCGAGTCGGTGGTGGAGATGGCGGACCGCATCACGCAGGTATCGCGCGGCGCGGCCGAATCCGCCAACGTGGCGCGTGCGTCGCTGTCGGCGGCCGAACAGGGCCAGCAGGCGGTGCAGAACGCGATCGCGGGCATGAACGACATTCGCGACCAGATTCAGGAAACCTCGAAGCGCATCAAGCGCCTGGGCGAATCGTCGCAGGAGATCGGCGAAATCGTCGAGCTGATCTCGGACATTACCGAACAGACCAACGTGCTGGCACTGAACGCCGCCATCCAGGCGGCTTCGGCAGGCGAAGCGGGTCGCGGCTTCTCGGTGGTGGCGGAAGAAGTGCAGCGCCTGGCCGAACGCTCGGGCGAGGCCACCAAGCAGATTGGCGCGCTGATCCGCACGATCCAGACCGACACGCAGGACGCCGTGCACGCCATGGAGCAGAGCACGGCGGGCGTGGTGGAAGGGGCGCGGCTGTCGGACAACGCCGGCGCCGCACTGGTGGAGATCGGACGCGTGTCTCGCCAGCTGGCCGAGCTGATCGAACAGATCGCGCAGACCACGTCGCACGAGGCGAGCCTGGCCACCAACGTGGCCCATCACATCGAAGGCATCCTGCAGGTGACCGCCCAGACGACGGCCGGCACGCGCCACACCGCCACGTCGGTGCGCCAGCTGACCGCGCTGACCGAAGAACTGCGTAACTCGGTGTCGCGATTCAAGATCGCCTGACGCCCGCCCGTACGTTGACGGCCGCACCGGAACTGGTCATGTCCCTGAATTCCATCCTTACCAGCGACGAGGCCCCCATGGCCGCGTCGCAACCGCATGCCACGCCGGATACGGCCGCAGCCGGGGTGCCGGCTGCCCCCCAGCGCGACTTGTCGGTGCTGGCCTGGCTCGCGCCAAGCCTGCGCACCGCGCTGGACGACGCCGCCAGCGAGCTGGGCCACTATGTCGACGAGATCCGGCAAACGCCGGAAGCACTGGGCGCCCGCGACACCACGTCGCTGCGCCTGGCCGGCCAGCACCTGCACCAGGCCGCCGGCGCCGTGCATATCGTCGGCCTGCGCGGGGTGGATGCCTATTGCCAGGCGCTGCGCCGCCTGCTGGAAGCCGTCGATGCCGGCACCGTGGCCGCCGACGCCGCCATGCTGGCGGTATTCCGCACCGGCGTGCAGGCCCTGGCCGAATACGTCGACGACCTGATGACGGGCGACGCGGAAGACCCGCTGCGCCTGTTCCAGCCCTATGCCGCCGCGCTCTCGCTGATGAAGGAAGAGCGCGTGCATCCGGCCGACCTGTGGCTGGACGAGCTGCAGATGCTGCCCGGCATCTTGCTGCCCACGCGCTCGGCGTCCGCCGTGACGCGCGCGCGCCAGCGTTTCGAGGCCGCGTTGCTGAAGGCGCTGCGCCTGCCCACGCCGTGCACCGAAACGTCGCTGCTGCGCGAGGCCTGGCTGCCGCTGCAGTCGGTGCTCGACGATGTGCGCAACCACGAGCAGGACGCGCGCCGCACCACCGACACGCCCGACCGCGGCATCTGGCACACGCTGGCCCTGGTGTTCCGTGCGCTGGCCCACGGCCTGCTGCCGTCCGATCTGCTGGCCAAGCGTTTTGCCGCCCGCACCCACCTGCTGGTGCGCCAGTACCTGCAGGGCCAGGTGCGTGTGCCGCAGGCGCTGCTCAACGACGCCGTCTTCCTGCTGGTCAGCACCGGCCTGACCCCCGACGGCCCCGAGGACACCACGCCGCCCGTGGTGCAGGCCGCCGTGCAGGTACTGCGCGTCGATATCGCGCGCAGCCTGCAGGCGTACCGGGTAGACCCGGCGCACGTGGTGGCACGGGCCGATTACCGGCAACGCTACTACGGCTGGCTCGATCCGATCGATACCCGCAACCTGCAGCATGCCGCCACCGCCATCGAGCGGGCCGCTGCCGACGACCAGTCGGACTGGGAGCTTGCGCTGGCATCGCTGGCCGAGGCCGCCATGCCGCTGGCGCAGCCGGCGCTGCAGCAATGCCTGACCGCCGCCGCCGCGTACGCGGGCCAGCGGCCGACGGGCGATGCGCTGGGCCGTGGCGGCGTGGCGCTGTTCCTGTCGCGCGCGCTGGCCATGCCGTGGCGCGTCCACGGCAAGTCCGGCCACGCATCGGCGGCCGAGTTCGCCGCGCGCTGCGAGGCGCTGGCCGCCTGCCTGGCCGACGCCGAGGCGGAAGCGCCCGCCTGGCTGGCCGAACTGGTGCAGTCCGCCGGCGCCCAGGCGCAGCGCACCGAAGCCGTGGCGCAGGTGCGTGCCCAGCTGGACAGCGGCGAATCGTGGCTCGATACCTATGACCGCAATGCGGCACGGGCCGATGCGGGCAATGCCCTGGACGATGCCGCACAAGCCTTTGGCGCGCTGCTGGCCTCGGTCGAACGCATCCACGGCAGCGCCGCGCTGCCCGAGGGCATCGACGTCGAGACCGAAGCCGCGCTGGCGTCGGTGCGCTCGGTGCTGCAGCGCCTTGGCGTGCTGCGTGAGACTACCGACCACGCCGCGCGTATCGGGCAGCTGTCGGATATCGCTGCCGAACTGGGCGCGGTCCATGCGTTTGCCGACCTGCTCGAATTTGGCCGCAAGCAGAACGATGCCGCCAGCGACGATCCGTTCGCGCTGCACACGCAACGCCAGGACGCCGCCCCGCAAGGCGCGCTGGGCGCGGCGCGCAGTGCCGCGATGGATGCCATCCGTGTGGCGGCGACTGCGGACGCTCCCGAGATCCAGCGGCTGCGTGCCGCGCTGCAGGCGGTGGCCGACCAGGCTGCCATCGACGACGATGCCGCGCTGCGCCGCCAGGCCAGCGAGGCCACCACGCAGCTGCACGCCTGGCTGGCCGGCAGCGAATCGGCGGCCGAGCGCATGGTGGTGGCGCTGGCCGATCCGTTGCCTGCCGCCGTCGCGCCAGTGGCGGCCGCGCCCGCCGCGTCGATGCCGTCCGATGCCGCCGCGATCGACGCCGAACTGCTGGAAATCTTCCTGTCCGAAGCCGAAGAGGTGCTGGGCAATATCGCCACCGACCTGGCCGGCGGCCTGGATGCCCTGCGCGATACCGACGTGCTGAGCCGTCTGCGCCGGGCCTTCCACACGCTCAAGGGATCGAGCCGCATGGTCGGCCTGAACCGCTACGGCGAAGCCGCATGGGCCGTCGAGCAGGTGATGAACCTGTGGATTGCCGAGGCGCGCGAGCCGGTGCCCGCACTACCCGCCTTGCTGCAACAGGCGCACGACCTGCTGCGCGAATGGGCGCTGGCCCTGCTTGAGGACCCCTCGACGCTGCGCGAGATCGATCCGCTGGTGGATGCCGCGCAGGCGCTGCGCCAGCCGGGCGGCGTGGCAAAGGACGCGGCCGAGGCCGACCCGTTCGGCTCGATCGATTCACTCGATGCGCTGCTGGCGCAGGCATCGGCGCCGCCGGCATCGGTGGACACGCGATTCACGTCCGCCGAGCCTGCGGACGTGTCGGATGGCATCGATATGACCGAGCCCGCCGGAACCGGCGGGGAGACGGCCGCGCTGGACGGCGCCGACGAGGCCGCGCCGGCCGACGACAACGTGCTGCCGTTCCGGCTGTCCGGCGGGCTGGCCGACGAGGACGAGGGCTACAAGGTCATCGGTCCGGTTCGCATTGGCCTGGCGCTGTACAACGTCTACCTGCAGGAAGCCGACGACCTGCTGCGCCAGTTCGCCACGGACCTGTCCGAGTGGCGGCACGAGAACCATCCGTGTCCGAGCGAGCTGGCAATGCGCGTGGCGCACACGCTGCAGGGCAGCGCATCGACGGTCGGGCTGGAGCCGGTACGCGAGATTGCCGAGGCGCTCGAACATCTGCTGTTGCTGCTGGGCCGCCATCCGGTGGTCATGCATCCGGCCGACTTCCGCCTGCTGGACATGGCCGTGGACCGCCTGCGCGCGATGCTGCATCAGTTTGCCGCCGGCATCTGGCCCGATGCCGATGCCTCGCTGTGCCGCGACCTGAACGATTTCGGCGAGCGCGCGCTGGTGCGTCCGCGCGCCGCGCTGCCGGCCGCCCAGTCCACCGGGCAGGAAGGCTCGGTGTCGCAACTGTTTGGTCAGAATTCGACGACGCCGCTGCCCGAGATCGACGCCGATGTGCAGGCGCGGGAGGCGGAACTGCCGCCCGTGAAGCTGACGCCGATCACGTCGCTGCCGCCGGTGTCGGCGCCGGCGGGCCCGGTACTGACACCCGTCACCCCGGTGCAGGACGCCGTGGTGATTTCGCTGCCGACCGCGCCGCGCCATGATTCGATCGCGGTGGCGCACGTCACGCCGCATTCCCCCGACGCGCCCGACATGGCCGGTATGCCGCCCGAGGACACCTCGACCGACGCATCGGCGCTGGACCCTGCGCTGGTCGAGATCTTCCTGGAAGAAGCCCATGGCGCGCTGCCCGATCTCGGCAAGCTGGTGCGCACGTGGGAAGCCTCGCCCGACGACGCGCAGCACGGCGGCCTGATCCTGCGCGGCCTGCACACGCTGAAGGGCAGTGCGCGCATGGCCGGGGCCATGGCGCTGGGCCAGGCGGCCCACGAAATGGAAACGCTGCTCGAAGCCAGCGTGCGCGGCCAGCGCGTGTCGCCGGAGCTGTTCGGCAAGCTGTACGCGTGGTACGACCGCATCCTGGCGCACGTGGACGCGCTGCAGAACGGCCGCCTACTGCCGGTGGACGATGCCGACGTGGTCAACGGCCTGGTCGCCGCGCCCGCCGGCCCCGCCGCGCTGGCGACGCCGGAGGCCCTGGGCCATGCGGCGACGCAAGGCGCGCCGCAGCACGCGGTAGCCCCGGTGGCGCCGCTGATGTCGGCTACCCCGGCCGCCTTGCCGACCGACGCCGACCGCCAGCGGGCACTGGTGCGCGTGCAGGCCCGCGCGCTGGACACGCTGATCAACGACGCCGGCGAAGTGAGCGCGACGCGCGCCCGCCTGGACAGCGAACTGGAAGCATTGCGCAGCTATCTGGGCGAACTGAACGACAACGTCGCCCGTCTGCGCATGCAGCTGCGCGAGATCGAGATCCAGGCCGAAACGCAGATGGCGTCGCGGATCGCCGACCAGCAGCACAACCAGGAATTCGATCCGCTGGAATTCGACCGCTTCACGCGCTTCCAGGAGCTGACGCGGATGATGGCCGAGTCGGTCAACGACGTGGCCACCGTGGAGCAGAACCTGCAGCGCGGCTTCGACCGCGCGTCGGGCGACCTGGCGGCGCAGGCGCGGCTGACGCGTGGCCTGCAGCGCGGCCTGATGCAGGCGCGCATGGTGCAGTTCGATGCGCTGGCCGAACGTCTGTACCGCGTGGCACGCCAGTCGGCCACCGAGACCGGCAAGGAAGTGCGCCTGCTGATCAAGGGCGGTACCGTGGAAATCGACCGCTCGGTGCTGGACCGCATGGCCGGGCCGATCGAGCACCTGATCCGCAACGCCGTGGTGCATGGCATCGAGCCGGCCGACGTGCGGCGAGCGGCGGGCAAGTCGGCCACCGGCGCGCTGACGCTGGAAGTGCAGCAGGAAGGCAACGAGGTGGTGCTGACGTTCTTTGACGACGGCGGCGGCCTGAACCTGTCGCGCATCCGCGAGCGTGCCGTGGCGCGCCAGCTGATGGCCCCCGACGAAGACGCCAGCGAGGCCCGCCTGACCGAAATGATCTTCGCGCCGGGCTTCTCGACTGCCGACGCGGTGTCCGAACTGGCTGGCCGTGGCGTCGGGATGGACGTGGTGCGGGCCGAAACGGTGGCACTGGGCGGCCGTATTACACTGTCGACCGAAGCCGGCCGTGGCACCAGCTTCACGGTGCACCTGCCGCTGACCACGGCGATCACGCAGGTGCTGCTGGTGTCGCTGGGCGGACGCCTGTTCGCCATGCCGAGCGGCATGATCGACCAGGTCCACCAGTTGCGCGAGAAGCCGCTGCTGGAGGCCTACAACGCCGGGCGCTTCAGCGCCGCCGGCATCGAGGTGCCGTTCTTCTACTTTGGCGCGCTGCTGGAGGAAACCGCCGGCATGGCGTCGGGCCGCAAGTATTCCCCGGTGGTGGTGGTGCGCTCGGGTGCCGAGCGCGTGGCCGTGCACGTGGACGACGTGCTGGGCAACCGGGAAGTGGTGGTGAAGCACATCGGCCCGCATCTGGCCCGGATGGAAGGCATTGCCGGCGCGACTACGCTGGGCGATGGCGAGATCGTGCTGATCTACAACCCGGTGGTGCTGGCCCAGCGTTGGGAGCGCGAGCGCGGCGCCACGGCGCCGGCCAGGCCGGTGCTGGCCGCGCTGCAACACGGCGGCCAGACCGGCGCGGTGGCCGAGTTCATCGACGCTGGCGCGGCGGTGCCCGTGCCGGGGCTGATGACGCAGCCGACCGTGATGGTGGTGGACGATTCGCTGACCGTGCGCAAGGCCAGCCAGCGCCTGCTCACGCGCGCCGGCTACCAGGTGGTGCTGGCACGCGATGGCGTGGACGCGCTGCGCCAGTTGCAGGAAGTGATGCCCGACGCGATGCTGGTCGATATCGAGATGCCGAACATGGACGGCTTCGACCTGACGCGCAACGTGCGGGCCGATGCCCGCACCAGCCGCATGCCGCTGGTCATGATCACGTCGCGTACGGCGGAGAAGCATCGCCGCTATGCGGCCGAGATCGGCGTGAACGTCTACCTGGGCAAGCCGTTCAACGAAGACGAACTGCTGCGCACGCTGCAGCAGCTGATCGGCGAGAAGGCCGCCGCCACCGCATCGTCAGTGGCGCAGATGCTGGGCGAGGCGTAAGCCGCCCAGCCTGTGTTGGCGCCCCTCTCCCGCACGGCGGGAGAGGGGAGGTGCAAACTCAATCCTGCTTCTGATTCACCATCCGCACCGGCACCGACAGCGTCAGTGCCGCGCCCACCACCATGCAGGCGGCCAGCAGGTACATGCCCGAGTCCGTGCTGTGCGTCATGTCCTTGAGCCAGCCGACCGCGTAGGGGCTGATAAAGCCCGCCAGGTTGCCCAGCGAGTTGATCAGTGCAATGCCGGCGGCGGCGCCCGTGCCGGCCAGGAAGGCCGTGGGCAGGCTCCAGAACAGCGGCAGCGTGGTCAGGATGCCGACGGTGGCCAGCGTCAGCGCCACCATGGCCATCGTCGTATCGCCATGCCACTGCACCGACAGCACCAGACCGAGCGCGCCGAGCAGTGCCGGCACGGCGATATGCCAGCGGCGCTCGCCGCGGCGGTCGGCGCTATAGGCAAACAGGATCATGCCCACCACGGCGCAGCCATACGGAATGGCGGTGAGCAGGCCCACGTCGAGCGCGCCCTTGACGCCGGTCTGCTTGATGATCGTCGGCAGCCAGAAGCTCACGCCGTACAGGCCCATCACGAAGCTGAAGTAGATCGCGCTCATCAGCCAGACGCGCGGGCTGGACAGCACCTGCGTGACGGGCGGATCTTCCTTGTGCTGGTCTTCGGCCGCGATATTGCGCTGGAGCAGCGCCTTTTCGTCGTCGCTCAGCCACCTGGCGTGGGCGATGCGGTCGTCCAGGTACAGCAGCACGCAGATGCCCACCAGGATCGACGGGATGCCTTCGACCAGGAACATCCACTGCCAGCCGGCCCAGCCATTGCGGCCGTCGAACGACTGCATGATCCAGCCCGACAGCGGGCCGCCGATCACCCCCGACAGCGCGATGGCCGTCATGAAGAACGTGGTGGTGCGCCCGCGCCGGCTGGCCGGATACCAGTAGGTCAGGTACAGGATGATGCCCGGGAAGAAGCCGGCTTCGGCGATACCCAGCAGGAAGCGCAGCACGTAGAACATCGTCGGCGTGGTGACGAACATCATGGCCGCCGAGATCAGGCCCCACGTGATCATGATCCGGGCGATCCAGAGCCGTGCGCCCACCTTGTGCAGGATCACGTTGCTCGGCACTTCGAACAGGAAATAGCCGATGAAGAAGATGCCGGCGCCGAGCCCGTAGATGGTTTCGCTGAATTGCAGGTCGTTGAGCATCTGCAGCTTGGCAAAGCCCACGTTGACGCGGTCCAGGTAGGCCACGACGTAGCAGAGCAGCAGGAACGGCACCAGGCGCCACGTCACCTTGCGGTAAGTGGCGTCCTCGAAGCCGGCGTCGCGCGCGCCGGCGTTGACTGCGGTGGTTGTCATCGGTGTCTCCTCGTTGGGATGTGGTTCTAGTTGTGTTGCGGATGCCCGCGGATGGTCAGACGCAGCGGCCGCCATCCACCTCGATGCAGGTGCCGGTGATGAAGCTGGCGTCGTCCGACGCCAGGTACAGGCAGGCATTGGCCACGTCCTGCGGCGTGGACATGCGCCCCATGGGGATGGTGGCCAGGAACCGGGCACGGTTCTCGGGGGTGTCGGGCACGCCCATGAACTGCTCCAGCAGGCCCGTGGCGCCGATCACCGGGTTCACGCAGTTGACGCGGATGTTGTCGGGGCCCAGTTCGGCGGCCATGGCCTTGCTGGCCACGATCACGGCGCCCTTGCTGCCGTTGTACCAGACCAGGCCGGGGCGCGGCCGGATGCCGGCCGTCGAGGCCACGTTGACGAAGTTGCCGCCGCCACGCTGGCGGAAGTGCGGGATGAAATGGTGCGCCGACCAGTAGATGCTCTTTACGTTGACCGCGTAGACACGGTCGAACTCTTCCTCGGTGACTTCCAGGATCGGCTTGTTGCGATGGGTGGTGCCGGCATTGTTGACCACACAGTGGACGTCGCCAAAGGCGGCCAGCGTGGCATCCCGCATGGCAGCCACGTCGTCGCCGCGCGATACGTCGGCGCGCACCGCGTCGGCCTTGCCGCCCGCGTCGCGGATGGCCGCCGCCACGCGATGCGCGGCGTCGAGGTTCAGGTCGGCCACCATCACGCTGGCGCCCTCGCGCGCGAATGTCTGCGCGATGCCTTCGCCAAAGCCCGAGCCGCCGCCCGTCACTACCGCTACCTTGCCAGCCAGTCTGGTCATTGCCTTGTCTCCAGTTGGGTGAAGCCCGGCGCGGTCTGTTGCCGCACTACGGGCGGAACATCGGAATTGTCTTAATCAGTGGAAGGGGCCTTTGTTCTGCAGGGCGTTGGCTACCATCATGATGCCGAGCAGGAAGGGCAGGGCCACGTACATGCACCAGTGGACGCGGTCGCCCACGGTGTCGCCCCACTTGCGCTTGAACACCTGCAGGCGGGGCATGCCGGACGGATTGGTGGCGCGCTTGTTTCGCACATGCCACGCCATCCAGAAAAAGAAGATGGCGAAGGCGACCGATAGAAAGTTGATGCTACCCATGTTGAATGGCGATGGTTTTCAGAGTGGTGAATCCGTACAGGGCCTCGAAGCCCTTCTCGCGGCCATAGCCCGACTGGCCTGTGCCGCCGAACGGCAGCTCGACGCCGCCGCCGGCGCCATAGTTGTTGATGAAGACCTGGCCGGCCCGCAGCTTGCGCGCCAGCCGCATCTGGCGGCCGCCGTCGCGCGTCCAGACCCCGGCCACCAGGCCATACGCGGTGCCGTTGGCCAGGCGGATGGCCTCGTCCTCGGTATCGAACGGCATGGCGGCCAGCAGCGGCCCGAACACTTCTTCCTGGGCCAGCCGGTGCGTGGCGGGCACGTCGCGGAACAGCATCGGCACCTGGTAGTAGCCGGACTCCGGCGCCTCGCCCACGATCTGGCCCTGGGCCATCACGGCAATGCCGTCGTGCTGGGCATCGGATACGAAATCCCACACGCGCTGCTGCTGCTTGCGGCTGATCAGCGGGCCGCATTCCAGATCCAGCGCCGACGGGCCGACACGCAGCGACTCGAACACGCCCGACAGCCGGTCGAGCAGGGCCTCGTAGACGGGCCGCTCCACCAGCAGGCGGCTGCCGGCCGAGCAGGTCTGGCCGGCATTCTGCACGATGCCGTTGACCACCACGGGCAGCAGCGCGTCGAGGTCGGCATCGGCAAACACCACCTGCGGCGACTTGCCGCCCAGTTCCAGCGTCACCGGCACATGGTTCTCGGCGGCCAGTTGCGACACGAGCTTGCCGGTGTCCGGCGACCCCGTGAACGAAATATGGTTGATCCCCGGATGGCGGGCCAGCGCCGCGCCCGCCTCGTGGCCGTAGCCGGTGACGATGTTCAGCGCGCCCTCGGGCAGCCCGGCTTCGGCAGCCAGTTCGGCCACGCGCAGGATCGACAGGCAGGCGTCCTCGGCGGGCTTCACCACGCAGGCGTTGCCGGTGGCCAGCGCCGCGCCCACGCTGCGGCCGAAGATCTGCAGCGGGTAGTTCCAGGGGACGATGTGGCCGGTCACGCCATGGGGTTCACGCACGGTGAGTACCGTGTAGCCGGTGGTGTAGGGAATGGTCTCGCCGTGCAGCTTGTCGGCCGCGCCCGCGTAGAACTCGAAATAGCGGGCCACGGCGCGGGCGTCGGCGCGGGCCTGGCGCAGCGGCTTGCCGGTGTCGCGCGCTTCCAGCGCGGCCAGTTCGTCCTCGTGCTCGATCAGCTTGAGCGCCACGCGGTTCAGCAGGCGCACGCGGTCTGCCGGGTTCATCGCGCCCCACTGGCCTTCGAAAGCCTGGCGGGCGGCGCGGACGGCCACGCTGATATCGGTGGCGTTGCCGCGGGCGATCTCGGCGAACGGCTCGCCGTTGGAGGGGTCGAACACCTTGATGCGCAGGCCGGAATCGGGGGCGATCAGGCGATTGGCGACGAAATGCTGGGCATGCATGCAGGTCTCCACGGCTCCGGTTATGGAGCAAATGCTGAAATCGGGAATGCCGCATTATCGCGCACCGCGCCGGGCGTGCAAGGCATCAAGCGCCACACGGCGTGGCGGCGGGTGTCAGGCTGCGGTCAGGGCCGACCCGCTATAATGCCGCCCATCCCATTCCACAGGTATTCGGAGAACTCGCATGAGCTTCAACCTCGTCTCCCCGGGCAAGGACCTTCCCAACGATTTCAACGTCATCATCGAGATCTCCGCGCAAAGCGATCCGGTGAAGTACGAGGCCGACAAGGAAACCGGCCTGCTGTTCGTGGACCGCTTCATCGGCACGGGCATGCGCTACCCGGCCAACTACGGCTTCATCCCGCAGACGCTGTCGGGCGACGGCGACCCGGTGGATGTGCTGGTGCTGACCCCGTTCCCGATCCTGGCCGGTGCCGTCGTGCGCTGCCGCGCCCTGGGCATGCTGAAGATGACCGACGAGTCGGGCGTGGACGCCAAGCTGGTGGCCGTGCCGGTGGACAAGCTGAGCCCTGCCACCGCCCACATCAAGGGCCTGTCGGATGTGGCGCAAAATACGCTCGACCAGATCAAGCACTTCTTTGAGAACTACAAGGCACTCGAAGCAGGCAAGTGGGTCAAGGTCGAAGGCTGGGCCGGCATCGAGGAAGCCCACAAGGAAATCACCGACGGCGTGGCGAACTTCAAGAAGTAATCGCGTCGCTGCCGATGGTCCGAGGAAAACCCCGCTTCACGGCGGGGTTTTTTGTTGGGGCGATGATCGGCGGCAAGGCGAGGCACCGGACCAGGCCCTAAGCTTCCGGCCGATCCCCACAACCAAATGGAGTACCGATGCCTGTCCAACAAGGCACCGCGACCGCGCCCGACGCGGCCACATTCGCCCGCTATGACGCGGTGGCCATCGCGTTCCACTGGCTGATGTTCGTGCTGGTGGCCGTGGCGTACGCCGCGATCGAACTGCGCGGCTTTACCGACAAGGGCACCGCCGCGCGCATGGTGGCCATGGAAGTCCACAAGTGGTCGGGCGCGCTGGTGCTGGCGTTGATCGTGCCACGCCTGCTCTGGCGTGCGGTGCGCGGTGCCCCGGCGCCCGAAGCGTATCCGCGCCTGGGCCAGCTGGCCGGGGCGGCCGTGCACGGCCTGCTGTACCTGTTCCTGGTGGCGCAGCCCATCCTGGGCATCCTGATGATGAACGCGGCCGGACGCGAATTGATGCTGCCGGGCACGGACATCGGCTTGCCGCCGCTGATCGCGCCCGACGCCGCGCGCAAGGACTGGCTGGGCGAGATCCACGAGACGATAGGCAACGCCTTCTATCTGGTGATCGGCCTGCACGCGATGGCCGCGCTGTTCCACCACTACATGCTCGGCGACAACACGATGCGGCGGATGCTGCCGCGCCGATAGGCTGGCAGGCGGGCCCGGTGTGCCTCAGTCGCCGCCGCCCGCCGGCCGCGCAAACGGATTGCGGTCGTTCAGCTCGTCCAGGTAGGCATCCATGCCCTGGCGCTCGCGCTCCAGGAAGCGTTCCACGGCGTCGGCAAAGGACGGATGGGCCAGCCAGTGCGCCGAACGGGTGGCCACGGGCAGGAAGCCGCGCGCCATCTTGTGCTCGCCCTGCGCCCCGCCTTCGAACGTGCCGATGCCCTCGGCGATGCAGAACTCCAGCGGCTGGTAGTAGGCTGTCTCGAAATGCAGGCAGGGGTGGTGTTCCAGCGCCCCCCAGTAGCGGCCATACAGTGTGCTGACCGCCGGATCGGCATCGTAGACCAGCAGGGCGCTGGCGATATCGGCGCCGTTGCGCGTGGCGATGACGAGCAGCAGGTTCTCCGGCATCGCCTCGCCAATGCGCCGGAAGAAATCCAGGTTCAGGTAGGGTGTGGAATGGTGCTCGCGGTACGTCTGCCGGTAGCAGCCGTTGAAGAACTTCCAGGCCGCGTCGTCGATCGCCGCACCGCGCAACTGGCGGAACGTGATGCCGGCCTCGGCGACGCGCCGCCGCTCGGCGCGGATGTTCTTGCGCTTCTTCTGCGACAGCGTGGCCAGAAAGGCGTCGAAGTCCGCGTAGCCCGGGTTGGTCCAGTGGAACTGCACGCCGTGGCGCATCATCATGCCGGCCTCCTGCATCAGGTCGGCCTCGTGGTCGGACGGAAACAGGATGTGCAGCGACGACAGCTGGCTTTCCTCGGCCAGCGCCAGCGCGAACCGCAGCAGCACCGTGCGCGCCAGGTCGTCCTCGGCCAGCAGCCGGGCGCCGCGCACCGGCGTGAACGGCACCGCCGCCAGCCACTTCGGGTAGTAGTCGAGCCCGTGCTGGCGATAGGCGTCGGCCCAGGCCCAGTCGAAGACGTATTCGCCATACGAGTGGGACTTGGCATAGAGCGGCATGGCCGCCGCCAGGCGGTCGCGCCCCGGGCCGTTGCCGTCGGGCACCCAGAGCGTCAGGAAGCGGGGCGACCAGCCGGTGGCGTCGGTGGCGCTGCCGCTGGCGTGCAGGGCGTGCAGGAAGGCGTGGCGCAGGAACGGCGTGGGTTCGGTCTGTGCGGCCAGCAGCGCGTCCCAGGCGGCGGCATCGATTTCGGCAAGGTCCAGCACGATTTCCGTGCGGTAGTTGGGGCGCGAATCACTCATGGACGGGTGGGCATAGGTGCCGGGCGAGTCTACCGGAATTGAAATTGTGCTGCAGGCGTCGTCAGCGTGACGCTGACGCCGGCCTGGCGCAGGGCGTCGTAGAATGCGCATATCCGTTTTCCGATGTCCACTCCCCCGACGTGCCTTCCCGGTACGGGTCCAGACATGACGCACCCCACGCACCCCACGCACCCCTTCTTCAACCTCTATTCCCACGGCTTTGCGCGCGTGGCCGTTGGCGTGCCCGAGTGCCGCGTGGCCGATCCCGCCTACAACGCCGAACAGACCCTTGCCCTGGCGCGCCAGGCCGCCGACGGCGGCGCCGTGCTGGTGGCGTTTCCCGAACTGGGCCTGCCGGCCTATACCTGTGACGACCTGTTCCACCAGCGCGCGCTGCTGCGCGAATGCGAGCTGGCGCTGCAGGCCATCGTCGAAGCCTCGGCCGGCATCGGCGCCGCCATGATCGTCGGCATGCCGGTGCTGGTGGAGCACCAGCTGTTCAATTGCGCCGTGGTGGTGGCCAACGGCGTGGTGCAGGGCGTGGTGCCGAAGACCTACCTGCCGAACTACTGGGAATTCTACGAGGCGCGCCAGTTCAGCAGTGCCGACTGTGCGGCCGTCGACACGGTGTCGCTGCTGGGCGCCGAAGTGCCGTTCGGGGCGAACCTGTTGTTCGAGATCGAGAATATCCCGTTCTTCCGCTTCCATGCCGAAATCTGCGAGGACGTCTGGGTGCCGATCCCGCCGTCGTCGTTTGCGGCGCTGGCCGGCGCCACGGTGCTGGTGAACCTGTCGGCGTCGAATATCGTGGTCGGCAAGTCGGGCTACCGCCATCAGCTGGTGTCGCAGCAGTCGGCGCGCTGCCTGGCGGCCTACCTCTACACGTCGGCCGGCAAGGGCGAGTCGACCACCGACCTGGCCTGGGACGGCCAGGCGCTGATCTACGAAAACGGCGAGCTGCTGGGCGAATCGGAGCGTTTTGCCGACACCTCGCACCTGCTGTTCGCCGATATCGACCTGGAGCGCCTGTCGCGCGAGCGCATGCACCAGACGTCGTTCGGCCAGTCGGTGCGCCGGCACAAGGAAGAGGTCGAGAAGTTCGACGTGGTGGCTTTCCAGGTGGCACTGCCGACCGCGCAGGCGCTGCCGCTGGAGCGCAAGGTCGAGCGGTTCCCCTATGTGCCGGCCGACCCGCGCCGCCGCGACGAACGTTGCATGGAGGTCTACAACATCCAGGTGCAGGCGCTGGTGCAACGGCTGTCGTCAAGCCGCATCCAGAAAGTGGTGATAGGCGTGTCGGGCGGGCTCGATTCCACGCATGCGCTGCTGGTCTGCGCCAAGGCGATGGACCGCCTTGGCCTGCCGCGCGCCAATATCCTGGCCTATACGATGCCTGGGTTCGCCACCAGCGACCGCACGCTGAAGCAGGCGCGCGAACTGATGCAGGCCGTGGGCTGCACGGCGCGCGAGATCGACATCCGGCCAAGCTGCCTGGCCATGCTGAAGGATCTGGATCACCCCTATGCTCGGGGCGAGCCGGTCTATGACGTCACGTTCGAGAACGTGCAGGCCGGCGAGCGCACCAACCACCTGTTCCGGCTGGCCAACCATAACGGCGCGATCGTGATCGGCACCGGCGATCTCAGCGAACTGGCGCTGGGCTGGTGCACCTATGGCGTGGGCGACCACATGTCGCACTACAACGTCAACGCCAGCGTGCCCAAGACGCTGATCAGCCACCTGGTGCGCTGGGTGGCCGAGACCAGCCAGATCGGCAAGGGCGGCGAGGACGTGCTGCTGGCGGTGCTGGACACCGATATCAGCCCCGAACTGGTGCCGGGCGCCCCCGCCGCCAACGGGCAGGACGAGGCGCCTGGGCAGAAGACCGAGCAGATCATCGGGCCGTACGAACTGCAGGATTTCAACCTGTACTACACGCTGCGCTATGGCTATGCGCCGTCCAAGGTCGCATTCCTGGCGCTGCACGCGTGGGGCGACGTGGCGCGCGGCACGTGGCCGAACGGGCCGCATGTCGCCCGTAACAGCTATCAACTGCCGGAAATCAAGCGCATCCTCGGGATTTTCGTCGACCGGTTCTTCCGGACCAGCCAGTTCAAGCGGTCGTGCATCCCGAACGCGCCCAAGGTGGGGTCGGGCGGATCGCTGTCGCCGCGCGGCGACTGGCGGGCGCCCAGCGACGGCGAGTCGGTCGTGTGGGTCCGGGATCTGGCCCGGATTCCGGATCAGGCGGACTAATTGTCCTGGCGTCTGGCACGCCGATTGCGGGCAATGTGGGACTTCTCGCAATCGGCGTGTGGTGTTTCGGGCTAGAATCTGACATCTTCCGACACCTTTAGAGACAGAGGCCAGCCATGAAGCAGATTACCGCCATCATCAAACCGTTCAAGCTTGACGAAGTGCGCGAAGCACTGGCCGACGTGGGCGTGACCGGTCTGACGGTGACCGAGGTAAAGGGGTTTGGCCGCCAGAAAGGTCATACCGAGCTGTACCGCGGCGCCGAGTATGTGGTCGACTTCCTGCCGAAGATCAAGATCGAAGTGGTGGTGGCTGAGAACCAGCTGGACACCGTGCTCGATGCCATCGTCAAGGCCGCCCACACGGGCAAGATTGGCGACGGCAAGATCTTCGTGACCGAAATCGAACGCGTGATCCGCATTCGTACCGGCGAACAGGACGAAGCGGCGGTCTGAGCGACACCACGTTTGAAGAGAAACCGGCTTATGGGCCGGTTTTTTTATGCCTGTGCGCGGCTAACTCGGCAGCTTCCATCCGAACTGGACCGACAGCAGCCGCATTCCCATCGTCACCAGCGCTCCGGACAGCAGCGCCACCTCCTGGTCGGCGCGCAGCCACGTCAGCCCCACGTAGACCCAGCAGCCCACGAACGAACAGCTGGCATAGGGCGAGCGGTCGCGCAGGATCATCGGCACTTCGTTGCACAGCACGTCGCGCAGCACGCCGCCAAACACGGCGGAGATGATGCCCATCATCACGGCCACGGTCGGGGTCATCTGCGCCACCAGCGCCAGCGACGTGCCCGTGACCGAGAACAGCCCCAGGCCGATGGCATCGGCCACCAGCATCGCGCGGTCGGACGCCACGGTGCTGACCACCCGGAACACCATCGCCGCGCCAATCGACATCGCAAAGATCAGCAGCACGTAGTATTCGTGCTCGACCCAGTAGAACGGCCGCCGGTCCAGCAGCACGTCGCGCACGGTGCCGCCGCCAAAGGCGGTGGCGAAGGCCACGATGAACGTGCCCACAGCGTCCAGCCTTTGCTTGCGGGCATCGACCACGCCCGACACGGCGAACGCCAGTACCCCGGTGATCTCCATGACATGGAGGATCAGGGGCAGCCGCCCCATCAGCAGATCGAACGGCAGGTGAAGGTGCATAGGGGGCGTCAGGCTTTGGGCTGGCGCAGCAGGACCATCAGGGCGCCCGCGCCGCCTTGCGACTCGCGGGCCTGGACGAAAGCGATCACTTCTTCCTTCTGCACCAGCCAGCTGCGGACCTTGCCCTTGAGCACGGGCAGCTTGTCCGGCGAGCCGATGCCCTTGCCGTGGATCACCCGTACGCAACGCACGCCGTTGCGTACCGAGCGGCGCAGGAAACTGGCCAGCGCCTCGCGGGCTTCGTCGCTGCGCAGGCCGTGCAGGTCCACCTTGTCCTGCGGCACCCACTCGCCACGGCGCAGCTTTTTGATCACATCCTCGCCGATGCCGGGCCGGCGGAACGACATGGTTTCGTCGATATCGAGCAGGTTCTCGACGTCGAACTCGTCCGACAGCGACGCTGCCAGCACCGCCTTGTCATTGAGCTGGGTCTGTACCGGAATGGGGGCAGGCGCCTTGGCGGCATGCTGCACGCGATTGCGGTCGCGCAGGGAGCTGACCGAGCCGATACTGGACCGGAAGACATTGGCCTCTTCCTCGGCCCGCCGCGCAGCGGCCTCGGCAGCCTTGCGTTCGGCCTCGCGGCGCTCGGCATCGGCCTTGAGGCCGTCACGCACCACGGCCAGGTCGTGCAGGCCGAATCGCTTGGGTGGGGTTTTGGCGCCTTGCGACATAGCAGAATCTCTGGAATCTCGGCACCGATTATAAGGAAATCGGGGACGGCCGCTGCAAGGCGGGCGTCCCCGTAGGCGTCGCGCCGGGGCCGACCAGCGGCCGACCGGCGGGAAGTTACTTCAGTGCTTCCACATAACGCTGGGCGTCCAGCGCGGCCATGCAGCCCGTGCCGGCGCTGGTGATGGCCTGGCGATAGACGTGATCCTGCACGTCACCGGCGGCGAACACGCCCGGGATGCTGGTGGCCATGGCATCGCCCGACAGGCCGCTCTTGGTCACGATGTAGCCGTTTTTCATTTCCAGCTGGCCCACGAACAGGTCGGTGTTCGGCTTGTGGCCGATGGCCACGAACACGCCCGAAAGCTTGAGATCCTCGGTCTTCGTGGTGTCCTTGGTGCTGCGGATACGCAGGCCGGTCACGCCGGACTGGTCGCCCAGCACTTCGTCGAGCGTATGGTCGTAGCGCAGTTCCACGCGGCCTTCCTTGACGCGCTGGAGCAGGCGGTCCACCAGGATCGGCTCGGCGCGGAACTTGTCGCGGCGGTGGATCACGGTAACCTTGCTGGCGATATGCGACAGGTACAGCGCCTCTTCCACGGCCGTATTGCCGCCGCCGATCACGGCCACTTCCTGGTTCTTGTAGAAGAAACCGTCGCAGGTGGCGCAGGCGGACACGCCGCGGCCCATGAAGCTTTCTTCCGACGGCAGGCCCAGGTACTGTGCCGAGGCGCCGGTGGCGATGATCAGTGCGTCGCAGGTGTACTCGCCGGCGTCGCCGATCAGCCGGATCGGCTTCTCGGTCAGGTTGGCCGTATGAATGTGATCGAAAATGATTTCGGTGTTGAAACGCTCGGCATGCGCCAGGAATCGCTGCATCAAGTCCGGGCCCTGGACGCCGTTAGCGTCAGCGGGCCAGTTTTCCACGTCGGTCGTGGTCATCAGCTGGCCGCCCTGGGCCAGGCCGGTGATCAGCACCGGGTTCAGGTTGGCGCGGGCCGCGTAGACGGCGGCGGTGTAGCCGGCCGGGCCGGACCCGAGAATCAGCACTTTTGCGTGTTTTGCGGACATGATGCGTTCCTGTAGACAGCAAGTGAGCCGGTGCGGCATTCGCCCCGGTGTCACTCGAAACCGCCATTATATGTGGCGCGGCGTTTGCCGACTGTTGCAAATTCCAATGAAGGCGATAGGGGCGGGCGAGGTTAAAATGGCCGCCATCGTCCACTTCGCACGATCGAACAGACCCTGACGCATGGCTCGCGCTACCACGACTACCCGGACCGACCCGTCGGCACTTCCATCGCGCATCGGCAAGCTGCTTGGCGAGGTGCGCTGGTTCCTGCTGCTTGCCGTGACGCTCGGCTTCCTGTGCGTGCTGGCCAGCTACAGCAAGGCGGACCCCGGCTGGTCGCATGCCAGCCAGGTGTCCGATATCCGCAACCTTGGCGGCCGCGTGGGCGCCTGGGTGGCCGATATCCTCTTCTTCATCTTCGGCTTTTCGGCCTACTGGTGGAGCGTGCTGCTGATGCGCCGCTGCTGGCGCGGCTGGCGCGTGCTGACCGCCGAACTGCCCGAGCGCATGCCAGAACCCCAGCACAGCACCGCCGTCAGCTGGATCGGGTTTGCGCTGACGCTGGTGTCCAGCATGGGCCTGGAAGCCATCCGCATGTACCCGCTGCGCTCGGCCCTGCCGCGCGCCCCCGGTGGCGTACTGGGCGACCTGCTCGGCGGCTGGCTGCAGCTGGCGCTGGGTTTCTCGGGCGCCACGCTGCTGCTGCTGCTGATGTTTGCCATCGGCCTGTCGTTGTTCTTCCATTTCTCGTGGCTGTCGGTGGCCGAGCACGTGGGCGGCTTTGTCGAGACGCTGTTCATGGGCTTCAAGGCCCGCCGCGAGAAGAAGCAGGACCGCATCATCGGCGCGGCCGCCAAGGTGGAACGTACCGAAACTGTTGAAGTGCAGCGCGTGAAGCACGAAGAAGCTGCGCCGGTGCAGATCGTGCGCCAGCAGGCCGTGCCCAAGCACGAGCGCGTGGAGCGCGAGAAACAGCAGCCGCTGTTTGCCGATATCCAGGATACGGACCTGCCGCCGCTGTCGCTGCTGGACGCCGTGCCGACCCAGCAGGAAACGGTGAGCGCCGAGACGCTGGAATACACGTCGCGCCTGATCGAGAAGAAGCTCAAGGACTTTGGCGTCGAGGTCAAGGTCGTGGCCGCCTATCCGGGCCCCGTGATCACGCGCTACGAGATCGAGCCGGCTACGGGCGTGAAGGGCAGCCAGGTGGTGAATCTGGCGCGCGACCTGGCGCGCAGCCTGTCGCTGGTGTCGATCCGCGTGGTCGAGACGATCCCGGGCAAGAACTACATGGGCCTGGAACTGCCGAATCCGAAGCGCCAGACCGTGCGCCTGGCGGAAATCCTGGGCTCGCAGGTCTACAACGAGAGCGTGTCGAGTCTGACCATGGCGCTGGGCAAGGACATTGCCGGCAAGCCGATGGTGGCCGACCTGGCCAAGATGCCGCACTGCATGGTGGCCGGTACCACGGGCTCGGGCAAGTCGGTGGGCATCAACGCGATGATCCTGTCGCTGCTTTACAAGGCCCGCGCCGACCAGGTGCGCCTGATCCTGATCGACCCGAAGATGCTCGAAATGAGCGTCTACGAGGGCATTCCGCACCTGTTGTGCCCGGTGGTGACCGACATGCGCCAGGCCGGCAACGCGCTGAACTGGGCGGTGGGCGAGATGGAGCGCCGCTACAAGCTCATGAGCAAGCTGGGGGTGCGCAACCTGGCCGGCTACAACAAGAAGATCGACGAGGCCGCGGCAAAGGAAGAGAAGATTCCGAACCCGTTCAGCCTGACGCCGGACGCCCCGGAGCCGCTGGACAAGCTGCCGACGATCGTCATTGTGATCGACGAACTGGCCGACCTGATGATGGTGGTGGGCAAGAAGGTCGAGGAGCTGATCGCCCGCATCGCGCAAAAGGCCCGTGCCGCCGGCCTGCACCTGGTGCTGGCGACGCAGCGGCCGTCGGTGGACGTGATTACCGGCCTGATCAAGGCCAATGTGCCGACGCGTATCGCGTTCCAGGTCAGCAGCAAGATCGATTCCCGCACGATCCTGGACCAGCAGGGCGCCGAGGCGCTGCTGGGCATGGGCGACATGCTCTATTTGGCGCCCGGCACTGGCATGCCCGTGCGGGTGCACGGCGCGTTCGTGTCCGACGATGAAGTCCACCGCGTGGTCGAGAAGCTCAAGGAGGGCGGCGAGGCCAACTATATCGAAGGCATCCTCGAAGGCGGGCTGGTCGATGGCGATGGCGCGGGCGACAGCCTGGGCGGTGGCGCCGGCATCGGCGGCGCAGGCGGTGGCGAGGCCGATCCGCTCTATGACCAGGCCGTGGAAGTGGTGATCAAGAACCGCCGGGCGTCGATTTCGCTGGTGCAGCGGCATCTGCGCATCGGCTACAACCGCGCCGCACGGCTGCTGGAAGATATGGAAAAGGCCGGTCTGGTCTCGGCCATGTCGGGCAACGGCAACCGCGACATCCTGGTGCCGGCCGGCAGCAGCGCCACGGCCGACGACTGACGCCGCAGCATTCCGCACAGACTGAAGTGACGGGTAATATACCGTTACGCCCGTCACAGCCTGTCGCGGAATTGCCAATCCGGGGCGTGCTCTAATCGGACATCAGCCAAATCGTAAGGGAACGATCCATGCGACATCGCATTCTCGCGCCGCTGTGCGCGTCGTTGGCGTTGCTGGCCGCCGTGCCGGTCGCGCACGCTGCCGCCACCGACCAGCTGCAGACCTTTGTGACCAGTGTGAAGAGCGCCCGGGGCGAATTCACGCAGAAGCAGATCAAGGGGCAGGGGGGCGATGCCAAGGTGGCCGGCACGTCGAGCGGCACCTTCGCTTTCTCGCGCCCGGGCAAGTTCACCTGGCGCTATACCAAGCCCTATGACCAGCTGCTGCAGGCCGACGGCCAGACGCTCTATATCTACGACAAGGACCTGAACCAGGTCACCGAGCGCAAGCTGGACAACGCGCTGGGCTCCAGCCCGGCGGCCATCCTGTTCGGCAGCAACGACCTGTCGAAGAACTTCGACGTGAAGAACGGCGCCACGCGCGATGGCGTGGAATGGCTGGAATTGACGCCGAAGTCGAAGGACACGCAGTTCGAGCGTATCGGCATTGGCTTCAAGAGCGGCAACCTCGAGGCGATGGAGCTGCGCGACGCGTTCGGCAATACCACGTTGCTGACGTTCACGGCCATCCAGAAGAATCCGTCGCTGCCGGCGGATACCTTCCGCTTCACGGTACCCAAGGGTGCCGACGTGATGAAGCAGTAAGGCGCGCACCCGAGAAGCGAGACAGCGCGAAACAGAGCCAGAAAGACGCCAGAGGACAGCCATGAAAGACGCCCCCGCCTTCCCCCGACTGCCGAGCCTGCGCCCGGTATCCCGCCTGGCCGCCCCGGGTGGCGCGCTGGCCGCCGCGCTGGTCCTGTCCGCCTGCGCGCACAGCCAGGCCAGCAAGTTCGACGTCGATGCGTTCCTGCGCGGCTCGGACACTGCGCTGCCCGAAGTGCTGGGCAATGCCGACTTCCTGAAGGCCACGCGCATCGGGCAGGGCGAATGTGCCACGCTGCTGCAGTCTCCGCACAACGGCGTGCTGGAAGACCTGCCCGCCAGCAACACGGCGCGCGGCCCGGCATGGGTGCTGCACCCAGCGGGCTCCCCCGACAAGGTCTGGCTGATCGTTGGGCAAGCCAATGGCGAGCGCAGCTGCCACGGGCCGCTGCCCGCGGATGCGATGAAGACCCTGACCGAACGGGCCAAGGGCTGACGGGCGACGCGCACCGCTGACGCGCCAGGTCAGCCCGTGAGGCTGGCCCCTACGCCGACAATGACTCGCGGGCGTAACGCTGGCGCGGCTTGGGCAGCGCCTGCAATTGTTCGCGCCGGATGCGGATCGCCTCTTCGTTGCCGCGCTTGATGGCGGCGCGCAGCTTCAGCACGGCTTTCTTGTACTGCTTCTTCTTGCGCATGCGGGTGGTGATGGCCATGGCAGTGGTGTCCTCCTGATCCGGTCAGGCCGGTGCGGTCGCCCCGGCTGCCAGCCATGGTACGGCGCCCCCATCCCGGCGCGCCCCATTTCAAAAGAATTCAGATCGGACCACGAGCGCGCTCATTGCTGCACCGCGCAATGACGCCACCGCGAGCCCGTCACAGCAGGAAGCGCCGGTTGTCGTTTTCGTCGTAACGAGGTTCCACCTTGCGGAACTTGAGCTTGGTGCTGCTTTTTAGCTTGCGGCCGGCCAGCTTGCGTTGCAACTGGCGGTGGACGGCGCGGATATGACCGACCGAATCCTGGGCGTACGGCTTGCCATCGGTGGCGCCGGCCAGACCACCGCCAGCGGCGAGCGCCTCGTTGTGAGCGGCGGCTGAGCGCGCGATCAGCACATCCAGGTACTGGCGGGCGCGCACGGCGGCGTGCAGCATGCCGTCGGCGGGGTTCTGCTTGGCGCGCACGGCGTCCTGCGGCAGCTTGACATTGGCGGCGATGCGGCGCAGCGAGGCGCGCACTTCGGCGCCGTCCATGTCGGCTTCCTGGACAATCCAGACCGCGTCGTGGCGAATCCAGCCTTCCACGTCGATCATGCGGCGCAGCAGCGCCCCCTGCAGCAGGCGGCCGCCGTAGCGCCGGGACCGGCGGATGGCGGCAAGGCCGATGCGGCGCACGTGCGCGTTTTCATGCTCGAACAGGTCGGTGATGACCTGATCGGCCTCTTCCTGCGATTCGATCAGTTCGGCAAACTGGCCAGCCAGCGAGATTTCTTCCACGCCGTTGAGCTTGTTCTTGTTCGCCAGCCGGTTCAGCTTGAACATCAGCATGCGGTATCGCAGCATACAAATCCCCGAATTTCGCAAACAGTGAGTGGTTCTGAAGTGAGCCGCCGGTCGTTGTGCCGGCGTCGACCTTCCCGCGTGCATGAAACGCGGGCCATTGGACGTTATCGGCAGATCCGGAGCCGACTTTAGGGGCTGACGCAATCCGATCGCGCCGGCCCCGATCGTCTACACTGTGGCGTTCCGTGCCGCCTGTGGCGGCGCTATCACACGACAAAGGCTCCCGTACCGTGGCGGATTCGCTGTTTTCCGACCCTCCTGAACGTTCCCGACAGCCGCTGGCCGAGCGCCTGCGCCCGCGCAATATCGACGAAGTCATCGGCCAGCAGCACCTGCTGGGCGAAGGCCGTCCGCTGCGCGTGGCTTTTGCCTCGGGCGAACCGCATTCGATGATCCTGTGGGGTCCGCCCGGCGTGGGCAAGACCACGCTGGCGCGGCTGATGGCCAATGCGTTCGACGCGGAATTCATCGCGCTGTCGGCCGTGCTGTCGGGCGTCAAGGACATCCGCGAGGCGGTGGAGCGTGCCGAACAGTACCGCGCCCATGGCCGCCGCACGCTGGTGTTCGTGGACGAAGTGCATCGCTTCAACAAGAGCCAGCAGGACGCGTTCCTGCCGCATGTGGAAAGCGGGCTGTTCGTGTTTATCGGCGCGACCACCGAGAACCCGTCGTTCGAGGTCAACGGTGCCTTGCTGTCGCGGGCCGCGGTCTACGTGCTCAAGACCCTGGACGAGGCCGAGCTGAAGCAGCTGGTGCAGCGCGCCAGCGAGGAACTGGGCGGTGTGCAGTGGGATGACGAGGCGATGGGCCTGATCGTCGGGTCGGCCGACGGCGACGGGCGCAAGCTGCTCAACAACGTGGAAATCGTGGTGCGCGCCGCGCGCAATGCCGGCGTGCAGACGATCGACACGGCCCTGCTGGGCAGCGCGCTGTCCGAGAACCTGCGGCGCTTCGACAAGGGTGGCGACGCGTTCTACGACCAGATCAGCGCGCTGCACAAGTCGGTGCGTGGCTCCGACCCCGATGGCGCGCTGTACTGGTTCTGCCGCATGCTCGATGGCGGCGCCGATCCGCGCTACCTGGCGCGCCGCATCGTGCGGATGGCGTGGGAAGACATCGGCCTGGCCGATCCGCGCGCCGCCCGCATCACGCTGGACGCGTCGGAAACCTACGAACGGCTGGGCTCACCCGAAGGCGAGCTGGCGCTGGCCCAGGCGTTGATCTATCTGGCGGTGGCGCCCAAGTCGAATGCCGGCTACAACGCCTACAACGCGGCGCGCGCCTTTGTGTCGAAGGACAAGTCGCGCCCGGTGCCGGTGCATCTGCGCAACGCGCCGACCAAGCTGATGAAGGAATTGGGCTACGGCCACGCCTACCGCTACGCGCACGACGAACCGGAGGCCTATGCGGCCGGCGAGCACTACCTGCCGGACGACCTGCGCCGCCAGGACTGGTACCAGCCCACGCCGCGCGGGCTGGAGGGCAAAATTGGCGACAAGCTGCGCCATCTGCGCGATCTGGACGCCGCCTGGCACCGGGATAATCGGGACAGCCGGGGCAAGCCGGAAGACGGCAACAAGGGCTGATGCGGGCCGTTCACGGGCAGGATCCGCCGCCGAACGCCCGAAAAGCACAGGAAATCCGGGCAGATTCGGTGCTGTGCGGCCATGCCGGTGCAGTAAAATGTCGCGTTCGCCGGCATGTCGCCGGCACTGCACACCGATTGCAACATGCTCGACATCCAGCTTTTCCGTAAAGACATCGACGCCGTGGCCCAGCGCCTGGCCACGCGCGGCTTTCAACTCGACGTGGCCACGTTCCAGGCCCTGGAGGCCGAACGCAAGCAGCTGCAGACCCAGACCGAGGACCTGCAGGCCCGCCGCAACACGCTGTCCAAGCAGATCGGCATGCTCAAGGGCAAGGGCGAGGACGCCTCGGCCCCGATGGCCGAAGTGGCCGGCATCGGTGACACGCTGAAGGCGTCGGCCGAGCGCCTGGCGCAGATCCAGAGCCAGCTCAACGACGCGATGATGTCGATCCCGAACCTGCCGCACGAGAGCGTGCCGGTGGGCAAGGACGAAACCCAGAACGTGGAAGTGCGCCGCGTCGGCACGCCGCGCACGTTCGATTTCGAGGTGAAGGACCACGTCGACGTCGGCGCCCGGCTGGGTCTTGACTTCGAAACGGCGTCGAAGGTGACCGGCTCGCGCTTCTCGTTCCTGCGCGGCGGCGTGGCGCGCATGCATCGCGCGCTGGTGCAGCTGATGGTGGATACCCACACGCTGGAGCACGGCTACACCGAGATGTACGTGCCGTACATCGTCAATGCCGCGTCGATGCGTGGCACGGGGCAGCTGCCGAAGTTCGAGGACGACCTGTTCAAGGTGCCGCGCAAGGTGGGTGGCGAGGACGGCCAGGACACGATCGAGAACTTCTACCTGATCCCGACTGCCGAGGTGCCGCTGACCAACATCGTGCGCGATGCGATCGTCGCGGCCGAAAAGCTGCCGCTGCGCTTCGTGGCCCATACGCCGTGCTTCCGCTCGGAAGCCGGTTCGTACGGCAAGGACACGCGCGGCATGATCCGCCAGCACCAGTTCGACAAGGTCGAGATGGTGCAGGTGGTGCCGGCCGACCAGTCGATGGACGCGCTGGAGCAGATGACCGGCCACGCCGAGGCGATCCTGAAGAAGCTGGAACTGCCGTTCCGCACCGTGGTGCTGTGTACCGGCGACATGGGCTTCGGCAGCACCAAGACCTATGACATCGAGGTGTGGATCCCGGCGCAGAACACCTACCGCGAGATCAGCTCGTGCTCCAGCATGGGCGATTTCCAGGCCCGCCGCATGCAGGCCCGTGCGCGCGCCGGCCAGGGCAAGCCGGAACTGGTGCATACGCTGAACGGCTCCGGCCTGGCCGTGGGCCGCACGCTGGTGGCCATTCTGGAGAACTACCAGAACGCCGATGGTTCGCTCACCGTGCCCAAGGCGCTGCAGCCGTACATGGGCGGGATCGAGCGCCTGGAGCCGGAAGCGTAAAAAAATTTGTGCATAGGGGCTTGCGCAGCAGATGGCAATGTCCCTATAATCTTGGTTTCGCTGCTAACGCAACGACCAAGTTACCGGAGAGGTGGCAGAGTGGTCGAATGTACCTGACTCGAAATCAGGCGTACCGGCAACGGTACCGTGGGTTCGAATCCCACCCTCTCCGCCAAACAAGAAGCTGCTGACTGATTCGACCACCGGCAGACAAAAACAGCGTAGTAAAACTCAAGCCGACGTACTGTGAAAACAGACGTCGGTTTTGTTTTTGTGCGTTCGAATCCGCCGTGTTACCTTGCGTGCAAACAACAACAGAGGTAACGACATGCACGCGGTTCGGGGACGTTTCGTGATGGTCATCGCCATGCTGGCTGCGCTTGCCGGCGGCGAGGCGCTTGCCACGACCAAATGCCAGAAGGGCGCCAGCACGCTCTATACCGAGTCGGCCGCCTGCCCGGCCGGCTATGCCAACGTCACCAGCTCGATGGGTGGCAATTTCTCCACGATTGGCAAGGATGACTCGGTGCTTCAGCAGGAGCAGTCGATTCTCGACAGCGGCGCCCAGGCACGGGCTGCCAACAAGGCCAGGGCCGCGCAGTCCGATCAGGCCGCCGCCCAGCAGCAGCCCGCCTCGAAAGCGTTGATGTGCGGTGCGATTGCCGACCAGATGCGTGCGCTGGAGACCGACATGCAGCAGCGCCACACGCGGCAGTCGATCGAGCAGGCCAGTGACCAGTACCGGCGGCTGCGCGAACAGCAGTTGCGCGGCCAGTGCTGAGCCTGGCACGGCAAGGGGCAGGCTGCCCGGTCAGGGCAGGCCCCGCGGCAGTTCTGGGGCCTGACCCTGCTTTGCACCGATCCGCGACACCAGCAACTGGTCGATCTTGTGATGGTCGATGTCGAGCACTTCGAAGCGGAAGCCTGCCACGCTGATCGACTCCGATTTCTTCGGGATGCGCTTCAGCGAATAGATGACCAGCCCGGCCGCGGTGTCGACGTAGTCCTCGCCGGGCAGCGTATCGAGTTCCAGCGCCTTCTTCAGGTCCACCAGCGGCGTCAGGCCGTCCACCAGCCACGACGTGGCGTCGCGCCGGACGATCTGTTCGTCCTCGGCCGAGTAGAGGATGTCGCCCATCACCGCGCCGACGATATCGTCCAGCGTGACGATACCCACCACCAGCCCGTATTCGTTCATCACCACGGCAAAGCTCTCGTGCATCTCGCGAAAGCGCGTCAGCGACTCGGATAGCGTCAGCGTGTCCGGGATCACCAGCACGTTCTTGTCGTAGTGCTTGCCGATGTCGTCCAGCACCGACGCGTTTTCGTTAGCCAGCAGCAATTGCAGGATGTCCTTGGAATCCATGCAGCCTAGCACGTCGTCGATGGTCTTGCCGCAGACCGGGTACTGCGCGTGCGGCTGCTTGACCAGCTTGCGCCGCACGCTGTCGGCCGATTCGTCGAGCGTCAGGAACACCACGTCGTCGCGCGGGGTCATGATCGCGGTGATCGGTTTGGAGTCCAGTTCGAACACGTTTTCGATCAGGTGCAGCTCGTGCTTGTGCAGCACGCCGGCCTCGGCGCCGGCATCGACCATGGCCGCGATGTCCTCGGTCGTGATCTGGTCCACGGGCTTGGTCGGAATGCCCAGCAGCTTCAGCATCGCGTCGGCGGCCGCGTTGAACACCCACACCACGGGCTTGAACAGCCTCAGCATCGTCAGCATCGGACCGATCACATGGACCGCGCAGGTCTCGGGGAAGGTCATGGCCACACGCTTGGGAATCAGGTCGGCAAACTGGATGAACAGCAGCGTCACCACCAGGAATGATCCGATATTGGCCACGCGCTGGGCGATGTCGGGGCTGAGCCAGGGCAGCAGGGCGTCGAAGAGCAGGTCGGAGACGTGTTTCTCGCCCAGGATACCGGCCAGGATCGCCACGCTGTTCACGCCGATCTGCACGACGGTGAAGAAGTTGCCGGGCTCTTCCTTGAGCAGCAATACCTTGGTGGCGCGGCGATCGCCGCGATCGGAGAGGACTTGGAGCTTGGTACGCCGGGCTGCGGTCAGGGCGATCTCGGAGATCGAGAAGAACGCGCTCACCAGCACCAGCAGGACTAGGGTCAGGACGAACATAGGAAGGTCACGCGCCCGTCGGGGCGGATTAATGATGGTGTACGCCGTGGTGCGCTGTCAATTGTCTGCGCAATGCCTGTCCGGCGTTTGCTCGATGTCATGGCGCCTGCCGGACCGTCGCGTCGAACTGCGCGGCCGGGGCTTCCAGCCTGTGATCCAGCGTGGCATCCAGGGCCTGGGCCGCCGCGGCGAACTGGGCATGCATATCGTCCACCAGGCTTGAGGCGCCACGATGGCTGGCGCGCAGCATCTGGATCTCGAAACCCAGCTCGGGCTGGACATCGTGCAGCGCCACGTGGGCCGGATTGGCACTGAGCGCCGTGTACTGGTCCAGCAACGTCAGGCCCAGGCCGGCGTCCACCAGGGCCAGCGCCAGCGAATAGGTTTGCACCTCCAGCGTCGAATGGGGCTCCAGCGCATGGCGGGCCAGTGTCTGGCGCACCAGCAGGCCAAGCGAACTGTCGTCGTCATAGCCGATGAACGGACGCTCCAGCACCTTGCGGATCGGCACCACGCCGCGTTTGCCGCCGGCCGGCAGCGGCTGGGCGCGCGGCGCGGCCAGCAGCATACGGCCGGTGGCCACGGGCACGCTCGATATTGCCTCGTGCCGGGGCGGCGAGAACGCGAAACCCACGTCGATCTGGTTGGCCAGCAGCGCCGCCACGATTTCATTGGTGTGGTGGGTCAGCACCTGCACCTGGGTGTCGGGGTGCCGCGCGCAGAAGCGGCGCACGGCGGGCACCAGCAGCGGGTTGGCCAGGCTGGGCGTGGCGGCCACGCGCAGGCGCCCCGCGCCCTTGTGGCGCAGGCTTTCGGACACGCGCCGCACCCGTTCGATCTCGCCATATAGCCTTTCGACATCCCCATACAGGGCCTGGGCTTCGGGGGTAGGCTGCAGCCGGCCGCGCTGCCGGTCGAACAGCCGGAAGCCCAGGGAGGCCTCGGCATGCTGCAGGACGCGCGTCACCACGGGTTGCGAGACATGGAGCAGGCGCGCAGCCTCGCTGACGGTGCCGGTCAGCATGACGGCGCGAAAAACCTCGATCTGACGCAAACGCATCGTTGTAGTGCCCGAAAATGACCGGTTTGGTGCGAAAAATGGTGCTTTGCACTACGGGTAGACCCGGGTGGCGCTACCTATAGCCTGGAGACATATTCTGGCACGTATTGGCATTGGGCAAGCCGTGCGCAGTGTTCTACGCTCTGCCCCATCGTTTGAAAGGGAAGGCAAGGGCGAAGTCAGATGCGCGTAGCGATCGTGGGTGCCGGGGTGGTGGGCATGACTACCGCGTGGCGGTTGGCCAATGATGGCCATGAGGTGACCGTGGTCGAACGCCACGACGGTCCCGGCGAGGAAACCAGCTTTGCCAACGGTGGCCAGCTCAGCTACAGCTATGTGGCGCCGCTGGCCGGGCCGGGCGTGCTGTCGAAGGTGCCGGGGTGGCTGCTCGACCGCGATTCGCCGATGCGCTTCCGGCCGTCGATGGACCCGGACCAATGGCGCTGGCTGATGGCCTTCGTGCAGGCGTGCAATGCCACGACCAGCGAGGCCACCACGCGCAAGCTGTTGCGGCTGGCCTTTTATTCGCGCGACCTGATGCAGGCGTTCGTGAACCGGCCCGAGGCGCGCGAGGAGGGGGGCGGATTCGATTTTGCGCGGCGCGGCAAGCTGGTGGTGCATCGCGACGCGGCAGCGTACGCGTCGGCATGCCGTTTGCTGGACTACCAGGCCAGCCTGGGCTGCGAGCAGCAGGCGCTGGACCGTGATGCCACCGTGGCGCTGGAGCCGGCGCTGGCGGGCATCCGTCAGGACATCGCCGGGGCCATCTATACGCCAAGCGAGGAAGTGGGCGATTGCCACCTGTTCTGCGTGTCGCTGGCCCATCTGTTGCAAGGCAACCCGGCCGTGACGCTGAAGTTTGGCACGCGGGTGACCGAACTGGTGCGCAGCGGCGACCGGGTGACAGGGCTGCGCACCGATCATGGCGATATCGTCGCCGATGTGGTGATCGTGTCCGGCGGTATCGGCAGCGTGCCGCTGCTGAGGCCGACCGGCATCCGGCCGATGTTGTGGCCGCTCAAGGGCTACAGCATCACGGTGCCGATTGCCGATGGCGCGCGGGCTCCCCACATCAGCGTGACGGACTTCGCCAACAAGATCGTCTACGCGCGCATCGGCAATACGCTGCGCGTGGCAGGCATGGCCGATATCGTGCGCGGCGGCGCGGTCATCGACCGCGAGCGGGCCCAGACGCTGGTCACGCAGACGCGCTCGGTGTTCGGCAATGTGATGAACGGCGCCGACCTCGATGGGCTGCAGCCCTGGGCCGGTTTGCGCCCGGCCACGCCGACCGGCCTGCCGATGATCGGCGAATCGCGCCTGCGCGGCCTGTGGCTGAACCTTGGCCATGGCGCGCTCGGCTTTACGCTGGCCATGGGCAGCGCGGGCCTGCTGGCCGACCGGCTGGCAGGCCGCACGCCGGCCATCGACGCGGAAGATTTCAGTGCAGCGGCGGCCTGAGGCCCTGGGGCCAGGCGGACGCAACACGGGTTGTGCTGGAAGTTGAGCAGTACGTTGGGTAGTGAGATTGCCTCGATCTGAAGTCTATTAAACCAAGCCCCTTGAAGGAGCGAACCATGAAGTCACTGTCTGTCCGTTCGACCCCCATCCACCGCCTGCTGGCTGCCGCCGTGCTGGCCGGTGCCGCCGCCGGCGCCCACGCCGCCGATGGCGACACGCTCAAGAAGATCAAGGACAGCGGTGTGATTTCGCTGGGATATCGTGAATCGTCCATTCCGTTCTCGTATTCGGATGGCAACCAGGTGATGGGCTATTCGCACGACTACCTGCTGGCCATCGTCGACAAGGTGAAATCGACGCTGAACATGCCGAACCTGCAGGTCAAGATGACCCCGATCACGTCGCAGAACCGCATCCCGCTGGTGCAGAACGGCACGATCGACATCGAGTGCGGCAGCACCACCAACAACACCGAGCGCCAGAAGCAGGTGGCCTTCTCGAACAGCCTGTTCATCTACGGCATCCGCATGCTGACGAAGAAGGACTCCGGCGTGACGGATTTCCCGCAGCTCAAGGGCAAGAACGTGGTGACCACGGCTGGCACCACCGGCGAGCGCCTGCTGGTGAAGATGAACGGCGAAGGCATGAACATGAACCTGACCAGCGCCAAGGACCATGGCCAGGCCTTCCTGATCCTGGAATCGGGCCGCGCCGTGGCGTTCGTGATGGACGAACCGCTGCTGTACGGCGAACGCACCAAGGCCAAGAACGCCGCCGACTGGGTCGTGGCCGGTACACCGCTGCAGACCGAGAACTATGCCTGCATGTTCCGCAAGGACGATCCGTCGTTCAAGAAGCTCGTGGACGGCGTGGTGAGCGATATCCAGAAGAGCGGCCGTGCCGAAAAGCTTTACACCAAGTGGTTCCTGCAGCCGATCCCGCCGCGCAACATCAATATGAACTACGCGCTGTCGCCGGAAATGAAGCAGCTGTTTGCGGAGCCGAACGACAAGGCATTCCAGTAAGTCGCCAGCCAGCCGGTGGCCCGCCTCCCGCCTTTCGCAGGGGGGCGGGCTGCCCGCTGTGCAGAATTGGTTATATAGCCATATCGAATCGTTATTTCTCCATCGATAGTATTTGCGGTACCTTGGAGCCCGTTATAGGCTCATAGAGCCGTCGGATTTCCCTCAAAAGGGGCGCCGGCACGCAAACCGCATCCCACTGGAGAACATATGCGAACGATTCGATCGGGTTGGTTCAAGTCCCTGCTGGCTACCGCCCTGGTAGCTGGCGCCACTGGCCTGGCCGCGACGGCCGCGCAAGCTGCCGACCTGCTGGACACGGTCAAACAGGCGGGCGTGCTCAAGGTCGGCCTGGAAGGAACCTACCCGCCGTTCGGATATCGCGGCGCCAACAATGAACTGGACGGCTTCGATGTCGAAGTCGCGCGCGCCGTGGCCGGCAAGCTCGGCGTCAAGCCCGAATTCGTGACGACCGAATGGAGCGCGATCATCGCTGGCCTGCAAGCCGGCAAGTTCGACATCATCGTCAACCAGGTCTCGGTCACGCCCCAGCGCAAGCAGGTGCTGGACTTCTCGACGCCGTACGTCTATTCGGCCGCCCAACTGATCCAGCGCAAGGACGACAAGCGCGAGTTTGCATCGCTGGACGCGCTCAAGGGCCACAAGCTGGGCGTGAGCCTGGGCAGCAACTACAACGACCTGGCCAAGTCCGTGCCGGGCATCGACGTCAAGACCTACCCGGGCGCCCCCGAATACCTGCGCGATCTGGCCGCCCAGCGCGTGGACGCTGCGCTCAATGACCGCCTGATGGTCAACTACCTGATCAAGCAGGCCAACCTGCCGCTGCGCCCCGGTGCCGTGCTGCCGGGCGCCAACAGCGAAGTGGCCATCCCGTTCCGCAAGGACAACCCGAAGTTCGCCGCAGCCATCGACAAGGCGCTGGACGACCTCCGCAAGGATGGCACGCTGGCCAAGCTCTCGAACAAGTGGTTCGGCTCGGACGTGACCAGGCCGCTCAAGTAAAGAGCCGCCGCAACAGCCGGAAGTCATAGACCCACTTGCGGAGCTTCCGGCTCCGGATGCGCTGCCAGTCAACGTGATACGGGTTGATGAGGATGTTGCATTCCTCTGGCGCGATCACCGACGGCACGACCAGGATTGCCGACCGCGCCTCGGCAATCCATTGTTCGCCAAAGTCGTGGCTGGTCTTGCCTGGCGGCACGGCGTCCCAGCCGACCGGGATGGTGTCGGCCGGGAAGTGGTGTGCCTGATGCCAGATGTCGTCGGGTATTTCGATTTGTACGAGATACCGATTTGCTGGAATCTGTCCTTCTCCCGCACGCGACAGCGTTTCCAGGCAGGCCAGCGCCACAGAGCTGGTGCAATAGAGCACCGCTGATCCCGTTCTATTCCAGCGCCCGCCGTCCATGGAGGCACCCGCGCCGCTGATGTCGTCCGCGGTGTAGGACGGAGTTTCCGAGGCAATTCTCCATGCCGTGATCATGGGCAGACTCCGAAAAAATCAGCAACGATTTCCTGTTTGACAAGCGCCTGGCCTTCCAGCGAGCTGAAGTAACTTGACGCCCGCCGACATCCCAGAGTGAATGGCCGCCAGTCAAGAAATCTCGCCATCTCGCGGCGAGCCACCAATGACAGGGCGTCAGGTGTCCCGTCGAAGTAGAGCTCATTGACCTTGGCAATAATCCCGAGGAAGTGGATCACCAGCTCGCTCTGCGTTGAATCGAGATAGCCGTCGCTATAGGCCTTGTGGAGGATCTCCCCCCGATCGAACCCCAGCGCCCGGATGAGCTTCTTCTTCGATACCCCCATGTCCCGCGCCAGCGCCACGACTTCGCTTGCCTTGATACGCGGCACCGGGACGTCGTCCTGCATGGCGCCTGCCCCCGGCGCGTAGCCGCCGTTTCCCGACAGGTCGTCGACCTGCAGGTACGTTTCCTTCATCTTCATGACCACCTCCGTCTGCATCATTCCCGTAAGACGAAAACTGCCAACCTGTCGCCCGGCGCCGCGTTTCACGTATGATCGCGGCATTCCGGCCCCAGATTGACCGATCCCAGCCCAGCCATGTCCGCCCTCCAGCTCGTCATTGATTCGCTTCCCGTATTGCTGCAGGGCACGCTGCTCACGCTGAAGTTCGCCGTGTTGTCGATGGCTTTCGGCCTGGTAATCGGCATTCTGGTGGCGCTGATGGGGATTGGAAATCAGCGGATTCTCAAAGTGATGGCGCGCGTGTACGTCAGCATCATGCGCGGCACGCCGCTGCTGGTGCAGATCTTCGTCGTCTATTACGGATTGCCGGGCATCGGCATTGCGCTGGAGCCCACGCCCGCCGGCGTGCTGACGCTGAGCCTCAACGTAGGCGCCTATCTGTCGGAAAGCATGCGCGGGGCCATCCTGGGCGTGCCGCGCGGCCAGTGGCTGGCCGCCTACAGCCTGGGCATGACCCCGGTGCAGACGCTGCGCCACGTGGTGGGGCCGCAGGCCTTGCGGCTGGCCGTGCCGAGCCTGTCGAACAGCCTTATCAGCCTGATCAAGGATACGTCGCTGGTGTCGGTGATCACCGTGACGGAACTGCTGCGCACGTCGCAGGAGATCATTGCGGCCACCTACCAGCCGCTGCCGCTGTATCTGGCGGCCGCCGCGATCTACTGGATCCTCAGTACGGCCCTATCGGCATTCCAGCACGTGCTGGAACGGCGCCTGTCGCTGCCGACGCGTCACTGATCCTGCATCGCCGGCGATTTCGCCGAGGGGGCCGGCGGCGGCTTGGGTGCCTCGACATTGAGCTGGCGCCCCGTTTCCAGCAGCGTCTTCAGCCCGGCCAGGATCAGCGGCCAGCCGTTGCGCCCGCCCTGCAGGATCTGCTCGTCCACCGGTTCCTGATGCCGTTCGCTGACCGTCAGCCGCACGGCTTCGTCGCCAAGCGCGTCGATCTGCCAGGTGACGACCACCTCGGGCAACTGACGGAACGCTTCGAGCCATTCCACGCGCCACGTGACTGACAGCCGGTAGGGCGGCTCGGCGGCCAGTACAACACCCTGCGAATCGACCTTGCCGTCGTCCATGCGCAGCACGAACGGGCTGCCCACCTGCCAGTCGGATTCGACGCGGCGCCCGAAAAAGTACTTCACGCTTAGCACGGGGTCCGTCAGGGCCTGCCATACCTGTTCCGCCGTCGCGGCGATATAGGTGACGACAACGGTTTGCGGCGTAGACATATGGGGTCTCCTCTTCGACGGGCGGGGCGGCGGCCGTGGGCGTGGCGATGGGGAGTCGGTACGGGATACTGTCGCACCGAATGAGGGTGGACGGCAAGGGGCGAGGCGGGGGAGAAAACCCTCTCCCGGCGGGCGGAAGAGGGCGGAGAGGGCGGGCCGGATTACTGCCCGGCGACGCGTTTGGCGATGTGGTCCAGCGCTTCCTCGACCTGGTCGATCAGGATCAGGCACAGGTCGCCCGGCTGCAGGCGTGCCAGCGCCGTGTCGATGGCCAGGAATTCGCCGCGGATTTCCTCGGTATGGCTGGTGCGTTGCGCACCGACCAGGCCTTCACGCAGCAGCGCCAGCACTTCGCCGTCTTCACGGCCGCGCTGGCATTGGTCCTGATACAGCAGCACGTCGTCGAACACGCCACCCAGGATCTGGGTTTGCTTGCGGATGTCCTCGTCGCGACGGTCGCCCGCCCCGCTGATGACGACCACGCGCTTCTTCGACGGCATGGTCTCCACGGCGTTGCACAGCGCCTGGATGGCATCGGGATTGTGGCCGTAGTCGGCAATCAGCGTGGCGCCCTTGTAGTCGAACACGTTGAAGCGGCCCGGCGCGGTGGCGGCGTCGTTGACGAACGTGGTCAGCGCCCGGCGGATCACGTTCCAGTCGATGCCCAGCGCCCAGGCGGCGGCAATCGACGACATGGCGTTTTCCACCTGGAAGCCGATCGAGCCGTTGCGCGTCAGCGGGATGTCGGCCAGCGCAAACCGCACGCTGGTGTCACCCTCGGCGGCCACGATCTCGGCGCCCTCGACAAACACCACGCGCTTGCCCTGGGCGCGGTGCAACGCCATGGTCGGCAGGCCCGCATCATGCGCGAAGAACGTGATCGAACCGGGGCAGGCATCGGCCATGCGCGCCACCATCGGGTCGGCCGCATTCAGCACGGCCATGCCATGCGGCGCGACGTTCTGCACGATCACGCTCTTGAGCACGGCCAGGTCTTCCACGGTGCTGATGTACGACAGTCCCAGGTGGTCGCCTTCGCCCACGTTGGTCACCACGGCCACGTCGCAGCGGTCGAAGGCCAGGCCTTCGCGCAGCAAGCCGCCGCGGGCCGTTTCAAACACGGCGGCGTCCACGTCGGGATGCAGCAGCACGTTGCGCGCGCTGCGCGGGCCGCTGCAGTCGCCGGTGTCGATACGCTGGCCCTGGATGTACACGCCGTCGGTGCCGGTCATGCCCATGCGCAGGCCGTTGGAGGCCAGGATATGGGTGATCAGGCGCACGGTGGTCGTCTTGCCGTTGGTGCCCGATACGGCCACCACGGGAATGCGGCCATCGTCGCCATCGGCAAACATGGTCGAGATGATGGCTTCGCCGACCGCGCGACCCTTGCCGTACGACGGCTGCAGGTGCATGCGCAGGCCCGGCGCGGCGTTCACTTCCACGATGCCGCCGGCCTGTTCCTCGAACGGCTTGAGCATCGTCTCGCACACGGCGTCCACGCCGCAGATATCCAGCCCCACCATCTGGGCGGCGGCCACCGCGCGCGCGGCGATGTCCGGGTGGACGTCGTCGGTCACATCGGTGGCACTGCCGCCAGTGGACAGGTTGGCGTTGTTGCGCAGGACCACGCGCGCGCCCTTGGCCGGCACGGCATCGGCGCTCAGGCCCTGCTTGGCCAGCGTGGCCAGCGCGATGTCATCGAAGCGGATCTTGGTCAGCGACGTGGCGTGGCCTTCGCCGCGGCGCGGGTCACGGTTCACTTCCTCCACGAGCTGGCGCACCGTATGCGTGCCATCGCCAATGACCTGCGGCGGATCGCGGCGCGCCGCAGCCACCAGATGCTTGCCCACCACCAGCAGACGGAAGTCGTGGCCCGGGATATAGCGTTCGACCAGCACGTCAGACGAAATGTCGGCGGCCACTTCGTAGGCCGTCATCACTTCCTCGCGCGTGCGGATGCGCACCGCCACGCCCTTGCCCTGGTTGCCGTCGCGCGGCTTCACCACCACCGGGCCGTTGATCTCCTGCGCGGCGGCCCAGGCTTCCTCGGCGCTGCGCACCGACCGGCCCAGCGGCACAGGCACGCCTGCCGCATGCAGCAGCGCCTTGGTCAGTTCCTTGTCCTGCGCGATCGATTCGGACACCGCGCTCGTCATGTCGGTCTCGGCGGCCTGGATGCGGCGCTGCTTGCTGCCCCAGCCGAACTGCACCATCGAGCCCTGCGTCAGGCGGCGATACGGAATGCCACGCGCCACGGCGGCGTAGACGATCGAGCCCGTGCTGGGCCCCAGCCGCACGTCTTCGTCGAGTTCGCGCAGGCGGTGCAGCGCATCGTCCAGATCGAAGGGCTTGTCGTCGCGCGCGGCCAGGCAAAGCTGCTCGGCCAGTTCGAAGGCCAGGCGGCCCACTTCTTCCTCGCTGTACTGCACCACCACCTGGTAGGTGCCCGGTTCCAGCGTCGGCGCGGCGTGGCTGAACGTCACCGGGCAGCCGGCGGCAGCCTGCAGGCCCAGCGCGGCGGCTTCCAGCGCGTGGGCCATCGACGGCGAGCCGGCCTCGTCGTCGGGGCGCATCGGGGGGATGGCCGGAAAGCGGGCGCGCAGCCGATCCTCGAAGCCCGGCAGTTCGGCCAGCAGATGCGATTGGTCCGAGCACGCCACGATGGCTTCGATGGCGGTATGCCGGCACCAGAGATTCGGGCCACGCAGAGCCCGGATACGAGAGACTTCCATAGAATCGTTTGTCCGTTGTTCTTCCGGGCGGGATTACGCGCGGCGTCCGCTGCGGCCCATCCACTGGTGTACCTGCTCGACGGTGCTCTCGGTCGAGGCCTCGTCGCACTGCAGGACCAGCAGGTCGCCGGCCACCAGTTGCGACAACGCGGCTTCCACCGCTTCGCGCCGGCCGGCTTCGTCGATGATCTTCGTCACGCGGCGGCCTTCGTACAGGCCCTTCTTCAGCAGCGCGCGGGCTTCGGCGTCGGGCAGGTCGCGGCGCACGCTGTGGTCTTCGCACAGGAACACGCGGTCGAACGTCTTGCCGATGACCTTGCCTTGCTGCACCAGGTCTTCGTCGCGGCGCTGCACGCCGGCACCGAACACCAGCATGCGGCGCTCGGCCGGGAAGCGGTCCAGCGCGGCGGCCATGGCTTCCAGCGCCGGCGCGTTGTGCGCGTCGTCCACGATCACCGTGGCGCCCTGGCGCTCGAACAACGTGAAGCGGCCCGGCACATCCACCTGGCCCACGTCGAAGGTGACGATGCCGGCGCGGATCAGGTCGTTGGAAATGCCCAGTGCCCAGCCGGTGGCCACGGCGGCCAGCACGTTCTCGATCTGGAAGGCGACCCGGCCGGCGTAGGTCAGCGGGATGGCCGACACGTCGGTCAGCGCGCTTTCGCTGGCGCCTGTGGCCATCACCACCTTGCCATCGCGCACGAACACGGCGCGGCGGCCGGCCGCGCGATGCTCGACGATGGCGGGCAGGTCGGCGGACAGGCCGAAGAAGATCACGTCGCCATCGCACAGTTCGGCCATCTCGACCAGGCGCGGATCGGCGGCGTTGAGCACGGCCGCGCCGGTCTTGAGCACCACGTCGATCTGCGTGCGCAGCACGTTGTACATGCGGTCTTCATCCTCGACGTAGTAGTCGCCAAGGTGATCGGGCTGGCCGAAGTTCGTGACCACGCCTACCTGGCAGCGGTCGTACGGCAGGCCCTGCGACAGGATCATGCCGCTGTCGTTCTCGAACACGGCGGCTTCCACGGCGCGGTTCATCAGGATGCGGTGGCCGGCGTCCCAGTTAGCCTTTTCGCCACGGTCGCCCTTTTCCACCTGGCGGCGGTCCAGGAACAGGCCATCGCTGCACGACAGGCCCGTATGCTTGCCCGACAACTGCAGCAGGCGCGCCACGAGCTTGGCCACCACGGTCTTGCCGTTGGTGCCGGTGATGCCCACCACGGGAATGCGGCCGTCGTCGGCCACGCCGTTGCGGGTCGGGAACAGGTGCTCGACGATGGCGGGGCCCACGGGGCGCGGTTCGCCGTCGGCGGGCTTGATGTGCATCAGCAGTCCGGGGCCGGCATTGACCTCGACGATGGCACCGCGCTGCTCGGCGAGCGGGCGCGAGATGTCCTCGGCCACCAGGTCCACGCCGGCGATGTCGAGCCCAACGATCCGCGCGGCCAGCGCGGCATGCGCGGCCACGCTCGGGTGCACGCGGTCGGTCACGTCGAAGGCCACGTTGCCGTTGCGCTGGATCAGCACGGTGCGGCCCTCGGGCGGTACCGCGCTGCCATCGGCATAGCCCTGGCGCTTCAGTTCCAGGCGGGCAGCCGAATCCAGGCGCACGCGGTTCAGCGGATGATCCTCGGTGCTGCCACGGCGCGGGTCGGAATTGATCTGCGATTCGATCAGTTCGTCGATGGTCTGCTTGCCATCGCCCACCACGGAGGCGGTCTCGCCCATCGCGCAGGCCACCATGCGGCCGCCCACGATCAGCAGGCGGTGCTCGTTGCCGGGCACGAAGCGCTCGACGATGACACCGTTGCCTTCCTCGATGGCCACGGCGTAGGCGGTCAGCACTTCGTCGCGCGTCATCAGGTTGGTGAACACGCCACGGCCATGGTTGCCGTCGTACGGCTTGACCACCACCGGCAGGCCGATGCTTTCGGCGGCGTCCCAGGCGTCTTCGGCGCTATCGGCCATGCGGCCTTCCGGCACGGGCACGCCGCACGATTCCAGCAGCGACTTGGTCAGGTCCTTGTCGCGCGAGATCGATTCGGCGATGGCGCTGGTGCGGTCGGTCTCGGCCGTCCAGATGCGGCGCTGGCGCGCACCGTAGCCAAGCTGCACCAGGTTGCCGTCGGACAGGCGGATCGACGGAATGTCGCGGTCGTCGGCGGCATCGACGATGCAGGCGGTGCTGGGTCCGAGGCAGTGTTCGTCGACGAGGTCGCGCAGCGTTTCCACGGCGGCGTCCACGTCGTACGGGCGGTCCTCGATGGCGGCCATGACCAGGTCGCGCGCGGCAAACAGCGCGGCGCGCGTCACCTGCTCGTGCCAGGCCCGCACGATGACCTTGTAGACGCCACGGACCGGGGTCTCGCGCGCCTTGCCGAAGCCGCCGGGCATCCCGGCCAGGTTCTGCAGCTCAAGCGTGACGTGTTCCAGGATATGGCCGGGCCAGGTGCCTTCCTTCAACCGCATCAGGAAGCCGCCGCGCACGCCCGGGCTGCAGCGGTGCTCGATCAGCGTGGGCAGCCACGCCGACAGGCGCTCGTAGAACCCCGGAATCTTGTTGGAGGGAAAATCCTCCAGTTCGCCGATATCGACCCATGCCTCCAGCACTGGCCGATATGTCCACATATTCGGGCCGCGTAGCGACATGACATCGAAAATCTCAATGTCCTTCTTTTTCATTGAATTTGCTTGAGGCTGTGGGCGAGTGCCCGGGAAATGGAAAGCTAATCTTTCGTTAACGTTACTGTAGCCTCAGGGTTGACCCGTCATTACCCTTCGAGACCGGCAACGCATTGTGCAGCGCACCAAGGTGCCCGCCTGTTTGCGTTATGTATACTTGCGGGCAAAATTGCGGGCCGCCAGCCTGGCGAACCGCTTAATTGTTTCAAGTTATGTCCGTATTTGATCTGTTTTTGGGTCTGCGGACGCGCTTTTATCGCTTTTTGCGCCAATAATGACCCAGTCCTCCCCGTCTGCTTCCAACCACCCCGGCCCGCAAGGTCCCTGGGCCGCCGAACTCGGCGCCGGCCTGCTGCCCCGGGAAATCGTCCTGGCCGGGCTCATGCTGGACCTGGACGCAAGGCTGCATTTTACCCAAGGGTGGCTGGTTGTGACGGATCGTCGTCTGATCTGTCGCGCCCCCGGCGAAACCGCCCTGCGAAGCTGGGACATCACGCCTGACCTGACGCTTGCCCACGGCGACCATGCCGGCGTGGGCACGCTGGAACTGGGCGATGGCCGGGAGCGCCTGGCCACCTGGCGCTACACGCTTGGTTACAATCCTGACGCATTGCGGCTGGCCGACCAGTTCGATGCACGCCGCAATCTGGTGGCCACCGGCCATTCCGCCGAGCCCGATGCCGAGATCTGCCCGACCTGCAAGGCGCCCATCCCGCCGGGAGAAGAGCAGTGCCCGCAATGCAGCCGGGAGCTGGAGACCCCGCCCTCCACCTGGGCGCTGCTGCGCCTGTGGCGTTTTGCCCGGCCCTACCGCTGGGAACTGCTGGGCGGTTTCGCGCTGCTGCTGCTGGGTACGGCCGCCACGCTGGTGCCGCCTTACCTGACCATGCCTCTGATGGACAAGGTGCTGATCCCGTATCAGAACGGCGTGCCGATCGACTACCACCTCGTCAAGCTCTATCTGGCCGGCCTGCTAGGCGCCGCGCTGGTGGCCTGGGCGCTGGGCTGGGCCCGTACCTACCTGCTGGCGCGCGTGTCGGAGCGCATCAGCGCCGACCTGCGCACCACCACGTACGAACACCTGCTCAAGCTGTCGCTCGAATACTTCGGCGGCAAGCGCACTGGCGACCTGATGGCCCGCATCGGGTCCGAGAGTGACCGCATCAGCGTGTTCCTGTCGCTGCATCTGCTTGACTTCGCCACCGATGTGCTGATGATCGCCATGACGTCGATCATCCTGATTTCCATCAATCCGTGGCTGGCGCTGGTCACGCTGGTGCCGCTGCCGTTCATCGCGTGGATGATCCACATGGTGCGTGACCGCCTGCGTCACGGATTCGAGAAGATCGACCGCATCTGGTCCGAAATCACCAACGTGCTGGCCGATACGATTCCGGGCATCCGCGTGGTCAAGGCGTTCGCGCAGGAAAAGCGCGAGGTGGTGCGCTTTCGCGAGGCCAATCGTCACAATCTTGCGATCAATGACCGGGTGAACGCCGTGTGGTCGCTGTTCACGCCAACCGTGACGCTGCTCACCGAAGTGGGCCTGCTGGTGGTCTGGATCTTCGGTATCTGGCAGGTCAGCCACAACGCGATCACCGTCGGCGTGCTGGTGGCGTTCCTGACTTATATCAGCCGGTTCTATACGCGCCTCGATTCGATGAGCCGGATCGTGTCGGTGACCCAGAAAGCCGCCGCCGGCGCCAAGCGGATCTTCGATATCCTCGACCACGTGTCGAGCGTGCCCGAGCCGCAGAAACCCGTGCGCCTGGAGAATGTACGAGGCGCCATCGAGATGCGCGACCTCGGCTTCCGCTATGGCAATCGCGCCGTGATCCGCGGCCTGAACCTGACCATCGAGCCAGGCGAGATGATCGGCCTGGTCGGCCACAGCGGATCGGGCAAGAGCACGCTGGTGAACCTGATTTGCCGTTTTTACGATGTCTCGGAAGGCGCGATCCGGGTGGACGGTGTCGATATCCGTTCGCTGCCGGTATCGGATTTTCGCCAGAACATTGGCCTGGTGCTGCAGGAGCCGTTCCTGTTCTTCGGCACGATTGCCGACAACATCGCCTACGGCAAGCCCGAGGCCACGCGCGAGGAGATCATCGCCGCCGCACGCGCCGCGCATGCGCACGAGTTCATCCTGCGGCTGCCGCACGGCTATGACTCGCTCGTCGGCGAGCGCGGCCAGGCGCTGTCCGGCGGCGAGCGGCAACGTATTTCGATTGCCCGCGCGCTGCTGATCGATCCGCGCATCCTGATCATGGACGAGGCCACGTCGTCGGTGGATACGTCCACGGAGAAGGAGATTCAGAAGGCGCTGGACAACCTCGTGCAGGGTCGCACCACCATCGCCATTGCGCACAGGCTCTCCACCTTGCGCAAGGCCGATCGACTCGTGGTGATGGACCGCGGCCAGATCGTCGAAGTGGGCAGCCACGACGAACTGCTGGCGCGCGAGGGTGCGTACTACAGGCTGTATCAGGCGCAGGCGCGCAATGTCGATACCGACCCCGATGACACCAGCGCCGGCAACCGTGCCGAAGTGGCGGAGGCCGTCAGTGCCCAGTAATCCATCAGTGAAAGAAACGGCTATGCAAACGCCCGAATTCCACCTGTCCCGCAACAGCCTCGGCAAGCTCGTGCTGACAACGGGTGACGGTGCGCAGCACGAGGGCGTGGTGCCCGTGCGCGCGTTTCCGATTTCCGCTGCCGACGATGGCGTGGGGATGATGAGCACCGATGGCAAGGAACTGGCTTGGATTCCTCGTCTGGACAAACTGCCGGCGCAGACCCGTGAGCTGATCGAAGCCGAGCTGGCATCGCGCGAGTTCATGCCCGAGATTCAGAAGATTCTGGGTGTATCGACCTACGCCACGCCCAGCGTGTGGACCGTACAGACCGATCGCGGCCAGACCGACCTGGTATTGCGCGGCGAAGAGAACATCCGGCGGCTGACGGGTACCACGCTGCTGATTTCGGACAGCCATGGCATTCACTACCTGATCCGCGACCAGTTCGCGCTGGACAAGCACAGCCGGAAGATTCTGGATCGCTTCCTCTGATCGCACCTACGGTCGCAAACAACAACGGCACGCCTGGGCGTGCCGTTGTTGTTTGCGGGCGGTCAGTGCAGGACCGTGGGCGCGTCGTCGTCTTCCTCGTCGTCCCAGTCCTCGTATTCGAGCGGCGCATCGGGTGCCATGTCCCAGACCATCGAGTGGAAGCGGACCGTGAACCAGTCGCGGAACATGGCCAGCGACAGCGCTTCGGGCCAGACCGAATCGTCGAACCACTCGCCCAGCATGAATTCGAAAAACGGACGCCACCGCTTTTCCACCCAGCGCAGTGCATTCTCGGGCGTGTCGGCCACCTCCGCGGGCAACAGGAAAACGCTCGCATCGTCGCGCACGTCACTGAGCGTCAGCGTGGGGACGGGGTCGGGGTCCACCGCCTGGATCCAGTCAAGAAAGGGTTGCTCGGGCAGGAGCATGACCATGGATCGGCTGACAGTGAAACGGGGGTGGTCGGACATGAGGGCAGGGCGTAGGACAGCGACGGCCTATTGTAGCGTTCATGCCGGCGGCAACCGCATGGATTCGATTTTGCCGACGGATTGATCGTCGGCATGGCACTGGCCATTTTAGGACGATTCCGATTTCCAACGTGTTTTGTGGCGCGTCAAATCGCGCAGCCGTTCTCGCCCCGGGCGAGGACGTTGAACCACGTCTTCTAGGAAAATCGCGATGTCCCATAAAGCAATCGGTATCGCCTGTCTGGCGCTTGCCGCGACCGCTGTGCCGCTTTCCGCCCAAGCACACGGCACGATGGAGCTGCCCGCCAGCCGGGTGCTGACCTGCTACAACGAAGGTGCCGAGCAACCGAAATCGGGAGCCTGCCAGGCGGCTCGCGCGGTCGGCGGTGCGCAGCAGTTCTACGACTGGAACGGCGTGCGCCAGGGCAATGCCGCCGGCAATCACCGCGCATTGATCGCCGATGGCGAGCTTTGCTCGGGCGGATCGGCAAGCTTCCGCGGGTTGGACCTTGCGCGGCTCGACTGGCCGCAAACCTCGATCGTGCCCACTGCCAGCGGTGATTACACATTCGTCTGGCGAGCTTCCGCGCCGCATGCCACGCAGTATTTCAAGTACTACATCACCCGCGATGACTGGGACCCCGGCATGCCGCTGCGCTGGGCCGATCTTGAAGAATTTGCGACGGTGTCTGGCGCGCAGGCTGTGCAGGAAAGCGGCAAGTACCGCATGAAAGTGCAACTGCCGGCGGGCAAGAAGGGCAGCCACATCCTCTACAGCATCTGGCAGCGCGGCGACAGCCCCGAGGCGTTCTATGCGTGCGCCGACGTCAAGTTCCCCGGAGACGGTCTGGCGGTGCGCGAGATTGGCTGGGAGGATCAAGGTGTGCTGGCAGCCAAGGGCGACCTGGTGGTGGGCACGAAGCTGACGTTCCGGGCCATGGACGCCATGGGGCGCGATGCAGGCAAGCATGTGCTGACGATCAACGCCGCCAATGCCAGGGCGCGCACGTGGGCGTATCAGCTGGCGCAGAAGGTCAATGTCGAATCCCAGATCTTCCGCATCGGCGAGCTGCAGGCGCGCAATGGCGCGTCGAGTATCGTGCCGCTGAGTTCCACCACGGCCAACCGCGTCTACCTGAGCAAGTCGTATCCCGGATACCGCTTCGAGATCGACAAGGAGGCGCCCAGCGCAAGCGGCCGTTCGGGCAGTGGCGGCGGTGGCGCCGCTTCGACGGGCCAGCCGGACGGGAGCACGCTTGATACGTGGCGCGAGGGGCCGGCCTATGAAATCGGTCAGGCCGTCACGTACCAAGGCAAACGCTACGTCTGCCTGCAACGTCATACCGCCTGGCGCGGTGCAGGATGGACCCCTGCCGTGACACCGGCCCTGTGGCGTTTGATCCGCTAAGTGTTGTTTTTTCGCCGGAACTGTTCGAATCTGTTCCGATCGCTTCAGTTTTCGGCGAAATTGGCCGTCATTGTTGGCATACGGGGTTAGGAGCCGTCTGATGAGTTTTACCTTTCTCCCGCCAGGCGACGTATTCATGCCGACCATGACGGAACGGTTTGCCGAGGCGGAAAAAATCGAAGATCGCGCCGAGCGTTGGGCTGCCCAGGCAGCCATCGCGCTGGATACGGGCGACATGTACCTGGTTGGGCTGGTGCTGTTCAAGGCCATCCAGGAATTCGGGGTCGAGGCCTTCGCGGCACACTCGGGGGAGTCGCACGCGCGGCTGCAGCGGCTATGGATGCCAGGCATGATCGGCTCGGTGGATTACGCGAAAAGCCTGTACCTGCACCTGGGCGTCAGCCTGCCCGTGGACCGCTACTACGCCGCCCGACTCGAAAGCATGCCGGTCGACGGCGTGGTGGTGCACTGAACGGCACCGCAGAGCATTAAAAAAACGGGCCGCAAGGCCCGTTTTTCTTTGCCCCCGGACGTCCTGCGTGCCCGGAGCGGTGCGGTGTACTGGTGGAGCCGGCGGGAATCGAACCCGCGTCCGCAAGCCCTCCACAGAGAGTTCTACATACTTAGTTCTGTCATTTGATTTAACCGGCGCATCGCGGACGAACACGCTCTACGACGGCGAGTCACTAGGTTTTCGTCCTCGGGCCCGTGACACTCCCGAAGCTTATCTGACGTAAATGACCTCGCTGGTTCTTGCGAACCCTAGCCCGTCAGCGAGCCAGTGCGAGGACGGCGGCCCTTAGGCTGCCAGTGCGTAACGTTCGTCGTTAGCAGTTATTGCATTCCCATTGATTAACGAGGTGACGGGTCCTCGGTATGCCCTCACTGCTTCGTAACCCACGTCGAAACCAGGTCGGCCCCAATGTGCGCTGTGAAACGCGAAGAAAACGGATTGTACCCGGTTTCGACGCCCATGGCGTGCGTCCGGTTCCGTAGTGCCAAGCTGGGGGCTTATCCCAGCAATTCAAGCAGTTCGGCCGGGTGATGGATCAGGTAGTCAGCGCCCCAGGTTTCGGGCGGCTCACCGTCGCCACAGTAGCCGTAGGCGGCGGAGACCGTCGCCATGCCTGCGGCCTTGCCGGCCTGGATGTCGCGCAGGTCGTCGCCGACATAGAGGCAGCGCGCCGCGGCCACGCCGCTCAGTTCGGCGGCGTGCAGCAGGGGGGCAGGGTGAGGCTTGGCGTGGGGCGTGGTGTCGCCGCTGACCACGGCCGAGGCGCGCGGTGCCAGACCGATGGCGCGGACCAGCGGCACCGTGAAGCGCGCGATCTTGTTCGTGACGATGCCCCAGGGCACGCCATCGGCCTCGAGCCTGGCCAGCACCGCATCCATGCCCTCGAACAGTCGGGTATGCACCGCGATGTCGGCCTCGTAGTAATCGAGGAAGGTATCGCGCAGCGCGGGGAATTCGGGGTCTTCCGGACGCTTGCCGAAGGCCGCGCCGATCAGCCCGCGCGCGCCGTGCGAGGCCACGGGCCGAAGCTTTTCGTAGGCGACGGGTGCCATGCCGTGCTCCACGACAAGCCGGTTGGCCGCTGCCGCGAGGTCGGGGGCCGTATCGGCCAGCGTGCCGTCGAGATCAAAGAAAACCGCGTCGAACTTCGCCATCGTCATGCCACCTTCCGGAACGCCATCATGTAGTTGACGTCGGTATCGCGGCTAAGCGAATAGATCTGCGTCAAAGGATTGAAGGTCATGCCGCGCATCTCGACCATCTCCAGGCCGACGTTGCGCGCGAAGCGTGCCATCTCCGAGGGCGTGATGAATTTCTGATAGTCGTGCGTGCCGCGCGGCAGCATGTTCAGTACGTACTCCGCGCCGACGATAGCCAGCAGGTAGGCTTTCAGGTTGCGGTTGATCGTCGAGAAAAACACGTGTCCGCCCGGTTTGACCAGCGTCATGCAGGCGCGAACGATCGATTGCGGATCGGGCACATGCTCGAGCATTTCCATACAGGTCACCACGTCGACGCTGGCTGGCATGCGGGCCGCCAGGTCTTCCACGGCGATTTCCTCGTAGGTCACTGCCACGCCCGATTCCAGGCTGTGCAGGTCGGCCACCTTCAGGGCCTTGCTGGACAGGTCGATGCCCCTGACCGTGGCGCCAAGGCGCGCCATGCTTTCCGACAGGATGCCGCCGCCGCAACCCACATCGACGACCTGCTTGCCCGACAGGTGCGCGATACCGTCGATCCAGCCCAGGCGGAGCGGATTCAGATCATGCAACGGCTTGAATTCACTGTTGGGATCCCACCAGCGGTGGGCCAGCTCGCTGAACTTGTCGATCTCTTTCGGATCGGCATTGCGGCCGGTTTGGGGCGAGACGTTGAGGGTGGTCGAATGCGACATCGTTGGCGCCGCGCAGGCGGCAGGTCTGATGAGAAGGCTGCGGCAACTTTACCAAAAAAACGGTGCCGCGCCGAATATGGCGGGTCTGACGCGCTGCCGGCGAAAACCGCCGGAGGCCGGGCGAAAAAAAAGCCCAGCATACGCTGGGCTTTTCTTCATCGGAGAGGATCCGATTAACGTGCGCTGCGGGTGCCGACCACTTCGACTTCCACGCGGCGGTTCGGCTGCTGGCAGGCGATCTGAGCGGTGCGGTTGCCCTTGCACGACTTCGGATCCACCTTCAGCTGACGCTTGCCCTTGCCTTCCGTGTACACGCGGTTGGCTTCGACGCCCTTGCTCACCAGGTAAGCCTTGACCGATTCGGCACGACGGATCGACAGGCGATCGTTGTACTTGTCCGAACCGAACGAGTCGGTGTGGCCAACGGCGATGATGACTTCCAGCGTGATGCCTTGCAGCTTCGAGACCAGGTCGTCCAGCTTGGCCTTGCCTTCGGGCTTCAGAACAGCCTTGTCGAAGTCGAACAGGGTGTCAGCAGCAAAAGTGACCTTCTCGCTGGACACAACCGGCGGAGCGACCGGGGTCGGTGCCGGAGCCGGAGCAGCAGCCGGAGCCAGTGCGCCATCGCACAGGGCATTGGCCGTTGCCGGGGTCCAGGAGCTGTCGCGCCAGCAGAGCTCGTTCGTGCCATTCTTCCACACGTACTCGCTCGTACCGTTGCCCCAGTTATCGTTCACGGCCTTCTTTTCGTAGGGGACGGACTGGGCTTGAGCGGATGCAGCCATTACTGCGGTAGCTGCAACGAGCGCGAGCTTGGCAAATTTTTTCATATTTCTCCTCTCAGGATGAGATCACCGCAGGGTTACTGCGAGCAAATGGACGAAAACAAGTCATACATTCTTCGGAGTATAACATTCTCGATGTGGTGGATGCTCCACTTCGAACAATGTCTGGCTCTTCGCTGGGGAATTGTGCCACAAGGCTCGTTTCCTAAGAAGTAAATATATTCGATTCAACCACGTGGTTTTAGGCCTGTGGTGTTTGTGCAACATCGGTCTTGCGGCGCCTGCAAACCCTTGTCCTGTATGGGTTGCAGGGCATCGGGGGTGGACGGGTGGTGCGTCGGCGGGGGCGGTGGAGGGGTGGTTCCGGCGGGGGCGGGAAGGGGTTCCGCGCGTGATAGAATGCCATGTTCGCCCGTCGCCGGCATGGTCACTTCATGCCGTCAGATTCACGGGCTTCATTTGCTTAAACCCGCCGCATAAACCACGCCGCAATGGATCAATTCGCCAAAGAAACCCTTCCGGTCTCGCTGGAAGAGGAAATGCGCCGCTCTTACCTCGATTACGCAATGAGCGTTATCGTGGGGCGCGCGCTTCCCGACGTCCGGGACGGCCTGAAGCCGGTACACCGGCGCGTGCTCTTTGCGATGCATGAGCTGAATAACGACTGGAACCGGGCCTACAAGAAATCGGCGCGTATCGTCGGTGATGTGATTGGTAAGTATCACCCGCACGGTGATACTGCTGTCTACGACACGATCGTCCGCATGGCGCAGAATTTCTCGCTGCGCTATATGCTGGTCGACGGCCAGGGTAACTTCGGTTCGGTGGATGGAGATAACGCTGCGGCGATGCGTTATACCGAAATCCGCCTGGCGAAGATCGCCCATGAAATGCTTCACGATATCGACAAGGAAACTGTCGATTTCGAACCGAACTATGACGGTTCGGAGAAAGAGCCCGGTATTTTGCCGGCGCGAATCCCGAATTTGCTGATCAATGGTTCGTCGGGTATTGCCGTGGGTATGGCAACCAATATCCCGCCGCATAACCTCAATGAGGTTGTCGACGCCTGTCTGCATCTGCTCCGTAATCCCGATACCACGATCGACGAACTGATCGAACTGGTACCGGCGCCTGATTTTCCGACGGCCGGCATTATCTATGGTATCCAGGGCGTACGTGAGGGTTACCGAACGGGCCGGGGCCGCGTGGTCATGCGCGCGCGCACGCACTTTGAGGATATCGACCGTGGCGCGCGCCAGGCGATCATCGTCGACGAACTGCCGTACCAGGTGAACAAGCGGACCCTGCTCGAGCGCATTGCCGAGCTGGTGACCGAGAAGAAGATCGAGGGCATCTCGGACATCCGCGACGAGTCTGACAAGTCAGGCATGCGCGTGGTGATCGAGCTCAAGCGCAACGAAGTGCCCGAGGTTGTGCTGAACAACCTATATAAGAACACCCAGCTGCAGGACACGTTCGGCATGAACATGGTGGCGCTGGTCGATGGCCAGCCGCGCCTGCTGAACCTGAAGCAGATGCTGGATGCCTTCCTGTCGCATCGCCGCGAAGTGGTGACGCGCCGCACGGTGTTCGAGCTGCGCAAGGCGCGCGAGCGCGGGCACGTGCTGGAAGGCCTGGCCGTGGCGCTGGCGAACATCGACGAGTTCATCGCGATCATCAAGGCTGCGCCGACGCCGCCGCTGGCCAAGCAGGAACTGATGGCCAAGCCCTGGGATTCGGGCCTGGTGCGCGAAATGCTGTCGCGTGCCGAGAGCGACACTGCAGGCGGCCGCGCCTCGTATCGCCCGGATGGCCTGCCGGCCGTGTTCGGCATGCAGCCCGATGGCCTGTATCGCCTGTCCGACGGCCAGGCGCAGGAAATCCTGCAAATGCGCCTGCAACGCCTCACGGGCCTGGAGCAGGACAAGATCGTCCAGGAATACCGCGAAGTGATGGGCCTGATTGCCGACCTGCTCGACATCCTGGCCCGCCCGGAGCGCATCACCACGATCATCACCGAGGAACTGGGCGCCATCCGCGCCGAGTTCGGCGACGAGCGCCGCTCGCAGATCGAGCACAACGCGACCGAACTCGACACGGAAGACCTGATCACCCCGCAGGACATGGTGGTGACGCTGTCTCACTCGGGCTACATGAAGAGCCAGCCGATTTCCGAATATCGCGCGCAGAAGCGCGGCGGCCGCGGCAAGCTGGCCACGGCGACCAAGGAAGACGACTGGATCGACACGCTGTTCGTGGCCAACACGCACGACTACATCCTGTGCTTCTCGAATCGCGGCCGCCTGTACTGGCTCAAGGTCTACGAAGTGCCGCAAGGGTCGCGTAATTCGCGTGGCCGTCCGATCGTGAACATGTTCCCGCTGGCCGACGGCGAGAAGATCAACGTGATCCTGCCGGTGCGCCAGTTCGACGCCGAGCACTTCATCTTCATGGCTACCGCTCGCGGCACGGTCAAGAAGACGGTGCTGACCGATTTCTCGAATCCGCGCAAGGCCGGCATCATTGCGGTCGACCTCGACGAGGGCGACTTCCTGATCGGCGCCGCCATCACCGATGGCCAGCACGACGTGATGCTGTTCTCCGATGCCGGCAAGGCGGTGCGTTTCGACGAGAACGACGTGCGTCCGATGGGCCGTCAGGCGCGTGGCGTGCGTGGCATGAACCTCGACGAAGGCCAGGCTGTGATCGCCATGCTCGTGGCCCCGGCCGAAACGGCAGAGGGCGAGGGCGCGGCGGCCGACGGCGTTTCGATCAGCGCGGTGGGCAGCGTGCTGACCGCCACCGAGAATGGCTACGGCAAGCGCACGCCGATCTCCGAGTACACTCGACACGGCCGTGGCACCAAGGGCATGATTGCGATCCAGACGAGCGAGCGCAATGGCCGGGTGGTGGCCGCGGCGCTGGTTTCGCCCGAAGACGAGATCATGCTGATCACCACGGGTGGCGTGCTGATCCGCACCCGCGTGGCCGAGATTCGCGAGATGGGTCGGGCCACCCAGGGCGTGACGCTGATCAACGTGGACGAGGGTACGAAGCTGTCGGGCCTGCAGCGCATCGTCGAATCAGATGCTGATAACAGCAGCAACGGCGAAGACGAAGACGTGGCGGACCATGCCAGCGGCGCGGCCAATGCCGATGGCGATACCGGAGCGGGCGCCGCCGACGCGGACGCGAATTCGTAATTTGTTGCAACAACGGGACGACGGCCGGAACTCGCCAGACGGCCGTTCGGACTAATCCGGACGTATTTACCAGGGAGTCATAATGCTCAAAACCTATCGACGTATCGCTGTTCTGGCTGCTTTCGCTCCGATGATGATGCTGGCGCAAGGCGCGCACGCTCAGGAAGACAAGGACAAGACCGCGGCCATCAAGGAACTGCTGACCGTCATGCAGGCCGACCAGGCTGTCAAGGGTCAGGCCGACAACTGGCAACAGGGCGCCAAGCAGGAAGCGCCGCTGGTGCTGGAGCAGGTTCTTGTCGAGAACAAGACGCTGAACGACAAGCAGAAGCAGGCCGCTGTCGACAAGCTCAAGAAGAACGGTGCCGTGCAGCGCATGGTCGACGGCGCCGGTACGGCGTTCAACACCGACGGCTTCCGTCAGGACGCCATCAAGGCGCACTACGATGCCTTCGGCAAGTACTACTCGACTCAGGAAATCAAGGATCTGACCACGTTCCTGAAGTCGCCGACGGGCCAGAAGTTCATGGCCAACCAGGGCAAGGCCACCCAGGAAATCTGGGGTTCGATGATGCAGAAGTACGGCCCGCAGGTTGGCAAGTCGATGCGCGACGCCGCCGAGAAGGAAATCGCCGCCGCTTCGAAGTGATCGACGGCTGACCTCTCGGGCCCTTCGTGCCGGGGAGGTCGCAGGTCCAGACCCGCTCCGGATGCCCTGGGTGTCCAAGGGGCGCGGGTTTTGGGCGATAATGGCTGCCTGGTTCCATCCGGCAGCCATTTTTCTTTTCTCCCTCCATGAACGATCCCCAGAACCCCGCCCTCGCCGGCCTGCAACGTTCCCTGGCCGAGCGCGTCTTCAATTTCTCGCCTGGCCCGGCCGCGTTGCCGACCGAAGTCCTGCAGCAGGCCGCCGAGGAAATGCTGTCATGGCGCGGAACTGGCGTTTCGGTGATGGAGATGAGCCACCGCAGCAAGGAATTCGAGAGCATCCATCATCAAGCGATGACGGATCTGCGCGAACTGCTGCATGTGCCGAAGAACTTCAAGATTCTGTTCCTCCAGGGTGGCGCCATCGGCGAGAACGGCATCGTGCCGCTGAACCTGGCCAATCGCGTCAATGCCGCCAAGCCGAAGACCGACTTCGTGGTGACCGGCACGTGGTCGGTCAAGACCGAGCAGGAAGCGCGCCGCTATGGCGAGGTGAATATCGCCGCGTCCAGCAAGGACCAGAAGTGGCACAAGATTCCCGACGTGAAGACGTGGAATCTGTCGGACGATGCCGCCTATGTGCACCTGTGCACGAACGAGACCATCGTCGGCGTGGAATTCCAGGACATTCCCGACATCGGCCAGACCGGCACGCATGACAAGGGCCGCATCGTCGTGGCCGACGCGTCGAGCCATATCCTGTCGCGCCCCATCGACTGGTCGCGCGTGCAGGTGGTGTACGGCGGCGCACAGAAGAACATCGGCCCGGCCGGCGTGACGATCGTCATCGTGCGCGAAGACCTGATCGGTTTCGCGCATCCGCTTTGCCCTTCGGCGTTCAACTGGCGCCTGGTGGCCGAGCACGACTCGATGTACAACACGCCGCCCACCTATGCGATCTACATCGCCGGGCTGGTGTTCCAGTGGCTCAAGGCCCAGGGCGGCGTGGCCGGGATCGAACAGCGCAATATTGCCAAGGCGCGCGCGCTGTACAGCTTCCTGGACCAAAGCGACTACTACCGTAACGAAATCGATCCCGGCAGCCGCTCGCGCATGAACGTACCGTTCTTCCTGCGCGATGAATCGCGCAACGAAGCGTTCCTGACCCAGGCGCGCGCGAATGGCCTGGTACAGCTCAAGGGCCACAAGTCCGTGGGCGGCATGCGCGCCAGCATCTATAACGCGATGCCACTCGAAGGTGTGACCGCGCTGGTGGAATTCATGCGCGAGTTCGAGCGCACCGCCGCCTGACGGTGGTGCTTTCTGTCGCGGCCCTTGCAGCGCTGGGGCCCGGCATCAGCCCAGACTTTTCGCGGCTGCGCGATGCGCGGCCCACAGGCCTATGACACAGCAAGACAAGCCGGGGGTGGCCGCCTCCGGCCATGACAATGCCGCACCAAGCCCTCAGGAGCAGGCGCTGTCCGCCGACCTGGCGCCGCTGCGCGACCAGATCGATGCCGTCGACCGCGAACTGCTGGCCCTGCTGAACCGTCGCGCGCAGCTGGCGCTCGACGTGGGCGAGGTCAAGAAGAAGTACGGCGCGCCGGTGTTTCGCCCCGAACGTGAGCTGCAGGTAATCCGCAAGGTGCAGGGCGCCAATCCGGGCCCGCTGCTTGGCGAAAGCGTGGCGTCGATCTGGCGCGAGGTGATGTCCGCCTGTCGCGGGCTGGAAAAGCCGCTGGAGATTGCCTTCCTCGGCCCGGCCGGCACGTTTTCCGAGCAGGCGCTGTACGCGCACTTCGGCCACGAGGTCTCGGGCGTGCCGTGCCCGAGCATCGACGAGGTGTTCCGGTCGGTGGAATCCGGGACGGTGGAATACGGCGTGGTGCCGGTCGAGAATTCGACCGAGGGCGCCGTGTCGCGCACGCTGGACCTGTTCCTCCAGACGTCGCTGAAGATCAGCGGCGAGATCGCGCTGAAGGTCCATCACAACCTGATGGCATCGTCGCCCGACATGAAGGGCGTGACCGTGGTGCGCGCGCATGCGCAGGCGCTGGCGCAGTGCCAGCACTGGCTGACCGCCAACTATCCGCATCTGGAGCGCCAGGCCGTGTCCAGCAATGCCGAGGCCGCGCGCATGGCCAGCGAGGACCCCACGGTGGCGGCGATTGCCGGCGAAACGGCCGCCAACCGCTATCACCTGCATATCGTGCGGGCGAACATCCAGGACGATCCGCACAACCGCACGCGCTTTGCCGTGATCGGCCGCTACGAGACCGAGCCGTCGGGCAGCGACCAGACGTCGATGATCTTGTCCGTGCCGAACAAGGCCGGTGCCGTGTACCAGCTGCTGGCGCCGCTGGCGGACAACGGCGTGTCGATGTGCCGGTTCGAGTCGCGGCCGGCGCGTAGCGGCGCGTGGGAGTACTACTTCTATGTCGATGTGGAAGGCCATCAGCACGACCCGTCCGTGGCACGCGCAATCCAGGCGCTGCGCGCCAACGCCGCGTACCTGAAGGTGCTCGGGTCCTACCCGTCGAGCAAATAACGCAGGCAGGAGACACGCATGGCACAACAGGAAAGCGGGGCGGCGAATATGGCGGCCAATGTGGCCGATTATTTCGGCCCGACCTACGTCCGCAAGATTTCTCCGTACATCGCAGGAAAGCCAATTTCGGAAGTGGCACGCGAGTTCGGGCTCGACGAAGCACGCATCGTCAAGCTGGCCTCGAATGAGAATCCGCTCGGCATGCCGGCATCGGCCAGGGCCGCCATCGCGGCGGCCACGGCAGACCTGGGGCGCTATCCGGACAGCAACGGCTTCGAACTGAAGGCCAAGCTTTCGGAAAAATTCGATGTCCCGGCCGAGTGGCTGACACTGGGCAACGGCAGCAACGACATTCTGGAGCTGGCCGCGCATGCGCTGGTGCGTGCCGGCGAGTCGATCGTCTACGCCGAATACTCGTTCGCGGTCTACGCGCTGGCCACGCAGGAAGTGGGCGCGCGCGCCATCGAGGTGAAGTCGCGCCAGTACGGCCATGACCTCGACGCGATGGCCGCCGCGATTGCGCCGGACACGAAGCTCGTGTTTATCGCCAATCCGAACAACCCGACCGGCACCTTCGTGTCGGCCGCCGAGATCGAGGCGTTCCTGGCCAAGGTGCCGCCGCACGTGGTGGTGGTGCTGGACGAGGCGTACAACGAATATCTGGACGCCGGCCAGCAGTACGAATCGATTGCCTGGGTGCGCAAGTATCCGAACCTGATGGTGTCGCGCACGTTCTCGAAGGCTTACGGGCTGGCCGGGCTGCGGGTCGGGTATGGCGTGGCCCAGCTGCCGCTGACGGACCTGCTCAACCGCGTGCGGCAGCCGTTCAACGTCAACAGCCTGGCGCAGGCCGCAGCCGTGGCGGCGCTGGGCGACGCGGCATTCCTGCAGCGCAGCGCCGAACTCAATCGTGCCGGCAAGGCCCAGCTGGTGGCCGCTTTCGAACGCATGGGGCTGGAGTACGTGAAGTCGTCGGGCAACTTCGTCATGGTCCGCGTGGGCACGGACGACGGTGCCGGCGCTCGTGTGAACCTGGCCATGCTCAGGCAGGGCGTGATCGTGCGCCCGGTGGCGAACTACGGTCTGCCGCAGTGGCTGCGTATCACGATTGGCCTGCCTGACGAGAACGCCGCCTGCATCGCGGCGCTCGAACAGGCATTGATGTGAAACCGAATCGATCTGAAGCCGTGAGTGCTCTGCATTTTTCCCGTGTTGTGATTGTCGGCGTCGGCCTGATTGGCGGATCGCTGGCGTTGTCGCTCAAGCGTGCCGGCGTGGTCGGCACCGTGGTGGGGGTGGGCCGGTCGGCGGCGTCGCTCGAAAAGGCCAAGATGCTGGGCGTCATCGACGAGGCCGCCGAATCGCTGGCCGAAGCCGCGCGCGGCGCCAGCCTGATCGTGCTGTGCGCGCCGGTGGCGCAGAACTTTGCGCTGCTCCATGCGCTGGAGCCGCATCTGCAGCCCGGCACCATCGTGACGGATGCCGGCAGCACCAAGTCCGACGTGATCATGGCCGCCAAGACGGCGCTCGGTGACAAGGTGGCGCAGTTCGTGCCCGCCCACCCGATTGCCGGCCGCGAGCTGCACGGCGTGGAGGCCGCGCTGAACGACCTGTACCTGGGCAAGAAGGTGGTGATGTGCCCGCTGCAGGAAAACAGCCGCGTCGATGTGGCGGCGGTGCGCGCCATGTGGGAGTCCACGGGTGCCGATGTCCACGTGATGTCGGCCGTGCAGCATGACGCCGTGTTCGCATCGGTCAGCCATCTGCCGCACGTGCTGTCGTATGCGCTGGTGGCGCAGGTGGCCAATGCCGAGGACGCGGCGCTGAAGCTCGATTTCGCCGGCGGTGGCTTCCGCGACTTCACGCGCATTGCCGCGTCGTCGCCGGAGATGTGGCGCGACATCTGCATCGCCAACAAGGAGGCGCTGCTGCGCGAGATCAACACGTACGAAGCCGTGCTGGGTCACCTGAAGGCCCAGATCAAGGCGGGCGATGGTGCCGCGCTGGAGCGGATCTTCGCGCGCGCCAGCGACACGCGCCTGAAGTGGGGCGCGGCGCGCGCCGCCACCCATAACGTAGAACCCTGATGCCGTGGCGCCTTTCCGGGCGCCAGGCCGACGCTGCAAAGACCATGGAACATCTGACCCTCGGCCCGCTGACCCGCGCATCGGGCACCGTGCGCCTGCCCGGCTCGAAGAGCATCTCCAACCGCGTGCTGCTGCTGTCCGCACTGGCAACCGGCGAGACACGCGTTCGCGATCTGCTCGATTCCGACGACACCCAGGTCATGCTCGAAGCACTGAAGGTGCTGGGCGTGACCTGGCGCCGTGAAGGCGGCGACTGCATCGTGACCGGCGTGGGTGGCCATTTTCCGAACAAGGCCGCCGACCTGTTCATGGGCAATGCCGGTACGGCGATTCGTCCGCTGACAGCGGCGCTGGCGCTGCAGGGCGGCGCCTACAAGCTCAGCGGCGTGGCGCGCATGCACGAGCGGCCGATCGGCGATCTGGTGGACGGCCTGCGGCAGGTTGGCGCCGCGATCGAATACCTGGGCACACCCGGCTATCCGCCGCTGGAGATCAAGCCCGCGCAGATCCGCATCGAAACGCCGATCCGCGTGCGTGGCGATGTGTCGAGCCAGTTCCTGACCGCGCTGCTGATGACGCTGCCGATGGCGTCGGCGCCGTCGGGGCGGATCGAGATCGAAGTGGTGGGTGAGCTGATCTCGAAGCCGTACATCGAGATCACGCTGAACCTGCTGGCGCGCTTCGGCATCGTGGTCGAGCGGCAGGGCTGGGAACGATTCATCCTGCCGGCCGGCGCCCAGTACCGCTCGCCGGGCGAGATCTACGTCGAGGGGGATGCCTCGACCGCATCGTATTTCCTGGCTGCCGGTGCGATTGGCGGCGGTCCGGTGCGGGTCGAAGGCGTGGGTTTGTCGAGCATCCAGGGCGATGTGCGCTTTGCCGATGCGCTGAACCGGATGGGCGCCAACGTGATGGCCGGCGACAACTGGATCGAGGTTCGCGGCACCGAGCGCGACGACGGCCGGCTCAATGGCATCGAACTCGACTGCAACCATATTCCCGACGCCGCGATGACGCTGGCCGTGGCGGCACTGTTCGCCGAAGGCACGACCACGCTGACCAATATCGCCAGCTGGCGCGTCAAGGAAACCGATCGTATTACCGCCATGGCGGCGGAGCTGCGCAAACTGGGCGCCACGGTGGAAGAAGGCGCCGACTACCTCAAAGTGACGCCTCCGGCATCAAACGCGTGGCAGACCCCGGCCGAAGGCATTGGCACCTATGATGATCACCGGATGGCCATGTGTTTCTCGTTGGCCGCTTTTGGGCCGCTGCCGGTGCGGATCAACGATCCGGGCTGCGTGGCGAAGACGTTCCCGGAGTATTTCTCGGTGTTTGCCGGGGTGGCGCGGTAAGCGGCCACTCCGGTTCAATAGCAGTGTTCAGGCGGCGGCCAGGTGGGGCGCCGCCGGCGCTTCATGGCTGGCTTCGGCCGTTGCGGGATTTCCGCGACGTTCACGGCGCTCCCAGTACTTGTCGAAGAAATAGTGGGCTACCGTGTTGACGGCCGGTTCGATGAAGGTGATGGCGCCGCTGATGGCCAGGCTGCCGGTCAGCGCGTAGGTCACGCTGAAGGCGATGCCCAGGTGCATGATGCCGAAGGTCAGGGTTTTGGCCATGGTGGATTGCTCGCTCGAAAAATGTCGGGATGGTCGCGCAGCGCCTTTTGTGGGGAACGGGAACGCTGCAGCCGCGCAACCATGGATCAAATGATAACGACTCTCAATCAAAGTCGAAAATCAATAGTTTCAAGCTAACCAATTAAGAATGACTATCATTGACGTCATCACCATAGATGGACCAACCGCTTCCGGCAAGGGAACGGTGGCCCACAAGGTGGCAGATGCCCTGAGCTTCCATTTGCTGGACAGCGGCGCGCTGTATCGGCTGGTGGCGCTGGCCAGCGACCGTGCCGACGTGGACATCGGCGACGTCGATACCCTTGCAAAGATCGCCTTGCGCCTCGATGTGAAGTTCGGCCCGGACCGGGTCTGGCTCGAAGGCGAAGAGGTCAGCCAGTTGATTCGCCAGGAGGCGATCGGCAACCGGGCGTCGGCGCTGGCCGTCCATCAGCCCGTGCGTGATGCGTTGACCGCACTTCAGCGCGGCTTTCGCAAGCTGCCTGGCCTCGTGGCGGACGGCCGCGACATGGGCACGGTGATCTTCCCGGAGGCCCGCCTCAAGGTGTTCCTGACGGCGAGTGTCGAGGCGCGCGCCCGCAGGCGCTATAAACAATTGATTGATAAGGGAATTTCTGCTAATATCGAAGACCTTTTGCGTGACCTCGAGGCGCGCGACGCGCGGGACCGTTCCCGTGCCGCCGCACCGTTGCGTCCCGCGGAAGACGCGCAACGCCTGGACACCTCCGAAATGACGGTGGACGAGGCGGTGGCGCAGGTGCTGGAGTGGTTCGCCGCGGTGCGGTGAGTAAAACCATGAGGCGCCGAACCGGGCCTGTATCGGAACCCAACCCGTCCGGTACAGGTTGTTCAACCTGACCCCGCTGCGTAAGGCAGACTGTGCACGATACGCGTGCCGGCCTACGTACTGCGGATTGCTACTTTACGTTTATGTCCGACCTGCAAACTAACGAATCCTTTGCCGCACTGTTCGAGGAATCGATCGCCCGCTCCAATATGAAAGCTGGCGAAGTGATTTCCGCTGAAGTCGTGCGCATCGACCACAATTTCGTGGTCGTCAACGCCGGCCTCAAGTCCGAAGCATTTGTGCCGGTGGAGGAGTTCCTGAACGACCAGGGCGAGCTCGAAGTGCAGGCCGGCGACTATGTCTCCGTGGCCATCGATGCGCTCGAGAACGGCTATGGCGACACCATCCTGTCCCGCGACAAGGCCAAGCGCCTGGCATCGTGGCTGAACCTCGAGAAGGCGCTGGAAGACGGCGAGATCATCTCGGGTACCGTGACCGGCAAGGTCAAGGGCGGCCTGACTGTCATGGTCAATGGCATCCGTGCCTTCCTGCCCGGTTCGCTCGTCGACGTGCGTCCGATCAAGGACACCACGCCGTACGAAGGCAAGACCCTCGAATTCAAGGTCATCAAGCTCGACCGCAAGCGTAACAACGTCGTGCTGTCGCGCCGCGCCGTGGTGGAAGCCACGCTGGGCGAAGAGCGTCAGAAGCTGATGGAAACGCTGAAGGAAGGCGCGATCGTCAACGGTATCGTCAAGAACATCACCGACTACGGCGCGTTCGTGGACCTGGGTGGTATCGACGGCCTGCTGCACATCACCGACCTGGCATGGCGTCGTGTGCGTCACCCGAGCGAAGTGCTGTCGGTTGGCCAGGAAATCACCGCCAAGATCCTCAAGTTCGACCAGGAAAAGAACCGCGTCTCGCTGGGCGTGAAGCAACTGGGCGAAGATCCGTGGGTGGGCATCTCGCGCCGCTACCCGCAAGGCACGCGTCTGTTCGGCAAGGTGACGAACCTGACCGACTACGGCGCATTCGTGGAAATCGAAGCCGGTATCGAAGGCCTGGTCCACGTGTCGGAAATGGACTGGACCAACAAGAACGTGGCCCCGTCGAAGGTTGTCCAGCTGGGCGACGAAGTCGAAGTCATGGTTCTGGATATCGACGAAGACAAGCGTCGTATCAGCCTGGGCATGAAGCAGTGCAAGGCCAATCCGTGGGACGATTTCAGCCGCAACCACAAGAAGGGCGACAAGCTGACGGGCCAGATCAAGTCGATCACCGACTTCGGCGTGTTCATCGGTCTGCCGGGCGGCATCGACGGCCTGGTGCACCTGTCGGACCTGTCGTGGCAAGAGTCGGGCGAAGAAGCCGTGCGCAAGTACAAGAAGGGCGACGAAGTGGAAGCTGTCGTCCTGGGCATCGACGTCGACAAGGAACGCATCTCGCTGGGTATCAAGCAGCTGTCGGGCGATCCGTTCAACAACTTCATCTCGGCCAACGACAAGGGTTCGCTCGTCAACGGCACGATCAAGGCTGTGGATGCCAAGGGCGCCGTGGTGCAACTGGCTGACGACGTCGAAGGCTACCTGCGCGCATCGGAAATCTCCGCTGACCGCGTGGAAGATGCCCGCAACGTGCTGAAGGAAGGCGAGCAGATCACCGCCCTGGTGGTGAACGTCGACCGCAAGTCGCGCAACATCAACCTGTCGATCAAGGCCAAGGACAGCGCAGAGCAGCAGGAAGCGATGCAGAAGTTCCAGGCTGACACCGGCACGGCTGGCACGACCAACCTGGGCGCGCTGCTGAAGGCCAAGCTGGGCCAGGAAAACCAGTAATTTAGAGCGCCGCGCGAAGCGAGACCGCCCATGACCAAGTCCGAGCTCGTCGAAAAACTGGCTGCCCGTTTTCCGCAGTTGCTGCTGCGGGATGCGGACATCTCGGTAAAAACGATACTCGACGCGATGTCCGAAGCCCTGGCCGATGGCCATCGCATCGAGATCCGTGGCTTCGGCAGCTTTGGTCTGAACCGGCGGCCGCCTCGCGTGGGCCGCAACCCCAAGTCCGGCGAACGTGTGCTGGTGCCCGAAAAACGGGTGCCGCATTTCAAGGCGGGCAAGGAGTTGCGGGAGCGGGTAGACCGCCCTGTATCGCCACAGGGTGGCGTCGCGACCGTCAACGGTCAGGCGCCGCACGGCAAGGCAGGGCAGTCGCTGGCCCCGTCGCAACCGGCTCCGGCCGGCCTGCACGAGGACAATCAGCTCAATCTGGTCCGTTCCTGATGCATGCTCGCCATACTGGCAAGTTTGTGCAAAAACGCCCCTTCGGGGGCGTTTTTGTTTGCGCGCGGATGACGGCCGCCTCCCGCGGTGGGCGGCGCGCCCAAGCGACCAATCGTTACCGTTTGCGAGAAGTGATTCCGCTACAATGCCGGGAATCCTTGGCCGGGTGCGCCGGATCGCTGCTGTGTGACCGGTTGTGCACCCCTGATCCGATGGCATTCACCGCATGAAACTCATCACCTGGATCTTCCGCATCGTCCTGTTCGTGCTGCTGTTCGTGCTGGCACTGCGCAATACCGGCGATGCCGACCTGCAGCTGTTCTTCGGGGCGGTCTGGCATGCCCCGCTGATCCTGATCCTGCTGGCCGCGTTCGGGCTGGGCATCGTGGCTGCCTTGGCTGCCGTGGCGCCGGGGCTGATGCGCCAGCGCATGGAAGCGTCGCGCCTGCGTCGTGCCCTGGGCGCGGTGCGGGCCACGCCGGCGGTGGATGTCGTGCCGCCCGAGGCCAAGCCGGGCGTACCTTATAACGTAGTCGGTCCGAAAGTCTGACCCATGATGTTTGAAACCTGGTGGCTGCTGGCGCTGCCACTTGTATTTGGCCTTGGCTGGATGGCTGCGCGCTTCGACCTGCGCCAGCTGATGAGCGAACAGGGCGCGTTGCCGCGTTCGTATTTCAAGGGCCTTAATTTCCTGCTCAACGAGCAACCCGACAAGGCCATCGACGCCTTTGTCGAGGTGGCGCGTCTCGACCCCGAGACCACCGAGCTGCACTTTGCGCTGGGCGCGCTGTTCCGCCGACGCGGCGAGACCGAACGCGCGATCCGCGTGCATCAGAACCTGGCCACCCGGCCAGACCTCCCCGAGCCCGAACGTGAGCACGCACTCTATGAACTGGGGCAGGACTTCCTGCGTGCCGGCCTGCTGGACCGTGCCGAGGAGTCGCTGCGCCGGCTGATGTCGGGCCCATACGCGGCATCGGCCAAGCGCGTGCTGCTGGAACTGTACGAAGTCGAGAAGGAATGGTCCAAGGCCATCGACGCCGCACGCGAACTGCAGACGCTGGACCAGAAGGACTACCGCGTGCAGATTGCTCAGTTCTGCTGTGAACTGGCGCAGGACGCGCTGCAGAAGAAGAAGCCCGAGGAAGCCGTCGAATGGCTGCGTCGTGCCCGCGAGGAAAACCCGGCCAACGTACGTGCGCCGATCCTGCTGGGCGATGTGGCCGCCGCGGCCGGCGACCAGACCGGCGCGCTGGAGCACTGGCTCGGCATCGAAAGCCAGGATGCGGCCTATCTGCCGCTGGTGGCTGACCGGGTGGTCAAGGCCTACGCGACGCTGGGCGAGCAGGGCAAGGCCCTGCAGTGGCTGCGCGACCTGCTCAAGACCAAGCTGGCGCCGGAATTGCTCGATACCGCCTATCGCACCGAACTCGAAGCGAACGGCCCGGTGGCCGCCACCGCGCTGATGCGCGACCAGTTGCGCCGCCAGCCGACGCTGCTGGCCCTGACCCGGTATTTCGAGGCGCAGGCGGCCGAGACCAAGGCGCAGCAGCCTGTCGGTGCCGATGGCGCGGCGCCGGCCGATGGCGCGGATGCAGACACCGATCCGGACGACCAGACGAAGGAAATCGAGGCGATCCGCGATCTGCTGCAACTTCGCACCCGTAACCTGGCGCGCTATACCTGCCGCGAATGCGGCTTCCGCGCCCGGCTCTTCTACTGGCAGTGCCCCGGCTGCAACCGCTGGGAGACCTATGCGCCGCGCCGCTCCGAAGCGCTTGGCTAATCCATCTCAAGCGACCCTGAATTCCCTGGAGCTTCCGCAATGAAAGTTACGATTATCGGCAGCGGCTATGTTGGCCTGGTGACCGGTGCCTGTCTGGCCGAACTCGGCAATTCCGTGTTCTGCCTCGATGTCGACGAAAAGAAGATCGCCCTGCTGAACGCCGGTGGCGTGCCCATCTACGAACCGGGCCTGAAGGAACTGATCGACCGCAATCGCGCGGCGGGCCGGCTGACGTTTTCCACCGATGTCGCCGCCAGCGTCGAACATGCCGACGTCCAGTTCATCGCCGTGGGCACCCCGCCCGACGAGGACGGCTCGGCCGACCTGCAGTACGTGCTGGCCGCCGCGCGCAACATCGGCCGCCATATGACCGGTTTCAAGGTGGTGGTGGACAAGTCGACCGTGCCCGTGGGCACCGGCGACCGCGTGGCCGCCGTGATCCGCGAGGAACTGACGGCGCGCGGGCTGGAAGACCTGCAGTACTCGGTGGTATCCAACCCCGAGTTCCTGAAGGAAGGCGCGGCCGTGGAAGACTTCATGCGTCCGGACCGCATCGTGCTGGGCTGCGCGCCCGACGTCGCCGGCCGCCACGCGCAGGCCATCATGCGTCAGCTGTACTCGCCGTTCAACCGCAACCACGAGCGCACGTTCTACATGGACGTGCGCTCGGCCGAGTTCACGAAGTACGCGGCCAATTCGATGCTGGCCACGCGTATCTCGTTCATGAACGAACTGGCCAACCTGGCCGACGAAGTGGGCGCCGACATCGAACTGGTGCGGATGGGCATCGGCTCGGACCCTCGCATTGGCTACAGCTTCCTGTACGCGGGCGCCGGCTACGGTGGCTCCTGCTTTCCCAAGGACGTGCAGGCGTTGATGCGCACGGCCAGCGCCTACGGCAAGCCGATGCGGGTGCTGGAGGCCGTGGAGGCCGTCAACGATGCACAGAAGCAGGTGCTGGGCCGCAAGGTGGTCAATCGCTTTGGTGAGGATCTGAGCGGCAAGACTTTCGGCATCTGGGGCCTGGCATTCAAGCCCAATACCGACGACATGCGCGAGGCGCCGGCCCGCGTGCTGGCCCGTGAACTGGTATCGCGCGGCGCGTCGCTGCGCGTGCACGACCCCGTGGCGATGCACGAGGCCCGCCGCGTGCTGGAGACCGACCTGGCCGACATCCCCGGCGGCATGGATCGCGTGCAATTCTGCGACGCCCAGATGGACGTGCTGAAGGACGCCGATGCGCTGGTGATCGTGACGGAGTGGAAAGTGTTCCGCAGCCCCGATTTCACGCAGATCCGCGCGTTGCTCAGGACGCCGGTCATCATCGACGGCCGTAACCTCTATGAACCGGATGCCATGGCGCAGGCCGGCATCGAATATCACGCGATCGGGCGCTCCACCGCCGCGCACTGATTCGTTTCAACCGCGTAACCAGACCGACCCGCCGCACCGTCCCGGCACGGCGCGTCGCAAAGGGAAGTTCATGAGCAAGAACACGATTCCGCAGGACCAGATCCGCCAGTCTCAGGTGCTGGTGGTGGGCGACATGATGCTGGACCGCTACTGGTTCGGCGATGTGGAGCGCATCTCGCCGGAAGCGCCCGTGCCCGTGGTGCAGATCAAGCGCAGCGACGAGCGCCTGGGCGGCGCCGCCAACGTGGCCCGCAACGCCGCCGCGCTGGGCGCCCGCGTGGGCATGCTCGGCGTGGTGGGCGACGACGAGCCCGGCCGCACGCTGGAGGCGCTGCTCAACGAGAGCCACGTCCAGCCGTACCTGCATCGCGACGCCAGCCTGAACACCACCATCAAGCTGCGTGTGGTGGCACACCAGCAGCAGCTGTTGCGGGTGGATTTCGAGAACGCGCCGGCCAGCGAAGTGCTGGCTTCGGTACAGGACCGCTACCAGACCCTGGTCAACGACTACCAGGTGCTGGTGCTGTCGGACTACGGCAAGGGCGGCCTGACCCATGTCGGCCGCATGGTCGACGCGGGCCGCGCGGCCGGCCGCACCGTGCTGATCGACCCCAAGGGCGACGATTACTCGCGCTACCGCGGCGCCACGCTGATCACGCCGAACCGCGCCGAAATGCGCGCCGTGGTCGGTGCCTGGAAGACCGAGGCCGACCTGACCATCCGCGCCCAGAACCTGCGCCGCGCGCTTCAGCTCGAAGCGTTGCTGCTGACGCGCTCGGAAGAGGGCATGACGCTCTATACCGAGGCCGAAGTGCTGCATGTCTCGGCCCAGGCGCGCGAAGTCTATGATGTATCGGGGGCCGGCGACACGGTAATTGCCACGCTGGCCACCATGCTGGGCGCCGGTGTGCCGCTCAAGGAAGCCGTGCAGCATGCCAACCGCGCCGGCAGCATCGTCGTCGGCAAGCTGGGTACCGCTGTTGTCACTTATCCCGAATTGTTTGGCGCTGCCTGAGGCGCGCCTGCCAGCCTGAATCCGCCATGACCATCATCGTGACCGGCGCTGCCGGCTTTATCGGCAGCAACATCGTCAAGGGCCTGAACGAACGCGGCGAATCGCATATCGTCGCCGTCGACAACCTGACGCGAGCCGAGAAATTCAACAATCTCGTGGACTGCGAGATTGCCGACTACCTGGACAAGGCCGAGTTCGTCGAGCGTTTCAAGCGCGGCGATTTCGGCCATGTGCGCGCGGTATTCCATGAGGGCGCCTGCTCCGACACCATGGAAACGGACGGCCGCTACATGATGGAGAACAACTACCGCTACACGCTGGCGCTGATGGAAGCCTGCCTGGAGCAGGGCACCCAGTTCCTCTATGCGTCGTCGGCCGCCACTTATGGCGCTTCTACGATGTTCCGCGAGGATCGCGAGTACGAAAAACCGTTGAACGTCTACGGCTATTCGAAATTCCTGTTCGACCAGGTGGTGCGCCGCCGGCTGCCGTCCGCGCATTCCCAGATCGTCGGCTTCCGCTACTTCAACGTCTACGGCCCGCGCGAATTCCACAAGGGCCGCATGGCGTCGGTGGCGTTCCACCATTTCAACCAGTTCCGCGCCGAAGGCTCGGTCAAGCTGTTCGGCGAGTACAACGGCTACGCGCCGGGCACGCAAAGCCGCGACTTCGTGTCGGTGGAAGACGTGGTCAAGGTCAACCTGTACTTCCTCGATCATCCGGAAAAGTCCGGCATCTTCAACCTTGGCACCGGCCGCTCGCAGCCGTTTAACGATATTGCGGTGTCGGTGGTGAATGCATTGCGCGAGTCCGAGGACAAGCCACCCCTGTCGCTGGAAGACATGGTGCAGGAAGGGCTGGTCGAATACGTGAAGTTTCCCGATGCATTGCGCGGCAAGTACCAGTGCTTCACGCAGTCCGACGTCTCGCGCCTGCGCTCGGCCGGCTACGAGGCGCCGTTCCTGACGGTGCAGGAAGGCGTGAGCCGCTACTGCAAGTGGTTGCTCGACCGTAGCTGAAGCGCGCGGCCGCGCATGGCCGTGTCGCGCCCGCGCCACGGTCCAACCTGGCCGGACTCGTAGAAGTCCGGCAGTACATCACCAATATTGCGCTTGGACACACAAACGCGCGGATATTGTGAACTCATGTGTCCAGCCATTTCTGACGTCCGATCGGACTCCTATCCTGACCGCTTCCGTTGCCATCCGGCGGCGGACAGCAACCCGAAAGGAAAGGAGTTTCATCGATGCACAAGACGTACGACGCTGCCCAGGCAAATGCGCCGGCGGCCCGGACCGGCAACTTTCTGACCAGCACATCCCGAAGCGCGCACCGCGCGTGGCGGCGCGCCAGCCTGGCCCTTGCGTTCACGCTGGCCATGGCTGGCATGGGGCCGGCGCACGCCGAGGTCGACGTGAATAGCGCCGACGAGGTGGCGCTGACCACGATCAAGGGCATTGGCCCGGCAACGGCCAAGCGGATTCTGGCGGAGCGCGACAAGAACGGGGCGTTCCAGGACGCGGCTGACCTTGCAGACCGCGTGCCGGGAGTAGGGGCGAAATCGGCGGCCAATCTCCAGGAAGCGGGCCTGACGTTCGGCAAGCCGTCCGCTAACACGGCGGGCGCCCGCAAGGATGGCAAGCCCGCGCCGAAGCCGTCGCCGCAGGCCGCGCCGAAGACCACGCCAGCGCGCTGAGGCCGGCGCTCGCGCCCCGGGTCAACAGCCCGGGGCTGGTATGCGTTGTGCTTCGCTGGCGTGGCATGCGCGCCGCAGCCCCGATTTGCACCACCGGGGGTGCGGGGTATCATGCGCATCGCCGTTGCGGCCCGACGCCTGGCGCCGGCCCGCAACCCGAGATTCCATACCGATCATTCAACCGGCAACGCAGCCGTGCCGCTGACAGGGAGAGAACAACATGGCGAATGGCCAGGACAGCATTGACGACGGGAGTTTCCTGCCGAAATGGCGGCTCAAGACCGAGGGGGTGATCGCTCCCGACGAACGCCTGCCGGCAGGTCAGACGATTCTGGCGGGCATTCAGCACGTGGTGGCGATGTTCGGCTCCACGGCGATTGCCCCGATCCTGATGGGCTTTCCTCCCAATATCGCGATCCTGTTCTCCGGCATCGGCACCTTGCTGTTCTTCCTGTGCGTGCGCGGCCGCGTGCCCAGCTACCTGGGATCGAGCTTCGCGTTCATCGCGGTGGTGATCGCGGCGACCGGCTACAGCGGTAGCGGCCCGAACGCGAATATCCCGGTCGCCCTTGGTGGCATCATCGCCGCGGGCGCCGTGTACACCATCATCGGACTGATCGTGCAGACCGTGGGCTATGCGTGGGTGGAAAAACTGATGCCGCCGGTGGTGACGGGTGCCATCGTCGCTGCCATCGGCCTGAACCTGGCGCCGGTGGCCGTCAAGGCGGTCAGCGGGGCGGCGCTCGATACCTGGGTGGGCCTGCTGACGGTGCTGGCCGTGGGGCTGATCGCGGTACGGGCGCCGGGCATGCTGGGGCGCCTGCCGGTCCTGCTTGGCGGCCTGGCGGGCTACCTCGCGTATTTCGTGGCGACCAACCTGATGGGCCTGGGCCACCCCATCGACTTTTCCGGCGTGGCCGCAGCCAGCTGGTTCGGCATGCCGGCGTTCACCACGCCGGTCTTCCAGGCCAACGCGATGCTGCTGATCGCGCCGGTGGCCATCGTGCTGGTGGCCGAGAACCTGGGCCATATCAAGGCCATTGGCGTGATGACGGGTCGCAATCTCGATCCGTACATCGGCCGCGCATTCATCGGCGATGGCGTGGCCACGATGCTGTCGGCATCCGGCGGCGGCACCGGCGTGACCACGTACGCCGAAAACATGGGCGTGATGGCTGTCACGCGCATCTACTCGACGCTGATCTTCGTGGTGGCCGCGGCGGTGGCGATCCTGCTCGGTTTCTCGCCCAAGTTCGGCGCGCTGATCCTGACGATTCCCGGTCCGGTCATCGGGGGGCTGACCATCGTCGTGTTCGGCCTGATCTCGGCCACGGCGGGGCGCATCTGGGTGCAGAACCACGTGGATTTTTCCAGCTCGCGCAACCTGATCACGGTCGGTGCGACGCTGACCGTGGCCGCTGGCGACCTGACGCTGAAATTCGGCGGCATGACGCTGGGCGGCATCGGGACGGCCACGTTCGGCGCGATCCTGCTGTACCACCTGCTGGGCAGCCGTCATCCGGAAGACCAGGGTCTGACGCACTGAACCGGCGCGCGCCGGCACGGGGCGGAATGGCCCGGCCGCCGGTGCGGGTAAGGTTGGTGCATTACAATGGCCGACGAAAACCGACCTCCCCGCACCATGGCCTACAAAACGATTGAAGACACCATTGGCAACACGCCGCTGGTACGACTGCAGCGTATTCCCGGCGCTGCCATCGAAGCGCGCGGCAACGTGATCCTTGGCAAGCTCGAGGGCAACAACCCGGCCGGCTCGGTCAAGGACCGCCCCGCGCTGTCGATGATCCGCCGCGCAGAAGAGCGTGGCCGCATCAAGCCTGGCGACACGCTGATCGAAGCCACGTCGGGTAACACGGGCATCGCACTGGCCATGGCAGCCGCCATCCGCGGCTATCGCATGGTGCTGATCATGCCCGAGGACCTGAGCCTGGAGCGTCGCCAGAGCATGGCGGCCTATGGCGCGGAAATCATCCTGACCCCGGTCAAGGGCGGCATGGAGTATGCGCGCGACCTGGCCGATGCCATGGAGCGCGAGGGCAAGGGCGTGATCCTGGACCAGTTCGCCAACCCGGACAATCCGCTGGCACACTACGAGTCCACGGGACCGGAGCTCTGGCAGGACACCGAGGGCCGTATTACCCACTTCGTCTCGGCCATGGGCACGACCGGCACCATCACCGGTGTTTCGCGCTTCCTCAAGGAAAAGAACCCCGCCATCCAGATCATCGGTGCCCAGCCCGCTGAAGGGTCGCGCATTCCGGGGATACGCAAGTGGCCCGAAGCGTATCTGCCGAAGATCTACGATCCGAAGTTCATTGATCGCCAGGAGCCTGTCACGCAGGCCGATGCGGAACACATGGCACGCCGGATGGCCCGCGAGGAAGGCATTTTCTGTGGAATCTCGGCCGCTGGCGCCCTGTGCGTGGCGCTGCGCATTGCCGAGGAAGTGGAGAATGCGACGATCGTCTTCGTGGTGTGCGATCGTGGCGACCGCTACCTGTCGACCGGGGTCTTCCCGGCCTGAATCCAGCGCCTGACCCCAGGGACTCGCCACCCAACAAAAAGCCCCGCCGGCATCGCCGCGGGGCTTTTTGCCTGACAGGGGCCTTGGCGCTCAACCCATGGCGGCCTTGACGGCTTCGCCCAGCTGATACACCGCCAGCGCATAGAAGAAGCTGCGGTTGTAGCGCGTCAGGACATAAAAGTTGCGCAGGCCGATCATGTACTCGGTCGGCTGGTCCGGCGTCGGCAAATCGACGACCAGCACCCCTGTTTCGCCTTCGCGCTGCACGTCGATCGGTTCGTCCACGCGCAGCCCGGCCTTGGTCAGCTGGTTCAGCGTGCGCGTCGGCCAGGGTTCGCCGTCGGCCGCGGCCGTGGCCACGCCAAGGCTGCCGGCGTCGCCGGCGATCCGCCAGACCACGGGCCGGCCCTGTTCCCAGCCATGCAGTTGCAGGAATCGGCCAACGCTGCCGATGGCGTCGGTGGGGCTGTTGCGCAGATCGACATGGCCGTCGCCGTCGTAGTCGATGGCGTATTCGCGCAGGCTGGTCGGCATGAATTGCGGGATGCCCACGGCACCGGCGTAGGAGCCCAGGACCGAGTACACGTCGGTCCTGGTGTCGCGGCACCAGACCAGGTAATCGGCAAGCTGGTTGCGGAACAGCGTCGTGCGGGCGTCGCGATTCGGCGTGTCGGGGTAGTCGAACGCCAGGGTGGACAGCGAGTCGAGCACGCGGAATGTGCCCATGTCGCGGCCGTAGATCGTTTCCACGCCAATGATGCCGACGATGACCGATGCCGGCACGCCGAACTCGGCCTCCGCGCGGCGCAGCGCCTCGCGGTTCTGTTGCCAGAAGCGGACACCGGCATTGATGCGGATCGGCTCGATAAAGCGCGACCGGTACGCACGCCAGCTCTTCTTGCCCGGCGTGGTCGGCGGCATGATCAGCCGCGAGACCGTGGCCGAATACACGGCCTGGCTGAAATACGATTCCAGTTCGGCCCGCTGAAAGCCATTGCGCGCCACCATCTCGTCGATGAATGCCTGCGTCTTCGGATGATTCCGGTAGCGGCCCGGTTCGATTTCCTCTTCCCGGACACTTACGCGTCGGCCGGCGGCCAGGAGTCCTGGAGAAACGCCGCACAGGCCCAATGCGGCAGCGGTGAGTGCGGCGCCCAATAGCGGGCGGCGCAAGGAACGCTGTTGGTCGGTCATGATGTCCTTTGCAAGTCGCACCGAGTATAGCGGATGCGATACACGCGACGCCCCGTTCCGGGGGGATTGGTTACGAAGTTCGGGCGTCGCCGAGTCCGGGTACGTCCTGTGCTAACGTAATGGCTGGAGACAAACTTGACCCACAATCCAAAATGCCAACGGGTTATTACACGCATCCGTCGTTCCTGCAGCACGAGATGGGGTTTTTCCATCCCGAATGCCCGGAACGCCTGCAGGCCATCGAAGACCATCTGATTTCGCACGGGATGGACGGCCTGCTCGACCGGCGCGATGCCCCGGCCGCCACCGACGAGCAGATCGAGCGCGTGCATCGGCACGACTACGTTGCCAGCCTGAGCGCCAACAGTCCATCGACCGGCTACTACCCGATCGACCCCGACACGTCCATGAACTGCCACACCCTCACCGCCGCCACCCATGCGGCCGGTGCAGCCGTGGCCGCCACCGACGCGGTGATCGCGGGCCAGCTCGAAAACGCATTCTGCTGCGTGCGTCCACCGGGCCATCACGCCGAGCCCGACCATGCGATGGGTTTCTGTTTCTTCAACAACGTGGCCATTGCGGCCAGGCACGCCATCGCGGCCCACGGCCTGCAGCGCGTGGCGGTTGTCGATTTTGACGTACATCACGGCAACGGCACCGAAGCGGCCTTCCGCGACGACCCGCAGGTCATGATGTGCAGCTTCTTCCAGCATCCGTTCTATCCGTACAGCGGCACCGAGCACCTGGCGGCGAACATGTCGAATATTCCGCTGCCGGCGTACACCAACGGCATGGCCGTGCGCGAGGTGGTGGAAACCATCTGGCTGCCGCGTCTGAACGAGTTCAAGCCAGAGATGATTTTCATCTCGGCGGGCTTCGACGCGCACCGCGAGGACGACCTGGGCCAGATGGGGCTGGTCGAGCAGGACTACACCTGGATCACCGAGCAACTGGTGCAGGTGGCCAAGACCCACGCGCAGGGCCGCATCGTCAGTTGTCTGGAGGGCGGCTATAACCTCAGCGCGCTCGCGCGTAGTGTCTTCGCCCATCTCAAGGTGCTAATGGAAGCCTGAATATGCTTTATTCGGCCCAAAATGACGCCCTATATGACGTGAGCGCATAAAGGCATCGGAAAAATCTCGTTTGAGGTATGAAGCGGATCGCATAAAATGCGGGCTTCACAAAAATAAGACCCGGCAACACCGCAGGAGACCCCGCGCTGTTGCCGTTTTCTTTTCTCTTCATGATCGAACTGCAAGGACTCTCGCAGCGGTTCCCCGGCGGGTCGGGGGAAGTGCATGCCCTGCGCGATGTCAGCCTCTCCATCGCCGCCGGCGAGATCTTCGGCATCATCGGCCGAAGCGGCGCCGGCAAGAGCACGCTGGTGCGTGCCATCAACCTGCTGAACCGGCCTTCCAGCGGCCGCGTGATCGTCGACGGCCAGGATCTCACCGCGCTGAACAACGGCGCGCTGCGCGAGGCGCGTCGCGAGATCGGCATGATCTTCCAGCACTTCAACCTGCTGTCGTCGCGCACCGTGTATGACAACGTGGCGCTGCCGCTCGAACTGGCGGGCAAGTCGAAGCAGGACATCGCCGCGACCGTCGAGCCGTTGCTGGAACTGGTCGGCCTGTCGAAGCTGCGCGACCGCTATCCCGCGCAGATCAGCGGCGGGCAGAAGCAGCGTGTGGGCATCGCCCGCGCCTTGGCCAGCAAGCCCAAGGTGCTGCTGTCGGACGAAGCCACGTCGGCGCTGGACCCGGAGACCACGCGCTCGATCCTGGAACTGCTCAAGCAGATCAACCGGGAACTGGGCCTGACCATCGTGATGATCACGCACCAGATGGAGGTCATCAAGCAGGTCTGCGACCGCGTGGCCGTGCTCGAAGCCGGGCAGGTCGTGGAATCGGGGCGCGTGATCGACGTATTCCTGCGCCCGCAGCATGAGGTCACCCGCGCGATGATCGGCGACGTGATTGCGCAGGAATTGCCGGCCAGCGTGCTCAAGCGTGTGGAAAGCCGCCTGGGCAATGGCCGCGACCATGTCTACCGCCTGGCATTCACCGGCGACAACGTGGACCAGCCGGTGCTGGCGCAAGCCATTCGCCAGCACGGTCTGGACTTCAACATCCTGCACGGCCATATCGACGAGATCCAGGGCCAGGCATTTGGCTCGCTGGCGATCATGGCCACGGGCGAACCTGCCGCGGTGCGCGCGGCGATGGACTATCTGCAGACGCAGGGCGTGGTCGTGGAGGAGATCGAACATGTGGTCTGAAATGTTTGACCTGTTCCTGTCGTCGTTCGGCGAGACCTTGCTGATGGTGGCCATCTCGGGCGTGGTCGGATCGCTGCTGGGCGTGCCGCTGGGCGTGCTGCTGCACCTGACCAATCGTGGCGGCGTGCTGTCGCATCCGCTGTTCAACCGCACGATTGGCGTGGTCGTGAACGCGGTGCGCTCGATCCCGTTCATCATCCTGCTGGTGGTGGTGATCCCGTTCACGCGCTTTATCGTCGGGTCGTCGATCGGCACCACGGCGGCCATCGTGCCGCTGACGATCGCCGCCGTGCCGTTCATCGCGCGCCTGGTGGAAGCCGCGCTGCGCGAGGTGGACAAGGGCCTGGTGGAGGCCGCGCAATCGATGGGCGCCACCACCGGCCAGATTGTCTGGAAGGTGCTGCTGCCGGAAGCCATGCCCGGCATCGTGGCGGGTTTGACGATCACGTTCGTGAGCCTGGTTGGCTATTCGGCCATGGCCGGCGCCATCGGCGGCGGCGGACTCGGGGATTTGGGCATTCGCTATGGCTACCAGCGGTACATCACCGAGATCATGGTGGCCGTGGTGCTGATCCTGATCGTGTTCGTCCAGGCAGTGCAGAGCTTTGGTGACTGGCTGGTGCGCCGGATCAGCCATCGGTGAGCCATCGTTGAGCCATAACAATTTCTACGCAGGGAAACTCAGGGGTAAATCGCAATGCAACGTCGTAGTGTGATCAAGAGCGCCATCGTCGCGCTGGGTGTGGTGGTGTCGGCCGGCGCGTTTGCGCAGGACAAGCCGATCAAGATCGGCGTCACGGGGGGGCCGCACGCCCAGATCATGGAGCAGGTGAAGAAGGTGGCGGCCAAGGACGGCCTGAATATCCAGGTGGTGGAATTCAGCGACTACATCCAGCCCAACGCGGCGCTGGCCGCCGGCGATCTCGACGCCAACAGCTACCAGCATCTGCCGTATCTGGAAGCCCAGATCAAGGATCGCGGCTACAAGTTCACGCATGTCGGCTTCACGGTGACGTTCCCGATGGGCGTCTACTCGAAGAAGATCAAGTCGCTCGACCAGATCAAGCAGGGCGCCCGCGTGGGTGTGCCGAACGACCCCACCAACGGTGGCCGCGGTCTGCTGCTGCTGCAGGCCAAGGGTCTGATCAAGCTGCGCCCGGACGCCGGCCTGAAGGCCACGCCGCTGGACATCGTCGAGAACCCGAAGAAGATCAAGATCGTGGAACTGGACGCCGCACAGCTGCCGCGTTCGCTCGACGACCTGGACGCCGCTGCCATCAACGGCAACTACGCCGAATCGGCCGGCCTGTCGCCTACGCGTGACGCCATCGCCATGGAAGGCCCGAAGGGTCCTTACGCCAACCTGATCGCCATCCGTACCGCCGACAAGGACAAGCCCTGGGTGGCCAAGCTGGTGAAGGCGTATCACTCGCCTGAAATCAAGCAGTACGTGCAGAGCACTTTTAAGGAATCCGTGATTACCGCCTGGTAATTTCTGGAGGTTTTCATCCAAACCGTGCGCCGGCAGGGCATCCTGCGGCACAATCGCGATAATTTTTTTGGATTGCCGGCTATGCCCGGCAATTCTTTGTCGATAAAATAGTACGATCGTTCGAAAAACAAGAGAGTCGCCACCCCGGTGGTTATAATGGCGAGCGATTCAAAAACTTTGGAACTATCAGCTATCAGTGGAGTGAGCGCATGAAAGTACTCGTCGCAGTCAAGCGGGTGGTGGACTACAACGTCAAGGTCCGCGTGAAGTCGGATGGCACGGGCGTTGACCTGGCCAACGTCAAGATGAGCATGAACCCGTTCGACGAAATCGCCGTCGAAGAGGCCGTGCGCCTGAAGGAAGCCGGCGTCGTCACCGAGGTCATCGCCGTGTCGTGCGGCGTGGCCCAGTGCCAGGAAACCCTGCGTACCGCGATGGCCATTGGCGCCGACCGCGGCATCCTGGTGGAGTCAAACGAAGACCTGCAACCGCTGGCCGTGGCCAAGCTGCTGAAGGCACTGATCGACAAGGAACAGCCGAGCCTGGTAATTCTGGGCAAGCAGGCCATCGACGACGACTCGAACCAGACCGGCCAGATGGTGGCCGCGCTGGCCGGCCTGCCGCAAGCCACGTTCGCCTCGAAGGTGGTGGTGGCCGACGGCAAGGCTTCGGTGACGCGTGAAGTGGATGGCGGTCTGGAAACGCTGTCGGTCAAGCTGCCGGCCGTGGTGACCACCGACCTGCGCCTGAACGAGCCGCGCTACGTGACGCTGCCGAACATCATGAAGGCGAAGAAGAAGCCGCTGGATACCGTGAAGCCGGAAGACCTCGGCGTCGACGTGAAGCCGCGCCTGCAGACCGTCAAGGTTGTCGAGCCTGCCAAGCGCAGCGCCGGCGTGATGGTGCCGGACGTTGCCACGCTGGTGCAAAAGCTGAAGTCGGAAGCCAAGGTTATCTGAGCGCGGGGGAGAAAAGAACATGACTGCACTTGTCATTGCTGAACACGACAATCAATCGATCAAGGCCGCCACGCTGAACGCCGTGACGGCTGCTGCCCAGTGCGGCGGCGACGTCCACGTGCTGGTGGCCGGTTCCAACGCCCGCGCCGCGGCCGATGCCGCCGCGAAGATCGCCGGCGTGTCGAAGGTCCTGCTGGCCGACGCACCGTACTTTGCCGACGGCCTGGCCGAAAACGTGGGCGAACAGATCCTGGCCATCGCCAGCGACTATTCGCACATCGTTGCCCCGGCGACCGCTTCGGGCAAGAACATCCTGCCGCGCGTGGCTGCCAAGCTGGACGTGGCCCAGTTGTCGGACATCACCAAGGTGGATTCGCCCGACACGTTCGAGCGTCCGATCTACGCCGGCAACGCCATCGCCACGGTCAAGTCGGCAGACAAGATCAAGGTGATCACGGTGCGTGGCACGGCATTCGACCCGGCCGCCGCCGAAGGTGGCTCGGCTGCGGTGGAAACGCTGCCGGCCGTGGCCGACGCGGGCATCTCGCAATTCGTGTCGCGCGAAGTGACCAAGAGCGATCGTCCGGAACTGACCGCCGCCAAGATCATCGTTTCGGGTGGCCGTGGCGTGGGTTCGGGCGAGAACTACACCAAGGTGCTGACCCCGCTGGCCGACAAGCTCGGCGCGGCGCTGGGCGCATCGCGCGCCGCAGTCGATGCCGGCTTCGTGCCGAACGACTACCAGGTGGGCCAGACCGGCAAGATCGTCGCCCCGCAGCTGTACATCGCCGTCGGTATCTCGGGCGCGATCCAGCATCTGGCCGGCATGAAGGACTCCAAGGTGATCGTCGCGATCAACAAGGACGCGGAAGCCCCGATCTTCTCGGTGGCGGACTACGGCCTGGTGGGCGACCTGAACACCGTGGTGCCCGAGCTGGTGGCAGCACTGGGCTGATAAAGCCCGACCGGCCGGTTCGACATCGCATTGAACCGGCCGCACGCAGAACTACTATAAAGCCGTTCCGGGTAGCTTCCCGCGAGCGGCTTTTTTGCAGGATCGTGGAGACATACGATGACCTATCGCGCACCACTCAAGGACATGCAGTTCGTCATGAACGAACTGGCAGGGCTTGAACAGATCAGCCAGTTGCCCGGCTACGAAGAGGCAACCCCCGATACGGCGCAGGCCGTGCTCGAAGAAGCCGCCAAGTTCAACGAACAGGTGGTGGCGCCGCTGAACCGTCCGGGCGACCTCAGCCCCAGCAGCTGGAAGGATGGCGTGGTCACCACCACGGCCGGCTTCAAGGATGCGTTCCGGCAGTTTGGCGAAGGCGGCTGGCAGGGTGTGCTGCATCCGGCCGAATTCGAAGGCCAGGGCCTGCCCAAGCTGGTGGCCACGCCGTGCATCGAGATGCTGAACAGTGCGAACCTGTCGTTCGCGCTGTGCCCGCTGCTGACCGACGGCGCCATCGAGGCCCTGCTGACGGCGGGCAGCGATGACCAGAAGGCAACTTTCCTGCCCAAGCTGATCTCGGGTGAGTGGACCGGCACGATGAACCTGACCGAGCCGCAAGCCGGGTCGGACCTGGCTGCGGTGCGCACGCGCGCCGAGCCGCAGGGCGACGGCACGTTCAAGATTTTCGGCACCAAGATCTTCATCACGTATGGCGAGCACGACATGGCGGACAACATCGTCCACCTGGTGCTGGCGCGCACACCCACCGCACCCGAGGGCGTGAAGGGCATCTCGCTGTTCATCGTGCCCAAGTTCAAGGTGAACGCCGATGGGTCGCTGGGCGAACGCAACGACGTGCAGTGCGTGTCGATCGAGCACAAGCTTGGCATCAAGGCCAGTCCCACGGCGGTGCTGCAGTTCGGCGACCACGGCGGTGCCATCGGCACGCTGGTGGGCGAGGAGAACCGCGGCCTCGAGTACATGTTCATCATGATGAACTCGGCGCGCTTCGCGGTGGGCATGCAGGGCATTGCGATTTCCGAGCGCGCTTACCAGCAGGCCGTGGCGTACGCGAAGGACCGCGTGCAGAGCCGGCCCGTGGATGGATCGGCGCGCGAGGCGGTGACGATCATCCATCATCCGGACGTCAAGCGCATGCTGATGACGATGCGCGCGCTGATCGAAGGCGCCCGCGCCGTGGCCTACGTGGCCGCCGCGGCCAGCGACATCGCCCACCAGCATCCCGACGAAGCCGTGCGCCGCGAGAACATGGCGCTCTACGAGTTCCTGGTGCCAGTGGTGAAGGGCTGGAGCACCGAGCTGTCGATCGACGTGACGAGCCTGGGCGTGCAGGTGCACGGCGGCATGGGCTTCATCGAGGAAACGGGCGCGGCGCAGCATTATCGCGACGCCCGCATCCTGACCATATACGAAGGCACGACGGCTATCCAGGCCAACGACCTGGTCGGTCGCAAGACCGTGCGCGATGGCGGCGCCGTCGCGCGTGCCATCTGCGCGAAGATCGCCGAAACCGAAGCCGAACTGGGCAAGCACGGCGGCGCGTCGTTCAAGGCCGTGCAGACGCAGCTGAAGCTGGGCCGCGAGGCGCTGGAAGCCGTGGTGCAGTTCGTGGTGGAAAATGCCAAGGGCGATCCGAACGCCGTGTTTGCCGGCAGCGTGCCTTACCTGAAGCTCTGCGGCATCGTGCTGTCGGGCTGGCAACTGGGCCGCGCCATGCTGGTGGCCGACGCGAAGCGTGCGGAAGATCCGGCGTTCTACGACGCCAAGATCGCGACCGCGTATTTCTTTGGCCAGCACATCCTGTCGCAGGCCTCGTCGCTGCGCGCGGCCATCGTGGAAGGCGCGGAGCCGGTCAAGGCCATGATGGCCGATCAGTTCTGATGCGCGTCACGCCATCGTAACAATGCGAAAAGGGCGACCCGCGGGTCGCCCTTCCTGTTTCTGCAGCGCTGGCAATCATGCCGCCACCGGACGCGGCACGTGGTGCGTGCGCGGCGGCTTGCGATAGCGATCCACCGACAGGTCGTCGGCGCGAATCGCCGGGCGCGTGCCCGATACCAGGTCGGACAGCAACCGGCCCGAGCCGCAAGCCATGGTCCAGCCCAGCGTGCCGTGGCCGGTGTTGAGCCACAGGCCGCGAATGCCGGCAGGGCCCACCACGGGCGTGCCGTCCGGCGTCATCGGACGCAGGCCGGTCCAGAACGTGGCGCGGCTCACATCGCCGGCACCCGGGAACAGGTCGGTCAACACGTGTTCGAGCGTACGGCGCTTGTTCGGATCGAGCGAGCGGTCGTAGCCGACGATCTGTGCCATGCCGCCCACGCGGATGCGATCGTCGAAGCGCGTGATCGCCACCTTGTAGGTCTCGTCCAGCACCGTCGACACCGGGCTCTTGTCGGCATCGCGCAGCGGCACCGTAATCGAGAAGCCCTTGAGCGGATAGACCGGCAGATTCGACAGGCCCGGCAGCACCGGCTTCACGAACGGCGTGGACCAGCTGCCCAGCGCCACCACCACGGCATCGGCCAGCATCGGCTCGCCGCCGACGATGGCGCCGGTCACGGCATCGCCCTGGGTCAGCAGGCCGTCGATCGACCGGTTGTACTGGAACTGCACGCCGATCGACGCAGCCATGGCTGCCAGCCGTTCGGTAAACAGCTGGCAGTCCCCGGTTTCATCGTTCGGCAGGCGCAAGCCACCCGCCAGCTTTTGGCCGGCGGCGGCAAGCGCCGGTTCGCTCGCGCCGAGTTCGTCGCGCGAGAGCAATTCGTAGGGCACGCCGGCTTCTTCCAGCACGGCGATGTCGCGCGACGCGGCTTCCATCTGCGCATCGGTACGGAACACCTGCAGCGTGCCCTGCTGGCGGCCTTCGTAGGCAATACCGGTCTCGGCGCGCAGCGTGCGGATGCAGTCACGGCTGTACTCGGCCAGCCGCACCATGCGTTCCTTGTTCACGGCATAGCGGTCGGCCGTGCAGTTCTGCAGCATCTGCCACATCCACTGCAGCTGGAACAGCGAGCCATCAGGCTTGATGGTCAGCGGCGCATGTTCCTGGAACATCCACTTGATCGCCTTCAGCGGCACGCCCGGAGCGGCCCACGGCGACGCATAGCCCGGCGAGATCTGGCCGGCATTGGCAAAGCTGGTGCCCAGTGCCGGGCCGCCTTCGCGGTCCACCACGGTCACTTCGTGACCGGCGCGGGCCAGATACCACGCACTGGTGACGCCAATCACGCCACTGCCAAGAACAAGAACGCGCATTTTCGGGGCTCCGTACTGCCAACCAAGGCTATAGAAGAATTCGCTTCTATACTATTGACTTCGAAGCAGTGTTAGTTCGCGAATTTCTTATAAAAACAGGAAAGATTCATGAGAACAAGCCGCCAGCCGGTCCGCTCGCTGGACCGCCTGGATCGCAAGATCCTTGGGGTGCTGCAGGGCGATGGCCGGATATCGATGAAAGACCTGGCGGAAGCCGTGGGGCTGACGATCACGCCCTGCATCGAGCGCGTGAAGCGGCTGGAGCGCGACGGCGTCATCATGGGCTACTACGCGCGGCTGAATCCGGCCCTGCTGGGCAGCGCGCTGCTGGTGTTCGTCGAGATATCGCTGAACAACAAGTCGGGCAACATGTTCGAACAGTTCCGGCGCGAGGTTCTGCGCATCCCCGAGGTGCTGGAGTGCCATCTGGTGTCGGGCGATTTCGATTACCTGATCAAGGCACGCATCCGGGAGATTGGGGAGTACCGCCGGCTGCTGGGGGACATCCTGCTGCAACTGCCCGGCGCCGCGCAGTCGAAGAGCTATGTCGTGATGGAAGAAATCAAGGAAACGCTGGCGATCGCGGTGGACGCCAAGGAAAGTAGCGTATCCGGCACGACCTGAATTCGGGCTTGGATCACGGTCATCGATACTGTATATTTGTACAGTACCTATCGCCCCAAGACCCACCCCATGCCCCCGATTCCCATGCCGCCCCGAAAGGGCCGCGGTGCTGTCAGCAACCTGCAGGGACGCTTCGAGCGCGATCAGCGCGAGGCGTTCGACGATGGGTGGCTGGCGCCGGAGGAATCCCCATCCGGCGACGGGACGGGTGCAGACGCGGCGCTGCCGCCCCGGCTGGTCACGCAGGTGACGCGCGAGCAGGCCAGGTCGATCCTCTCGCGCAATGCATCGCCCGATATTCCGTTCGATACGTCGCTGAATCCGTATCGCGGCTGTGAACATGGCTGCATCTACTGTTTTGCGCGCCCGACGCACGCCTACCTGGACCTGTCGCCGGGGCTCGATTTCGAGACGAAGCTGTACGCCAAGGCCAACGCCGCGGAGCGCCTGCGTGACGAATTGTCCCGGCCATCGTATCGCTGCGAGACGATTGCGCTGGGCGTGAATACCGACGCCTATCAGCCGATCGAGCGCGAGCAGCGCATCACACGTGGCGTTCTGGAAGTGCTGCACGAGACCGACCACCCGGTGGCGCTGATCACCAAGTCATCGCTGATCGAGCGCGACATCGACCTGCTGGCGCCGATGGCCGCACAGCGGGTGGCGGTGGCGGCGGTGACCATCACCACGCTCGATGCCGACGTGGCGCGCACGCTGGAGCCCCGCGCCGCTACGCCGTCGCGCCGGCTGCGCACGATTCGGGAACTGACCGATGCCGGGATTCCGGTGGGCGTGAGTGTGGCCCCGGTCATCCCGTTCATTACGGAGCCCGATCTGGAAAGAATTCTGGAAGCCGCGCATGACGCGGGGGCGGTCTACGCCAATTACGTCGTGTTGCGTTTGCCGTGGGAAGTGCGCCCGCTGTTCCAGGAATGGCTGCAGGCGCATTTTCCCGACCGTGCCGAGCGGGTCATGAACCGCGTACGCGACATGCGTGGCGGCAAGGATTACGACGCCGATTTCGCTTCGCGCATGCGCGGCACGGGGATCTGGGCCGATCTGATCCGGCAGCGGTTCTACAAGGCCGCGGATCGTCTCGGATTTCGCTATAACCGCTTCGAGCTCGATACGTCGCGGTTCAGGCCACCGCCCAGACCGACGCGATCGATGCGGCCGTGCGGCGGCGAAGACAGGCAAGGCTCGCTCTTCTGAGTTTCCTTGCGTGCTGTCGCCGGTGCATCCAGGCTGTCGCCGATCATGCGGCAGGCCAGTTCCAGTGCCGTCCGGGCACTGGCGGGCGGCAAGCCCGACGACATGGCCAGGCGCACGGCAATCGCCGCCAGGCGTCCTTCCTCGTAGCTGGGATGTTCCATCAGCGTCTCCTTCGCAGCCCTGCAGCGGTGCAGTGCCGCCTGTCATTTGGACCTAAGCAGTATGGTCGTTTTACGAGTTATCGACAGGCTTATTGCGTGGAGTCTTGCGGTCGGTCAAGGGGCGCTATTCCTGTGACAGCGCCTTGGCGGCTTCGACCTGCGATTCGAAGAAGGTCTGGAAGCTGATCGCCAGCCCCGCCATCAGCAGGCCCGTGCCGATCATCAGCGACAGGATGACGAGAATCACCACCGGCCAGCCCGAGCGCGTGGGCGTACCGTGCGCGTTATAGCGGGCATCCCATTTGTCGTCGGGCCGCAGGCCGAACACGATGGCGGTCAGGAAGGCGCCGATGACCGATACGCCACCCGCCACGGCAAACATCCAGTTCAGGGCCGGATTGCCGGCGCCCACGATCAGCGAGGTCACGCCGATGGCACCCGCTGCCGTGGCCAGCAGATGGGCCCAGCCGAACGGGTCACGCAGACCCTTCAGATAAAAGCGATGTGCCCCGAGGCTGCCAAGCAGGAAGGCCAGCGCGACGGTGATCAGTTTGGATTTTCCGCCACGCGCTGTGGGTGGGCTGGCGGGTTCACGGGCAATGGCGGGGGCTTGGCTGGCGGCAGGCATCGTAGGCGAGACTAGGCGAACGGAAAATCCCTTCGATGCCGGCGGCATCGGCGCCCATTGTAGCGTCAGGACGGCCAGATCGACGCCAGGGCGCCGGCCACCATTTGGGAGATATGCGTTTCGCTGTACAGCACCAGGGTCAGCATCAGCATGAACAGCAGCGACAATGACAACTGGCCCGCGTGTCGGGCCAGGTCGTGAAGAAGGGGAGACATGATGAACCTCGACAGATCGTTCTTGTGGAGGCCGCGCCCAGCCTCCAGGACCCGGACAGTGGGTGCCGGGCAGAGGCAGGTCAGTTTGATTGCCGTCCGCGCAACAACGGCACGCTGGAGATCCCGGACAGCGCCGGGCGGCAGCCTGTGCGGCGTTTTCTGGCACGCACGTCAAGACTGACCATGAAAAAAGGCCGGAAGTTCCGGCCTTTGGGGTGGGCTTCCCCGGGAAGTGCGTCAGCGTCCGCCGTCGCGGCCGCGCGCCTGCCAGCCGGGGCCGACATGGGCGGGGCGCATCTCGTTGCCGCGCATCGACGCGTCGCCTCCGTTGTTGCGATCGGCGCCGCCAGACTGGCGTGCGGACCGTTCATCGCTCTGGCCGCCAGGGCCGGGCGGGCGGCCGCTCAGCCGGTCGTCGTTGCGCGCGCGCTGTTCCATCCGGTCGATCTGCGCCTGGACGTGATCGCGGTTTTCCGCGCGCACGCTGGCAACGTCCCACCCGGCGCCCACCCGGCCCATACGAACCGGATGCTCGGCGAAGGCGCGCTGCCAGAAGGCGACTTGTGCGTGGCTGGTGGCAACTGTGCCAACCAGGCCGATGACGGCCACGGCACCAGCCACCAGATGGCGCAGGTGGGGGCGTGTAAGCATGCGGAATCCCAATGTCCTGTAGCAGGTGATGAGTCAGGCGTTGGGTTCATGGTACGCAGCGGGGCTGTGATGGCCTATGCGAAACCCGTTACTGGTGTAACGGATTGTTTCGTCATTTTTGCCACGTTTGTCGCGTCCGCCGAAACCCCGCGTGGCGCCTCGGCTGACGGCGATTAGAGGCCTGTTTCAAGGCGTGCGGGAATGCGAGCAGCAGGCGAAAATGCCAGGGCGAGGGCGATCAACAGCGGTACAGGCCCCTTCCGGCCACGAAAGTGTCGATTCGGGCTCGCGCCATACCGCCGGTTCGCGATTTCGCCACGACGTCATCCCGCAATTGTTGCGTCAACGGCGCTCCGCGGGGACGGTATCGTGCTGGAAAGCCCTAAGTGTTTGTTTGGACTCGGGAAGTGGGCTATACTCTTGCGTTTCGTGTTCGCACACCCCGTTTTTTCGAGGAATTAACATGGTCGTAATCCGTCTGGCTCGCGGCGGCAGCAAGAAGCGCCCGTTCTTCAACATCGTTGCTACCGATTCGCGCAACCGTCGCGATGGCCGTTTCATCGAGCGCGTTGGCTTCTACAACCCGCTGGCTTCCGACAAGGAAGAAGGCCTGCGCGTTGCGCAAGACCGTCTGGCCTACTGGCAAGGCGTTGGCGCCCAACTGTCGCCGACCGTTGCCCGCCTGGTCAAGCAAGCCGCCGTCAAGGCTGCTGCCTGATAGTTGTTCAGGCGCAACCGCTCGGGCGGTGCGCGCTGACGCGTAAAGACGCTCCGCCAACGTGACTGGCAACGCCACCGGCCGCAAGCCGCTGAACCTGTCGACTGCCGCCACGCAAGGTGGTGCCGCCGGCCGGCCAGCCAAGCTGCCTGCCTCGCTGCTGTTCACGGATAGCTTGCCCGACGATCTCGTCGAGGTTGGCTACGTGGGCGCCGCATACGGCATCCGGGGCTGGATCAAGGTCCAGCCGCATGCGGACGACGCCTCCGCATTGCTGCATGCCCGCCGCTGGTGGCTGCTGCGTGCGCCGGCTGCCGGTGTGGTCACGGCGCCTGCCGAGGCGGCGGAAGCTGTCAGCGTCAAGATTTCACAGTCGCGGGAACATAGCGGTACCGTGGTGGCGCAAGCCACCGGCGTTTCGGATCGCAATGTGGCGGAAATGCTCAAGGGCCGCCGCGTCTGGATCCGGCGTGCGGATTTTCCCGCGCCGGAAGAAGGTGAGTTTTACTGGGTCGACCTGATCGGTTGCGCCGTGGTCAACGAGCAGGGCGAATCGCTCGGCGACGTGACCGGGCTGATCGACAACGGCGCCCACCAGATCCTACAGGTGGCATACCAGCTGCCGGACGGCAAGGCCGCTGAGCGGCTGATCCCGTTTGTCGACGCATTCCTGCGCGCGGTCGATACGTCGGCCCGGCGCATCGTGGTCGACTGGGGGCTGGACTACTGACGTTCCTGAATTGCCGTCGAGGGAGGCGCTGATGCAGTTCGATGTAATCACGCTGTTTCCCGAGATGTTTCGCGCGCTGACCGACTGGGGTATCACCAGCCGGGCGGCGAAGCAGCAGCGTTATGCGCTGCGCACCTGGAATCCCCGCGACTTCACGGTCGACAATTACCGTACGATCGACGATCGCCCCTACGGCGGCGGGCCTGGCATGGTGATGCTGGGCAAGCCGCTCGAAGATGCGATCAATGCCGCCAGCGCGGCACAGTCGGACGCTGGTGTCGAGCGGCCGCACGTGGTGCTGATGTCGCCGCAAGGCGCGACGCTGAGCCATGGCAAGGTCATGGAACTGGCGCAGCGCCCGGGGCTGGTGCTGCTGTGCGGGCGCTACGAGGCGATTGATCAGCGCCTGATCGACCGTCGCGTGGACGAGGAAATCAGCCTCGGCGATTTTGTGCTGTCGGGTGGCGAACTGCCCGCGATGGCGCTGATCGACGCGGTGGTGCGGCATCTGCCCGGTGTGCTGGGCGATGCGCAGTCGGCGGTGCAGGACAGCTTCGTCAATGGCCTGCTCGACTGTCCGCATTACACGCGGCCGGAAGAATATGAAGGTGTGCGGGTGCCCGATGTGTTGCTCGGGGGCCATCATGCCGAGATTGAAAAATGGCGGCGCCAGCAGGCGTTGGCCAATACCGCGCGCAAGCGTCCCGATCTGATCGTGGCGGCGCGCGCGCAAGGGTTGTTGTCCAAGGCCGACGAGAAATACCTGTCGACCCTGGCGGCGAAAGCAGGGCAGGAGTTCGCTCCTGCCAAGTGAAACCCCATCCTCTGCCGGGGCCCGAATATGGGTATTAACGCCGGTAAGATGGTTAAGGAGAAAACGATGAACCTCATCGAGCAAATCGAGCAGGAAGAGATCGCGCGTCTGACCGCGAACAAGACCATCCCCGCATTCGCACCTGGCGACACCGTGATCGTCAACGTGAACGTGGTGGAAGGTAACCGCAAGCGCGTGCAGGCTTACGAAGGCGTGGTGATCGCCAAGCGTAACCGTGGTCTGAACAGCTCCTTCATCGTGCGCAAGATCTCGTCGGGTGAAGGCGTGGAACGTACGTTCCAGCTGTACTCGCCGCTGATCGCCGGCATCGAAGTGAAGCGTCGCGGTGACGTCCGTCGCGCGAAGCTGTACTACCTGCGCGAGCGTTCGGGCAAGTCGGCACGTATCAAGGAAAAGCTGGTGACGAAGGCCAAGGCCGCTGCCGTCGCCGCAGAATAAGCTTTTCCGCGCCACGCACCGGGCAACCGGTGCTCAGCCGGCATTGCGAAGGACACCCTCGGGTGTCCTTTTTGCATTTCCGGCGATGCGCGATGAACGAGTATGCTGCGATGCAACATTCTGACGTTCTGTCATACTTGACGACGTTATGCGCCCCAAATTCGATCCCGAGGCGCTGCCGGTTATCGAGACCGACAGCCGCCGCGCGCCGCTCAGTGCGCCGCGCATGCAACCCGATTTCATCCGGCACCGGCTGCTGTCGCCGCCGGCGTGGGAGCCCGAGCTGACCGACGAGTCGCGCGTCTACGATCGCACGCGCGGGTTGCGGCAAGCTTCGGTGCTGGTGCCGCTGGTCGAACACCCGGACGGCCTGACCGTGCTGCTGACCCAGCGCAATGCGAATTTGAACGCACATGCCGGCCAGATCAGCTTTCCGGGCGGCAGCCAGGAAACCTTCGACGCCGACCGCATCGCCACGGCCCTGCGCGAGACCGAGGAGGAAATCGGTCTCAAGCGGGACTTCATCGAGGTTCTGGGATCGTTGCCGGACTACATCACCGGCACGGGCTTCCACGTGAGCCCGGTGGTGGGCCTGGTTCATACCGGCTTTACGCTGCAGCCCGATGCGGGCGAGGTGGCCGAAATCTTCGAGGTGCCGCTGGCGTTCCTGATGGACCCTGCCCGCCACGAGCGCCGCCTGCTGCGCTGGGAAGGCGGCGAGCGCCAGTTCTATTCGATGCCGTATCCGCGCGAGGGCGGCGGCCATCGCTTCATCTGGGGCGCGACGGCCGGCATGCTACGCAATCTCTACCACTTGCTGGCCGCCTGAGGCTCAGGCAGCGGCAGGGGCGACGGCAGTGTCGGCGCAGTGCGGGCAGCTCTGGCCCACGACATACTTCGGGTGCTGCTGCTCCTCGGGCGTCACCACGGCGCGGCAGGCAAAGCACTGCACCGGACCGGCCGGCTCCAGGTTCGGGTTCAGCGCGGTGCGGTAGTCGAACACGAAGCAGTCGCCGTGGTAGTGGCTGCCGCCGACTTCCTCGAAATACTTGAGGATGCCGCCTTCGAGCTGGTACACGCGCTCGATACCCACTTCCTGCATGTGGATGGCTGCCTTTTCGCAGCGGATGCCGCCCGTGCAGAACGACACCACGGTCTTGCCGTCGAGCGCCGCCCGGTTTTCGGCCACGGCGGACGGAAACTCGCTGAATTTCGTGATGTTGTATTCGACCGCATCGTCGAACGTGCCCACCGCGACTTCGAAATCGTTACGCGTGTCGAGCATCACCACCGGGCGGCCTTCGTCGTCATGGCCCTGGTCGAGCCAGCGTTTGAGATCCACCGGGCGCACCGACGGCGCACGGCCGGCTTCCGGTCGGATCAGCGGCATCTTCATGGTGATGATTTCCTTCTTGGCACGCACCAGCATGCGCTTGAAGGGCTGGTTTTCCGACAGGCTTTCCTTGGGGACGATATCGGCGAAGCGGGCATCGGCGTGCAGCCACGCCATGAAACCGTCGATCTGCTCGCGGGTGCCGGCCAGGAACATGTTGATGCCTTCCGGCGCCAGCAGGATCGTGCCTTTCAGTCCCGCCGCCTCGCAGCACTCGCGCATGGCGGGGCGCAGGGTCTCGATATCGTCGAGCGTGACGAACTTGTAAGCCGAAATGTTGACGATCTGCATGGAATAATGCCGCCGGCCGGGCGCTGCAGGGTGGCTGCAGGGCGCGCCAGCGCGCTTGGTAACTGCCTGATTGGAAAGGCGAAATTATAGCCGCTTGGCGCCGCCCCCGAAACCCGCCGCGTGCGGGTCCGGTGAGTGGCGCGCGGGGCATGCCGAGGTGTTACTTTGCGAAAACTCTCAGAGTGAGCGGCGGGGGGAGCCGGTACAATGGCGCCCTATGTCTGCACCCCGCTTTGTACACCTTCGCCTCCATTCCGAATACTCGGTGGTGGACGGCATCGTCCGTCTCGATGACGCCGTCAAGGCTGCTGCCAAGGACGGCATGGGCGCGCTCGCGCTGACCGACCTGGCCAACGCCTTCGGGCTGATCCGCTTCTACAAGGAAGCCCGTGGCAGCGGGATCAAGCCCGTGGTCGGCGCCGATGTGTGGCTGACCAACGCCGATGACCGCGACAAGCCGGCACGCATGCAGCTGCTGGTGCAGGACCGCATCGGCTACCTGAACCTCTGCACGCTGCTGTCGCGCGCCTGGTTGAGCAACCAGTATCGCGGCCGTGCCGAGCTGGAGCCGGGCTGGTTCGAGGAGCCGGGCGAGGAAGGCCTGCCGCTGGCCACCGGGCTGATCGCGCTGTCCGGCGCGATGGGCGGCGACGTCGGCCTGGCGCTGGCGAACGGCAATCCCGACGCGGCGCGCCGCGCGGCACGCCATTGGGCCACGGTGTTCCCGCAGCGGTTCTATATCGAACTGCAGCGCGCCGGGCATCCCGGCACCGACGCCTATGTGCAGCAGGCCGTGCAACTGGCCGCCGCGCTGCAGCTGCCGGTGGTCGCGACGCATCCGGTGCAGTTCATGACGCCGGACGATTTCACCGCGCACGAGGCACGCGTGTGCATCGCCGAAGGCGAGCTGCTGGCCAACCCGCGCCGCACCCGCAAGTTCACGACCGACCAGTACTTCAAGACGCAGGACGAGATGTGCGCGCTGTTTGCCGACATCCCGTCGGCGCTGCAGAACTCGGTCGAGATCGCCAAGCGATGCAACCTGACGCTGGAACTGGGCAAGCCGCGCCTGCCGCTGTTCCCGACGCCCGATGGCATGTCGCTGGACGACTACCTCGTGTTCATGGCCAAGGACGGGCTGGAAAAGCGCCTTGCCGTGCTGTTCCCCGACGAGGCCGAGCGCGAGAGCAAGCGCCCCGAGTACTACGCACGGCTCGAATTCGAGACCGGCACCATCATCAAGATGGGCTTCCCGGGCTACTTCCTGATCGTGGCGGACTTTATCAACTGGGCCAAGAACAACGGCGTGCCGGTGGGGCCGGGCCGGGGGTCGGGTGCTGGCTCGCTTGTGGCCTACGCGCTGGGCATCACCGACCTGGACCCGCTCAAGTACGCGCTGCTGTTCGAGCGTTTCCTGAATCCGGAGCGGGTGTCGATGCCCGACTTCGATATCGACTTCTGCCAGCACGGCCGCGATCGCGTGATCACGTACGTCAAGGAAAAGTACGGCAAGGAAGCCGTGTCGCAGATCGCCACCTTCGGCACGATGGCCGCCAAGGCGGCGGTGCGCGACGTGGGCCGCGTGCTGGATCTGGGCTACGGCTTTGTCGACAGCGTGGCCAAGCTGATTCCGTTCAAGCCGGGCAAGCTGGTGACGCTGGAGGAAGCCAAGAAGGAAGAGCCGGCGCTGGCCGAGCGCGAACGCAACGAGGAAGAAGTCCGCCAGCTGCTGGAGCTTGCCCAGCGCGTGGAAGGCATGACGCGTAACGTCGGCATGCACGCCGGCGGGGTGCTGATCGCGCCGGGCCGCCTGACCGATTTCTGCCCGCTGTACACGCAGGGCACCGACGGCATGAGCGGTGTGGTGAGCCAGTACGACAAGGACGACGTGGAAGCGGCTGGCCTGGTCAAGTTCGACTTTCTGGGCCTGACCACGCTGACGATCCTGGACTGGGCCGAACGCTACATCCGCCGCCTGGACCCGAGCAAGACCGACTGGAACTGCAGCCAGATCCCGCTCGACGACGGCCCCGCGTTCGAGATCCTCAAGAGCGCCAACACGGTGGCGGTGTTCCAGCTGGAAAGCCGCGGCATGCAGGGCATGCTCAAGGACGCCAAGCCTGACCGCTTCGAGGACATCATCGCGCTGGTGGCGCTGTACCGTCCGGGCCCGATGGACCTGATCCCCAGCTTCTGCGCCCGCAAGCACGGCCGCGAGAAGGTGGAATATCCGGACCCGCGCGTCGAGCCGGTGCTCAAGGAGACCTACGGCATCATGGTCTACCAGGAGCAGGTGATGCAGATGGCGCAGATCATCGGCGGCTACTCGCTGGGCGGCGCCGACCTGCTGCGCCGGGCCATGGGCAAGAAGAAGGCCGAGGAAATGGCCAAGCATCGCGAGCTGTTCCGCGAGGGGGCCGCCAGGAACGGGCTGAGCGCGCAGCAGGCCGACGACATCTTCGACCTGATGGAGAAGTTTGCGGGCTACGGCTTCAACAAGTCGCACGCGGCCGCCTACGCGCTGCTGGCGTACTACACGGCGTGGCTCAAGGCGCACCATCCGGCCGAATTCATGGCAGCCAACATGTCGCTGGCCATGGACGACACCGACAAGGTCAAGATCCTCTACGAGGATTGCCGCCTGAACAAGATCGTGGTCCTGCCGCCGGACGTCAATGCCAGCGAATATCGCTTTGCCCCGACCGATGCGAAGACCATCCGCTACGGCCTGGGCGGCATCAAGGGATCGGGCCAGGGCGCGATCGAGGACATCCTGCGCGCGCGCGAAGAAAAGCCGTTCGAGGACCTGTTCGATTTCTGCGAGCGCGTGGACCGCCGCCAGGTCAACCGCCGCACGATCGAGGCGCTGATCCGCGCCGGCGCGTTCGACAGCCTCAATGACAACCGCGCCCAGCTGCTGGCCTCGGTGTCGATCGCGATGGAAGCGGCCGAGCAGAAGGCCGAGTCGGCCAACCAGGTGTCGCTGTTCGATCTCATGGACGATGCCGGCGACGCCCATCGCCCGGCACTGATCGACGAACCGCGCTGGACGGCCAAGCGCACGCTGCAGGAAGAAAAGCAGGCGCTGGGCTACTACTTCTCGGGCCACCTGTTCGACGCCTCGCGCGACGAGGTGCGCAAGTTCGTGAAGGGCACGCTGGCCGCGCTGGAAAAGGAAGTGCAGGGCAACGGCGGCGGCTACGGCCGCGACGTGCGCGGCAAGGTGGTCGCCGGCGTCATCATGGGCGTGCGCACGCAGATGACCCAGCGCGGCAAGCTGATCATCGTCATGATCGACGACGGCACGGCCCAGATCGAAATGACCGTGTTCAACGAACTGTACGATGCCAACCGCCACATGTTCCGCGAGGACGAGCTGATCATCGCCCAGGGCAATGCGCGGCACGATACATTCACGGGCGGCGTGCGCTTCACGGCCGAGTCGGTGATGGACCTGGTGACCGCGCGCGCCCGGTACGCCGATGCGGTGTGCCTGGGTTTCAACGGCAATGCCTCGACCGAGCGCCTGCGGGAACTGCTGACGCCGTTCCTGGCCAATGGGGCCCAGGGGCCCCAGGTGCCGGGCGTGCCGGTGCGCATCCGCTATGTCAACAAGTCGGCCCAGTGCGAGGCCACGCTGGGCGACCAGTGGCAGATCACCCCCTCCGAGGAGGCGCTGACCACCCTGCGCGATGCGCTGGGCGACAGTGTGCGCATGCTATATGCCTGAGCGAGCGACGGTGGGCCGCAGGCAACGCATCCTGTTTCACGTCACCCATTTCCTGCATGGTGGCATCGAGACCTCGCTGGTCTCGCTGCTGACATCGCTGCAGGACAGGTTCGATCTGGCGTTGACGGTCACCTATCCCTCGCCGGAGCTGGCGTCGCACTTCCGGGCCCGGCTGCCCGCCAGCGTGGATGTCCACGTGCTGGCGCCCGAGCGCTGGCTGTCGCATTGCCGCCAGCTGAAGAAGCAGCGCAAGCTGGGCGTGCTGGGCAAGATCTACGAGGAAGCCCTGCTGCCCCCGGTGCGCAAGCCGATCGTCCGGCGCCGCTTCATGGCGATCCTGGAGCAGGGCTTCGACATGGTCGTGGACTACGACATGTCGCTATCGCGCATTACCGGGCCGCTACCCGTGCCGATGATCGGCTACCAGCATTTCAGCGTGGCGCACCTGGCGCGCGGCCATGGCCGCAAGCTGCGCAAGCTGCGGCATCAGTGCAAGGTCGATTACGACGCGGTGGTCATGCTGACCGACAGCATGCTGGCCGATGCCCGCGAACTGATGCCCGACGCGGCGCCCAGGCTGGTGCGGCTGTACAACGCCATCGACCTCGACAATATTCGCGCCCGGGCCGCGCAGCCGCTGGAGCCGGGGCTGGCGCCCGCCGAGCCGTTCATCGTCTCGATAGGCCGGCTGGAGGAAAGCCAGAAGGACTTTACTTCGCTGCTGCATGCCTATGCGCGGCTGGTCGAACAGGGGATTGACGAGCGACTGGTGCTGGTTGGCGATGGCGCGTCACGACCCAGGCTCGAAGCCCTGGCGCAATCGCTGGGCCTGGCCGGGCGCGTGACGTTCGCCGGTTTCCAGTCGAACCCCTACGCCTGGATTCGCCAGGCGCGCCTGATGGCGTTCAGTTCGAAGATGGAAGGCCTGCCCAACGTCCTGCTGGAAGGGCTGGCGGTGGGCCAGGTGGTGGTGAGCACCGATTGCCCGACTGGCCCCCGCGAGATTCTTGACGATGGCCGCGCCGGCCTGCTGGTGCCGGTGGGCGATGTGGAAGGGCTGGCCGCGGCGATCCGCAGTGGCCTGCACGATGCCGCGCTGCGCCAGTCGCTGCTGGCCCACGCCGCCCGCCACATCGAACAGATGGGTTTCGGCCCGACGGCTCAGGCGTTCGGCGCGCTGGTCAATCGGCTGACGCAGGCGGATGTTTCGCCTGCTGGTGCAGCAGCCAGAGCTTGATGTACTTGTAATAGCTGGCCTGGCCGTTCATCAGCGCGACGGCCAGCCCCTGCGGGCCATCCAGAAAGCCGCGCCGCAGCAGCCAGGTGCGCAGGAACGCCCAGCTGCCGTGGGTCCAGGCGCTGAACACGGTGGCGCGCTTGCCGCGCTGGAATGCCTGTCTGGCGCCCAGCGTGGAGTATTGGTCGATCTTGCGCAGCACCTGCGAGAAATCATCGTAGGTGTAGTGCAGCAGCGGGGTTTGCAGATGGCCGACCGGGCCGTCGGTGACCACGTTCTCGTGGACGATATCGTCGGTAAAGCGGGCGCGGCCGGCGCGGAACACGCGTGTCAGGCGGTCGGGATACCAGCCGCTGTGGCGCATGAAGCGGCCGCAGAAGCGCGACAGGCGCGGCATGTCGTAGGCGTCGGCGCGGCCGGAGTCGATGGCGGCCAGGATTTCGTCGCGCAAGGCGGGCGTGACGCGCTCGTCGGCGTCGATCGACAGCACCCATTCGCTCTGGACCTTGGACAGGGCGAGGTTCTTCTGGGGGCCGAAACCGGGCCAGGTAGCCGTTTCATGAACTTCGGCACCCATGGCGCGGGCAACCTCCAGCGTGCCGTCCGTGCTGCCGGAGTCCACTATAATCGCGCGGTCGCACCAGGAGACGCTTTCGAGGCAGTCCCGGATGTTGTGTGCCTCGTTCTTTGTAATCAGTACGACAGAGATTTTCATAGACATGCTTGCGATGGATCCCGCAGACCGGATTTGCCCGCCATTCTAGCGGCAGTCGGTGCGGGCCCCGATCGGCAAGTGGAGCCAACGTGAAAGACAGCAAAAAGCAAACGCCCCAGGAAACCGACACCCTCAAGCGCGTCTGGGCATACCTGAAGCCCGAAATGCGCAACTTCGTGCTGGCGATTCTGGCCATGGCACTCGTGGCGGCCAGCGAGGGCATTATCCCGAAGGTGGTCAACGACCTGCTCGACAAGGGCTTTGGCGGCAGCTACGCCGGCAAGCTCTGGCACGTGCCGGCGCTGCTGGTCGGCGTGGCGCTGGTGCGCGGCGTGGCGCAGTTCGCGTCCGGATATTTGCTGTCGCTGATCTCGAACAAGGTGCTGCTCAAGATGCGCATGCAGATGTTCGAGCGCATGCTGCACGCGCCGGCGCTGTTCTATCACCGCAACACCGCCGCCTCGCTGATCAACGCCGTGATCTTCGAGGTCAACCAGGTCATGCAGATCCTGACCGGCGTGCTGATCACGCTGGTGCGCGACTCCCTGACCGTGCTGGCGCTGCTGGTGTACCTGTTCTACACGAACTGGCGCCTGACGCTGGTGGTGGCCGTGCTGCTGCCGACCATCGGCTTCGTGATGTCGAAGGTGAACCGCCGGCTGCGCCGGCTGAACCGCGAGCACCAGGCACTGACCAACACCGCGGCCTACGTGGTCGAGGAAGCGGCTGGCGGCTACAAGGTCGTCAAGCTGCACGGCGGCGAGGCATACGAAACGGCGCGGTTTGCCACGATGGCCGAGCGCCTGCGCGGCTATTCGATGCGCATGGCCGTGGCCGGTGGCCTGAACCAGCCCGTGACGGCGTTCCTGGCGTCGCTGGCGCTGTCGGTGATCCTGACCATCGCGATGATCCAGGCCCAGGGCAACCAGACCACCATCGGCGGGTTCACCGGCTTCGTGATGGCCATGCTGCTGCTGATTTCGCCGCTCAAGCACCTGACCGACCTGAACCAGCCGCTGCAGCGGGGCCTGACCGCCGCCGAGATGATTTTCGGGCTGATCGACGAGCCGATCGAGCCGCAGACCGGCGGGCTGCCGCTGGAGCGCGCCCGGGGTGACCTGGTGTTCGAAAACGTCGGCTTCCGCTATGGCGATGCCGCCCGTCCGGCGCTGAACCGTGTGAACTTCCACGCCGCACCGGGCGAGGTGGTGGCGCTGGTGGGGCCGTCGGGCAGTGGCAAGACCACGCTTGTGAACCTGCTACCGCGCTTCTTCGACCCGACCGAAGGCCGCATCATGCTCGACGGCAAGCCGATCGACCAGTTCGGCCTGAACGACCTGCGCCGCCAGATCGCCTTCGTGAGCCAGGACGTGGTGCTGTTCAACGATACGGTGGCTGCCAATGTAGCGTATGGCGTACATCCGCGCGAGAAGATCGACATGGCGCGCGTCGAGCGCGCGCTGGCGGCGGCTTACCTGACCGATGTGGTCAAGGGCCTGCCGGAAGGGCTGGAAACCAATATCGGTGACAACGGCATGAAGTTGTCCGGTGGCCAGCGCCAGCGGTTGGCGATTGCGCGGGCCATCTACAAGGACGCCCCGATCCTGATCCTGGACGAAGCCACGTCGGCGCTGGACTCCGAATCGGAGCGCCAGGTGCAGGCGGCGCTGGAATCGCTGATGGTAGGCCGTACCACGCTGGTGATTGCCCACCGGCTGTCTACGATTGAAAACGCCGACCGCATCGTGGTGCTGGAACATGGCCGCGTGGCCGAGGCGGGCAGCCACGGTGCGCTGCTGGCCGCCAACGGGCTGTACGCCGGCTTGCACCGCATTCAGTTCGCCACGGCGGCGGAGTAAGCGACACACGGTTTCGACGGCCATGGTGCCCTGCCATGGCCGGGCATGTACACACACGGGAAACCTACCCGGAGGAGACAGACATGACCCAGGCATCACCGTCCACCCGACCCCCGATCAGCCGCTATCCCGTCCCGGAGATTGCCGGCTTGCCCGATGACCTGCGCCAGCGCGTGCTGGAAGTGCAGGAAAAGGCGGGTTTCGTTCCCAATGTGTTTCTGGCGCTGGCGCACCGGCCCGACGAATGCCGGGCCTTCTTTGCGTACCACGACGCGCTGATGCTCAAGGAGAGCGGCAACCTGACCAAGGGCGACCGCGAGATGATCGTCGTGGCCACTTCGGGCGCCAACCAGTGCCTGTACTGCGTGGTGGCGCACGGCGCCATCCTGCGCATCTACGAAAAGAAGCCGCTGGTGGCGGACCAGGTGGCGGTCAACTACCGCAAGGCCGATATCGCGCCGCGGCAGCGCGCCATGCTCGATTTCGCGATGAAAGTGTGCGAGGCGTCGCATACGATCGGCGAGGCCGATTTCGACGCGCTGCGCGTCCATGGCTTTGACGACGAGGACGCGTGGGACATCGCCGCCATCACGGCGTTCTTTGGCCTGTCGAACCGCATGGCGAACACCATCGGCATGCGTCCGAACGACGAGTTCTTCCTGATGGGCCGCGTGCCCAAGGCGAAGTAGCCGCACCCAGGCGCGCCGGCAGGCAGGCCGGCGCGGTGCCCCGGCCGCCGATCTTCAGCGGATCTGCGCGCAGTTGCCGTTACGTGGATCGAACAGCACCGGCCAGGCCTGCTCGTAGATGCCCGGCGTGCAGTGCTTCTCGCACCGTGCGTGGGCTAGCGTGATGCGGCGCGGGTCCTGCCACACCATAAGCTTGCAGCCGCTGCCGTCGATGGCATGCAGTTCGATATGCGGCGTTTGCTGCACCTGTTTGAATTCATCGAGGTCGAAGTGGCACGACCCCTTGCGCGACACCCACAGTTTCCAGGTCAGCGTCTGCACGGCATTGTGGGATACGCGTACCACGGCATCTTCCCGGAAGCCGTCCTCCTCGGTGCGCTTGCAGGTGCCTGTCATGTTGATCTCGTGCGGCGGGATTGGCGTGGGGCGCGCGAGCGGGGCAGGTGGGTAAGTCGTGTCGGCATTGACCTGCGGGCCCGCCAGCGGCGGCGATCGATCGACCTTCTGCGGCAACAGGTCCGCGCATCCCGCACATAAAAAAATGGCCAGCATCGCTGGCACCGTGATCCGCATTGACATCATGTCGACCCCTTCAAGCTCCCGCCACCTGCATCTCCAGAGTAGGGGATAGCGGTGCAAAGGCCAGCCGCCAGTGATGAGGACTAGTCCTACCGTGCCAGCGCCGCGCGTAGCGCCTATAGTCAATAAATGTGGCCGCGCGACGATGCGCGGCCTTTTTCATGGCTGGGCGGGCGACATTGCCGAACGCGCGTTTGATCGCGCGCCGGTGCGCAGGGTCAGGCCACGGCAGGCGCTTCGGCCGCGCGCGCGGCGGTATGGGAGGCCGCAGGATGGACGGCCGGATAGCCTGCCGCAAACACCAGACGGCCGGCCGACCACGTATGCGTGACCAGCGGCTGGCCGGCCACGCTGGCCACGGCGATCACGTCGGCGCGCTTGCCGGGCAGCAGCCGGCCACGGTCGTCGAGCATGCACGCGTCGGCCGGGTTGGCACTGACCAGCGCCAGCGCGTCGTTGAGCGGCAGCTCGGCCAGACGCGCGGCGGCGAAGGCGGCGGCGATCAGCGTCGATGGCTGGTAGTCCGAGCAGAGAATATTGCCGACCCGGGCGTGGATCGCGTCGATGGCCCGCATCGATCCGCTCTGGCTCTTGCCGCGCAGCACGTTGGGCGCGCCCAGGATGGTCGGTAGTGCATGCGCGGCGGCGGCCTGCGCCGTTTGCAGGTTGATCGGGAATTCGCTCATGCGCACGCCCAGCGCATGCATGGCGGCGATGCGCTGTGGCGAATCGTCGTCATGGCTGGCCGTGGGCACCCCCAGCGCGTGGGCCTTCGACACCAGGCGGTTGACGCGCTCGGTGGCACCGTCCAGTTCGGCTGTCTTCTTCGCGGCGGCGTTGGCCGCCTCGTCGCGGCTCATGCCATGGTTGCCCATCATGTACGACAGGTAGGCGTCGAGCGTCTTGAACTGGCCCTGGCCGGGCGAGTGATCCATCACCGACAGCAGGTCCACCACGCCTTCGGCCATCAGCATTTCCAGCACCGGCACGGCAGCCGCATCGGTCACTTCGTAGCGGCAGTGGATGCGGTTGTCGACCAGGCTGTGCTTGCGGTACTGGGCCACCGTGCGCACCAGCGTGGCGGCGGTGTCGTTGTTGCGCACGCCGAACTGGTTGCTGGCGAACGAGAGCGCGTGGTACGGCGTGGTGATGCCGGCGGCGGCATTGCGGCGATCAACCTGCGCCACGGCAAAGTCGAGCGGGAACAGGACGTTGGCGCGCGGCTCGGCTTCCTTTTCGATGGCATCGCAATGTACGTCGATCAGGCCCGGCATCACGGTATGGCCGCGCAGGTCGATCACCGCGGCATGGGCGGGAACCGACTCGGGTTCGATGGCGGCGATCTGGCCGTCGGCGATCAGCAGGGCGCTGTCGTGCAGCACGGCGTCGGGCAGAACGAGCGTGGCGTGCGTCAGGTAGGTGGTGGACATGTCCGGTTCCGTGTCGGGCTCAGGGCAGGTTTGTCGGGGGCGGTGCCGATGTTGGCATGCGTTGGGCGCCGGGTGTCAGGCGTTGGCGGCCGCCACCGGCTGCAGCGGCAGCGCACGTGTGGCCACGGCATCGCGCACGGCTTCGTCGTGGAAGATGCCGATCAGCGCGCGGCCTTCGGCCAGCGCCTCGCGGATCAGTGCGATCACCACCGCGCGGTTGTCGGCATCGAGCGAAGCGGTCGGCTCGTCGAGCAGCAGGATCGGATGGCCGCCGATCAGGCCGCGCGCGATGTTCACGCGCTGCTGCTCGCCACCCGAGAAGGTGGCCGGGGGCAGGTCCCACAGGCGGCGCGGCAGGTTCAGGCGTTCGAGCAGCACGGCGGCGCGGGCGCGGGCTTCCTCGTGGCTCGCGCCACGCTGCTGCATCGGATCGGCCACCACATCGAGCGCCGAGACACGCGGGATGGCGCGCAGGAACTGCGACACATAGCCGATCACGTCGCGGCGCAGCTTCAGCACGCGCTGTTCGGACGCATGGGTCAGCTCCACCCACGGCTCGCCCGCTTCGCTGGTATCGCGCAGGCGGATGGTGCCTTCGGTGGCCAGGTAGTTGCCGTACAGGCAGCGCAGCAGCGTGCTCTTGCCGGTGCCCGAGCGGCCCGACAGCACCAGGCATTCGCCGCGCGACGCGTCGAAGTCGATCGCCTGGAGCACGGGCAGGCGGATGCCGCCCTGGTTGTGCAACGTGAACATCTTGCCGAGGCCACGGACCTCGATCAGCTTCCGGGAATCTGCTTGCATCGTGATCAGCCCTGCAGGATGGAGGAAACCAGCAGCTGGGTGTACGGATGCTGCGGGTCGTCGAGGATCTGGTCGGTCAGGCCTTGTTCGACCACGCGGCCGCCCTGCATCACCAACGTGCGGTGGGCCAGCAGGCGCGCCACGGCCAGATCGTGCGTGACGAGGACGGCGGCCAGACCCAGGTCCGTCACCAGCCGGCGCATCAGGTCCAGCAGGCGGGCCTGCACCGAGACATCCAGCGATGCGGTGGGTTCGTCCATGAACACCAGGCGCGGATGCGTGACCAGGTTGCGTGCGATCTGCAGGCGCTGCTGCATGCCGCCCGAGAACGTGCTGGGCACATCGTCCAGGCGGCCCAGGTCGATTTCCATCTTTTCGAGCCAGGCACCGGCGATCTCGCGCAGGTCGCCGTAGTGGCGGTTGCCCACGGCCATCAGGCGCTCGGCGATGTTGGCGCCGGCGCTGACCTGCATGCGCAGGCCGTCGCGGGCATGCTGGCGCACGAAGCCCCAGTCGGTGCGCGCCAGCAGGCGCATGCGCGCGCTGGACAGCGAGGCCAGGTCGGTCAGGCCGGTTTCGCGCATGTCGTAGCTGACGCTGCCGCGCTGCGCGCGCACCTGCATCGACAGCGCCTGCAGCAGCGTGCTCTTGCCCGAGCCCGATTCGCCGACCACGCACAGCACTTCGCCAGGGTACAGGTCGAAAGTGACGTCGTGGCAGCCGTGCACGCCGTCCCAGGTGTGCGTGAGCTGCCGGACGCAAAGCAGTGGCGTGGCGTTCATGGTTGGCCTCCGGCGGCGGTCTTGACGGCCTGGGCCGCCTGGCGGTCGGCGCAGTACTCGGTGTCCGAGCACACGAACATGCGCGTGCCGGCATCGTCGGTGATGATCTCGTCCAGATAGCTGTCGGTGGCGCCGCATTGCGCGCAGCAGCTCGACCATTTCTCGACGGTGAACGGGTGGTCGACAAAGTCCAGGCTCTTGACGGACGTGTACGGCGGCACGGCGTAGACGCGCTTCTCGCGGCCGGCGCCGAACAGCATCAGCGCGGGGCTGCGGTCGAGCTTGGGATTGTCGAACTTGGGGATTGGCGACGGGCGCATCATGTATCGCTGGTTGACGATCACCGGGTAGTCGTACGTGGTGGCGATGTGGCCGTGGTGCGCGATGTCCTCGTAGAGCTTCACGTGCATCGATCCGTATTCGGCCAGCGCGTGCATCGTGCGCGTTTCGGTCTCGCTCGGCTCCAGCCAGCGCAGCGGCTCGGGGATGGGCACCTGGTACACCATGGTCTGGCCCGCGCGCAGCTTCGTCTCCGGAATGCGATGGCGCGTCTGGATGATGGTCGCCTCGGCGGTGCGCTCCGTGGTCTGCACGCCGGTCACGCGGCCGAAGAAGCGGCGGATGTTGATGGCGTTCGTGGTGTCGTCCGAACCCTGGTCGATCACCTTGAGCACGTCGTGGCGGCCGATGATGGCGGCGGTCACCTGGATGCCGCCCGTGCCCCAGCCATACGGCAGCGGCATTTCGCGGCTGCCGAACGGCACCTGGTAGCCAGGGATGGCCACCGCTTTCAGCAGCGCGCGGCGCAGCATGCGCTTGGTGGATTCGTCCAGGTAGCCGAAGTTGTAGTGGTCGTCGCGCGCAATGGTTGCGGTGGCGGCGCCGGGGTTGGCGTTGGCGATGGTCATGCCAGCGACTCCTCTTGCGATGGCGATGGCGAAGGCGACGGCTGCGGCGCGCCGGTGGATGCGGTGGGCGGTGTGGCCTGGCCTGCCTGCTCGGCGCGCAGCCGGCGCAGCAGTTCCAGGTTGGCCTGGAAGTCCACGTAGTGGGGCAGCTTCAGGTGCTGCACGAAGCCGGACGCTTCCACGTTGTCGCTGTGGTACAGCATGAATTCGATGTCGTTGGCGGGGTTGTCGGCGGCTTCGCCAAGCTCTTCGGCGCGCATGGCACGGTCCACCAGCGCCATCGACATCGCCTTGCGCTCGTTGTAGCCGAACGTGAGCCCGTAGCCGCGCGTCAGGCGTGGCGCCTCGTCGGCGTTGCCGGCGAACTGGCTCACCATCTGGCATTCGGTCAGTTCCACTTCGCCGATGGTCACGGCGAAGCCCAGTTCCTCGATGAACATTTCCACTTCGGTGCTGCCGTAGCGGATCTCGGCGGCGAACGGGTGCGAATTGCCGTAGCCGCGTTGCGTCGAGTAGCCCATGGCCAGCAGGAAGCCTTCGTCGGCGCGGGCCAGGTTCTGCAGGCGCGCGGGGCGCTCGGCCGGGAAGGTCAGCGGCTCGCGCGTGAGGTCTGGCGGCGCGGGGTCGCCGGCGGGAATCGTGTCGGCTTCGACCAGCGATTCGGCTTCGAGCAGGCCGGTCACGCGCGGCATGTTCGACGCCAGCGGTTCAGGCGACGGCGCCAGCGGGGCCGGGTCGCGGCCCGCTTCGAGCGTGAAGTCGAGCAGGCGCTGCGTGTAGTCGTACGTCGGGCCCAGCACCTGGCCGCCCGGCACGTCCTTGAACGTCGACGAGATGCGGCGCTGCAGCGTCATCGTGCCGGTATCGATCGCCTGGGTGTAGCCGAAGCGGGCCAGCGTGGTGCGATAGGCGCGCAGCAGGAAGATGGCCTCGATCTGGTCGCCGGCGGCCTGCTTGATGGCCAGCGCGGCCAGGTGCGGGTCGTAGAGCGAGCCCTCGGCCATCACGCGGGCCACCGCCAGCGGCATCTGCTCGCGGATCTGCGCCAGCGTGAGTTCGGGCACCGACGTGTCGCCACGGCGGTAGTTGTCCAGCATCTGGTACGAATTGAGGATGGCGCGCTCGCCACCCTTGACGGCTACGTACATGTCAGTCCTCCACGCGTGTCGTGCGCGTCAAGGCGCAGAATTGCTGGCCGCTGGCCAGCAGCAGGTCCACGCCCAGCGGAAAGCGGGCATTGTTGGCGCGCCAGGCCGGCCGGAAATCGGCGGGCAGGCCGCGCACGTGCAGCGCCTGCGTGGTCTCGATGCCGGGGCCGGTCAGCGTCAGCGCGTCGCCGTCGCGCAGCGAATCGACCTCGACGATCAGCGTGGCGGAGCGGTCCGGATAGGCAGGCAGGCCTTGCGCGCAGTCGGCCAGCGCGGGCATGGCATGCCCGGCGGGCACGCACACGAAGGTGGCGTCGGCAAGGGCATCGGCCAGCGGGCAGCCGCAGTGAAAACGCAGGAAAGCGCGCGCGGCGGCCGGCACGCCGGCAGGCAGCCACACGGGGGTATCCGGATCGGCCAGCGTCAGCAGCAGCGCGGCCAGTACCGGGGACAGGCCTTCGGGCTGGCCGCTGCCGACGGGCAGCACTTCCAGGCGGCCCGGATGCGCGAACGCTTCAAGCGTGGCGCGGAACACGGCCTGTGCATCATCGACCGGATTGTCGAAGCCGGGCAGCAGCGAGGTGGCCGGGGTGGGGCTGGGAGCGAAGGCCTGCATCGTATTCTGGGGGGGCGACATCTCAATCTTCTCCGCGGGCCATCGTGAAGAATTCCACGCGGGTTTGCGCGGCGGTGGCGGCCTGCCGCGCGGCGCGTTCGGTCAGGGCCTGCGCCAGCGGGGCGACGACCACGTCCTGCACGCGCTGGTGCCAGGACGGCCGTTGCAGCAGGGCATCGAGCACGGCGGCCTGTTCGGCGTGGCGCTGGCCGCGACCCTGCACATACGCGACGCCGGCCGTGGCCGCCACATCGCCGGATTCGTCCAGCACCACGGCGCAGCGTGTGACCGACATTTCACCCAGGTTGAACTGGGCGCCGGTGCCGCCCGCCCGGGCGCGCACCATGGCCATGCCCGATTCGGGCTTGCGCAACAGGCGATATCCCGGCAGGGTGGCCTGTTCCTGCAGCCGGGTGTACGCCGCATCGAGCGCATCCGACTGGGCCAGCGCCAGCACCCGCAGCCAGGCGGCACGTGCCGCATTGGCCTGGTTGGCGGTTTCACTTTGCATGATCACCCCTATACGTCTATACGTTTAGATGTAAACTACCACAACACGGCGATACTAGACCACAGCCACATGAACGTTTCGTGACGGGTCGGGGACTTTGCTCGGACACCTGACCGGCGCACCGGGACTCGGGCACAATCGCACGGCAACCATTAAGGCTTGATGACACAGGGCAGAGCGAAGATGTCTGATCGGGAAGTGGAACGGGGCTCCGGCGTGGCGGTGTGGCGCCAGATTGGCGAGGCGCTGGCGGAGGACATCCGCAACAAACTCTATGGTCCCGGCGAGCAGCTGCCGCCGGAGCCGGAACTGGCCACGCGCTTTGCCGTGAACCGGCACACCATCCGCCGCGCGATGGGCGAACTGGAACTGAGCGGTCTGGTTCGCATCGAGCAGGGCCGCGGTACCTTCGTGCAGGAGCATGCGATCGACTACGCGATCGGCCGCCGCACGCGCTTTTCGCAGAACCTGGCCGCGCAGGGCATGCGCGGGCATCTGGAGATCGTCGACAGCCAGACGCTGCGCGCGCCGGAGATTGCCAGGCACCTGGGCCTGCCGCGCACGGCCGATATCCTGCATATCCAGATGGTGGGCAAGGCCGAAGCGCGCACCATCGACGTCGCCGAGCATTATTTCGATCCGAAGCGGTTTCCGGGCCTGGAAGATGCCGTGCGCGAGACGCAGTCCATTTCGCGTGCGCTGGCGCAGTTCGGCATTGCCGACTACACGCGCAAGTGGTCGCGCATCACCGCGGCCATGCCCAGCGCCCCGGTGGCGCGGCTGCTGAACCAGCCCAAGACGCGCCCCGTGCTGCAGGTGGAGGCGCTCAACGTCGATATCGACGGCGTGCCCGTGCAGTACAGCATGACCCGATTCGCTGGCGACTGGGTGCAGCTTACGGTGTCCGACAACGACTGACAGACGGGCCGCTTGCCCTGGCGGCACAGTCGGCCTCATGGCTTGATCCGGCATGCGACCCTATTGGTCTAGACATATGTATGTCATGTGCCGGCGCTAACTTGCTGGCGAACCCGTAACGCCCATCATGCAAACGACAATACAAACCTGTTCGCTCCCGCTGCACGGCATCACTGGCCGCCGTGTGCTGGGTGCCGGTACCATCGCCCCCGCCACGCTGGGCTTCGAGCAAGGCAACATCGCGCAGCAGGCCGGCGGCAGCGGCCCCTGCATCGACGCCGGAGACCTGCTGGTGCTGCCCGGCATCGTCGATATCCATGGCGATGCGTTCGAACGGTCGGTGATGCCGCGTCCCGGCGTCAGCTTTCCATATGGCCCGGCGCTGCTCGATGTGGACCGCCAGCTGCTGGCGCATGGCATCACGACCGAATTCCACGGCGTGACGCTGTCCTGGGAAGGGGGGCTGCGCGGTGAAGCCTACGCGGTGCGCATGTTCGAGGCGCTGTCGCAACTGGCGCCGGTGCTCGGTGCGTCGCACAAGGTGCACCTGCGCTTCGAGGCCTACCACCTGGCCGGCGTGGAGACGGCCCTGCAATGGATGGCCGATGGCCGCGTGAGCCTGCTGGCCATCAACGACCATCTGCCGACCATGGCGCGCCGCATGAACGACGAGCGCAAGCTGGCCCAATACGCCGAGCGCGCCGAGTGCGACATGGAGGCATTCCGCAGCCGCCTGCGCGCGGCCAGCCGCCACGCGCAGGACGTGCCGGCCGCCGTTTCGCAACTGATCAGTGCCGCGCGCGAGGCTGGCCTGCCGGTGGCGTCGCACGACGATCCCGATGTGGCCACGCGCCAGCACTACCATCGCCAGGGCTGCGCCATCGCCGAATTTCCGCTGACCGTGGAAGTGGCCAGGCTGGCGCGCCAGATCGGCGACGAGACCGTGTTCGGTGCCCCCAATGTGCTGCGCGGCCAGAGCCACACCGGCGCGCCCAATGCCACCGAAATGATTGCCGCTGGCCTCTGTACCGTGCTGGCTTCGGATTATTACTATCCCGCGCCGCTGCAGGCTGCGTTCAAGCTCGTGCAACTGGGTGTCTGCAGCCTGCCCGAGGCCTGGCATCTGGTGTCGCGTAACCCGGCACGCGCGGCCGGCCTGCGCGACCGTGGCGCGCTGGTGCCGGGCATGCGTGCCGATGCGGTGCTGATCGACGACAGCCTGCCGGGCCTGCCGCGCGTGTGCGGCACCATCGTCAATGGCGAACTGCGCCACGCCGCCGTGGCGCTGCCGCTGATCGACCTGGCCAACCAGGCCAGCCTGGCCGCATGAGCCAGGCGACCCGACCCTCCCGATCGGCCCATCGCTATGCGATCTACCTGGCACCTGCCGAGCCATTCCGCAGCTTCGGCGCGCAATGGCTGGGCCGCGATGCCGATACGGGTGCCGCGCTGCCGCTGCCCCCGGGCATCGCACAGCGGCCCGCCGAGTGGGTCAAGGCCCCCGCGCACTACGCGCTGCACGCGACCTTGAAACCGCCATTCCGGTTGGCCGAAGGCACGGACGCGGCCATGCTCGATGGCGCCATGCGCGCCTTCGCTGCGGGGCGCCAGCCGTTCGACGCCCCGCTGACGCTGCGTGCGCTGCGCGGCTTCCTGGCCTGGTGTCTGGACGATGCCGACGGCGAGGGCGGCCGGCGGATGCATGCGCTGGCCGATGCCTGCGTCACCGGGTTCGATCGTTTCCGCGCGCCGCCCACCGAAGCCGAGATCGCGCGCCGCAACCCGGACCGGCTGAGTCCGGCGCAACGGCGGCATCTCGATGCATGGGGCTATCCGTACGTGTTCGACACGTTCACTTTCCACATCACGCTGACCGGCATGCTCGACGCGGCCGACGAGGCCGCGGCCTTCGATAGGCTGTCGGCGGCGGGCGCCCGGCTGCTGGAGCAGCCGCTGCACGTGGACAGCATCAGTCTTTATGTGCAACCCGAGGCCGGCGCCGACTTCGTCGCCGCGCGTCACTATCGCTTCGACGGCACCACGGTGGACGGTGCCGGCGCGGGCTGGCTGGCATGAGTCTCCGCCCTGAGACCGACGGCAATGGCCTGTTCTACGTGATGGGCCCGTCCGGCAGCGGCAAGGATTCACTGCTGCGGGCCCTGCACGAACGGCTGAAGCCGGCCGACCCGGTGGTCATCGCCCATCGCTATATCACGCGCGCCGCCGATGCCAACGAGGCGTCGGTGGCGCTGACCGCCGATGAGTTCACGCGCCGCGTCGGGCTGGGCTGCCTGGCCATGCACTGGCAGAGCCACGGCTTGCATTACGGTATCGGCGTGGAGATCGAGCAGTGGCTGGCGCAGGGCCTGAAGGTCATCGTCAATGGATCGCGCGAATACCTGCCCGACGCGGCGGCGCGCTATCCGAAGCTCTGTGCCGTGCATGTGCGCGTGAAACCCGAGACGCTGGCGGTGCGCCTGCGCAATCGTGGCCGCGAAACCGAAGCGGCGATTGCCGGGCGCCTGGCACGGGCCACGCAACCGTTCGATGTGCCGGCTGGCTGCCGGCTGGTCGAAATCGACAACAGCGGTGAACTGAAGGATTCGGCTGACGCGTTTGCCAGCCTGATCGCCGGTTGACCGGCTGACCCTCTCCCCCGGCCCCTCTCCCGCGTGGCGGGAGAGGGGAGCTACCAGAGCGCGGCTGATGTCCCGTGGTTTTCTCCCCCTTCCTCGTGGCGGGAGGGGTTAGCAACCAGAGCGCGGCTGATATCCCGTGGTTTTCTCCCCTCTCCCGCGTGGCGGGAGAGGGGCGGGGGAGAGGGCCAGCGTCTCAATCCCTGGCGCGCCCCGCGTCAGGCATCGCGCCTCACACGTGGCGCACGCAGCGCGCCGCCGGATGTCATACCAGCACCTTGCGGATCTGGGCCGACATCATGTCGATGGCCACCACGAACAGGATGATGATGATCATCACCGCGCAGGTCTGGGCGTACTGGAAGCTGCGAATGATCTCCCACAGCACGGTGCCGATGCCACCGGCACCGACGATGCCCACCACCGACGCCGAGCGCACGTTCGATTCGAAGCGATACAGCGCGAACGACAGCCACAGCGGCAGCACCTGCGGGATCACGCCGTAGACGATTTCCTCGATCGGGCCGGCGCCGGTGGCGCGCACGCCTTCCACGGGGCGCGGGTCGATGGCCTCGACGGCTTCGGCAAACAGCTTTGCCAGCACGCCCATGGTGTGGATCCAGATGGCCAGCACGCCGGCGAACGGACCCAGGCCCACGGCGACGATGAACAGCATCGCGAACACCATTTCATTGATGGCGCGGCAGGCATCCATGATGCGCCGGGCGGGCTGGTACACCCATACCGGCACGATGTTGGCCGAGCACAGCAGCCCCAGCGGCACGGCCATCAGCACGGCCAGTGCGGTGCCCCACAGCGCGATCTGTACCGTCACCAGCATCTCGTCGAGATAGTTCTGCCAGTCGCGGAAGTTGGGCGGGAAGAAATCGGCGGCGAACTTTGCCATGTTGCCGGCATCGCGCAACAGGTCCAGCGGGCGCATGTCGGCGCCCTGCCACGACATGGCGAGCAGAGCCAGTAGCACTGCCCAGATCAGCATCACGGACAGGGACGTGCGCGGCGGCCGAACATGGCTTTGGGGCGAAGGGGGCAGGCCAGGCTTGGCGGTGGCGGTCATGGGGAATCCGGAAGGGAAGGCGGGAAACAGGGAAGACCGGCAGCGCCCGCATCGGGCATCGCCGGTCTCCGGTACGGCTTACTGCTGCACGGTGGCGGCGGCCGCCTTGTCCAGGTCGGCCAGGCGACGCGTCACGTCGGCCAGCTTCTTTTCCTTGTCGGCGGCGGCCAGCGTGGTATCGGTCTCGATCCTGGCCTTTTCCTTGGCCAGCTCGATCTGGCGGATCGGCACCAGCTGGGCATCGCTCGACGGGCGGAAGCCCTGGTAGGTCAGCGCGGCCAGCGTTTCCTTCTCGCGCGCGGCGTTGGCGCCCTTGCCGTAGTTGACGAAGAAGGTCTGGATCTTCTTCTTCATCTCCGGCGACAGGTCCTTGCGGTAGACCAGCGGATCGGCCGGGATCAGCGGCGACTTCCACAGCACGCGCACTTCGTCATAGGCGTTCTTGCCCGTGTTGATGCGGTAGCGTTCGAAGTTTTCGGTGTTGTTCACGGCCACATCCACCTGCTTGTTCAGCACCGACAGCAGGTTGGTTTCGTGGTTGCTGATGCGCACGGCCTTGAACAGCGTCTTCGGTTCCACCTTGTTGGCGGCCCACAGGTAGTACCCCGGTACGGCCGTCCCCGACGTCGAATTCGGGTCGCCGGCGCCGTACGACAGATCGCGGCCGCGCTTGATCACGTCCTCGACCGACTTCAGGTCGCTGTCCTTGCGCACGATCAGCAGCGACCAGTAGCCCGGGTTGCCGTCCTTGTCGATCACCGACGCGAACACTTCGCCATTGGCGCGGTCCACGGCTTCCATGGCCGACTTGTTGCCGAACCAGGCGATCTGCACCTTGTTGAAGCGCATGCCTTCGATGATGCCGGCGTAGTCCGAGGCAAAGAACGGCTTGACCGGCACGCCCAGCGTCTTGCTCAGGTCGTCGATGACCGGCTGCCACGCATTCTTCAGGTTCGACGACGATTCGGTCGAGATGAAGCCGATGTTCAGGGTCTTGGCATCCTGGGCAAAGGCGGGCAGCGCCACGACACCCGACGCCACCACGGCGAGGAAGGTTCTGCGAAGCATCGAAAACTCCGTTTGGAAAGACTGATGGGGAAACGCGGTCTGGGTAATTCGTAAAAATGCGATCAGGCGGTGGCCAGGTCCATCCGGACCATGGCCGGGACGGGTACGCCGGCGGCCGGCGCCGGCGCGTCGGGCACGCTGTCGTGCAGCAGCTCGTCGGCCTCGGTGCCGTACAGGTCGCGCAGCATCTTCGGCGTCAGCGCGGCCGAGGGACCGTCGTACACCACCTTCCCGTGGCGCAGGGCCACCACACGGGGGCAGTAGCGCATGGCCACATCCACCTGGTGCAGCGACACCACCACGGCTACCTTGCGGGTGCGATTGATCTGGGCAAGCAGCGACATCACGCGACGCGACGATTCGGGGTCCAGCGACGCAATCGGCTCGTCGGCCAGGATCACGCGGGCGTTCTGCACCAGCGTGCGGGCGATGGCGGCGCGCTGCTGCTGGCCACCCGACAGCGTCGAGGCGCGCTGAAACGCATAGTCGTCTATACCAACCTGGGCCAATGCATCGAGGCCGGTCTGCACTTCGTCCGCCTTGAAATAGCGGATCAGGCTGCGCCACTTGGGCACGCGGGTCAGCAGGCCGACCAGCACGTTGGTGATCACCGGCAGGCGGCCCACCAGGTTGAACTGCTGGAACACGAATCCAATCTCTGCGCGCACCTTGCGGACATCGCGCGCCAGACGGCCGTTGCGCTGCACCGTGCGGCCGTTGACGAGAATCTCGCCCGAACCGGTGTCGCCAGCGACAAAGCCGGCCATGTGGCGCAGCAGCGTCGACTTGCCCGAACCCGAGGCGCCCAGCAGGGCAACCATCTCGCCGGGGGCGATGTGCAGCGTGACGTCGTCAAGCGCCTTGCGGTCCGCGCGGAACGACTTTCTCAGGCCGCGCACTTCGATTGCATGCGTCATGTCGACTCCCTTGCTTGAATGACCTGCGCATTCTGGCGAGGGCGGATGACAGAACGATGACGTGAGGCAGAGGTTTTTCGATGCGGGGAGGCGAGTGCGCGATGGGGCGCAGGGCGGGGGTGGGACGGGGCAGATGGCCGAGCGGCGCGCGGCAGGCCGTGCAACCGATGTCAGGCCCGTGGTTCAGCGCCCGGCGCCATGCAGGAGCCGGGGCTGTGCCTTACATCAGGATGATGTCGTACTGTTCCTGGTGGAACGTCGATTCCACCTGCAGCGAAATCGGCTTGCCGATGAAGTCGCCCAGCATGGCCATGTGCTGGCTTTCCTCTTCGAGGAACAGGTCGATCACTTCCTGCGAGGCCAGGATGCGGAATTCGCGCGGGTTGAACTGGCGCGATTCGCGCATGATCTCGCGCAGCACGTCGTAGCAGACCGTCCGCGCGGTCTTGACCTGGCCCTTGCCGGTGCAGACCGGGCATTGCTCGCACAGCACATGCGCCAGCGATTCGCGCGTGCGCTTGCGCGTCATCTCCACCAGGCCCAGCTGCGAGAAGCCGTTCACCGTGATGCGCGTGCGGTCGCGCGACAGCGCGCGCTTGAGCTCCGAGAGCACCGCGTCGCGATGCTCCACGTTCTCCATGTCGATGAAGTCGATGATGATGATGCCGCCCAGGTTGCGCAGGCGCAGCTGGCGCGCGATGGTGTGCGCCGCTTCGAGGTTGGTCTTGAAGATCGTGTCGTCGAAGTTGCGCGCGCCGACGTAGCCGCCGGTATTGACGTCGATCGTCGTCATCGCCTCGGTCTGGTCGATCATCAGGTAGCCGCCGGACTTCAGGTCCACCCGGCGCGACAGCGCCTTCTCGATCTCGGCGTCGATATTGAACAGGTCGAAGATCGGGCGCTCGCCGGTGTAGTGCGACAGGCGCGACAGCACCGCCGGCGTGTATTCCTGGGCAAACTCGACGAGCTTCACGAAATTCTCGCGCGAGTCCACCTGGATCACGCCCGTGGCGTCGTTGATGAAATCGCGCAGCACGCGCTGGGCCAGGTTCAGGTCCTGGTACAGCAGGCTCGGCGCCGGCTGCGTGGTGGCGTTCAGCCGGATCGACGCCCAGATCTTGCGCAGGTAGGCGATGTCGTTGCTCAGTTCCTCGTCGCTGGCTTCCTCGGCAATGGTCCGCACGATGAAGCCGCCGCGCTCGTCGCCCGGCACCAGGCCCTGCACGCGTGAGCGCAGCGCCTCGCGGTCGATTTCGCCTTCGATGCGCTGCGAGATGCCGATATGCGGGTCCTGCGGCAGGTACACCAGCGTGCGGCCCGCGATGCTGACCTGCGTGGACAGCCGCGCGCCCTTGGTGCCGATCGGGTCCTTGATCACCTGCACCATCAGCGCCTGGCCTTCGAACAGCGTCTTCTCGATGGCCAGGTGGCCGTTCTTCTCGCCGTCGCGCGGATGCCAGATGTCGGCCACGTGCAGGAACGCCGCGCGCTCCAGGCCGACATCGATGAATGCCGACTGCATGCCCGGCAGCACGCGCACGACCTTGCCCAGATAGATGTTGCCGACCAGCCCGCGCGTGAGCGTGCGTTCGACGTGCAGTTCCTGCACGGCCGCCTGCTGCACGATGGCCACACGGGTCTCTTGCGGCGTGATATTGACGAGGATGTCTTCGGTCATAGCCATGGATGCCGTCGCCGGTCTGCCGGCGCTTGTTGTTGTCGCCCGGGGAGACCGGGCATCTGACCCCTGCATGCCCTGGCCGGATGCGGCGGAGGGGGCGAGGTCAGAAGCGCAGACCCGCCTCGCGCAACAGCGCCGCCGTCTCGAACAAGGGCAGGCCCATGATACCCGAATAGCTCCCGTCGATACGCTCGACGAACTCGGCTGCGCGCCCCTGGATGCCATAGGCGCCGGCCTTCCCGAGCGGCTCGCCACTGGCCACGTAGCGGTCGATCTCGGCGGCGCCCATGGCGCGGAATGTGACGTGCGAGATCGACAGCGCATGGCGCGGGCCCAGCGCCGACACCACGGTCACTGCCGTCAGCACGCGGTGCGTGGTGCCGGACAGCGTGGCCAGCATGCGCGCGGCATCGGCGGCGTCAATCGGCTTGCCGAGGATGTCGCCACCCCGGCAGACGGTGGTATCGGAGGTCAGGATCGGCGCATCGGGCAGGCCGCGCCGCACGCGGCGCTGCAGTGCGGCATCGGCCTTGAGCGCGCAGACCCGCTGTACGTAGGCGTCGGGCGATTCACCGGGCAGTATGGCTTCGAGCGCCTCGGCGTCTTCGCCGGCATCGGCCAGCAGCAGTTCGTACTGGACGCCAAGCTGGGTCAGCAGTTCGCGGCGGCGGGGAGATTGGGAAGCAAGATAGAGGATGGAGGTCACGGAAATCGGCCAGCAGTTGTTGGCGACGATTGTACCGGCTCGGCATCGGCTTCCGCGGCCCGTGTGGGCCTGGTTCCCCTCTCCCGCAAGCGGGAGAGGGGAGCGAACCAGGGGGGGATTGGATCAGGCGCGGTGGTACGGGTGGTTCTGCGTGACCGACCAGGCGCGGTATAGCTGTTCGGCCAGCAGCACGCGCACCATGCCGTGCGGCAGGGTCAGGCTGGACAGGCGCACCAGCGTCTGGGCGCGCGCCTTGAGCGCGGGATCGAGCCCGTCGGCACCGCCGATCAGGAAGGCGACGTCGCCGCCTTCGCGCTGCCACCCGGTCAACTGCTCGGCCAGCTGCACGGTGGTCCAGTCCTTGCCGCGCTCGTCAAGCGCGACGATCCGCAACTGCTTCGACAGCGAACCCAGCACGGCCTCGATGCGCGCCGCTTCACGCTGCATCACCGTGGCGGCGTTGTTGCTGGACGACCGCGCTTCGGGCTTGACCTCGCGAAGCTCGATGCGCAGCTCGGGCGGCATCCGCTTGGTGTACTCGGCAAAGCCGGATTCGATCCACGCGGGCATCTTGTGGCCAACCGCCACGATCACGAGTTGCATGTGCGATGCCCGGTGGAAATACCTTCAGGACAGCGGGCCGACTGCGCTCAGGCCGAGCGCGTGGCGCGCTTGCGCGGCGCGGCGGTCTTCGCGGCTGCGGTCTTGGTGGCGGCCGTCTTGCGTGCCGGGGCCTTGGTGGCCGTGCCGGTGGCGGTCTTGCGTGCCGGGGCCTTGGCGGCGGTGCCGGCGGCCGTCTTGCGGGCCGGCGTCTTCGCGGCCGTGCCGGCCGACGTCTTGCGCGCCGTGGTGGTCTTGCGCGCCGGCGCCTTGGCGGCCGTGCCGGTGCCGGTGCTGGTGGTCTTGCGGACCGGCTTGCGGATCGTGGCGATGGCGTCCGGATCGGTGTCCTCGTGGCCCATCGGCGGCGACGGCTCCTTCATGCCTTCGGGCAGGCGGGCCAGTGCCGGGCGCAGGTTCGACGCACGGCGCACGCGCGGGGCCGGTTCGGCGTCCTCGTCGTCCATCGGCTCGCTGGCCTTGGCCAGGCCCTTGGCAGCGGCCAGCTTCACGCGGACCGGCTTGTCGCCCCAGATTTCCTCGAGGTTGTAGTACTGGCGCAGTTGGGGCTGCAGGATATGCACCACGGCGTCGCCGCAGTCCACCAGCACCCATTCGCCGGTCTCCAGGCCTTCCACGGCCACGATATGGCCGCCGGCGTCCTTGACCGTTTCCCGTACCGATGCCGCCAGGGCCTTGGTCTGGCGGTTCGAATTGCCGCTGGCGATCACCACCCGGTCGAACAGTTCGGTCAGGTGAGTGGTGTCGAACACCTTGATGTCCTGCGCCTTCACATCCTCGAGCCCGTCGACGATCGCGCGCTGCAGTTTACGAATATCCATGGTGTCTTTCTTGTTCAGCTTCATTCGGGTAGGGGCGCGTCGGGCGAGGGGTGTCGGTACAACCCGTGACGCGCGATGTAGTGTGCCACGCCGGCCGGCAGTCGGTCATCCGTCTGGTCCGGCAACAGGCCTTCGGCCAGGTGCTCGCGCAGGCCGGTGGACGACAGGTCGACGGCCAGCGTCTGGTCGATCCACATATGTCCGGAGGGCGAGCATTGTATCAGGTGCGTGTCCGCCAGGCGTTCCTGCAGCGCGGCAAGCACCGGCCCGCCCAGTTCTTCCAGGTGAAAGCCCGGCCGCGTGGCGATGCACAGGTGCACCTGTTCGAACAGCGCCTCCCAGCCGTGCCAGGTGTGCAGCCGCAGCAACTGGTCGGCACCCATCAGCCACGCCATCGACGTATGCGGGCCGTATGCGTCGCGCAGGTGACGTACGGTGTCGATCGTGTAGCTCGGGCCGTCGCGGTCCACTTCCATGCGGCTGACACGTACCTTGGCGCGGCCCGGCACCAGCGATGCGGCCGCCAGTTCGGTCATGGCGAAGCGGTCGGCGGCCGGGGTCACATGGTCGCCCTTCTGCCACGAATGGCCGGTCGGGATCCAGACCAGTTCGTCCAGGTCCAGGTGGTCGATGCACAGTTGCGCCAGCGCGACATGGCCGCGGTGGGGCGGGTCGAAGGTGCCGCCGAGGATACCCAGGCGGTAGGGGCGCTGCGGGTCGTCGAGCCGGGCGGCGGCTTGGGGGGCTTCGGTCATCAGGTTCAGGCCCACGCGCGCGCCGGCAGGAAATCGGTATAGAGCGCCGCTTCCGGCGTGCCCGGCTGGGGCTGCCAGTCGTAGCGCCAGGTCACCTGCGGGGGCATCGACATCAGGATCGACTCGGCACGGCCGCCCGACTGCAGCCCGAACAGCGTGCCGCGATCGAACACCAGGTTGAATTCGACGTAGCGCCCGCGACGATAGGCCTGGAAGTCGCGCTCGCGTTCGCCATAGGGCGTGTCCTTGCGCGCGCGCAGGATCGGCAGGTAGGCGTCCAGGAAGGCATCGCCCACCGAGCGCATCATCGCAAAGCTCTGGTCGAAGCCCGGGGCGGAGACATCGTCAAAGAAGATACCGCCGATGCCGCGCGCCTCGCCGCGATGCCTGAGGAAGAAATATTCGTCGCACCACTGCTTGAAGCGCGGGTACAGGTCATCGCCAAACGGTGCCAGCGCCGCCTTGCACGTGCGGTGGAAGTGCGCGCAGTCGTCGGCGACGCCGTAGTAGGGCGTCAGGTCCATGCCGCCGCCAAACCACCAGACCGGCTCGGCACCGGGCTTCACGGCGATGAAGCAGCGCACGTTCATATGCACGGTAGGCACATGCGGGTTGCGCGGATGGAATACCAGCGACACCCCCAGGGCCTCGAAGCTGCGCCCCGCCAGTTCGGGCCGGTTGGCGCTGGCCGATGGCGGCAGCGTGTCGCCGCGCACGTGCGAAAAGCCCACGCCGGCCCGTTCCATGACCGCACCGCCCTCCAGGATGCGCGTGCGGCCGCTTCCGCGCAGGCGTTCGGTGGGGGGCTTCTCCCAGCTGTCGGTCAGGAACGCCTGGCCGTCGATGGCGGCAACGGCGTCGGTGATGCGGTCTTGCAGGCCGAGCAGATAGTCACGGACTGCCTGGGAATCGATCATGATGGGCGGGTGAGGGTGGCCGGTGGCAAAGACGGCCGGGCGGGGCCGGCCGTCATCGCGGTGTCACGATTGTACCGGCTGGATTCGCCCCACGGGGTCCGGGGCGAATCCGGGAAAAACCGGCCTGACGACGGCTGTGGGCGCGGTCAGCGCTTGATGGCGCGGTAGCCGATGTCGGTCCGGAACTGCATGCCGTCGAAGTGGATCTGCTCCACGGCGGCGTAGGCGTTCTTCTGCGCGGCCCTGACCGTGTCGGCCAGGCCCACCACGCACAGCACGCGGCCGCCGGACGTGCGCAGCGTGCCGTCCTGCAGCGTGGTGCCCGCGTGGAACGTCACGGCGTCGTCGGTTTCGGCCGGGATGCCGGTGATGACGTCACCCTTGCGGGGGTTTTCCGGGTAGTCGTAGGCGGCAATGACCACGCCCAGCGCGGTGCGGCGGTCCCAGTCCAGCTCGATCTGGTCCAGCTTGCCATCCACGGCGGCTTCCATCACGTCGACCAGGTCGGTCTTCAGGCGCGCCATGATCGGCTGCGTTTCCGGATCGCCCATGCGGCAGTTGAATTCCAGCGTCTTCGGGTTGCCGTCCTTGTCGATCATCAGGCCGGCGTAGAGGAAGCCCGTGAACGGGATGCCGTCCTTTTCCATGCCGCGCACGGTCGGCAGGATGATCTCGCGCAGCGCGCGGGCGTGCAGGGCCGGCGTCACCACCGGGGCCGGCGAATAGGCGCCCATGCCGCCCGTATTGGGGCCGGCGTCGGCGTCCAGCAGCCGCTTGTGGTCCTGGCTGGTGGCCAGGGCCAGCACGTTCTTGCCGTCCACCATCACGATGAAGCTGGCTTCCTCGCCTTCCAGGAATTCCTCGATCACCACGCGGGCGCCGGCATCGCCAAGCTTGTTGTCGGCCAGCATCATGTCCACGGCGCCGTGCGCTTCTTCCAGCGTCATCGCCACCACCACGCCCTTGCCCGCGGCCAGGCCATCGGCCTTGATCACGATCGGCGCGCCCTGCGCGTCGATATAGGCGTGGGCGCCGGCGGCGTCCGAGAACGTCTTGTAGAAGGCGGTCGGGATGCCGTGGCGATGCATGAACGCCTTGGCGAAGTCCTTCGACGATTCCAGCTGCGCGGCAGCCTTGGTCGGCCCGAAGATGCGCAGGCCGCGGGCGCGGAACACATCGACGATACCGGCGGCCAGCGGGGCCTCGGGGCCCACCACGGTGAAGGCCACGCCTTCACGCTCCACAAAGGCGGCCAGCACTTCGGGATCGGTCAGCGGCACGTTCTGCAGGCGCTTGTCGAGCGCCGTGCCGCCGTTGCCCGGCGCCACGTAGACGACCTGCACCTTGGGCGACTGGGCCAATTTCCAGGCCAGTGCGTGCTCACGCCCACCGGAACCGACAACCAAAACTTTCATGATCCACTGCCAGAAAAGAAACGCATGCGAAAAGCGGCAGCTGGACCGGGATCCGGGCTGCCGCCGTGGGGCGCGGCGTGAGGGCTTATTCCTCGATCACCGCGTTGGTGAAGACTTCCTGTACGTCGTCCAGGTTTTCCAGCGCGTCCAGCAGCTTCTGCATCTTGACGGCGTCGTCGCCGGTAAAGCTGACCTCGTTCTGCGGCTTCATCACCACGTCGGCCAGTTCGGCCTTGAAGCCGGCCGCTTCCAGGGCAGCCTTGACCGCGCCGAAATCGTTGGGCGGGCAGGTGACTTCGATCGAGCCGTCGTCGTTGGTCACCACGTCGTCGGCGCCGGCTTCGAGCGCGGCGTCCATCAGCTTGTCCTCGGGCGTTTCCGGCGCGAACAGGAACTGGCCGCAGTGCGTGAACATGAACGCCACCGAACCCTCGGTGCCCATGTTGCCGCCGTGCTTCGAGAACGCGTGGCGCACTTCGGCCACGGTACGGGTGCGGTTGTCGGTCAGGCAGTCGACGATGATGGCGGCGCCGGCCAGGCCGTAGCCCTCGTAGCGGATTTCTTCGTAGTTGGCGCCTTCCAGGCCACCCACGCCACGCTGGATCGCCCGCTGGATGTTGTCCTTGGGCATGTTGGCGTCCATGGCCTTTTCCATGGCCAGGCGCAGGCGCGGGTTCGAATCGATGTCACCGCCGCCGAGCTTGGCGGCCACGGTGATTTCCTTGATCAGGCGTGTCCAGATCTTGCCGCGCTTGGCGTCAGCGGCAGCTTTCTTGTGTTTGATGTTGGCCCATTTGGAATGACCGGCCATGTTTCTCTCCGAAGCGGAAAACGTGTCGTGTGGTGTGGGAACCCGGCGGCATTGCGCCGGCGGGGCCGGGCCGGATGGGTCTCTGGGACGAATCCTGACGATCCGGCGGCCACGCCATGTGATTGATGTGCCAATCTGCTGGCTATAATCAGCGCAGGATTTTATCACGCGCCCCTGCCGCCGCAGTGCCATGTATGGGTTGTTTGCCCTGCCCGTACCCGTTCCCTATCCGCAGCGCACCTGTTTCCTGCCCCGACCGCCGACCGACGAGACCCCGCCATGGCCGATCCCATCCTTATCGCCAAGAACGCCGACCACGAAATGGTGCTGCTGCCTGAAATGGGCAACCGGCACGGCCTGATCACCGGCGCCACCGGCACCGGCAAGACCGTCACGCTGCAGACCCTGGCGCAGGGCTTCTCGCGGCTGGGCGTGCCGGTCTTCATGGCCGACGTCAAAGGTGACCTGACCGGCATTTCCCAGCCGGGCCAGCCATCGGACAAGCTGAAGGCCCGCCTGGCGGAACACGGCCTGCCCGAGCCGGTGTGGGGCGGATGCCCGACCACGCTGTGGGACGTGTTCGGCGAAAAAGGCCATCCGGTGCGCGCCACGGTGTCGCACATGGGCCCGCTGCTGCTGTCGCGCATGCTGGAACTCAACGACACCCAGCAGGGCGTGCTGAACCTGGTGTTCCGCATTGCCGATGCCGGCGGCCTGCTGCTGCTCGATGCCAAGGACCTGCGCGCGATGCTGCAGTACGTGGGCGACAACGCCAGCCAGTTCACCACCGAGTACGGCAATATCTCGTCGGCGTCGATCGGCGCCATCCAGCGTGGCCTGGTGGCGCTGGAATCGCAGGGCGCCGACAGGTTCTTCGGCGAACCGATGCTGAACCTGGACGACTTTATCCAGACCGAGAAGGGCCAGGGCGTCGTCAATATCCTGGCGGCCGACAAGCTGATGAACGCGCCGCGCCTCTATGCCACCTTCCTGCTCTGGATGCTATCGGAATTGTTCGAAAAGCTGCCCGAGGCCGGCGATCTCGACAAGCCCAAGCTCGTGTTCTTCTTCGACGAGGCGCATCTGCTGTTCAACGACGCCCCCAAGGCGCTGCTCGACAAGATCGAGCAGGTGGTGCGGCTGGTGCGGTCCAAGGGCGTGGGGGTGTATTTCGTGACGCAGAATCCCGTGGATATCCCCGACACCGTGCTGGGCCAGCTGGGCAACCGCGTACAGCACGCGCTGCGCGCCTTCACGCCGCGCGACCAGAAGGCGGTCAAGGTGGCGGCCACGACCATGCGGGCCAATCCGAAGCTGGATCTGGAACAGGTGATCGGCGAGCTGGGCGTGGGCGAGGCGCTGGTGTCGTGCCTCGATGCCAAGGGCACGCCGGGCGTGACCGAGCGCGCCTGGGTGCTGGCGCCGGGCAGCCGGATCGGTCCGGTCAACGACGACGAACGCAAGGCGCTGATCGCCAGTTCGCTGGTGGCCGGCACGTACGAGCAGACCATCGACCGCGAATCGGCCTACGAAAAACTGCGTGGCGCCGTGGCGCAGGCCTCCAACGGCACGCCGGCCGATGCGAAGGTTCCCCCGAAGCCTGGCGCCCAGCCGGGCGGCGCCCCGGCACAGGAAGAGGGCGGCTGGGTCGGTGAAGTCTGGGGCTCGCTCACGCGCGGCACGGGCAAGACCGGGCGTGGCGATTCGATCCTGGAGTCGGTGGCCAAGTCGGCGGCCCGTACGGTGGGGTCGCAGGTCGGGCGCGAACTGATTCGCGGTGTGCTGGGCAGCCTGCTGGGCGGCGGCAAGAAAAAGTAATCATCCGCCAGGGCCGCCATGTGGAAACGCCCGCATTGCGCGGGCGTCTTTTATTGCGGGCGACCCGATGATTCCGAGCCGCGCCTGGCCGCTTCCGCATCCTCGCGCGCCTTGCGGGCGAACAGGCAGGCATAGAAGGCGGCCATGCCGATGATGAATGCGATGACGGCCAGGCTGGCCAGGCCGGTCGCCGTGGAGGTGAGGATTTTCAGTGCTTCCATGGGGTGGCTCCTTGCTTGGAATATGCCGTAGACGGCATTCCAGTCTGGATCAGCCCGCCCCCATCAACATTGAGGCGCATCAAATGCCGCCGGCTCGGACAACGCCAGCCGGCGTCACAGGCACTCAGTTCTTGGTGCCGAACAGGCGGTCGCCCGCATCGCCGAGGCCCGGCACGATATAGGCGTGCGCGTCCAGATGGCTGTCCAGCGACGCAACGAACAGCTTCACGCCCGGATGCGCCTTCTGAAACACTTCGACGCCTTCCGGCGCGGCGACCAGCGCCACGAACGTGATGGCTTCGTCGGGGACGCCCCGGCGCTTGAGCACGTCCACCGCATGCGCGGCCGAGTAGCCGGTGGCCACCATCGGATCGCACAGGATGAACGAGCGGTCTTCCAGGTCCGGCAGGCGCACCAGATACTCCACCGGGCGGTGCTGTTCGTCGCGGTACACGCCGATGTGGCCGATCCGCGCCGACGGAATCAGCTCCACCAGGCCGTCGCTCATGCCCACGCCGGCGCGCAGCACCGGCACGATCGTCAGCTTCTTGCCGGCGATGACGGGGGCGTCCACTTCCACCAGCGGGGTCTCGATGCGGCGCGTGGTCAGCGGCAGGTTGCGCGTGATCTCGTAGCCCATCAGCAGCGTGATCTCGCGCAGCAGCTCGCGGAACGTGCGTGTCGACGTTTCCTTGTCGCGCATGTGCGACAGCTTGTGCTGGATCAGCGGGTGATCGAGGATGAAGAGGTTGGGGAAGCGGGGATCCTGTTTCATGGCGGGCTCGGCAAACGGTAGGGGCCCTCCCTGAGGCGAGAGGGCCCGATGCAGCGCGATTGTAATGGATGCGCGCCGGGCCGAGCGAGGCGGCTCGGCGGTCAGTCCACCGTGATGGCCGCCGATTTTGCGACCTTTCCGAACCGCTCGTACTCGGTTTGCGTCAGCGCCTGCAGCTCGGTGGCGCTCGATCCCTTCGGGTTGAAACCGGCCTGGGCCAGCTTGTCGCGCACGTCGGGACGGGCCAGGGCTTCGACGAAGGCGGCGTTCAGGGCCTGGGTCACCGGCGCGGGCAGGTTGGCCGGGCCATACACGCCAAACCACGGTTCCACGGCGTAGCCGGGGAGGCCGGCTTCGGCCAGCGTGGGCACGTTGGGCAGCGACGGCGAGCGCGTCTTGCCCGCCACGGCCAGCGCGCGCAGCTTGCCGGCCTGGATATGGGGCAGCGACGCGGGCAGGTTGTCGAACATCACCTGGATATGACCGCCCAGCATGTCGTTGATGGCCGGGCTGCTGCCCTTGTAAGGCACATGGACCAGCCCGGTCTGCGTCATCTGCGAGAACATCGCGCCGGCCAGGTGCATCGACGTGCCGGTGCCCGCCGTGGCATAGGTCAGGCCCGGATGCGCCTTGGCATAGGCGATCAGTTCCGGCACCGTCTTCACGGGCAGGTCGTTGTTCACTTCCAGCACGATGGTCGAGGTGCCCAGCAGGCTGATGGCCGTGAAATCGCGGCGCGGATCGAACGGTACGTGCTTGTAGATATGCGGGTTCAGCGCGTTGGTCGAAATGGCCCCAAAGCCGATCGTGTAGCCATCGGCAGGCGCCTTGGCCACGGCTTCCATGCCGATGTTGCCGCCCGCGCCGGGCCGGTTCTCGATGACCACGGGCTGCCCCAGCTTCTCGGCAACGCGCTGGCCGACGGTGCGCGCCACCAGGTCGGTGGTGCCGCCCGCCGCGTAGGGCACGACGAAGCGGATGGGTTTGCTCGGGAAGGCGTCGGCGGCCAGGGCACTGCCGGCGCCGGCCAGCATCGGCAGGACGGATGCGGCCAGTGCGGTACGAACGGTGGCGGACAGGAAAACGCGACGGCGCGCGGCAAGGCGATGGAGCGGCATGGCTCGGGAATCTCCGAAATGTTGTTATATGGCCAGTGCACGCACCATGACGGTGCGTGGCCCGGCGCGACCCATTGTATGGGAAAGCAGGCATTGCCGCCGGATGCCCCGGCGCCGGGCCGGCGCCCCGAGCACTGGCGGCTTTTGACATACAATCGGCGGGTTCCGCCGTGCCGCCTGCGTTGAGCGTGGGCGCGGCCCGGCGTCAAGATTCCAGCGTCCCCGTGCCTGCTTCCCAGAAGTCCCTCTCCCCGTCCGCCGAAGTGCCTGTCGCACAGCGCGTCGGACTTGCCACCGCGGCCGTCGGCGCCGTGCTGTTTTCCGCCAAGGCCATCGTGGCCAAGCTCATGTACCGCTACAGCGTGGATGCCGTGATGGTCATCACGCTGCGCATGCTCTTTGCGGTGCCGCTGTTCATGGCCATCGGGTGGTGGCAGGCACGCAAGCTGCCGGCGCTGTCATGGGCCGATCGCGGCCGGGTGGTGTTCCTCGGATTCATCGGCTATTACCTGTCGAGCTTTCTGGATTTCCTGGGCCTGCAGTACATCACGGCCGGGCTGGAGCGGCTGATCCTGTTCCTGACGCCGTCGTTCGTGCTGCTGGTCACGGCGCTGGTGTTCCGCCGCCATATTCATGCCCGCCAGTGGATTTCGCTGCTGCTGGCCTATGCCGGCATCGTGCTGGTGTTCGCGCACGACCTCGATGTCAGCGGCGGCCAGGTCTGGCTGGGCGGCGCGCTGGTGCTGGCCAGCGCGATGTCGTATGGTGTGTATCTGATTCTGAGCGGCGAACTGGTCAAGCGCGTGGGGTCGCTGCGGCTCGTGGCGTATGCGATGTGCGTCTCCACGCTGTGCTGCGTGATCCAGTACGTGGTGCTGGGCCGGCCGCTGGCCGAACTGGCGCAGCCGGCGCCCGTGCTGTGGCTGTCGGTCATCAACGCGGTATTTTGTACCGTGCTGCCGGTGTCGCTGACGATGATCGCGGTGTCGCGCATCGGGGCGCCGCTGGCATCGCAGGCCGGCATGATCGGCCCGGTGTCCACGCTGGCGCTGGCGTTCTGGCTGCTGGGCGAGCCGGTCACGGGCGTGCAGTTGGCCGGTAGCGCGCTGGTGCTGGGTGGTATGTATCTGCTGTCGAGCCGGAAGGCCTGAAACAAGTCATTCGAAGAGAACCAACCAAGGAAGGAGAGGGAAGCCATGGATTTTGGACTGCGCGGTAAGCATGCGCTGGTGTGCGGCGCCAGCAAGGGGCTTGGGCTGGCGTGTGCCGATGCGCTCGCGGCGGAAGGTGTCGATGTGGTGATCGTGGCCCGTGGCGCCGAGGCGCTGGAGAAGGCCGCCGCCGACCTGCGCGCCCGCCATGGCCGCCGCGTGATCGCGGTGGCCACCGACATCACCACGCCGGAAGGCCGCAAGCTGGCCCTGGACGCCGTGGCCAAGCTGGGCGACCTGGACATCCTGGTGAACAACGCCGGCGGCCCGCCGCCGGGCAACTTCCGCGACTGGGGCCGCGACGCGTGGATCGCCGCGCTGGACGCCAACATGCTGACGCCGATCGAACTGATCAAGTCGACCATCGACGGCATGATCGCGCGCCGCTGGGGCCGCATCGTCAACATCACCAGCGGTGCCGTGAAGGCGCCGATCGACGTGCTGGGCCTGTCCAATGGTGCCCGTTCGGGCCTGACCGGTTTCGTGGCCGGCCTGGCGCGCGAAGTGGCGCAGCATGGCGTGACCGTGAACAACCTGCTGCCGGGGCCGTTCGACACCGACCGCCTGAAGAAGACGATGGAAGGCGGCGCGCAGAAGGCCGGCATCAGCATCGAGGAAATGGCCAAGCGTCGCGCTGCCGCCAACCCGAGCCGCCGCTTCGGCGATCCGGCCGAGTTCGGCGCCACTTGCGCGTTCCTGTGCAGCAAGCAGGCCGCCTACATGACGGGCCAGAACGTGCTGCTGGACGGCGGCGCCTACCCGGGGACGTTCTGATGGGACCATCGGAAATCATGCCGGAGCCCCGGCCGCGTATCGCGCTGATTGCCCACGATCACAAGAAGGACGACATCGTGGCCTTTGCCGGCCGCCATCGCGACTTCCTGGCGCGGTGCGACCTGCTCGCCACCGGCACGACCGGCGGCCGTATCGCGGCCGAGGTCGGGCTGGAGGTCACCCGCATGTTGTCGGGCCCTTGGGGCGGCGACCTGCAGATCGGCGCGCAACTGGCCGAGGGGCGCGTCACGGCGGTGATTTTCCTGCGTGACCCGATGACCCCGCAGCCGCACGAACCGGACATCAACGCGCTGGTGCGTGCGTGCGACGTCCACAATGTGCCATGCGCCACCAATCTGGCCACGGCCGAGTTGCTGGTGGTGGAACTGGCGCGGCACTGCTTCGTGCCGAAGGCCTGATCGCCGGCCAGCCACGCGCCCATGAAAAAACCGCTGCTTTCCGCAGCGGTTTTTCTTTGGCTCTTTGGGTGACGCCGGGGGGCGCCAGCGTCAGCGCGGCCTGACCGTGGTGGCGGTGGCGCGCATCTCGGCCTGGCGCAGGATGTGCGGCGGCAGGCGCTTTAGAATCAGATGAACGGCCAGCGGAATGATGACCACGTCGTCCACGATGCCAAGGCCGGCAATCACGTCGGGGATCAGGTCGATGGGCGAGATCGCGTAGCACAGCAGGCCGAACGCGGCCGGCTTGAGCCACGGCGGCGCGTCGGGGTGGCGCAGGGCAAACCAGAACAGCCGGCCGTCGCGCCGTACCAGCGTCCACAGGGCTGACAGTCGCTTCCACATGATGGGCCTCCTTGGTCACACGTTCAGCAGGACATGAACGAGTAGCTTGGGCCGATCAGGGGGGATTCAAGTTCCTGAGGGTTTTCTCCCCTCTCCCGGCGGGCGGAAGAGGGGAGCCGGCTGGTGGGTTTGAAAGATCAGCCCGGCACGTTGCCTTCCACGCCTTCGACGTAGAACTTCACGTTGTGCAGGAAGGCGTCGTCGGCCACGGCGCCGCCGGCGACCTGTTCCTTGCCGGCGTTGTCCTTGATCGGACCCTTCCAGATCGGCGCGCTGCCGTCGACGATGCCCTTCTTGCGCTCCTCGACCAGCGCCTTGACGTCTTCCGGCACCGCGGCGTTGAAGCCCTTCAGGTCGATCATGCCTTCCTTGAGGCCCCACCAGATGGTGCTGTTCTTCCACTGGTTGTTGAGCACGTCGTCCACCACCTTGGTGTAGTAGACGCCCCAGGAGATCACCGATGCCGCCAGGTGCGCCTTCTCGCCGAACTTGCTCATGTCGCTGTCCCAGCCGAACGCGTACACGCCTTTTTCCTGCGCGGTCTGCACCACGGCGGCGGAGTCGGTGTTCTGCATCAGCATGTCCACGCCCTGGCCGATCAGCGTCGTGGCGGCTTCACGTTCCTTGCCCGGGTCGAACCACTTGTTGACCCACACCACCTTGACCGTGGCCTTCGGGTTCACCGAGCGCGCGCCCAGCGTGAACGAATCGATGTTGCGGATCACCTCGGGAATCGGCACCGATGCCACCACGCCCATCTTGCCGGTCTTGCTCATCTTGCCAGCCACCACGCCCGCCAGGTACGCGCCTTCATAGGTGCGCACGTCGTACTGGGCCAGGTTGTCGGCGGTCTTGAAGCCCGTGGCGTGCTCGAACTTCACGTCCGGGAATTCCTTGGCCACCTTCAGCATCGATTCCATGTAGCCGAACGTGGTGCCGAAGATCAGCTTGTTGCCCTGGCTGGCCAGGTCGCGGAACACGCGCTCGGCGTCGGCGGCGGACTCGGGCACGTTTTCCACGTACGTGGTCTTGACCTTGTCGCCGAACTTCGCTTCCACGGCCTTGCGGCCCGCGTCGTGGGCGTACGTCCAGCCGGCATCGCCCACCGGCCCGATGTAGACGAAGGCCACCTTCAGCGGTTCGCTGGCGGCAGCAGCGGGGGCGGATGCCGGCGCGGCGGTCCCGGCCGGCTTCTCGGCTTCCTTCTTGCCGCATCCGGCCAGGGCCAGCACGGCGGTGGCGGCCAGGGCAGCCAGCGTGGTCCTGCGTGTCACGATCATTCGATCTCTCCTAGTAAGACGTCTTCTGTGATGAGGTTGTACTTCGGATACTGCTGTTTTTTTAAGACTTCGGTGATGCGGTACAGGGGTGTTCAGGCGTTGCCCGGACGGAACGGCTTGCCCAGCGATGCGGGCATGTTCAGGCGAATCCAGGCCGGGTTGCGCGAGATCAGGGCCAGCACGACGATGGTGGCGGCGTACGGCAGCATCGACAGAAATTGCGACGGCACCGATACGCCGATGCCCTGCAGGTAGAACTGAAGGATGGTCACGCCGCCGAACAGCCAGGCGCCCACCAGCACGCGGCCCGGCCGCCACGTGGCGAACGTGGTCAGCGCCAGCGCGATCCAGCCACGGCCTGCCACGAGGTTTTCCACCCACATCGGCGTGTACACCAGCGACAGGTAGGCCCCGGCCAGCCCGCAGCAGGCACCGCCGAACAGCAGCGCGCCAAAGCGGATCCAGCGCACCGGATAGCCCAGCGCATTCGCCGATTCTGGCGATTCGCCGATGGCGCGCAGCGTCAGGCCGGCGCGCGTGCGGAACAGGAACCACATGATGGCAAAGCACAGCAGCAGGCTGACGTACACCATCCAGTGATGCTGGAAGAATGCCGGGCCGATGAACGGGATGTCGGCCAGCCCCGGGACGGCACTGGCCTTGGCCGGCATGGCGTAGCCCACGAACCGCTGTGCGATGAACGCGGACAAGCCGGTGCCGAAGATCGACAGCGCCAGGCCGGTGGCTACCTGGTTGGTGGCCAGCACCAGCGCCAGCCACGAAAACAGCGTGGCCATCAGCATGCCGGCACCAGCGCCGGCGACAAAGCCCAGCAGCGGGGATTGGGTCTGATACCCGACCATGAAGCCGAAGGCGGCGGCCACCAGCATCATGCCTTCGGCACCCAGGTTCAGCACGCCGGCGCGCTCGTTGACCAGCAGGCCCAGCGCGGCCAGCAGCAGCGGGGTGCCGGCGTTGATCGCGGTGGCGATCAGGGGAGCAAGTTGTTCCATTTTGTTGTCAGCTCCGGATCAGGCGGCACGCGCGCGCCAGCGCAGGTGGTTGTCGATCAGTGTGTCGCAGGCCAGCAGGAAGAACAGCAGCATGCCCTGGAAGACCCAGCCCAGCGCCGACGGCAGGCCCAGCCGGGACTGCGCCATTTCGCCGCCGATATAGAACAGCGACATCACGATGCCGCCGAACACGGCGCCCACCGGATGCAGCCGCCCCACGAAGGCCACGATGATCGCGGTAAAGCCATAGCCGGGCGAGATCGACGGCAGCAGCTGCCCGATCGGGCCGGTCACCTCGAACGCGCCGGCCAGGCCCGCGAAGGCGCCCGAGATCATCAACGCCGTCCACAGCGCGCTGCGCGACGAGAACCCGGCATAGCGAGCGGCCAGCGGCGCGGTGCCGCCCACCTGCAGGCGGTAGCCGGCAAAGCTGCGGAACACGAACACGGTCATGACGACCACCAGCACCAGCATCACGGCAAAGCCCATGTGCAGGCGCGAACCGGGCAGCAGGTTGGGCAGCAGGAACATCGACGAAAACACCTTCGACTGCGGGAAGTTCATGCCGTTGGGGTCCTTCAGCGGACCGTTGACCACCCACAGCAGCAACTGCTGGGCGATATAGGTCAGCATCAGCGACACCAGGATCTCGTTGGCATTGCAGCGGTCCTTGAGCAGCGCCGTCAGCGATGCCCACAACATGCCGCCGACGCAGCCGGCCAGCGCGGCCAGCACCAGCACCACCGGGCCGCTCCACGTGCTGCCGGGCGTATCGAACCAGAGCACCGTGGCGCCGGCCAGGATGCCCCCGGCAATCAGCTGGCCATCGGCGCCGATATTCCAGACGTTGGCGCGATAGCAGACCGAAAGCCCGAGCGCACACAGCACCAGCGGCACGGTCTTGAGCAGCACCTCGCCAATCGCGCGCGTGTCCTTGAGCGGATCGACCAGGAATACCTTGAGGCCCGCCACCGGGTCCTTGCCCAGCGCCACGAACAGCAGGGCGCCGAACAGCAGCGTCAGCACCAGCGCGAACACGGGCGAGGCATAGGCCATCGGGCGCGACGGCACGCCGCGCGGGGCCAGCACAACGGGAGATAGCACTTTAGCCATGGCTCGGCACCTCCACGTCGGCGTTGTCGCGCCGGCTGGCCGGCCCGCCTTCCCACAGCCCGCTCATCCACAGGCCCACCTGCTCGCGCGTGGCGATATCCACGGGGATCGACGGCGACAGCTGGCCCTTGGCGATCACGTGCAGGCGGTCGCAGATGGCGAACAGTTCGTCGAGTTCTTCGGATACCACCAGCACCGCGCACCCGGCGGCCTTCAGCGACAGGATCTCGTTGTGGATCTGCGCGGCCGCGCCGACATCCACACCCCACGTGGGCTGCGCCACGATCAGCACCTTCGGGCCGGCCTCGATCTCGCGGCCGACGATGAACTTCTGCAGATTGCCGCCCGACAGGCTGCGCGCCAGTGCCGCAGGCCCGCTGGCCTTGACGCGGAACCGGCTGATGATGCTGGCGGCCAGGCCTTCGGCTGCCCTGGGCGACACCATGCCGCCCTGCACGTAGGGCGGCGTCTGGTGCGACAGCCACACATTCGACGCCAGGCTCATGCCTGGCACCGCGCCACGGCCGAGCCGTTCCTCGGGCACGAACGCCAGCCCCGCACGGCGGCGGCCGCGGGCATCGAGCCGGCCCACGGGCTTGCCGTCCAGATCGATGGCTGCGCCGGCCGTGCGCGCATCCTCGCCGGACAGCGCAGCCAGCAGCTCCTGCTGGCCATTGCCCGATACCCCCGCGATGCCGACGATTTCGCCGGCGTGCACGTCCAGTGCAATGTGTTGCAGTTCCGTGGCGAACTGGTGGGCGCGCGGCATCGACAGGTTGCGCACCGACAGCTTCACCGCGCCGCGCTGGGTGGCCACACGCGCTTCGCGCGGCGGTTCGCCACCGATCATCAGCCGCGACAGCTCGGCCGCGCTTTGCTGGCGCGGGTCGCAATTGCCGGTCACCCGGCCCATGCGCATCACGGTGGCGTGGTGGCAGAGAGCTCGGATTTCGTCCAGTTTGTGGCTGATATAGAGGATGCTGGTGCCTTCGGACGCCAGCTGGCGCAGCGTGACAAACAGCGTTTCCACGGCCTGCGGCGTCAGCACCGAGGTGGGTTCGTCCAGGATCAGCAACTGCGGGTTGGCCAGCAGCGCGCGCACGATCTCCACGCGCTGGCGCTCGCCCACGGACAGGGTATGCACGTGGCGTTGCGGTTCCAGCGGCAGACCATACCGCTCGGCCGTGGCGCGGATGCGTTCCGATAGCTGCTTCATATTGCCGGCATCGGCGGGCGACAGGCCCAGTGCGATGTTCTCGGCCACGGTCAGCGTGTCGAACAGCGAAAAATGCTGGAACACCATGGCGATGCCCAGGTTGCGGGCGTCGTGGGGGCTGGCGATGGAAACCGGCGCCCCATTGAAGTGCATCTCGCCGGCGTCGGGACGTACCGCGCCAAAAATGATCTTCATCAAGGTGGACTTGCCGGCGCCGTTTTCGCCAAGGACGGCGTGGATCTCGCCGGGCGCGACCGTCAGGCTGACGTCGTCGTTGGCGGTCACGCCGGGATAACGCTTGGTGATATGCGCAAGCGCCAGCCTGGGGGGGGATTGTGATGTCACTGAGGCGGCTCGAATTGTTGTGGCAGCAACGTTCTGTTTTTAAGCACGTGACGACGGCTGTGCGTGGCGCAGCATCGCCGCGAGGCAGGTCGTCATCATCATGATTGCGTGATGCCCGGAATTTGGGGTGGATTATATAAGTGCGTGGGGGCTGGGCGGACCACTTTGGCCCTCCAGCCATGCCCCACAACGGGTACCGGGAGGTTGCAAGTCGCGTGCCGGCCACAGCCGCAAAGAAAAACCGCCGCGCTGCCGGCTAGGGAGGGCGGCGGTCAGGGTTGACCCGGATCAGTTGCGCGTGTCAGGCGGCGCTGGCGGGGATCGTCGCAAACCGGCCGTCTCGGAAATCGGCCAGGGTCTGGTAGATCTGGTCCTGCGTGTTCATCACGAACGGGCCGTACTGCGCGATGGGCTCGTTCAGCGGCTGGCCCGCGATCAGCAGGAAGCGGGTGTCCTCGTTCGCGGTGACCACCACGCCGTCGGACCCGCCCGCGTTGTCCAGCACGCCCATGCGCTGCGCTTCCACCACCGCGTCGCCGATCGTCACGGCGCCGCGATAGACGTAGACAAACGCGTTATGCCCGGCCGGCAGGGCCTGCGTGAACGACTGGCCAGCCGGCAGATGCACGTCCAGGTACAGCGGTTCGGTGACCGGACGCGTCACGGCACCGGCCACGCCATGCGAGGCACCGGCCAGCACGCGCACCGTGCCGCCCGACGGCAGTGCCACGGTTGGAATTGCCGCCGCCGGCATGTCGCGATACCAGGGCGTGGTCATCTTGTCCGCCGCCGGCAGGTTCAGCCACAGCTGGAAGCCTTCCATCCGGCCGTCTTCCTGCTCCGGCAATTCCGAGTGCACGACGCCGGAGCCGGCCACCATCCACTGCGCGCCGCCGTTTTCCAGCAGGCCTTCGTGGCCGGCGCTGTCGCGATGGCGCATGCGGCCGGCCAGCATATAGGTGATGGTCTCGAAGCCGCGGTGCGGGTGATCGGGGAAGCCGCCGATGTAGTCGTCCTTGTTGTCGGTGCCAAAGGCGTCGAGCATCAGGAACGGGTCGAGCCGGCGTTGCAGGTTCTGCGTCAGCACGCGGGTCAGCTTCACGCCGGCGCCGTCGGACGTGGCGATGCCGCGAACCACGCGATCCACGGCGCGCGAACGCTGCACGGTTTCCGTGGCGGTGGCCGGAACGGTGGCGATACGGGTGGTCATGTGAAATCTCCGGTTGGGACGGCCTGGAAACCCTGGCTTCCGGCCGTCGTGTCTACCCCCTCAATGTAAGGGTTTGGCCAGAAAGCGGTAGAGGGCCGACAGGCAACAGATTGTTCCGCTGATGGAACGGAGAGGCATCGATCGATCGCATGAATGCAACGAAGCTGGGTTCGGAAATTTCGCGCGAAACCCGGTTATTTCGGAGACGGAAACGGTGAAGATGACAGGATCGCAGAAGTTGTGTAGAATAGCGGTCTCTTTGTCATCCGTTGCCAAAAATTGCTGTGGTCGGGGCTGCACCCCGAACCCCGCAATCCGTTGTCTGGCAACGGCCGATTGACCGGCGGCGCCATACCGACACGACATCTGTCGGGCATCAATCGCCGCCACTGGCCAACCTTTCCGGGTTGCGCCGCTCCTGCGGGTTTGGGCTTCATGCCTGGACCCCATCAATCGGGTGTTTCGCCGGTCTCCAGGCCGGTGCCGCACCCAATAGTCCGTCCGCTGGCAATCGTGCCGGTCATGGCGGCAAGGCAATCTGAACCAGGGCCCCGGCGGGCACCCCATCGACATTTCCGCTGGCCCTTTTGTTTTCCGCATCCGGGATGTGGTGATTCATGCATTTGCATTGGCATTGGCATGGTTGGCCGCACCGGGGTTGGAGAGGGGAAATATGTCAAAACGAACCATCCGGGCGTTGGCCTGGGGGGGCGTCGTTGCCGTTGCGCTGGCCGGACTGGTCGCGTGGATCGGCGTTGACGTCATCCACCAGTACCAGGACCGCCTGTTCTACGACGTGGCCGACCATCTGCGCCTGGTGGCGATCTCGATGGCACTGGCCCTGCTGACCGGCGTGCCGGCCGGCATCGCGCTGAGCCGCCCGTGCATGCGCCGCTGGGCCGACCGGCTCATGCAGGTCTTCAACATCGGCAATACCGTGCCGTCGCTGGCGGTGCTGGCCCTGGCGCTGGCCGTGCTGGGCATCGGCGAGCGTCCGGCGATCCTGGCACTGTGGCTGGCCTCGCTGCTGCCGATCGTGCGCAACACCTACGAAGGGCTGCGCACCGTGTCGCCCGCCCTGAAGGAAGCCGCGCGGGGCATCGGCATGACGCCGTGCCAGCGCCTGGTGCGTGTGGAACTGCCCAACGCGCTGCCCGTGATCCTGGCCGGCGTGCGCATCAGCCTGGTGATAAATGTGGGCACCGTGCCGCTGTCGTTCCTGATCGGCGCGAACAGCCTGGGCGAACTGATTTTCCCGGGCATCTACCTGAACAACCAGCCGTTGCTGTTGCTGGGCGCCGCCGCTACCGCGTTGCTGGCCCTGGTGCTGGACGCGCTGTTCGCCGCCGCCGGCCAGATCTACCTGCGTCGCCGCGGTCTGGCGCAGTGAGGAATCGTATGAAATCCAAATCCGTGAATCGTCTGGTGGAAGGCCGCGTGTTCTGGCTGGCCGCCGCCATCGGCATCGCGCTGGCCGTGCTGCTGCTGACCACGGCCCCGGCGCGCGCGCAGGAAGGCGCGGGCCCGGTGCGGGTGGGCGGCAAGAACTTCACCGAGCAGCTGATCCTGTCGTCGATGACCACCCAGTACCTGAAGGCCAAGGGCATCGACACGACGCTGACCTCGGGGCTGGGCAGCACGCTGATGCGCCAGGCGCTGGAATCGGGCCAGCTCGACGTGGTGTGGGATTACACCGGCACCGCGCTGATCGTGTTCAACAAGGTCGAGGAAAAGCTCGACGGCCCGGAAAGCTACAAGCGCGTGAAGACGCTCGATGCCGCGAAGGGCCTGGTCTGGCTCGATGCCTCGCAGGTCAACAACACCTACGCATTCGCCATGCCGAAGGAGCGCGCCGGCGATATCCGCACGCTGTCGGCCTATGCCGCAAAAATGCGCGCCGAGGGCGAGAGCACGAAGCATCCGCTGGCCGTGGACATGGAATTCGCCGCGCGCCCCGACGGCCTGGAGCCGCTGAAGGCCGCGTACAAGCTGCCGTTCACGCGCAAGGACGTGATCCAGCTCGATCCGGGCCTGGTCTACACCGCGCTCAAGAACAACCAGGTGGACCTGGGACTGGTCTACACGACCGACGGCCGCGTGAAGGGCTTCGACCTCGTACTGCTGGAGGACGACCTGCATTACTTCCCGCCGTACAACGCGGTGCCCGTGGTGCGCCGCGCCGTGCTCGACGCGCATCCGCAACTGGGCGGGCTGCTCAACGCGCTGGCAGCAAAGCTCGACAACGCGGCGATGACCGACATGAACTACAAGGTCGACATCGACCAGCAACCCGTGGACAAGGTGGCAGGCGACTTCCTGCGCACCCACGGCCTGATCTGAGGAGCGCCGCATGGATCTGCTGACTTACCTTCACCATAGCTGGCCGACGCTGCTGCGGCTCACCGGCGAGCATCTCGCGCTGGTGGGCTCGGCGGTGGGCATGGCCATCGTCATCGGGGTGCCGCTGGGCATCCTGATCACCCGCCACCGTTTCCTGGCCACGCCGTTGCTGGCGCTGGCCACCGTGGTGCTGACGCTGCCGTCGATCGCGCTGTTCGGGCTGATGATCCCGATCTTCGCGCGCTTCGGCCACGCGCTGGGCTACGTGCCGGCCGTGACGGCGGTGTTCCTGTACTCGCTGCTGCCGATCATGCGCAACACGTACACCGCGCTGACCCATATCGATGACGGCATCCAGGAAGCGGGGCGCGGCATCGGCATGACCACGTGGCAGCGCATGCGCCTGGTGGACCTGCCGCTGGCCGTGCCCGTGATCCTGGGCGGCGTGCGCACGGCGGTGGTCATGAATATTGGCGTGGCCACCATTGCCGCCATCATCGGCGCCGGTGGCCTGGGCGTGCTGATCCTGCAGGCCATCAGCCAGAGCAACATGAGCAAGCTTGCCGTGGGCGCCGTTCTCGTGAGCCTGCTCGCCATCGTGGCCGACGTCGCGCTGCAAAGCCTGCAGCGTGCCCTGACACCGAAAGGAATCCGACAATGATCGAACTCGACAAACTCACCAAGGCCTTCCCGCAGAAGGACGGCACCGAAGTGCGCGCCGTCAACGAGGTCAGCATGACCGTGCCGCGCGGCGAGATCTGCGTGTTCCTGGGCCCGTCAGGCTGCGGCAAGACCACCACGCTGAAGATGATCAACCGGCTGATCCAGCCGACGTCGGGCACCGTGCGCATCGACGGCGAGGACACCACCGGCATCGACGGCGTCACGCTGCGCCGCAAGATCGGCTACGTGATCCAGCAGATCGGCCTGTTCCCGAACATGACCATCGAAGAGAACATCATGGTCGTGCCGCGCCTGCTGGGCTGGAACAAGAAGCAATGCCGCGAACGGGCGCGCGAGCTGATCCGCATGGTGCAGCTGGACCCGGACAAGATGCTCAAACGCTATCCGCGCGAGCTGTCCGGCGGGCAACAGCAGCGGATCGGCGTGATTCGCGCGCTGGCCGCCGATGCGCCCGTGCTGCTGATGGACGAGCCGTTCGGCGCGGTGGATCCGATCAACCGCGAGAGCATCCAGAACGAGTTCTTCCAGATGCAGCGCCAGCTGGGCAAGACCGTGATCATGGTGTCGCACGATATCGACGAGGCCATCAAGCTGGGTGACAAGGTGGCCGTGTTCCGCGCCGGCCGGCTGGTGCAGTTCGACCATCCCGACGCGCTGCTGGCCCATCCGGCCGACGACTTCGTGCAGGCCTTCGTGGGCCACGACAACACGCTCAAGCGCCTGCTGCTGGTGCGCGCCGGCGACGCGGCCACGCTGCCGCCAAGCTGCCGCCCCGACATGACGCTGGCCGAAGCGTTCGGTGTGATGGACGATGCCGACGTGCGCCACCTGCCCGTGGTGGACGACGCCCAGCGGGCGCTGGGCTACGTGACGCGCCGCGACGTGCGCAACGCGCTGGCCAAGGGCGGCCAGTGCGCGGACGTGATGCGCCCGTTCACCACCACGGCCGCATTCGACGAGCACCTGCGCATCGTGCTGTCTCGCATGTACCAGCACAACACGAGCTGGCTGCCGGTGATCGACGGGGACGGCGTCTACCTGGGCGAAGTCACGCAGGAATCGATTGCCGACTACCTGAGCTCGGGCCGCTCGCGCGGCACCGCGCCGGTGATCCAGCCGCCCGCCAGTTCGCCGGTGACGACGATCGGGCCGGCGCCGGTAGTGGCGCCGCAGAAGGATCGTGTTGCGGCTTGAACGGCTGGCAAGCGCATCCCCCGCGACACCATAAAAAACGGCCGCTCTGTGACGAGCGGCCGTTTTTCATTCATCCAGCAAAACCGATCACGCGTGGCCCAGCTCGCCGTCCTTCAGGCGCCACACGTTCAGCGGATTGCCGTCCTTCAGCGCGTCCGGCAGCAGGGCGGCCGGGAAGTTCTGGTAGCAGACCGGACGCAGGAAGCGGTCCAGCGCCGTGGTGCCCACCGACGTGGTGCGCGTGTCCGAGGTGGCCGGGAACGGGCCGCCGTGAACCATCGCAAAGCACACTTCCACGCCGGTCGGGAAGCCGTTGAACAGGATACGGCCCACCTTGCGCTCCAGGGCCGGCAGCAGCCTGGCGGCAACGGCATGGTCGCCGGCATCGGCCTGGACCGTGGCAGTCAGCTGGCCTTCGAGGATGCGGGTGACATCCACCAGCGCGTCGGCGTCCTTGCAGACCACCAGTACGGTGGACGGGCCGAACACTTCGGCATGCATGCGGTGGTCGGCCACGAACTTGTCGGCCGACGTTTCGAAGAACACCGGGCGGGCCTGGTTCGGGCCCGTGGCATCCACGCCGCAGGCGGCGCGAGTCAGGCCCGAGATTTCCGACAGCTGGGCCACGCCACGCTCGAAGGCGGCGTGGATGCCCGGGGTCAGCATGGTGGCGGCCGGCTTGCCGGTCAGCGCGCCATGCGCCGCGGCGCGGAATGTCTCCAGCGCCGGGCCTTCGATGGCCAGCAGCAGGCCGGGGTTGGTGCAGAACTGGCCCACGCCCATCACCAGCGAATCGACCAGGTCACGGGCAATTTGCTCCCCGCGGGCGGCCAGCGCCTCGGGCAGCAGGTACACCGGGTTGATGCTGCTCATTTCGGCATAGACGGGGATCGGCACCGGGCGGCTGTTGGCCACGTTCATCAGGGCCAGGCCGCCGGCGCGCGAACCCGTGAAGCCCACGGCCTGGATGACCGGGTGCGCCACCAGCGCCGTGCCGATGGCGTTGCCCACCCCTTGCACCAGCGAGAACACGCCTTCGGGCAGGCCAGCATCGGCCACGGCCTTCTGGATCACGCGGCCCACCAGTTCCGACGTGCCCGGGTGTGCAGGGTGTGCCTTGGCAACGACCGGGCAGCCAGCGGCCAGCGCCGAGGCGGTGTCGCCACCGGCCACCGAAAAGGCCAGCGGGAAGTTGCTGGCGCCAAACACGGCCACCGGGCCGACGGCGATGCGCTGCATGCGCAGGTCGGGGCGCGGCGGGGTGCGCTCGGGCAGGGCGCTGTCGAGCGTGGCATCTTGCCAGCGGCCATCGCGCAGCACGCGTGCGAACAGCCTTAGCTGACCGGCGGTGCGGCCGCGTTCCCCTTGCAGGCGGGCGATCGGCAGGGCGGTTTCCAGATGCGCGCGCTGGATCAGGGCGTCGCCCAAGGCTTCCAGCCCGGCGGCGATCGATTCCAGGAACGTGGCGCGCTGCTCGGGGGACGTGGCGCGATAGGTGTCGAACGCGGCTTCGGCCAGCGCGCAGGCACGGTCCACATCGGCCGACGTGCTGCCCTGGTAGGCCGGTTCGAGGCTTTCGCCCGTGGCCGGATTGATGCCGTAAAAGGTGGATTCGGTGCCGCGAACGGCAGAGGCGCCGATCAGCATTTCGCCAGTCATCGTCATGATCTTGGGTCCTGCGGGAAATTGGGAAAGGACGGCCAGAACACCGTCACGTTGTCAAAGCATCGTCGTAAGACATCATATGACATCACGGGGCGCCTCGCAACCGCGTCGCCTGCCGGGGAAGCGGCCAGGCGACGCATGGGGTTCAGGTCGAGGAACCGGCTGCCGCCGACGCCTTGCGCAGGCGTTCGCGGCTGTTGGTCAGGTGCATGCGCATGGCCGCCTTGGCGGCTTCAGGATCACGTCGCTCGATCGCATCGAAAATGCTCTCGTGCTCGAAGCTCACGCGCTCCAGATACTGTTCGCGCTCGGGCTGGCTCACCTGCAGCCGGCTGCGCGGGATCACCATGGTGCCCAGGTGGCCCATGATGTCGGTGAAATAGCGGTTGCCGGTGGCGCGGGCAATCGACAGGTGGAATTCGAAATCCGAACCCACCGCGTCGCTGCCCTCGGCGGCGTTGCGCTTCAGGTCGTCCAGCGCGCGGCGCATGGCGCGCAGCTGGTCATCGCTGCGGCGCGTGGCGGCCAGGCTGGCAGCCTCGGCTTCCAGGCTCACGCGGAATTCGAGCATGGCCAGCACGTCCATGGCCGTGACCATCGCCGATGGGTCGATGCGGAACGGCGAATGGGTCTCGATGGGCCGGTTCAGCACGAAGGTGCCGATGCCGTGGCGCGTTTCCACCAGGCCGCTGGCCTGCAGGCGCGACAGGGCTTCGCGCACCACGGTGCGGCTCACGCCGAGGGTAGCCATGATTTCGGATTCGGTCGGCAGCTTGTCGCCCGGCTTGAGCTGGCCTTGCTGGATGCTCTCGGTCAGGTTGCCGACTACTTCTTCAGCAAGCGTGCGGCCACGGCGGCGCAGGGGAGCGGGCGAAGTCATCGAAGCGTTGGACATGGGCGGGCAGGTGTTGGAACCATTGTGGGGATGACCCTGACGGCGGCAATGTTGACCGCGCAGGTACGGGCTCATTATACTGCGTCATAAGTCATACGACGACCGATAACGCACAGGAACTTGCCGCCACGAACCCGTTGTGGCAGCACGACCGCGCCGCCGCACAGGTCGACTAATATATTAGCGTATGAGCAACAGACAGCAGGGCGCATTTCCGCACACCCACGAGGAAGCGCGAACCCGGCGGCCCAGACACCAGGAATCGGAGACCCTCCACATGAACGCAACTTCCCAAGCTCCGGGCGCCTTGCCCGCCACGCCTCTAACGTCGGTCACGCCCGTCGTGACCGAGCTGACCGTGGTGCCCGTGGCTGGCCACGACAGCATGCTGATGAACCTGTCGGGCGCGCATGGCCCGTACTTCACCAGGAACATCGTGATCCTCAAGGACAGCGCCGGCAACACCGGCGTGGGCGAGGTGCCCGGCGGCGAAAGCATCCGCCAGACGCTGGAAGACGCGCGCCCGCTCGTGGTGGGGCAGGGCATTGGCCATTACCTGGCCATCCTGAACAAGGTGCGCGAACAGTTTGCCAGCCGCGATGCCGGCGGGCGCGGCCTGCAGACGTTCGACCTGCGCATCACCATCCACGCCGTCACCGCGCTGGAAGCCGCGCTGCTGGACCTGCTGGGCAAGCACCTGCAGGTGCCCGTGGCCGCGCTGCTGGGCGAAGGCCAGCAACGCGATGCCGTGGAAATGCTGGGCTACCTGTTCTATGTGGGCGACCGCAGGAAGACCACGCTCGACTACCGCACCGAACCCGGCGCCGACAACGCGTGGTTCCGCATCCGCAACGAAGTGGCGATGGATGCCCAGGGCGTGGTGCGCCTGGCCGAAGCGGCCTATGAGCGATACGGCTTCAACGACTTCAAGCTCAAGGGCGGCGTGCTGAGCGGCGACGAGGAAATGGAAGCGATCATCGCCCTGCACGAGCGGTTCCCCAAGGCCCGCGTCACGCTGGACCCGAACGGCGGCTGGCTGCTGAAGGACGCGATCCGCCTGTGCCGCGACAAGCACGGCATCCTGGCCTACGCCGAAGACCCCTGCGGCGCCGAGGACGGCTATTCGGGCCGCGAGATCATGGCCGAATTCCGCGCCGCCACCGGCCTGCCGACCGCCACCAACATGGTGGCCACCGACTGGCGCCAGATGGGGCATGCGGTGCGCCTGCAGTCGGTGGACATTCCGCTGGCCGACCCGCACTTCTGGACCATGCAGGGTTCGGTGCGCGTGGCGCAGATGTGCTCGGAATGGGGCCTGACCTGGGGCTCGCATTCGAACAACCACTTCGACATCTCGCTGGCGATGTTCACGCACGTGGCCGCCGCCGCGCCGGGCCGTGTCACTGCCATCGATACGCACTGGATCTGGCAGGACGGCGAACACCTGACGCGCCATCCGCTGAAGATCGAAGGCGGCTTGGTGCAGGTGCCGAAGACCCCGGGCCTGGGCGTGGAACTGGACATGGACGCGCTGGCGCGCGCCAACCGGCTCTATCAGGAAAAGGGCCTGGGCGCGCGCGACGACGCCGTCGCCATGCAGTTCCTGATCCCCAACTGGAAGTTCAACAACAAGATGCCTTGCATGGTGCGCTGATCGACGTATCGGCCACCTATTCAGAGAAGCCGCACAGCTTTCGTTCAAAGCAGGAGACAACAACATGAAGTACACCTTCACGGCCGCCCCGCGCGGGGCTTTCGCTTCCACGTGGCTGCGCCGCCTTGCCGGCGTGGCCGTTGCGCTGGCGGCCGGCATGACGGTCAGCACCGCCGCCATGGCTTCGGGCACCGCCTGGCCGCAACGTGCGGTCTCGGTCGTGGTGCCGTTCCCGGCTGGCGGGTCCACCGACACCATCGCGCGCCTGCTGGCCCAGCCGCTCAACGAGAAGCTCGGCCAGCCGTTCGTGGTGGATAACCGGCCGGGCGCCACCGGCGCCATCGGTGCCACGTTCGTCAAGCGTGCGCCGGCCGATGGCTACACGATGCTGGTGGCCTCGATTGGCGTTTTTGCGGTGAATCCGTTCCTCCAGAAGAACCTGCAGTACGACCCGGCCAAGGATTTCGACCTGCTGACGGTGGCCGTGCGCGCACCGAACGTGCTGGTGGCGAACCCGAACTTTCCGGCCAGGTCGCTGCAGGAACTGGTGGCCTACATGAAGAAGAACCCCGGCAAGGTGTCGTTTGCCAGTTCGGGTGCGGGCTCGTCCGATCACCTGACCGCCGCGCTGTTCTGGCAGAAGAGCGGTACCGAAGGCCTGCACGTCCCGTACAAGGGGGGTGCGCCGGCCATCTCCGACCTGCTGGCGGGCCAGGTCGATGTGTCGTTCCAGAACATCAACGCGGTGCTGCAGCATATCCGTACCGGCAAGCTCAAGGCACTCGCCGTGACCTCGGACAAGCGGTCGTCGGTGCTGCCGAACGTACCGACCATGACCGAGGGTGGCGTCAAGGACGTGGATGTGTATTCGTGGCAGGGCGTGGCCGCGCCCAAGGGGCTCCCGGCTGACGTGAAAACCCGCCTGCACGGCGCCATCGTCGGCGCGCTCAAGGACCCTGGCATGCAGAAGAAGCTCAGCGAGCAGGGCTTCGAGGTCGTCGCCAACACGCCGGAACAGTTCGCGGAGTTCGAGAACCAGGAACTCAAACGCTGGAAGACCGTGATCGAGCAAGGCAGGATCACCGCCGAGTAATGCCTCCACGGAAGTTGCTGGACATTGGCCCCGCCTGCATGGCGGGGTTTTTCTTTGCGCGCCCGATGGCTGGCGAGGGATTGCCGCCAAGCCCCGCCTGAAGTGGGGGTACCCCAGCCTCGGCCTCAACAATCGCGGGACATGTCCGATAACGATTTGGGCAGTGCCAGGCCAGCGGCATGCCAAAAATCTGACAAATTTGATCTGTGTCAGTAGTATTTCGCCCTTTTGCTATTGATGAATCTGGGCCGCTGGTCCATGTTGCCGGGTCGGCAAATCGCCGACCCTTGACGCTATCTGGAGAAATGGAAGTGAGGAATCTGAAGAGCTGCTGCCTGGCCGGGATCGTGGCCGCCATGGGCCTGGCCGGTTGCGCGACCGAAACGTCGACGGCCCTGCCGGTGCAGAAGGTGGAAAGCGCGAGCCGCCCGTTCAACGGCGTGCGCACACCGATCGCGGTGGGCAAGTTCGATAACCGCTCGAACTACATGCGCGGTGTGTTCTCGGACGGTATCGACCGCCTGAGCGGCCAGGCCAAGACCAGCCTGGTGACGCACCTGCAGCAGACCAACCGCTTCAACGTGCTGGAGCGCGAGAATCTCGACGAGATCAAGCGCGAAGCCGCCATCAAGAACCAGGCCCAGAAGCTCAAGGGTGCCGATTTCGTGGTCACCGGCGATATCACCGAGTTCGGCCGCAAGGAAGTGGGCGACGTGCAGCTGTTCGGCATCCTGGGCCGCGGCCGCGAGCAGGTGGCCTACGCGAAGGTCAACCTGAATATCGTCAATATCAGCACGTCCGAAGTCGTGTACGCCACGCAGGGCGCGGGGGAATACAAGCTGTCGAATCGCGAGGTGATCGGTTTTGGCGGAACGGCGAGCTTCGACTCGACGCTCAACGGCAAGGTAATGGACCTGGCCATGCGCGAAGCCGTGAACAACCTGGTGAACGCGATCGAAAGCGGGGCCTGGAAGCCCGTTCAGCAGTAAGTCGTTACCAACAAAAGAAGCGAGAAAAACATGAAGCAATGGGTCACGCTGCGCAACGCGGCGTTTTTGTCGGCGGCCGGCCTGCTGGCTGGCTGCGCCGGTCCGCAGTCGATGTACCAGTGGGAAGGCTACCAGTCGCAGGTCTACGAGTACTTCAAGGGTGAGTCGAAGGAAGCGCAGATCACCGCGCTGGAAAGCGGCCTGGAAAAGATCAAGGCCAAGGGCGGTTCGGTGCCGCCCGGTTATCACGCCCAGCTTGGCATGCTCTACCTGAACGTGGGCAAGGGCGAGCAGACGGTCAAGGAATTCCAGACCGAAAAGACGCTGTTCCCCGAGTCCACGCCGTACATGGACTTCCTGATGCGCAACATGAAGACCGACGAACGCAAGGAAGCGGGGGCCGCCACCGCACCGCAGGCCAGGGCGGAAACCACGGCCGCCGCCAGGTCTGACGTCACCGCAGGGAGCACCAAATGATGCGCCGCATTCTGACCTGTATCGCCGCCCTGGGCACGGCCGCGCTGTTCGCCGGCTGCGCCGTGCCGACCACGCAAGTGAATTACGCCGCGTTCAAGCAAGCGCGCCCGCGTTCGATCGTGGTGCTGCCGCCGCTGAACGAGTCGCCCGACATCAAGGCCACCTACGCGATGCTGGCGCAGGCCACGTATCCGCTGGCCGAATCGGGCTACTACGTGTTGCCGGTGGCGCTGGTCGACGAAACGTTCCGCCAGAACGGCCTGACCGTGCCCGGTGATATCCATACTGTGCCGGTGCCCAAGCTGCGCGAGATCTTCGGGGCCGACGCGGCGCTGTATGTGACCGTGACCGACTACGGCTCGCGCTACCAGGTGCTGAGCAGCGTGACCCGCGTGGCCGCGAAAGCGACGCTGGTGGACCTGAAGACCGGCGATGAACTCTGGAGCGGCAGGGCGGTGGCGGCGCAGGACAGCAGCAGCAGCGGCGGCGGCCTGATCGGCATGCTGGTCACGGCAGCCATCAACCAGGCGATGAACCACCTGACCGACGCCAGCTATCCCGTGGCCGGCACCGCGAGCGCACGCCTGCTGTCGGCCGGGATGCCCAACGGCATCCTGTACGGCCCGCGTTCGCCGAAGTATCAATCTGACTGAGGCGGACTGAGTCGGACCGATCTGGCCGCCTGCGGGCGGCCAACAAAAAATGCCGCGGCACTGGCTCCAGATCGGAGCGGTGCCGCGGCATTTTTCATTTGTCTGGCGGAAGCGGTGAGATTCGAACTCACGGATGGGTCACCCCATCGGCAGTTTTCAAGACTGCTGCCTTAAACCACTCGGCCACGCTTCCTTTCAGGTTGGATACCGGGCGCGGCGTGTCATCCGTCATGCCCGGCCGCGCATTATACAAGGTCGCAGGGCCTGGCAGTGTGCGGCTTGATGGGCGCACGACAGGTCGCATGGTTGACGGGGCCATGACGGCTTCGGCCCGGAATGGGTCGGGCACTGGCGCATTTGTCGGTCTTTGTCGGACAGCGCGGAACCATGTTGGGGCTGTAAGGTTCCTAGAAAGGTCGATTTGCGGGCGCTTGCCGCGCAGGTCCACCTTTCCAAACGCCTCAATCCGCTATCAGAGGAGCATTGATCATGCAGGGACAACACAAGGACAACAAGGACACGCCCAGGTCGTGGCTGGCGCTTGGCAGCCTCGGCGCACTGGCGCTGGCCGCTGGCCTGGCCGGCTGCGCGCAGCCCGGTTACGGCGGCTACGGCAACTACAACACGGCCCCGCCTCCGCAGCCTTATCAGCAGCCGGGCACCAACAGCTACCAGGCGCCGAGCGGTTCGGTCTTTACCGGACGCGTGGAATCGATCGAGCCGATCCAGACGACGCAGGGCAGTTCGGGCCTGCTGGGCACCGTGATCGGCGGCGCGGCGGGCGGCCTGCTGGGCCACCAGGTCGGCGGCGGACGCGGGCAGACCGCGGCCACGATCGTCGGTGCCGTGGGTGGCGCCGTGGCCGGCAACCAGATCGAAAAGCGCGCCGGCAGCAATACGTCGACCGCCTACCGCGTGAACGTGCGGCTTGACGATGGCCGCGTGGCCACGGTGACGCAGAGCAATCTGGGCAATCTGCGCGTGGGTGACCGCGCACGCGTGGCCAACGACATGGCGACGCCGTACTGATCGTCGGTCAGCCAACGCAGTACATAGCAAAAGCGCCACACCTGATCAGGGTGTGGCGCTTTTGCTTTGGATTCACCTTCATCGAACGACCATGAGCCATGCCGGCTCAATCCTTCAGGAACATCTCCTGCAGGTCGTTGAGGAACCGGCGGCCCAGTTCGGTCGGCTTGATCGTGGTGGGGTCCGCTTCGAGCAGCCCTTTTTTCTCCGCCGCGGCCAGTTGCTTGCCGATCGTGTGCAGCGGCAGGCCGGTGTAGTCGTGGAAGCTCGATGCCGGCACGCCGTCGGTCAGCCGCAGTGCGTTGAGCATGAACTCGAACGGCAGTTCGTCCGCGCCAACTTCGCGGGCCTCCTGCACGGCGTTGCCGGCCATGGCCTGTTCCATATACGTGGCCGGATGCTTGTGGCGCATCTGGCGCAGGATACGGTTCGGAAACGACAGCTTGCCATGCGCGCCGGCGCCGATCCCCAGGTAATCACCGAAACGCCAGTAATTGAGGTTGTGCCTGGCCTCGCGATGCGGGCGGGCATAGGCCGACGTTTCGTAATGGCGAAAGCCCGCCTGTGCCGTGCGGGCCTCGATGATGTCCTGCATCTCGTAGGCGATGTCCTCGTCCGGCAGGGCCGGCGGATACTTCGCGAACAGCGTGTTGGGCTCCAGCGTCAGGTGGTACAGCGACAGGTGCGTGGTGCCATAGGACAGCGCGGCTTCGAGATCGCGCACGCATTCGTCGATGGTCTGGCCGGGCAGGGCGTACATCAGGTCCAGATTGACGTTGTCGAAGTGCTTCAGCGCGATGTCGATGGCCGCCCGCGCTTCACGCTCGCCGTGGATACGCCCCAGCGCCTGCAGGTGCCGGTCGTCAAAGCTCTGGATGCCGATCGACAGCCGGTTGATGCCGCTGGCCCGGTAGCTCGCGAAACGTTCGGCCTCGAACGTGCCCGGGTTGGCTTCCATCGTGATCTCGGCGTCGGCATCGAGCGGCAGCAGCGCGCGGATGTCGGACAGCAGGCGGTCCATGCCCGCCGCCGACAGCAGGCTGGGCGTGCCGCCGCCGATGAACACCGTATGCACCGGGCGGCCCCACACCAGCGGCAGCGACTGCTCCAGGTCGGCACGCAGCGCATCGAGATACATGTCCTCGGGGATGTCGTGACTGTCGTTCTTGCCCGGTGCCGCATGCGAGTTGAAGTCGCAGTACGGACATTTGCGCACGCACCAGGGGATATGGACATACAGCGACAGCGGCGGCGAGCCGGGCAGGGCGATCTGCCCCGGTTTGAGCCAGAGCTGCTGATTGCCGGCCGGCGACACGTCAGCCGGCTTGCCGCTGCCGGCGGGGATGATCGGGATCATGCGCCTACCTTGAGACTGGCGGCCTGCAACCGTGCCACCAGCCCTTGCAGGGCCAGCGCGCGATGGCTGATGCTGTTCTTCTCGTCCGCGCTCAGTTCGGCGGCCGTCTTGCCGATCCGGGGCAGCAGGAAGTGCGGGTCGTAGCCAAAGCCGCCCGCGCCGCGCGGGGCGTCCACCACTTCACCCGCCCACGTGCCTTCGGCGATGATCGGGCGCGGATCGTCGGCATGGCGCACCAGCACCAGCACGCAGTAATAGTGGGCGTGGCGGTTCAGCTTGCCCGCCAGCTGCGAAATCAGGTGCGCGTTGTTGGCGGCATCGGACTTCGGCTTGCCGACCATCTGCGCGTAGCGGGCCGAATAGACGCCGGGCGCGCCATCGAGGGCGTCCACGCAGATGCCCGAGTCGTCGGCCAGCGCCGGCATGCCCGACAGGCGGCTGGCATGGCGGGCCTTGGCCAGCGCGTTTTCGACGAACGTGACGAACGGCTCTTCGGCTTCCGGAATGCCCAGCTCGCCCTGCGGCACGACGTCGAATCCGAGCGGCGACAGCAGCGCGCTGAATTCGCGCACCTTGCCGGCGTTGTTGGAGGCCAGGACCAGCCGTTGCATCGTCATTCCCTCCCGCGCGTCAGAGCCCAAGCGCCTGCTTCTGGTGGCGCACCAGTTCGGCGATGCCGGCTTCGGCCAGACGCGTCATGGCGTCGAGGTCCGCCCGGCTGAACGGCGCGCCCTCGGCCGTGCCCTGGACTTCGACAAAACCGCCGCTGCCCGTCATCACCACGTTCATGTCGGTGTCGCACGTGCTGTCCTCGGCATAATCGAGGTCCAGCACCGGCACGCCATCGACCATGCCGACCGACACCGCGGCCACGAAGTCGCGGATCGGGCTGGCCTGGATCACGCCGCTGCGCAGCATGGTGCCGATGGCGTCATGGGCGGCCACGAAGGCGCCGGTGATGGCGGCCGTGCGCGTGCCGCCGTCGGCCTGCAGCACGTCGCAATCAAGGTGGATCGTATATTCGCCAAGCGCGGACAGATCGAACACCGAGCGCATGGCCCGGCCGATCAGGCGCTGGATTTCCTGGGTGCGGCCGGTCTGCTTGCCGCGTGCGGCCTCGCGGTCCGACCGCGTATGCGTGGCGCGCGGCAGCATGCCGTATTCGGCGGTGACCCAGCCTTCGCCGCTGCCCTTCTTGTGCGGCGGCACCTTGGCCAGCACGCTGGCCGTGCACAGCACCTTGGTATCGCCAAAGGCACTCAGTACCGAACCTTCGGCGTGTCGGGTGTAGTGACGGGTCAGGCTGATGGGTCGCAGCGCGTCGGCCGCGCGTCCGCTGGGTCGCATGGGGAGTCTTTCGTTGGAATCGGGTAAGACCGCGATTCTAACGCCGGCGGGGCGATCTTGCGTCCTTGGGGGCTGCCTGGCGCGTCAGCGCATCAGGTTCGAGGTCTTGTCGATGGCCGCGCGGATCTCCGCGATCGAGCGTTCGATTTCTTCCTCGGACAGCAGGTCGGTGTCGGTGCCGGTGCGTTCCAGGATCGACGTGGTGAACGCGTTCAGCGGCAGCGTGTCGGTCAGCACCGCGTCCTCGTTCGGCACGGTGGCATCCGCTTCCCACATCATGGCAATCGCTGTGGTGTTGTCGGCACCTTCGCCGGCGTTGGCCAGGGCCTGCTCGATCAGGTCCGGGATGGCGTGGACGACCGACAGGTGGGTCACCTTGTCGACGATGACCTTTTCGTCCAGCACGCCCCACAGTCCGTCCGAGCACAGCAGCGCCACATCGCCCGGCTCCAGCCGCACCGGGCCGCCGATATCGATCAGCGGCAGGTTGGGCGACCCGAGGCAGTTGTAGAGCTTGTTGCGCTCCGGGTGGTTGGCCACTTCCATGGGCAGCACCCGTTCCTGCTGCAGCAGGTTCTCGATCTTCGAGTGGTCGCGTGTGCGGGTCAGCAGCGCGGCCTTGCGCATCAGGTAGAAGCGGGAATCGCCGGCGTGGGCCCAGTGGATCTGGCCGTTCTGGATCAGGCAGCAGACCACCGTGGTGCGGGGCACATCGGGCAGCTTGTTGGCTTCGGCGTAGCGATGGATCTCGCGGTGCGCCAGCATGACCGTGTCCTGCAGGAAGTCTGCAGGGTTGCGGATCGACGGGCGGGCCTGCGACTGGAACTGGCGTGCCAGCGTCTGCAGCGCCTGCTGCGCGGCGACTTCACCAAAGGCATGGCCGCCCAGGCCATCGGCCAGCACCATGAGCAGGGCATCGCGTGTGAAGCAATAGCCCATGCGGTCCTGGTTGATCCGGCGGCCGCCTTTCCGGCTTTCCTGATAGACGGAGAATCGCATTGCGGTAATTCGTGTCGGGTTCGTGCGTTAGTCGCCGCTTCGGCCGGTTTCTTCGGCGTGAACGGGCTTGGCGGCGGTCGGCTTGTCGATGCTCTTGTCTTCGCGGCGGCGCAGCAGCGTCATGAAGCGGCTGGTGGCATTGACGCGTTCGCCGGTCGTCGCGGCGGGGGCGCTGGCTGCCGCGGCGGCCGATTGCTCGCCCAGCGCATTGCTCTGGTCGCGCAGCTCCTTCTGGAGCCGGAACACGCTCTGCGGCCGTTCGGACGGCGTCAGGCGCAGACACCACTCGACCAGGTCGACCAGGCCATTGGTGTAGGTGGCGCGCAGCCGCGTGAAGGATTCAGCCATGCGGTCTTCCTTCTCGCGCTGGTTGGCCTCCTGCGGCGGCATGCCGGCCATGCACGCGTACAGCGTGGCGCCCAGGCTGTAGATGTCGGTCCACGGGCCCAGCTCGGAATGCTTGCCATAGAGTTCGGGCGCCGCGAAGCCGGGGGTGTACATCGGCTGGAAGCGCGCGTTTTCCATGGTCAGGATCTGCCGGGCCGCACCGAAATCGAGCAGGATCGGCGATTCGTCCTCGCGCAGATAGATGTTGCCGGGCTTGATGTCCAGGTGCAGCAGTTTGTGAATATGCACTTCACGCAGGCCGCTCATGAGGTCGTGGAAGACCTTGCGGATGAACCGTTCGCGCAGCACCTTCGACTTGCCTTGCTGCCGGGCCTGCAGGATATGCTCCTGCAGCGTCTTGCCCAGCTCGTAGTTCATCACCATGTAGACCGTGGAGTTCTCGCGGAAGAAGTTCACCACGCGAACCACGCTGGGGTGCGAAATACGCGCCAGCGAGCGGCCTTCCTCGAAGAAATACTTCAGGCCAAGGCGGAACGAGGCGGCGTTTTCGTCGGGGACGACCGGAATCAGTTCGCCGGGATTGCGGCGCGCCAGCGAAGACGGCAGGTATTCCTTGATGGCAACCGGGGCGCCGGTCTCGTCGGTGGCGAGGTAGACGAAACTGAACCCCCCGCTGGCCAACTTCTTTACAATACGGTAGTTGGCAAGCAGCGTGCCGATAGGGAGCGGCGCGCTCTTGGGTTGGTTGGCGCCCTTGGACTCTGTCATAGGATTCGGGACCTCATTTGCTCCCGGATTCTCCGGTCTAATCGGTCACTTGTAAAGAAATCATTAGCGGGGAGTGTTGCCAAAACTCCGCGCTTTCCGACCGCCGCTTTCCCATTGATTTTTCGGGCGTTTTAGCGCCTGTACGGCCGCGCTGGCCGGGCCGCCGGCCCCGGTTTTCGTGCCGAATCCTGATTTTTCGACTCTTTCGCGAGATTAACGACGATGATCCACAGCATGACAGGCTATGGCCTGGCCACCCGCCAGGCACCGCTGACCAACGCCCAGGGCGAACCCAGCGGCCGCACGGCTTCGGTTTCCGTGGAATTCCGCACTGTCAATTCGCGTTTTCTCGACCTGTTGTTCCGTGCGCCGGAAGAGTGCCGCGCCTTCGAGCCGGCGCTGCGCGAAATGCTGATGGGCGAGCTGTCGCGCGGCAAGCTCGAATGCCGTATCAACCTGCAGCGCACCGACACCGGCGGCGCCACGCTGGCGCTGAACCAGGGCCTGCTGGACCAGATCCGCGCGCTGGAATCCACCGTGGCCGGCACCTTCGCCGGCGCGGGTACCATGCGCATGGGCGAGATCCTGCGCTGGCCGGGCGTGCTGGTGGAACCCGAACTGTCGCAGGAAGCCCTGCGCGAAGCCGTGACCGGTGCCGCGCGCGACGCCCTGAAGCAACTGCTGGAGGCCCGCGGCCGCGAGGGCGCCGCGCTCAAGGCCACGCTGGAGGAGCGTATCGACGCCATGCTGGCCATCGTCGAGCGGCTGACGCCGATGATTCCCCAGCTGATCGCCCACCATCAGGAAAAGCTGACCGAGCGCCTGCAGGAGGCCTTCAACCTGGCCGCGCCGAACGGCATGCCGTCGATGAGCCGCGAAGAAGTGGCCGAGCGTATCCGCCAGGAAGCCACGGTCTACGGCATCCGCATCGACATCGCCGAAGAGCTGTCGCGCCTGCAGGCCCACCTCAACGAAACGCGGCATATCCTGAAGAAGGGCGGCCAGGTCGGCAAGCGCCTGGATTTCATGATGCAGGAGCTCAACCGCGAGGCCAACACGCTGGGCTCGAAGGCCGCTGCCAAGGAACTTGCCGATGCGTCGATGGAGCTCAAGCTCCTGATCGAGCAGATGCGCGAACAGATTCAAAACCTCGAATAAGATCATGAGCGACACCACCCACACCGCCATCGATACCGCCTATCCCGGCAACCTGTTCATGGTGGTGGCACCGTCAGGGGCCGGCAAATCCACGCTGGTCAATGCGCTGCTGGCGCAGGACCAGTCCATCCGCCTGTCGATCTCGCACACCACCCGCAAGCCGCGCCCCGGCGAGCAGAGCGGCCGCGAGTACCACTTCACCACGGTCGAGGAATTCCGTGCCGCGCGCGATCGCGGCGAATTCCTGGAATGGGCCGAAGTGCATGGCAACTACTACGCCACCTCGCGCGTCTGGATCGAGCAACAGATGGCCCAGGGCAACGACGTGCTGCTGGAGATCGACTGGCAGGGCGCGCAGCAGGTCCACAAGCGTTTTTCCAATGCGGTGGAGATTTTCATCCTGCCGCCGTCCCTGACCGCCCTGGAAGACCGCCTCAAGAAGCGGGGCCAGGACGAGCCGAACGTGATCGTGCGGCGCCTGCTGGCGGCCGGTAGCGAAATGGCCCATGCTTCGGAGTCCGATTACGTGATCATCAACGAGGTTTTCGAGGATGCGCTGAAGCAGCTGCAGAACGTCGTTCACGCGACCCGTTTGCGCTTTTCGTCGCAGAAGGCCCGTCACGCCGAGCTGTTTATCGAGCTCGGCATTCATTGATTGCAGGCCCGTCGCCGGAAGGTTCCGGCGGCGTGCTGTAAAATACCGGCCTGTCGAACAGGTTTTATCCCAAGGTGGATTTGATATGGCGCGTATTACCGTCGAAGATTGTCTGAAACACATCCCGAACCGCTTCGAGCTCGCGCTCGCCGCGACTTACCGGGCACGTCAGCTCGTGCAAGGCCATACGCCCAAGGTCGAGGCGAAGGACAAGCCCACCGTGGTGGCGCTGCGCGAAATCGCGACTGGCCAGGTGGGTATCGAGATGCTCAAGAAGGTACCGACCTGATTGCCAGGGCGGCCCGTGGTTCATTCATGCTTCGCGTGCGTACGCATCCCGCCGCGCATCCGGTTGAATTCCAGGGGCTGCCATGCCTTCGTCGCCGACCGATCCCGCCATTGCTCCCCCGGCCAACGCCGGGGTCGGGCATTCGCGTGCATTGCCGGCGGCGAAGCCTCCTGGCGCCGTGCCGGCTCCGGCCGGTGCGGTCGCCACGCCTGTGGCGCCCGGCGCACCGCTGCCCGGTGTCGTACCGGTTTCCACATCCCTGCCTCCGGCGCCTTCCGCGCCTGCCGGCCGTAAGCGTCCCGGAATTCTTCCCGTGACAGCCCGTACCGGTGCTCCCAATTTGCCCGATCCGCTCGGCGACAACGTCGTCGGCGAGCGTGCCGTCGTGCCGCCGATCCAGCAGGGCAAGGCGCGCGCGGCCCTGGCCAATGAACTGGTAGCCGAACCCGTGGCTGGCACCGTGCCGGCCACGCCGGGCGGCGACCTGTTCATCGATGCGGTGCTGGCGCAGTCATACCGGCATTTCTTTGGTCCGACGTCGCAGCCGGCGGTGCCGCCAAGGCAGCAGGTCATCTCGATCGCGCGGCTGATGGAGAAGCTGGCTTATCTGAAGCCGGCTGACCAGGCGGTGGTGCGCGAGGCCTTCCAGTTCTCGGACGAGGCGCACCTGGGGCAGTACCGCCAGAGCGGCGAGCCGTACATCACGCACCCGGTGGCCGTGGCCGAACTGTGCGCGGACTGGAAGCTCGACGTGCAATCCATCATGGCGGCGCTGCTGCATGACGTGATGGAAGACCAGGGCATCACCAAGAGCGAGCTGGCCGAGAAGTTCGGGCCAAAGGTTGCGGAACTGGTCGATGGCCTGACCAAGCTGGACAAGCTCGAATTCCAGAGCCGCGAGCAGGCGCAGGCGGAAAGCTTCCGCAAGATGCTGCTGGCGATGGCGCGCGATGTGCGGGTGATTCTGGTCAAGCTGGCCGACCGCACGCACAACATGCGCACGCTCGATTTCGTGCCGCCCGAGAAGCGGCGCCGGATCGCGCTGGAAACGATGGAGATCTACGCGCCGATCGCGCACCGGCTGGGTCTCAACACGATTTACCGCGAGCTGCAGGAACTGTCGTTCAAGGTTGGCTCGCCGTTCCGCTACGCCACGCTGGAGAAGGCCGTCAAGGCCGCGCGCGGCAATCGCCGCGAGGTGGTTCGCCGCATCCTGGAGGCGGCGCAGGGCGCGCTCGGCGACGCCGGTATCGTGGCCGAGCTGTCGGGGCGCGAGAAGACCCTGTACAGCATCTATCGCAAGATGCATGACAAGCAGCTGTCGTTCTCGCAGGTGCTTGACGTCTACGGGTTCCGCGTGGTCGTGGAAACGCAGATGCACTGCTACATGGCGATGGGCGCGCTGCACGGGCTGTACAAGCCGATGCCGGGCAAGTTCAAGGACTACATCGCGATTCCGAAGATCAACGGCTACCAGTCGCTGCACACGACGCTGGTGGGTCCGTTCGGCACGCCGGTGGAGTTTCAGATCCGCACGCGCGGCATGCACCAGATTGCCGAGGCCGGCGTGGCGGCACACTGGATGTACAAGCACCAGGCCGACCATGCCAACGATATCCAGCAGCAGGCCCACCAGTGGCTGCAGTCGCTGCTCGATATCCAGAGTCAGACCGGCGATTCGCAGGAATTCCTGGAGCACGTCAAGATCGACCTGTTCCCGGATGCCGTCTACGTATTCACGCCAAAAGGCCATATCCGTGCGCTGCCGCGTGGCGCCACGGCGCTGGACTTTGCGTACGCGGTGCACAGCGACCTGGGCAACCAGTGCGTGGCGGTCAAGATCAACAACGAGCTGCTGCCCCTGCGCACGGAGCTCAAGAGCGGCGATATCGTCGAAGTCGTGACGGCGCCGTACTCGAAGCCGAATCCGGCCTGGCTGGCGTTCGTGCGGACCGGCAAGGCGCGCGCGGCGATCCGCCACTACCTCAAGACCACCAAGCTCGACGAGGCCATCCAGCTGGGCGAGCGCCTGCTGGACCAGTCCGCGCGCCAGCTCGGCATCGAACTGAAGGCGGTGCCGCAGTCGGTGTGGGAGCGCATGATCCAGTGGACCGGCAACAAGGTGCGCGAGGACATCTTCGCCGACCTGGCGCTGGGCCGGCGTGTGCCGGCCGTGGTGGCCCGGCGCATGGAGATCCTGCTGCAGGAGCTGTCTGGTGATGTGGACAGCGCGCTGCTGGCCGCGGTGCAGACATTCGCCGGCGAGGAAGCCCCGGCCGTGCCGATCACCGGCGACGAAGGCATGTCGATGATCTTCTCGGCGTGCTGCCGTCCGATCCCGGGCGACTCGATCGTTGGCTATCTGGGCAAGGGCGAAGGCCTGCAGATCCACGTGCAGGACTGCAAGGTGGCCAAGCGCCTGCACAGCAAGGACCCCGAGCACTGGATCGAGGTCATGTGGGCCAAGAAGACGACCCGGGCCTTCGATGTGTCGATCAAGGTCATGGTGCGCAACGTGAAAGGCATCGTCGCGCGTGTGGCCGCCGACCTGACCGCCGCCGACGCCAACGTGGCCCACGTGGCGATGGAGCAGCAGCAGGTGGCGGGGCATCAGGAAGCCACGTACATGCAGTTCGTGATCCAGGTGCAAAACCGCCTGCACCTGGCCAACGTCATGCGCGCACTGCGTCGGAACCCGGATGTGATCCGCATCTTCCGCGACCGGAACGACGGTTAGAGACCCGAGGCCGCGCAACGACGCCGGCATCGTTTTCGCGGCGTCTCCTTGTTATTTCGCCGGGTATTTCACTTCCAGAATGTCGATCTGTTCGATGCCGGCCGGCGTGCGCAGCGGCACGGTGTCGCCTTCGCGCGCCTTGATCAGGGCCTTGGCGATCGGTGAAATCCAGCTGACGTGGTTGCTGTCCAGGTCCACCTCGTCCATGCCGACGATCGTGATCGTGGTTTCTTCGCCTGACTGGTTCGCGTACGTGACCGTGGCGCCGAAGAAAATCTGGTCGTTATCGCCCTGCAGCGATGGGTCCACCACCTCGGCCTTGTCCAGCCGCCGTGTCAGGAAGCGGATGCGCCGGTCAATCTCGCGCAGGCGCTTCTTGCCGTAGAGGTAGTCGCCGTTTTCCGAGCGGTCGCCATTGGACGCGGCCCATGACACGATCTGGACGACATCTGGACGGTCCACATCGATCAGGTGCATCAATTCGTCGCGCAGCCGCTTGTAGCCGGCGGCGGTGATGTAGTTCTTGGTGCCGGCGGGCAGCGGTGTCGCGCCCTCGGGAAGATCGTCGTCGTCATCGTTGGACGACTCTTTGACAAATGCCTTGTTCATGTTCCGGATCACTTCATGAAGCTTCAATTATAGGAAGTTGCGCTCATCGACCCCCGTCGATGAAAAAAATGCGCGAAGGGGGTTCACAAAACTGAAAACTTCTATATAATCTCTTTTCTCGGTTGCGGCTGTAGCTCAGTTGGATAGAGTACTTGGCTACGAACCAAGGGGTCGTGGGTTCGAATCCTGCCAGCCGCGCCAACCTATACGAGAGAAGGGCTTCCGGAGACGGAAGCCCTTTTTTCATTCCCGTTCCCCTCCCGCTTCTTCCTTTCCCCCTTTGTTTTCGTTCGCGCCGCGTTCGCTGTCTATGCTGTATGCATGGTCGGCGCGGAACGCCTGCGCGCTGGCTGGCTCCAATTTCAATCCTGATCGCTACTCACGGAGGCAACACATGCAACAGGACGACTGGCGCGTGGAAGGCTATCGCGGCATGGACGCATACGTATTGGTGACCTCGCATCACGATGCTGTCGCCGGCAGCGTGGGCGATACGCAGACATGGGGCTACGAAGTCCGGGTGGCGCAGGAGGGCATGGACCCGGCCGATGCCGGGGACACCGAGCGGCTTGCCAGTGGCGCGCATGTCTATGCCACCCGCCATGCGGCCGAAGTGGCGGCATTCGCCGCAGCCTATGCGCTGATCGACAAGCTGGTGGTCCCGGCGCGATAGCGCTGGGCCTGTCTGGCGGTTCCTGGCCGCAAAGTTCCTTGCGATACGTGCAATGGCGTATCACACGCCGATACCGGCCTCATTGGTTTTGACTTGATCCAGGTCATTCGTGGATCGGGGGATGGCTCCTAGTCTGGTACTGAGGCGCGCCGCGGTGCGCGCCAGCAGTAGAAAACCAGGAGCGCGCCATGCCCGAATACGAAGGATTAAAGATCGTCTACGAAGTGATCATGCTGCCCAAGGACAAGTGGGCCATCATGATCGAGATCATTCGTCGCGAGGATGGCGAGGTTCTGATGGCGCGTCACAATCCGTTTCCGCGCCAGCCCTTCGATACCAAACTCGAGGCGCTCGATCATGTGAACCGCTATGTCGCGCAGGCCGTGAAGGGCCTGGAAGGTGACAACGTGAAGCCGTTGCAACGTCGCGCATAGGCGTTGTCATCGGAGGATGCGCGGTGATGAACAGAGGCCTCCAAGATGTTGGAGGCCTTTTTCTTCGTGCTGGTGCATGAAACGCTTGCCACGCGCCCCAGATTGCTGCATAATCTCTTTCTTCAGACGCGGGGTGGAGCAGTCTGGCAGCTCGTCGGGCTCATAACCCGAAGGTCGCAGGTTCAAATCCTGCCCCCGCAACCAGATACTCGAAAGGGCTACACATGATGTGTAGCCCTTTTGTTTTCCTCTGCGTTTCCGCTGTTTTCCCCTCCTGCTGTTCGCTTCCCGTTTCCTTTTTATTCCGTGCACCGCATCCGGCGCGAGGCAGCGTGCGCTCGTCTTTTTCGCACACGATGATGCGACGTATGCGGACGAGCAACGCCCCCGCGAGCCATGTTGCCGGCGGGGGCGTTGTTTGTCAGGGGCAGGGGATCAGGCCTTGATCAGCGAGGCGGCGCGTTGGAACGTATCGCGTACCTGCGGCTGGCCTTCGCGTTCGGCGGCTTCGGCGCGGGCCTTGAGTCGGGACGTCAGTACGGCAAGGTTGCCGCCGCCGCCGCATGCGCGTGCGGCCTCGTTCATGAGCTGCGTCAGTTCCTGGTTCACGTCGGCGCCATCGAAAGCACTGACGGACAGGGCCGACACGCGCTCCAGAAAGCTGTTGACCAGTGCTTCATCATGTTGCGGTTCGGGCATGGTGGCTCCTTGGCGAACAACGAAAACACTGAAATAGGAATGCCGGCACGTCCGGACCGATGCCGGCCGTGCGGATCAATGCCGCGGCGGCAACTGCGGCGGTGCGATGCGTCGTCGGGCCGGCTTCAGAACGCGCGAAGGCCACAGCACGTAGTTGGTGTGCGGATCCATCGGCTTGCCGAAATACGATACCCATACCTGCACGCCGTGTTCGGTTTCGGACACGATGGCGGCCACTGCACGGGCCGCGACAGATGGGGATTTCAGCAGGTCGGCCAAGGCTTCGACGCCTTGGACCACATGATGCTTTACCCCCTTGAACCACACGTATTGACGCATGGCAGCAAGAAATCGCTTGGTCATGAATGCTGCTCTTCTCGTTGGCGATGCGGAATTGAGACCACAGCTTACACGGATAGTTGTGACGGTTTTGTAGGCTAGCGTCTGATTTTCTTTCCGCGCACGATGACATGTGACGGCTGCGATGCATCGTGACACCGACGCCGCTTCTGGGATGTACGCTGGCAAATTGACAAGCTGTAACAGTTGTCTTAGCGTGGTTGCATATGCTGCACAAAATCTAACGTTGTCCTGGGCCCGATGGGCGTGGAGGCAAGTGTGGAAACGGTGGCAGAGCTCGAAAAGCGGCTCGAAAGCGGCAAGGCCCTGCGTCAGAAGGTGCCGCGACGCACACAGGAATCGATCGGCAATGTCGATCGCGATCCGGTTCGTCTGCTGGAGGAAAGCAGCGCCGGTCGGGTGGAGCGTCTGATCCCGCTGCGCTACGGGCGCATGATCGCGTCGCCATTCACGTTCTACCGTGGCAGTGCCATCATCCAGGCCCACGACCTGGCCGGCACGGCGAACACGGGATTGATCCACCAGATCTGCGGCGATTGCCATCTGTCGAATTTTGGCGGATTCGCGACGCCCGAGCGTGCGCTGCTGTTCGACGTCAACGATTTCGACGAGACCAGTCCGGGCCCGTGGGAATGGGATCTGAAGCGCCTGACCGCCAGCTTCGTGGTGGCGGCGCGCCATCTGCGCCACGGCACCCAGGTTGCCGACAACCTGGTCTACGAGGTGGTGACCAGCTATCGCGAACGGATGGCGGAGTACGCGGAGATGGGCATCCTGGAAACCTGGTACGACCGCATCACGTTCGAGCGGCTGCTGGAAAGCACGGACGATCCCGATATTCAAAAGCGCGTCAGGCGCGCCATGGAGCGGGCCGCGGAGCGCACGCACGAAACCCTGCTGCCCAAGCTGTCCGAACACGATGGCGAGCGCTGGCGCATTCTCGACGCGCCGCCCGCCGTGTTCCATGTGCGGGGCGCGCAGACGCTGTTCCGTGCCGAGGACGACTGGCTGGCCGTCGACAATCCGCGCGAGATCGTCGAAAAGTGCTTTGCCGACTACGTCTCGACGCTTGCCCGCGACCGGCGCGAACTGCTGTCGCATTTCAAGCTGCATGACATGGCCTTCAAGGTGGTGGGCGTCGGCAGCGTCGGCACGCGCTGCCTGATCCAGTTGATGATCGACAGTCATGGCAAGCCGCTGTTCCTGCAGGTCAAGGAGGCCACCCGGTCGGTGGTGGCGCGCTACTTCAAGTCGGCGGCGGTCGCGCATGAGGGACGCCGCGTGGTGGAGGGGCAGCGCCTGATGCAAGCCGCGAGCGACCTGTTCCTGGGCTGGTCGAAAGGGCCGTTCGGACGCCATTTCTACATCCGCCAGTTGCGCGACATGAAGTTCTCGGCCGACATCGAACTGATGGACGTCAATGTGCTGACCGCCTATGCCCGCGTGTGCGGCTGGGTGCTGGCGCGTGCCCATGCCAAGGCCGGCGGGCTGGCCGCCGAGGTCAGCGGCTACCTGGGCAACAACGACCGCATGGCCGAATCGATGATCGCCTATTCGAATGCCTACGCCGACCAGGTGGAGCGCGACTACGACGTCTTCGTCAAGGCGTGCCGCTCTGGCCGGCTCGAAGCCCGCACGGACGCCGACATGGCCGCCGATTTCCGCGTTTGACCTGGTCCGGACCCGACCGGACCCGTTTGCCCCCAGGAGTGCGCCGATGACCGAAGATTTGCTGCTGCAACTGATGGTGGAAGTGGAAAAGGCCGATCCCATCGACTACGCGAACCTGCCTTTCGATGACGAAAAGCTGCGCGCCCTGGCCTGCAGGATCATTGCCGAACGCTCCACCGAACTGGAAACCTCGGGCCTGTCCCACGAGGCGCTGCTGGCCACGCTGTGGGCGTCCACGGCCAAGCTGGTGCTGGAGAACATCGTGCTCAATGCCCGGCTGCTGACCCTGCAAGGCAAGGCCGAGGATGCGCGCGTACTGATCGACCGGATCGCCCGGCAATCGCGCGGCACGCCCTGAACGCACCAGCCTGCGGCGAGGCTCATGCATCACACGATGCGTGAGCGTCGCCGTTTGGCTAAAATAGCGCGTTTTCCGCTCTCAGGCCGTCCCCGACGGCCAACTGGTCACACCCGGGGGCGGGGTTTGTCCTGGAGGGATTTCGGGTGATCAAATGGATTATCGTCGCCGCCTACGTGGGTGCCATCCTGTATGTGCATTTCCGCGGCAAGGTACGGCTGCCGTTCATGCGCCAGGTGCTTGACCATTCGGCACTGGTGGCGCCGGTCAATTGCTTCATGTACATGTTCTCGGGCGTGCCGCGCACGCCGTACATCGACGTCGACCGCTTTCCTGAACTGGAGAAACTGCGTGCCGCGTGGCCGCAGATTCGCGACGAGGGCCTCGCCCTGATCGCCATGCGCAAGATCAAGGCCGCCGACAAGAACGATGACGCTGGCTTCAATTCGTTCTTCAAGTACGGCTGGAAGCGGTTCTATCTCAAGTGGTACGAGGCCCAGCATCCGTCGGCGGAAACGCTGTGCCCGAACACCGTGGCGCTGCTGCGCGAGATGCCGTCGGTCAAGGCGGCGATGTTTGCCGAACTGCCGCCGGGCGGCAAGCTCAACCCGCACCGCGACCCGTTCGCCGGTTCGCTGCGGTACCACCTGGGCCTGTCCACGCCGAACGACGACCGCTGCTTCATCGAAGTGGACGGCGAACGCCACAGCTGGCGGGACGGCCAGGGCGTGGTGTTCGACGAGACCTACCTGCACTGGGCCGAAAACAAGAGTGAGACAGACCGCCTGATCCTGTTCTGCGACATCGAGCGCCCGATGCGCTATCGCTGGGCCGCCGCGGTCAACCACTGGATGGGCCGCAAGGTGATGACGGCCGCCAGCTCGCCGAACGACGAAAACGACCAGACCGGCGCGATCAACAAGCTGTTCCGCTTCGTGTGGCTGGGCGGCCAGTATCGCCGCCGCTTCAAGTCGTGGAACAAGAACCTGTATTACGTGACCAAGTTCGGCCTGATCATCGGCGGGGTGGCACTGATCGTGTTCCTCTGATCCCCGGCTTGCCGCTGCCGCCGAACTGGCGGCCGCGCCAACCTCGCAAACCGCGCAAACCGCGCAAACAGGAACCGGCAGATGACTGCCGGTTTTTTTTCGTCCTGGGGTTTGTCGTCCGCAGCCGTCAGTGCAGATCGGATTCGGGCTGCCGCCGCTCGTTGCCCAGTTCCGCGTAGTGCGCCCGCTTGGCCTCGTACATGCGATGGTCGGCCAGCTTGACCGTGTCGGTCAGCCGGTCGCCCTGGGCGCACGTGGCCGTGCCGATCGAGAACGACAGCCGCGCACCGGGGTAGAACTGGTTGTTCAGGACCACCACTTCCTGGATCTGCTCGACCACGGTCGCCGCGCCGCGTTCGTCGCGCCCAGGCAGCAGCACCATGAATTCGTCGCCGCCGGTGCGGGCCACGCAGGCCTGCTCGCCCACCGCCTTCTTCAGCACCTCGCCGGTGCGGCGCAGCAGCGCGTCGCCATCGCCATGGCCAAACTGGTCATTGATGGCCTTCAGGCCGTTCAGGTCCACCGCCACCACGCTGACCGGCCAAGGGCCCTTGCGGCCCAGGCGGGCCAGTTCGTCCTCGTAATAGGCACGGTTGTAGAGCTTGGTCAGCACGTCGTGCTTGCCCAGGAACTCCACATACGCCTCGGCCTTCTTGCGCGCAGTGATGTCGGTCAGCGACACCAGCACCTGGTCCCAGTCGGCCTCGCGGCCCGGGAACACCGACCACTGCATGAAGACGTCCACGGAACGGCCGTCCAGCGCGTAGTTGATGACCTCGCGCTGCTGCCAGAGCTTTTCGTGCCACAGGTCGATCAGCTGCTCGGCAAAGTGGATGCGCATGTCGTCGCGGAACACGTCTCCCAGGCGCGACAGCAGGATTTCCTTGCTGGGCGCGCCGAACATCGTCAGCGTCTGCTGGTTGACGTCGAGCACGCGGATTTCCTGCATGCAGCGCGAGACAAAATCGGGATGCACGTTCAGGAAGGTGCGGAAATCGGTGATGCCGGCCGCGCGCACTTCGTCCAGCAGCATCTTCACGGCGCTGAAGTCTTCCACCCACAGCGACACGGGCGAATGCTCGAACAGCCCCACCGCATATTGCTGGGCGCGGCGCAGGTCGCGCTCGGTGCGCACGCGGGCCGTGATGTCTTCGATCGACAGCAGCACGCGCGACCAGTCGGCCTCGTGGCCGGGCATGACCGTGGCTTCCAGGCGGATGTCGAGCCGTTCGCCGTCCAGCGTGTAGTTGACGGTCTGGCTGGAAAAGTGGTTGCCGCCGTCCCAGAGCTGGCCCAGTTCCTCCACGTGCTGGTCGAACATGTCGTCGCGGAACACGCTGTCGAGGTTGGCCACCAGGTCGGCCAGGTCGCTGGCGCGGAACAGGTCCAGCGTGCGCTGGTTCACGTCGAGCACGCGGATCAGCGCCGAGCAGCGCGCCACTTCGGCGGGGTTGTCGCGCAGGTGGCGACGCAGGTCGGTCACGCCATCGGCTCGCAGTTGTTCAAACGCCCGGCGCACCGCGCTGAAGTCTTCCAGCCAGAGCGACACGGGCGCCAGCTGGAACAGGGTTTGATAGTCGTTGTCGAGCCGCGAGGCGGCGGTTGCGTGCCCCAAGTTGTTCTCCCTTTTTGTGATGGATGGCGTACCGCGCACTAGCATAGGCGAGCGCGCACCGCTTGTGGGGAGAAATCTAAAGAAACGGCGATGTATCCGATGTGGATGTGGCTGGCGCGCGCCAGGCGCCGGCGGCTGCCGCCCAGCCAGTCGGCCACCCAGGCTGTCAGCCCGCCAGCCGGCGCGCCGCCGCGGCCACGGTGTCGAGCGCGCGCTCCAGTTCCGGCGTGCGCAGGTTGCCGCAGTTCAGCCGCAGAAAATGGTTGAAGCGGTTCGAATTGGAGAACATGGCGCCCGGCATCACGCGGATACCGTCGCCGATCACCTGCTCGAATACGGCCTCGGACGACACGCCGCCCGGCATTTCCACCCACAGGTGCAGGCCGCCACGCGGCAGCGTGAGCCGCGTGCCGGCCGGAAAGGTGGTGGCTACCCGCTGCGCCATCCATTCGCGCTGCACGCGCAGTTGCGTGCGCAGCCGCCGCAGGTGGCGGTCGAACGCGCCGGTGCCCATGTACTCGGCCACCGCGATCTGCGTCAGCATCTCGTTGGGCCGCGACAGGCCGAATTTCAGCATTTCCACGCGCGCCTGCCACTTGCCGGCCGTGATCCAGCCCAGCCGCATGCCGGGGGCCAGCACCTTGTGCAGCGACGCGCAGTGGATCACCGTGCCGGTGGTGTCCCACGCCTTGGCCGCTGGCAGCGGGGCATCGTCGTCGAACGTGGCCGAACAGCAGTCGTCCTCGATCATGGCGATGCCGCGCGCGGCGCACCACGCCACCAGCCGCTGCTTGTGCGCGTCGGGCATGACGCAGCCGAGCGGATTCTGCAGGTTCGGCACCACGCAAACGGCCTTGATGTTGGCATAGGTCTGGGCGGCCAGTTCCAGCGCCTCGAGCGAGATGCCGGTCTGGGGGCTGCACGGGATCTCCAGCGCGCGCATGCCCAGGCTTTCCAGGATCTGCAATAGACCGTAATAGGTGGGCGATTCCACGGCGATCACGTCGCCGGGGCCGGCCACCGCGCGCAGGGCCAGCGTCAGCGCCTCGGTGGCGCCGTGCGTGACTACGATTTCCTCTGGCGAGACGTTGATGCGCGACCGCAGCGCGTGACGGGCCAGCGCCGCCCGGAAGGCCGGATGCCCATCGGAATCGACCGATGTGCCGAACAGTTCCGGGTAGCGGCGCAGGGCCCGCGTGGCCGCGTTGCGCAGCGCATCGGTCGGGTACAGCTCGGGCGCCCCGCAGGCGCCGCCCAGGTTGATCCGGTGATGCTTGCTGCGGGCCAGGATGGCAGAAATGCGCTGGTGGATGCCGACGTACTGCGCCGGATCGGGCAGGCCGGGCACCGGCTCCTCGATAGGCGCCAGGGCCGGTTGCGCCGGCGCGCAGACGAAGTAGCCCGACCGGGGCCGCGCTTCGAGCAGGCCGGCCGCCTCCAGTTCGCGGCATGCCTGCAGCGCGGTGGACAGGCTGACCGCGTGCAGCCCCATCAGCGCCCGCACCGACGGCATGCGATCGCCCGGCACCAGCGTGCCCGCCGAGATCGCCTGGCGATAGTGGCCCGCCAGCTGCTGGTAGAGCGGGCCGGATGCGTGCGGCGGGACGGGGCGGACAGCGGAGGCTGGCGCGATGGCAGGGGCAACGATGGACATGGCGGCATCTTCGCGCGGGCGCGACGGTTGGAACAGATACAGATGGTACGCCGCTGTATCGTAACAGCGCCAAAGTTTTGCATCTGTTCTGGTCGAGGGGGCGGACGCTTGTGCCTGTTGGCCCGGCAGGCGCGCCGATACGCTGGTGGCACGTTCTTCATTTGCCAAGGAGTGCCGCCATGTCATCCCCCGAGACGATTTCCGGAGACGTCCAGACCCTCTTCCTGGCTGCCGGCCAGTGCCTGAGCCTGCACCTGAAGGCCGGCGCGGTGGTGCATGTCCAGCAAGGCCGGGTGGCCATGGCGGGCGCGCCGCGCTGGCTGGCCGAACAGGTGTGCCGGGTGCCCCGGCATCTGTGCCCCGGCGGTGTCTGTGTGACGGATGCGGCAGGTTGGCACCAACTGGTGGCGCAGGGGCCGGTGCAGTTGCGGATCATGACGCCGGCGCCGCGCCCGGGCCTATGGTCGCTGCTAAAATCGCGGCTCGGCCGTTCTGGCCTCCTGCTGGGTAACGCCCGGCCACCAGACATCCAGGCCGCAGAAGAATCGGTACCCCATGCTACGTCTCAGTGAAGTCAAACTGCCGCTCGACCACGTCGAGAGCGACCTCGAGGCTGCCGTGCGCAGCCATCTGGCCCAGATCGGTGTCAAGGGCGACGGCCTTGTCGGATTCACGGTGTTCCGCCGTGCGCACGATGCCCGCAAGCGCGACGATATCAAGCTGACCTACATCATCGACATCGAGGTCAAGGACGAGGCCGCCGCCGTCAAGCGCATGCAGCGCAAACCGAACTGGAGCGTCACGCCGGACATGGCGTATCACTTCGTGGCCAGGGCGCCCGAAGGCGGCCCGAAGTCGCGTCCGGTGGTGATCGGCCTGGGGCCGTGCGGGCTGCTGGCCGGACTGCTGCTGGCGCAGATGGGCTATCGCCCGATCATCCTGGAACGCGGCAAGGAAGTGCGCGAACGCACCAAGGACACCTTCGGCCTGTGGCGCAAGAGCGTGCTGAATCCGGAGTCGAACGTGCAGTTCGGCGAGGGCGGCGCCGGCACGTTTTCCGACGGCAAGCTGTACAGCCAGATCAAGGACCCGAAGCACTACGGCCGGAAGGTGCTGCAGGAATTCGTGCGTGCCGGTGCGCCCGAGGACATCCTCTACAAGGCGCGGCCCCACATCGGCACGTTCCGGCTGGTGAGCATGGTCGAGAAGATGCGCGCCGAGATGCTGGAACTGGGCGCGGAAATCCGCTTCGAGACGCGCGTGGACGATATCGACATCGACAACGGCCAGGTGCGCGGGCTCAAGCTGTCCAACGGCGACTACCTGCCGTGCGACCACGTGATCCTGGCCGTGGGCCACAGCGCACGCGACACGTTCCACATGCTGCATGACCGGGGCGTGTTCATGGAAGCCAAGCCGTTCTCGCTGGGATTCCGCATCGAACACCCGCAGGGCCTGATCAACCGCAGCCGCTTCGGCAAGTTCGCGGGCAACAAGCTGCTGGGCGCGGCCGACTACAAGGTGGTGCATCACGCCAGCAACGGCCGTGCCGTGTACAGCTTCTGCATGTGCCCGGGCGGCACCGTGGTGGCCGCGGCGTCCGAGCCGGGGCGCCTGGTGACCAACGGCATGAGCCAGTATTACCGCGCCGAGCGCAACGCCAACGCCGGCATCGTGGTGGGGATCACGCCCGAGCAGGATTTCCCGGGCGGCCCGCTGGCTGGCATCGCATTTCAGCGAAAGTGGGAAGAGCGCGCGTTCGCGCTGGGCGGTGGCGACTACCGCGCGCCGGGCCAGCTGGTGGGCGACTTCATTGCCGGGCGTGCGTCCACGGCGCTGGGATCGGTCGAGCCGTCGTACAAGCCGGGCGTGACGCCCACGGACCTGAGCACGTCGCTGCCGGACTACGTCATCGACGCGATCCGCGAGGCGCTGCCCGAGCTGGACAAGAAAATTGCCGGGTTTGCCATGCACGATGCGGTGCTGACGGGCGTGGAGACGCGTACGTCGTCGCCGCTGCGCATCCGGCGCAATCGCGACGACTACCAGAGCATCAACGTGCGCGGCCTGTATCCGGCCGGCGAGGGCGCCGGCTATGCGGGCGGCATCTATTCGGCGGCCATCGACGGCATCGAAGTGGCCGAGGCCGTGGCGCTGCACATCGAGAACGGACAGTGACGATGCCCGGGCAGGCCGTCGGCCCCGAAGACGAGCGCGTCGTCGCCGACGTGCGCCACTGGCTCACGCGTGCCGTGATCGGCCTGAACCTGTGCCCGTTCGCCAAGAGCGTGCATGTGAAGGGGCAGGTGCGGTATGTGGTCAGCCAGGCCACGCGCGACGAGGACGTGCTGGACGACCTGGAGCGCGAACTGCGGGCGCTGGCCGAGGCCGATCCGGAGCAGGTGGATACCACGCTGCTGATCGTGCCGCACGCGCTGGCCGATTTCCTGGCCTACAACGACTTCCTGTATTTCGCGGACCGGCTGCTCGGCAGCCTCCGGCTGGAAGGCACGCTGCAGATCGCGAGCTTTCACCCGCAATACCAGTTCGAGGGCACCGCGCCGGACGATATCGAGAACTACACGAACCGGGCGCCGTATCCCATTCTGCATCTGCTGCGCGAGGACAGCATCGCCCGCGCGGCGGAGGCTTTCCCGGAGGCCGAGGACATCTACGAGCGCAACATGGAAACCCTGCGCCAGCTTGGCCACGCGGGGTGGCTCAAGTGGATGGCGGGCCAGAGCGATCTCTGAGCGGGCAATCGTCGCGGCGTTGCGCGCGCCCGCTTACTCCGACGTGGCGGGCGTGGCGGACGTGTCGGGGGTGAAGAATCGGTCGCTCAGTTCCTCCAGCCCGACGGACTCCAGCACCTGCTGCAGCCGCTCGGCCGGCCGGCGGCGCGGCAGGTCCTTGTACTGGGCAATGATCAGTTCGTTCTTCATCGAGTGTTCCCAGCCCACCAGCTCCGTCACGCTGACCTGGTAGCCGTGCGCTTCCAGCTGCAGACAGCGCAGCACGTTGGTCAGCTGGCTGCCGAATTCGCGCGTGTGCAGCGGGTGGCGCCAGATTTCCGTCATCGGATTGCCCGCAAGCAGCCGGCCCTTGTGCTTGCGCAGCACCGCTGCCACTTCAGCCTGGCAACACGGCACCAGCACGATATGCTGCGCGCGCTTGGCCAGCGCGAAGCGGATGGCATCGTCGGTGGCGGTATTGCATGCGTGCAGCGCCGTGACGACGTCGACCGTCTCCGGTAGCGCCGGCGATGTGATCGAATCGGCCACGGACAGGTTCAGGAACGACATGCCCGGGAAGCCAAGGCGTCTGGCCAGCTCGGTCGAACTGGTGACCAGCTCCTCGCGCGTCTCGATGCCGTAGATATGCGAGCTGTCTTTCAGATCCTTGAAGAACAGGTCGTAAAGGATGAAGCCCAGGTAAGACTTGCCGGCGCCGTGGTCCACCAGCGACACGGCGCCTTTGGCGTCCTTTACCTCGCGCAGCAGGGGCTCGATGAACTGGAACAGGTGGTAGACCTGCTTGAGCTTGCGGCGGCTGTCCTGGTTCATCTTGCCGTCGCGCGTCAGGATATGGAGTTCCTTGAGCAGCTCGATGGACTGGCCGGGACGGACTTCGTGGGTGCTGGACATCGGGGGAACTGGGGCTGTGGAGGCTGCGGAAAGGCCGACAGTTTACCGAAAACACCGTCGAAACACCCGCACCCCACTTTTGTGGGCTAAAGCTCACTCGCGCGCCTGCCGTTAAACCTTCGATCACGACAAGCAGAGTTGGCGCAGGTACGGCCGTCCAAGCGGAAGGACCCGGGGCACGAAACCCAGCCGGCATGGCGCCATGCAGAACGAGAAAGCGGGGAGCCATGAACGCGGACGTGGGATTACGCCTGGAACTCAACCAGCCGGGCGATCAGGTGAGGGCCTGCTTTACGCCGGAACCGGGCCGGCTGCCGCCCGACCGGGCGGCGCTGGAAGCATCGCTGGCCGAGCACGGCTGGCAGGGGGCGCGCCTGGACCAGGCGGCCGTGACCGGCTTTCTGACCCAGTGCCAGCTGACCGACCGCGAAATCGACGCGGTGATCGGCACGGTGCTCGATGGCGCGTTCGAACTGGAGATCTCCGCCGACAAGCTGCAGCTCCTGCTGACGCTGATGCCGCCCGAAGGCGGCCGCAGCATCGAGGAAAGTGATATCGCCGCCGCTGCGGCATCGATGGGCGTGGTGGCGCTGCTGGATTCCGCAGCCATTGGCGTGGCGCTGGAGGCCGGCAGTTGCGAAGGCCGCGAGATCGCACGCGGCGTGGCGCCCGTGCAGGGCGAAATGGCGCGCTTCGACAGCCTGGTGCAGCAGAAACGACCGGCACAGGCCGACAACGAGGACGAGCGCGTCGATCTGCGCGACCTTGGCAACCTGCTGCTGGTGAATCCCGGCACGGCGCTGATGCGTCGCACCCCGGCCAGGTCCGGCAAGGACGGCATGGACGTGCTGGGCAAGCCCATTGCGGCCGAGCCCGTGGTGGACACGCCCTATGCGGCGGACCTGACCGGTGTGGCCGCCGACCCCAACGACCCGAACCTGCTGCTGGCGGTCATCGCCGGATCGCCGCGCGTGCTGCCCAATGGCGTGATCGTCAGCCCGGTGGTGGATGTGGATGCGGTGGACCTGCATTCGGGCAACGTCAATTTCGATGGCTCGCTGCGTGTGTCGGGCGATATCCGCACCGGCATGTCGGTGCGTGTCACGGGCGACGTGGTGGTGCAGGGCACGATCGAGGCGGCCCATGTGGAAGCCGGGGGCGACGTGATCGTCAAGGGCGGCATCATCGGCAAGGCCGACTCTGCTCATGGCGGCGACCCCAACGAGGTGGCCAGCGTGCGTACCAGGGGTGCGGTGCACGCGCGCTATATCCAGAATGCGATCGTCGAGGCCGCGACCGAGGTCGTGGTCGAAAGCGGCATCCGCCAGAGCGATGTGTCGGCGGGCCAGCGCGTGGTGGTGGGCACGCCCACGTCCCAGGGCAGCATCAGCGGCGGCCGCACGCGCGCGCTGCAGTCCGTCAGCGTGGCCACGCTGGGCGCCCCGGCAGGATCTGCCACCGCCGTGCAGGTTGGCCTGAACCCGTTTGCGGACCAGCAGAAGGGCGAACTGGAAGCGCGCCGCCGCAAGGTGCTGGACGACCAGGCCAAGCTGCAGCAGCTGGTGGCCTTCTTTGCCAAGAATCCCGAGCGCGCGCAGGGCGACGTCCGCGAGAAGGCACGCGCCACGATGTACAAGATCAACCGCGACCTGTTCGAACTCGATGCCGACATCGCCAGGCTGGCCGAGCAGATCAAGCCGTCGGACGACGCCGTGATCGCCGTGGGCCGCCGCATCCATGGCGGCGTGACCCTGCAGGTGGGACACAAGGTGCTGAAGGTCATGGAAGACAAGACCGGCGGCCAGGTGCGGGTCATCGAAGACCGGATCACGGTGACCTGATCCTGCGGAAAGCGGGCCGGTTGCCGAGGGCTGGCCGCCGGTTCGGCATTGCGGTCCGGGGGCCGGATATGACGGGTGTCGTTACGGTGAGGCGTGACACGTTACGTTGCCCGTAACATCGTGGCGCCATCACACAGGGCGCCTTGAATGCCGTGCGATGGCGCGCACTGCCGCCGAATCCTTGCCGCGCGTAGCATTTCAGCCAATTTTGCAGTTGCACGTGCGGCGCCGTGACGGACAGATATTGTCTGGCACGCCGTTTGCTCGGTCTCCCATATCAAAACTAGACACCGGGGGAAACGCAACATGACCGCACTCGTGATCGAAGACCAGCCGCTGGTACGTCTGGGCATGCAGGGATTGCTGGAACGGATACCGGGCGTCGGCGCCGTGCGGGCCCTGGACCCGGCCGGCATCCTGGCGCTGGAGTCAGGCCTGGAGACGTCCATCGTGGTCTATGGCATGTCCGGCGACAGCAGCGACAACTGGTACCTGCTGCGCCAGCTGCATCAGGCGCTGCCCCACGCGCGCATCCTGCTCCTGTCCGACAACATGTGGCTGCGCGTGCCCGCATCGCTGGAAACGTGCGGCGTTGTGGAGCACCTGCCCAAGTCGGCGTCGATCGAGCGCATGGAAGCAGTAGTGTTGCAGATGCTGGGCTGCGATGGATTCCTGCCGATGCGCGGCAGCCTTCGTGACGCATGGCAACCGGCCTACCATCCGCGCGTGGCGTCGTAACAGGCCGGCAGCGTCGCTCGAAATGTTATTGAGACGAATCCGATTTCACTGACGCCCCGGTTTTTCGTGGCGTTTCGTGCCTAGAATTTCGGTCATCCAATCCGGATAGCCAGCGACAAGGAGGACGCGATGACGGGAATGGTGAGGGACGCAGCGGTGGCTGCAAGAGCGGATGTGGATGCGGCCGGCACCGTGACGCGGTCGTCCGCATTGTCTTACCTGCATGGTGACGCGCCGCGCGAACCCCGGCGCGGCAATCCGCGCGACGCGGCGGCGCTGGAGGCATTGCATCTCGATGCCGCGGATGCACTGCTGCGCCGACACGGGCGCGCGCTGTCGGATTGTCAGGTATCGCGCGAATGCGCCGGCCTGGACGCGGAAGACGATGCGGTGCTCTACGTGGTGCAAGTGGGGGAGGGCATTGATACCTACACGCTGAACGAGACACTGACCGCGCTGCAACTGGCGCGCGGCCTTACGCCTTCCGCGCAACTCGACGTCGTATTTCAGCCATAAGTGTGGTGGCGGGCGACATGCTCCGGTGCGCGGGTGTCATCGCCGAAGCCGCGCATGGCGAAGCCAATTTCCGGTCGGCCATCAGCCGCTGCTACTTCGCGGCCTATCACGCTGCCTATGCATGGCATTGCGCGTTGCCTGCGCCGGGTAGCGGCGGCTTCCGCAAGACTGGCAAGCACGAGACGCTGGTCAATCAGCTATACCATCCGGGTGTGCGCCGTGAGCACCCGGGCTATTGGCGATCGATCGCCTTGGCGCGGATGCTTAATCGCGGCAGGCTGCTGCGCCTGCAGGCGGACTACCGGATCGAATCCAATGTGGATCGTGAGCAGATGATGGGGGCTGTGGCCAACGCGTCGATGATCGTCAGGCAGTGCGGCGGGTGACGGCGGCGCGGCAAGCCCCAAAGCGAAAGCCAAAGCAAAAAGGGCAACCCGAATGGGTTGCCCTTCCTACTTCAAGTGATGGTGCCGGAGATAGGAGTCGAACCTACGACCTTCGCATTACGAATGCGCTGCTCTACCAACTGAGCTACACCGGCGAATCCTGACTTGTAAAACCTGTTCCTATCGCTGCGATTCGCGCTGTTGCTGCGTTTGCGTCGAATCGGATAGAGCCAGCGATAATATCAGCGACTCCCGGGTTTGTGAAGCCCCTTGTGCAGGTTTTTTATCGAATCCTGCCAGCGGGGGCTGCCCGGTACGCCGCTGTCGCAGCCGGCAGTGCGCGGCGACAACAGGCGCAAGGATCGCACAGGCGCGGCCGATGGCTTGGCGCAAAAAAGGGGCGAAGCTGCCCCCTGTTCCCGATTGACCCGGCACCCGGCGGCGACCGGCGGCGACCGGGCGATCAGAACTTGTGGCGCAGGCCGGCCATCACGCCCACGCGGCTGCCGTGGCCGTAGAACGGCGTCTGGAACGTCGGCTGCGCGCCCAGCGTGCGCCACGCGTCGGTCAGCGACGTGTAGTCGGCTTCCAGGTAGACGTCGGTGCGCTTGCTGAACGCGCAGTCGAGCATCATCGCGCCGGTGAAGCGGTTGCCCGAATCGCCGGCATGCTTGAGGTGGTCGTAGGTGCCGAGGGCGATCAGCGACCATGCCGGATTGAACTGGTACTTGGCGCCCAGGTAGCCGGCCTGGTTCTTGTAGCCGGCGTTGTCGACGTTGCTGTTCGTGTAGCCAAGATAGATCGTGGCCGGACCTGCGGTGTAGGTGCCGCCGAGCGTCCAGACCTTCTGGTCGCTGTTCGGCACGGTCACGCCGTAGTAGCTCGTGGTGTCCTTCATGATCTGGTAGCCGCCGGCCACCATGAACGGACCCGTCGCGTACGTCAGGCTGCCGCCTGTCGACGACGACCGCGCCACGCTGCCCGGTTGCTCGCCGAAGGCGTGCTGGGCTGCAATCGTAAAGCCGCCAAATTTTCCGGCGTACTTGACCATGTTGTCCTGACGGACGCCGCCGGTGTAGTTGCCGCCCTGGAAGCCAACGATGGCAAGGTTGGCCAGCGCCATGGCGTCGTAGCTGGCGATGACCTCGTGGATCACCGTGAATTGCCGACCCAGCGTGATGGTGCCGAAGTCGCCCTGCATGCCGACATAAGCCTTGCGGCCGAACAGGCGGTTGCCTTGCAGGCTCTGCCCGGCATCGGGCGAGAAGCCCGATTCCAGCACGAACAGCGCCTGGTAGCCGCGCCCCAGGTCTTCCACGCCGTAGAGGCCCCAGCGGCTGCCGGTCAGCACGCCATCGGTCATCTGCACCTTGCCGTTGCCGGCAGCACTTTCGTTCGAGGTGTAGCGGATCGTGGTGTCGACGATGCCGTAAAGCGTGACGTTCGACTGGGCCTGGGCCGGTGATGCGGCACCGATGGCGGCTAGGGCTGCTGTCGTGACGAAGGGCGCAAGGGCTCGCTTCATGATGTGTGTCTCCATCCTGGCTATTGATTTCGTTTTTGCTGCGGAAGAGCCGGTGCCAAATGCTTGTTCGACTTCTGGCCGAAGTGGATCGGCTCGTGCATTGCCCTCACCGGCTGGCATGGGAGGCGCGCAGGGAAGTCACGCGCCGGGCGCCGGGACAGGCAGTCCAGATCGATTGGGAAAGGCAATCGGTGATCTGATGTCCTATGACATCGTACCTTACAGAAAAATAACGAAGCAAGACATACGACCAGACATTGGGTGGATCAGCAACACTGGCGCGCCATATCAAATACCCGTTCAATCGGTTGCAATGGGGGTGCAGTCCAGATTTATGTATTGGCTTAATTTGCATTGCAGCAAATCGCTGTCCGTTTCACGCAAGTTATTCACGTTCAACGGGAAAGCGTTTGCTATAGCCGCACGAGGCAAATCCGGCGGGGCGATATTGATGCGCTGGAAAACTGGTTTTCACACGTTTGCGTGAAAAGAACCCGCACAGCAGCAATTAACGTCTGCATGTATGGAGCTTAAAACTTCTAGGGATTTTACCGAGACGATATTACCTTGACCCCAATCGGGCAGACGATTAGATTCCAGTTGCGTTGTATGACGACAGATCAATAACACCCTAATCAGTCATTGGCGCGCGTTGAGTTGGATCCCGCGCACCTGTGCCGCCCGACACCATGTCTCAGACCTCCAAAGACCCGCTCGACGGCGTCACCACCCGTTGCCATCGCCTTCTGCTGACCGGCGCCGCTGGAAATCTCGGAAAAGTTCTACGTGATCGGCTCAAGCGTTATGCCGATGTGGTGCGCGTGTCCGATATCGCCAGCCTGGGCGACGCCCGCGAGCAGGAAGAGGTGGTGACGTGCGACCTCTCGGACTCCAAGGCTGTGCATGCGCTGGTGGAAGGCGTCGATGCGATCGTCCACCTTGGCGGGGTGTCGGTGGAGCGGCCGTTCGAGGAAATCCTGCCCGCCAACATCCAGGGCACGTACAACCTCTACGAAGCGGCACGCCGCCACGGCGTGCGCCGCATCGTGTTTGCCAGTTCGAATCACGTCATCGGCTACTACAGGCAGGGCGAAGTGCTCGATGCCGATACGCCGCCCAGGCCCGATGGCTACTACGGTGTCAGCAAGGCGTTCGGCGAGCAGCTGGGCAGCTTCTACAGCGACCGCTACGGCATCGACACCGTGGCGTTGCGCATCGGTTCGTCGTTCCCCGAGGCCAAGGATCGCCGCATGATGGTGACGTGGCTGGGCTACGACGACCTGGAACAGCTGATCAAGCGCGCCATCTTCGTGCCGAAGGTTGGCTTCCTGATCGTCTATGGCGCTTCGGCCAATCGCGACAGCTGGTGGGACAACAGCAAGGCCGCGCGTCTGGGATTCAAGCCCGTGGAGTCTTCCGAGCAGTTCCGCGCCAAGGTGGAATCGGTGCCGCCGCTGCCGGCCGACGATCCGGCCGGTTGGTACCAGGGCGGGGCCTTCGTCAAGGCCGGCCCGTTCGGCGACTGAGGGGGCCCGCACGCGATGACCGACACCTTTGAGCGGATTGGCGACATGCGCTGCGGCGTGGGCGAAAGCCCCGTCTGGCATGCATCGGAAGCCGCCCTGTACTGGACCGATATCCCGAATCGCTCGCTGTGGCGCTTCGATCCGGCCAGCGGCCGCATCGACCAGTGGGCCGTGCCCGAGATGGCCGGCTGCATGGCCATGACCGCCGACGGCGGCTGGCTGCTGGCGATGGAGACCGGCATTTTCCGGATGGGCCGGCTGGTGGCGGGGCAGCCTGCACCCGAGGCCCGGCGCGTGGCAGCCGTGGCGCATGCGCGTGAGGGCATGCGGTTCAACGATGGCCGTTGCGACCGGCAGGGCCGCTTCTGGGCCGGCACGATGGTGATGGACATGTCGCTGGCCGCCACCGACGGCAAGCTGTATCGCTTCGACGCCCGCACCGGCGCGCTGGACGTGATCCGCGACGAGATGATCACGCCGAACGGCCTGGCCTTCAGCCCTGATGGCCGCACGATGTACGTGTCGGATTCGCATCCGGCCCGGCAGGCCGTGTGGGCCTATGACTACGACATCGACACCGGCGCGCCGTCCAACGGCCGGGTGTTCATCGACATGAACCGCTACCCCGGACGGCCCGATGGCGCGGCTGTCGATGCCGATGGCTGCTACTGGATCTGCGGCAACGATGCCGGGCAGGTGCATCGCTTCACGCCCGATGGCCGGCTGGACCGCAGCCTGGCGGTGCCGTTCGCCAAGCCCGCCATGTGTGCGTTCGGCGGCAGCGGCCTCGATACGCTCTATGTGACGTCGATCCGCACCGATGACACCGATCCGCTGTCCGGCGCGGTGGTGGCGCTGCGCCCTGGCGTGCTCGGCACGCCCGAGCCCGTGCTGCGTGACGGCTCCTGATCCGAAGACGGCGCGTCGAGCCGGGCGGGCCGGGCAATGTGTTGACTTGAACGACAAATAACTGATAACGCTGGAGGCAAGACACATGTTTCAAAAACACTTCGCACGTACCCGCCTGGGTACCCTGATGGCCGCACTTGCGACAGCCGTGGCGTTGCCGGTCGGGGCGCACGCCGCGGATTTCCGCTCCGCCGACATTCACCCCGACGACTACCCGACCGTGCAGGCCGTGCGCTACATGGGCGACCTGCTCAAGCAGCGATCGAACGGCAAGATGTCGATCAAGGTCTTCGCGCAGGGCGCGCTGGGCAGCGAGAAGGACGCCATCGAACAGACCAAGATTGGCGCGCTGGCGATGGTGCGCGTGAACTCGGCCGCGATGAACAACATCTGCGAAGCCACCATCGTGCCGACGATGCCGTTCCTGTTCCGGTCCACCGACCACATGCGCCACGTGCTGGACGGCCCGGTCGGCGAAGACATCCTGAAGTCGTGCGAAAAGAACGGCTTTATCGGGCTGGCCTGGTACGACAGCGGCTCGCGCTCGATGTACACCACCAAGCGCCCCATCAAGACCCTGGCCGACGCCAAGGGCATGAAGATCCGCGTGCAGCAGTCGGACCTCTGGGTGTCGCTGCTCGAAGCCATGCATGCCAATGCCACGCCGATGCCGTGGGGCGAGGTCTACACCGCGCTGAAGACCGGTCTGGTCGATGGCGCCGAGAACAACTGGCCCAGCTACGAAAGCTCGCGCCAGTTCGAAGTGGCCAAGTATTACTCGCTGACCGAGCACTCGATGGCGCCTGAAATGCTGATGTTCTCGAAGGTCGCCTGGGATCGCCTGTCGAAGGAAGACCAGGCCATGGTGCGCCAGGCCGCCAAGGATTCGGTGCCTTACATGCGCAAGCTGTGGGACGAGCGCGAGCAGAAGTCGCGCAAGCTCGTCGAGGCTTCGGGCGTGCAGATCATCCAGGTGGACAAGGCCTCGTTCCAGGCCGCGATGAAGCCCGTGTACGACCGCTTCATCACCAGCGCGCAGATGAAGGACCTGGTGCGCCGCACGCAGGAAACGAAGTAGACCGCCGACCTCAGGTTGCAGGGAGTCCATCATGCTTTCGCCATCTCCCACGCCGGCCACGCCGGCGGATGGCGTGCGCGAGCCCGCCGCTGACGCGGGCGCCGTGCGCGCCCCTGTTTACACCCGGTTCTGCGCCGCCCTGGCCCGTGCCTGCCTGGGCCTGGGCGTGTTCGGCCTGCTGCTGCTCGTGGTCGCCGTCCTGTACCAGGTCTTCGGCCGCTACGTGCTCAACGACACGCCCACCTGGGCCGAATCCATCGCCATGCTGCTGGTGCTGTATGTGACGATGCTGGGCACCGCCGTGGGCGTGCGCGATGCCGGCCACATCGGCCTGGAATCGCTGCTGGTCCTGCTGCCCGATCGGCTGCGCACCAGGCTGGAGATCCTGATCCATGTGCTGGTGGGCGTGTTCGGTGCCGTCATGGCCTACAACTGCGCGTTCCTGGCGCATTCGGTGGCGGACTACAAGCTGCCGACGCTGGGCATTTCCGAAGGCTGGCGCTATCTGCCGCCGGTCATTGCCGGCACGCTGATCGTGCTGTTTTCGATCGAACACATCATTGCAGTGCTGAAAGGCACGGAAGTGGAGCCGGCATGGCACTGATCATTCTTACCGTCTGCTTCTTCGGCTTCCTGATCCTGGGGGTGCCGGTGGCATTCGCCATCGGCCTGTCGGCCGTGGCCACCATCCTCTACGAAGGCCTGCCGCTGGCGGTGGTGTTCCAGCAGATGACCTCGGGCATGAACGCGTTCTCGTTCCTGGCCATCCCGTTCTTCATCTTCGCCGGCGAGCTGATGCTGTACGGCGGCATTGCCGACCGCATCGTCAACTTCGCCAAGTCGATGGCCGGCCATGTGCGCGGCGGCCTGGGCATGTCCAACGTGGTGGCCTGCACGCTGTTCGGCGGGGTGTCCGGGTCGCCGGTGGCCGACGTGTCGGCCATGGGCGCGGTGATGATCCCGATGATGAAGCGCGAGGGCTATCACGCCGACTACGCCGTCAACGTGACCACCCACGCGGCGCTGGTGGGCGCGCTGATGCCGACCAGCCACAACATGATCATCTACACGCTGGCCGCGGGCGGCAAGGTGTCGATTGCCGCGCTGATCCTGGCGGGCGTGCTGCCGGCGCTGATCCTGACGATCTGCAACCTGGCCGCCGCGTACTTCGTGGCGCGCAGCCGCGGCTATCCGTCCGGCAAGTTCCCGGGCTGGGAGATCGTGGGGCATTCGCTGGCCGCCGCGCTGCCGGGCCTGTTCGTGGTGGTGCTGATCCTGGCCGGCATCCTGTCGGGCGTGTTCACGGCCACGGAATCGGCCGCGGTTGCCGTGCTGTATGCGCTGACGCTGACCGTGTTCCTGTACCGCTCGCTGACGAAGGAACAGTTCGTCAAGGCCGCGGCCAAGGCGGTGAAGACCACCGGCGTGGTGCTGCTGCTGATTGGCATTTCGGCCACGTTCGGGTACATGATCAGCCTCTACGGCGTGGCGGAACTGACCGGCCAGTTCCTGAGTTCGGTGTCCACCAGCCCATGGGTGATCTTCCTGATGGTGAACCTGATGCTGTTCGTCCTGGGCACGTTCCTGGACATGGCGGCCACCATCCTGATCTGTACGCCGATCTTCCTGCCGATCTGCATGCACTACGGCATGAGCCCGGTGCAGTTCGGCATGCTGATGCTGATCAACTGCGCGCTGGGGCTCAACACGCCGCCCGTGGGCACCACGCAGTTCGTGGGTTGTGCGATCGGCGGGGTGTCGGTGGGGCAGGTCATGCGCACGATCTGGCCGTTTTACGGTGCGCTGGTGGCTGCGCTGCTGCTGGTGACCTATGTGCCGGCGTTCTCGCTATGGCTGCCCGACGTGCTGCTGAAGTAGGCGGTGTTTCCCCACTCCTGCGCGCAGGAGTGGGGAGTCGAGACGTTGAGGACTGACATGCCCTGGCTTGCACCTGGCCCCCTTCATACGCTGCACGCGGGCGCGCATACGCTGACGGTGGCGCCCGCCGCCGGCGGGCGCATGGCAACATTCAGTACCGCGCGGGCCGACGGCCATGTCATCGACTGGCTGGCGCCCATGCCCTGGCAGGCGCTGGAACAAGGCTTTGACGGGTTCCAGTGGCCCAAGGCCGGCAGCTATCCGTTGCTGCCGTTCTCGAACCGCATTCGTGAGGGCCGTTTCCGCTGGGACGGGCGCGATATCGATCTGCCCGCGCATCCGGGGCAGGCCCATGCGATGCACGGGTTCGGTCATGCGCGCCCCTGGACCGTCGTCGAACAGGGTCGCGACCGCATCGTCATGGCGCTGGTACATGCGCCAGCGGGCGGTGACTGGCCCTGGGCGCTCACTGCCTGCCAGACGTTGCGGCTGACCGAAGATGGCCTCGATGCCGAGCTGGCCATCCGTAATGATGGCGAAACGGCTATGCCGGTGGGCGGCGGCTTTCACCCGTTCTTCGCGCGCTTGCCCGGCATGCGGCTGCAGTTCGATGCCATGCATAGGTGGCCGGCGGATGCCGGTGGCGTGGCCACAGGGCGTACCGTGGTGGGGAATCGCGAACGGTTCCTGCGCGAGCGCCACCTGCCCGATGCCGATCTGAGCGTCTATTACAGTGGCTGGAGGCGTGCGGCGACGCTGAAGCGGCCCGATGGCGCCGCGCTGACGCTGCGCGCCGGCGATGGGCTCGATCACCTGGTGCTGCACGCACCGGGCGGCTGCGATTTCGTATGCGTGGAGCCGGTGTCGCACGTGGCAGATGCGGTCAACCTGTCAGCGCGTGGCTGGGAGGGCACGGGGCTACGTCGCCTGGCGCCGGGCGACACGGTCGCATGGCGCATGCAGTGGCAGGTTGCTCTCTGACCGCCGCCGGAAGCCAGGGGCAGAGGGGTGCGGAAAAGCAAAAGACAAACAGGGCGCCGGGGCGCCCAGTTTGCGTGGAAGTTTCCGCCGCGATGCGGCGGATCAGGCCTTGCTGGCCGCTTCCTGGTGGTAGCGCGTCACGCGCTCCACTTCGTTCTTCGAGCCCAGGATTACCGAAACGCGCTGGTGCAGCTTGGTCGGCGTCACGTCCAGGATGCGCTCGTGGCCGTTGGTGGCCGCGCCGCCGGCCTGCTCGACCAGGAACGCCATCGGGTTGGCTTCGTACATCAGGCGCAGCTTGCCCGGCTTCTCGGGCTCGCGCTTGTCCCACGGATACATGAAGATGCCGCCGCGCGTCAGGATGCGGTGCACATCGGCCACCATCGACGCGATCCAGCGCATGTTGAAGTTCTTGCCGCGCGGGCCATCCTCGCCGGCCAGGCATTCGTCGATGTACTGGCGCACCGGCGGTGCCCAGTGGCGCATGTTGGACATGTTGATCGCGAATTCCTTGGTGTCTTCCGGGATCTTCACGTCCGATTGCGTCAGCACGAAGCTGCCGGCCTCGCGGTCGAGCGTGAACATGTGCACGCCGTTGCCCACGGTCAGCACCAGCGTGGTCTGCGGGCCGTACACGGCATAGCCGGCCGCCACCTGGTGGGTGCCGGGCTGCATGAAATCGCTCTCGGTGACGGTCTCGCCCGGCTTGTGCATGTGCAGCACCGAGAAGATCGTGCCGATCGACACATTCACGTCAATGTTCGACGAGCCGTCTAGCGGATCGAACAGCAGCAGGTATTCGCCCTTCGGGTAGCGGTTCGGGATCTCGTAGAACGAATCCATTTCCTCGGATGCCATGGCCGCCAGGTGGCCGCCCCATTCGTTGGCGTCCAGCAGCACTTCGTTGGCGATCACGTCGAGCTTCTGCTGCGTTTCGCCCTGGACGTTGCCGGTGCCGGCCGAGCCCAGCACGCCGGCGAGGGCGCCCTTGCTGACGGCGTTGGAAATGGCCTTGCAGGCGCGCGCAACCACCTCGATCAGCAGCCGGAGTTCCGGCTGGATCGTGTTGTGCTTGCGCTGCTCCTCGACCAGATAGCGGGTGAGGCTGATGCGTGTCATGGTGGGTTCTCCTTGGATGGCCGCCATTCTACAGGGCCGGCGCTGCGAACAGGCCGTTTTCGGCCCGTCGAGCGCCTTCGCAGGCACATCAGCTTGCCAGCGCCTTGCCGACGATCTCGCGCACGTCGCGCGACAGCGTGGGCGCCGCCGCCACCCGTTCCAGCGCCGCGCGCATGCGGTCGCGCAGCGGGATCTCGTACTTTTGCCAGCGGTCCATCACCCGCGCCAGCCGAGCGGCCACCTGCGGGTTGATCGCGTCGAGCGCCAGCACCTGGTCGGCCCAGAACGCGTAGCCCGAGCCATCGGCGGCATGGAACTGGGCCGGATTGCCCGAGCAGAAGCTGAAGATCAGCGACCGTGCCCGGTTCGGGTTGCGCAGGTTGAAGGCCGGATGCTCCATCAGCGCACGCACCGTGTCGATCGTGCGCTTGCCGGCGTGCGGGCCCACCTCGCCGCGCTGCATGCCCTGCAGCGAGAACCACTTGTCGATGACCAGCGCGTCGTCCTCGAACCGCTCGTAGAAATCGGCCAGGGCGTGCTCGCGGCCCGGCGCGAAGCTGTTGACCAGCGCCGAGAGCGCGGCAAAGCGGTCGGTCATGTTGTCGCTCTGCTGGTAGTGCCGGTCGGCCAGCGCCTGCATGTCGGCGTCGCCGCTGTCGGCCAGGTAGCCCAGCGCCAGGTTGCGCAGTGCCCGCTTGGCCATGGACGCGGCATCGGGGCTGTAGTCGCCTGGCGTGGCATTGGCCTGGTACGCAGCCAGCCATTCGGCCTTGAGCGCGCGGGCCAGGCCTTCGCGCATGAACAGGCGGGCGCGATGGATCGCGGCCGGATCGGCCACGCCCATGCGCTCGGCCAGATAGGCTTCGGCCGGCAGCATCAGGGCTTGCTCGCGGAATGCGGGGTTCAGCGATCCATCGGTCAGCACGGTCCGGAAGGCCGCCACCAGCGCCGGATCCAGCTTCAGTTCGCGCTGGGCCTGCACGTCGCCCACCAGTTGCAGCAGGGCGCGCGTGGCCAGGCGCTGGCCGGCTTCCCAGCGGTTGAACGCGTCACTGTCGTGCGCCAGCAGGAAGGTCAACTCGGCATCGGAATATTCGTAGTCGACGATCACCGGGGCCGAAAAATTGCGCAGCAGCGACGGCAGCGGGGGCCTGGCGCCCTTGGGCAGGCCGACGAAGCGGAAGGTCTGCTCGGCCTGGGTGAAATCGAGCACGCGCGTGGTGCCGGCCGCCTGGGTTTCGCCGTCGAGCTGCAGCGGCAGGTCGTTGCCCTGGGCGTCGATCAGGCCCAGTGCGAACGGGATGTGAAACGGCTGCTTGTCCGGCGTGCCGGCCTTGGTTTCGATGCCCACCTTCGGGCAGCTCTGCGTCAGCGTCAGCGCCAGCGTGCCGGCGGCGCCATCCCATTGCGTCCGGGCGGTCACCACCGGTGTGCCGGCCTGGCTGTACCAGAGGCCGAACTGCGTGAGGTCGCGGCCGTTGGCGTCGGCCATGGCGGCGCGGAAGTCGTCGCAGGTCACGGCCTGGCCGTCATGGCGCTGGAAGTACAGGTCCATGCCGCGGCGGAAGCCGTCGCGACCCAGCAGGGTCTGATACATGCGCACGACCTCGGCGCCTTTCTCATAGACCGTGACCGTGTAGAAGTTGTTGATTTCCTCGTAGCTGTCGGGACGCACCGGATGGGCCATCGGGCCGGCATCCTCGGGGAACTGCACCTGGCGCAGCACGCGCACGTCCTCGATACGCTTGACCGCGCGGCCCGATTCCGAGCCCATCATGTCGGCCGAGAACTCCTGGTCGCGGAACACGGTCAGGCCTTCCTTGAGCGACAGCTGGAACCAGTCGCGGCAGGTCACGCGGTTGCCGGTCCAGTTGTGGAAGTATTCGTGCGCCACCACCGATTCGATATTGGCGAAATCCACGTCGGTGGCGGTCTGCGCATTGGCCAGCACGTACTTCGTGTTGAAGATGTTCAGACCCTTGTTCTCCATCGCGCCCATGTTGAAGTCGCTGACGGCGACGATCATGAAACGGTCGAGATCCAGTTCCAGGCCAAAGCGGCGCTCGTCCCAGCGGATCGAATGGATCAGCGAATCCATGGCGTGGCGCGTCTTGTCCAGGTCCTGGGGCTCCACCCAGACCTGCAGCAGCTTCTCCTTGCCCGACGCCGACACGATCTTCTCTTCGATGCGTTCGAGCTTGCCCGCCACCAGCGCAAACAGATAGGACGGCTTGCGGAACGGGTCTTCCCAGACGGCTTCGTGGCGGCCGTCCGGCAGGTCGGCCTGCGACAGCAGGTTGCCGTTGGACAGCAGCACCGGGCAGGCGGCGCGGTCGGCGCGCAGCGTCACGCGGTACGTGGTCATCACGTCCGGGCGATCAAGGAAATACGTGATGCGGCGGAACCCTTCGGCTTCGCACTGCGTAAAGAAATTGCCATTGGAGACGTAGAGTCCCGATAGCGTGGTGTTGGCGGCCGGGTTGCAGGCCACCGTGATCTGCAGCGTGCCCTGCGCCGGCAGGCCGGTCAGCGTGAGCGTGTCGGCTTCGGCGTGGTAGGTGGCAAGCGGCTGGCCGTCCAGGGTGATACCGATCAGTTCCAGTGCTTCGCCGCTGAGTACCAGCGGGGCATCGGCGGCGCCGGTGCGCTGCAGCTTCAGCGTGCTGGTGACGAGGGTGCGCTGCGGGTCGAGGTCGAGCACCAGATCGACATGATCGATGGCAAACGCGGGCGGAGTATAGTCCTTGCGATAGACGGTAACGGGCGTGTCGGTACGCAGCATGGGGAGATCCTGTCTTCGGGTGACCGGGGGCGGCGGGCCGTGAACGGTGACAACCGGCCCTGAAGCCCCCATTGTAGCCAAGCGGTTTCAGGCCTGCGTCGCGTTGGTGCCGGCGTGGGAATTCGGCTGCCCCGATCGTGTCTGAGGAAACGTGACCGAATCAAGAATAACGAGGTGTGACGATGTGGCAAGCAGCGGTTTCATGGGGAAAACGGCGTGGGCGGGGGGGCCTGGGGGTGCTGGCGGCGCTCGCCGCGCTATGGCTGGCCGGTTGCGCCAGTACCGTCACCACCGAGGTGACCGCGTTCCGCGACGCGGCCTGGACCAATGACGCGCCGCGTACCTACGCATTCGACCACGCACCGCAGCAGGATGCGCAGCTCGATCGCCAGACTTACGAACTGTGGCTGTCCCAGGCCCTGTCCGGCGTCGGCTTCGAGCAGGCGCCCCCCAGACAGGCCCGGTACCTGGTGACGATGGACTATGACGCCGCGCCCGGCTTCGTGCGGGTGGCGGAAACCGTCTATCCCGATCCCTGGTATGGCCCGTGGGGCCCGTACTGGGGGCCGTACGGCGGGTATCGCCCGTGGGGCCCGTATGGCTGGGGCCCGGGCTACTGGCCGCCGCAGACCGTGGTGCGCGATGTGCCGGTGACGTTCTCGAACCTGCGGGTCTTCTTCAAGGATGCCGCCAGCGGCAAGCGGGTCTACCAGGTGACGGCGCGCAATACCACCGAGGGCGGCGACCTGGCGGCCGTGATGCCCTACATGATCCGCAGCGCGTTCACTGATTTCCCGGGCGAAAGCGGACGACCGCGGCGCATCACGCTGGAAGTCCAGAAGGACCAGAAGTAGCGAAAAACCGGCATGCATTCGTCGACATTCGTCCACCGGCTTGTTTCGCGGGTGGACGAATCGCACTGGCTACCGTGAAGTAAAAGGAGTTTTTTCGACGCTGCGCCGTAAAAACACTGTCCGGACCCAGGCAAAGCCCTTCCGGCAGGGGATGGGTGGGCATAGAATGGCTGCTCGATTTTTTTCGCCTTCTCTTCCCGGACAAGCAGAATGAGCAGCAAGACCAGCGGTGATGCACCGCAACACGCCCCGAACAGCCCCGAAGCGCAACTGCGTCTGGCCGCGCTGGAATACCACCGCAGCCCGACCAAGGGCAAGATCCAGGTAACGGCCACCAAGGCGCTGTCGAACCAGCGCGACCTGTCGCTGGCCTATTCGCCGGGCGTGGCCTACGCCTGTGAAGAGATCCACAAGGACCCCGCGATGGCCGCCGAGTACACCTCGCGCGCCAACCTGGTGGCGGTGATCACCAACGGGACGGCGGTGCTGGGCCTGGGCGACATCGGTCCGCTGGCCGGCAAGCCGGTGATGGAAGGCAAGGGCTGCCTGTTCAAGAAGTTCGCCGGCATCGACGTGTTCGACATCGAACTCGATGCGCGCGACCCGGACAAGATCGTCGAGATCGTCGCCGCGCTGGAACCCACGCTGGGCGGCGTGAACCTCGAAGACATCAAGGCGCCCGAGTGCTTCTACATCGAGAAGAAGCTGCGCGAGCGCATGAACATCCCCGTCTTCCATGACGACCAGCACGGCACCGCCATCATCTCGGCCGCGGCACTGCTGAACGGCCTGAAGGTGGTGGGCAAGGAAATCGGCAAGGTCAAGGTGGCCGTGTCGGGCGCGGGCGCTGCAGCCATTGCCTGCCTGGACACGATGGTCAGCCTGGGCGTGAAGCGCGAGAACGTGTATGTGGTCGACTCGAAGGGCGTGATCTTCCAGGGCCGCGACGCGAACATGGAAGCCAACAAGGCCCGTTACGCGCAGGACACGGCGGACCGCACGCTGGCCGACATCGTCAAGCATGCCGACGTCTTCCTGGGCTGCTCCACCGCGGGCGTGCTGACCGGCGACATGGTCAAGACCATGGCCGACAAGCCGATCATCCTGGCGCTGGCCAACCCGGAACCGGAAATCCGCCCGGAAGTGGCCAAGGCCGCCCGTCCGGACTGCATCATCGCCACCGGCCGTTCGGACTATCCGAACCAGGTGAACAACGTGCTGTGCTTCCCGTACATCTTCCGTGGCGCGCTCGATTGCGGCGCCACGAAGATCACGGAGGAAATGAAGCTGGCGTGCGTGAAGGCCATCGCCGAGCTGGCCGAAGCCGAACTGAACGATGCCGTTGCCGCGGCCTACGGCGGCCGCGAACTGAAGTTCGGCCCCGACTACATCATCCCGACGCCGTTCGACCAGCGCCTGATCGAGAAGATCGCGCCGGCCGTGGCCAAGGCTGCGGAAGAGTCGGGCGTGGCCACGCGTCCGATCAAGGACCTGGAAGCCTACCGCCAGCAGCTGTCGAGCTACGTCTACCACACCGGCCTGATCATGAAGCCGGTGTTCTCGGCCGCCAAGGCCGCGCCGAAGCGCGTGGCCTACGCCGAAGGCGAGGAAGAGCGCGTGCTGCGCGCCGTGCAGGGTGTGGTGGACGAAGGCCTGGCCCGTCCGATCCTGATCGGCCGCCCGCACGTGATCCAGATGCGCATCGAAAAGGCCGGCCTGCGCCTGCGCGCCGGTGCGGACTTCGAACTGATCAACCCGGAAGACGATCCGCGCTACCGCGCCTATCACGAGGAATACCACGCGCTGCGTGGCCGTGATGGCGTGACGCCGGACATGGCCAAGGTGGCGCTGCGCCGCTCCAACACGCTGATCGGCACGATGCTGATGCACATGGGCGATGCCGACGCGCTGCTGTGCGGCACGGTCGGCCGCTTCGAGGCTCATCTCGAACACGTGCGTGACGTGATCGGCCTGGCGCCGGACGCCAAGGTCTTTGCCGCGATGAACGCGCTGATGCTGGAAAAACATACGCTGTTCATCACCGACACGTTCGTCAACGATGATCCGAGCGCCGAGGAACTGGCCGCGATCGCGCAACTGGCGGCCAAGGAAATCGGCCGCTTCGGGCTGCATCCGAAGGTGGCCATGATGTCGCACTCGATGTTCGGTTCGTCGAACCGTCCGTCGGCGCGCAAGATGCGCGAAGCGGCGGAGATCCTGGCCCGCGTGGCACCGGAACTCGAAGTGGAAGGCGAAATGCAGGGCGACGCCGCCCTCGATGAAGACGTGCGCCGCCACTTCCTGCCGGGCACCAAGCTGGCCGGCAGCGCCAACCTGCTGGTCATGCCGACGCTGGATTCGGCCAACATCGCGTTCAACCTGCTCAAGATGACGGGCGGCCAGGGCGTGACGGTGGGCCCGATCCTGCTGGGCGCCGCCAAGCCGGTTCACATCCTGAATCCGCAGGCCACCACCCGCCGCATCGTCAACATGACGGCCGTGGCCGTTGCGGAGGCTGGCGCGATCCGCTAAGCACCTGCACCCGATCTGAGAGTTTTGCAGATCTGATGGTCGCAAAAGGAAACCGGGCCGCGAGAGATTCTCGCGGCCCGGTTTTTTGTCGGTGCGCTGGCACGTCTGCCGGGGTGTCAGCGCGTCGGCGGGTCAGTACGCACGGGTGGCGTGTGCCCAGCCAAGACCTTGGCTATTGCAGCACGTTGTACTGCTCCCGCATCACCACGATGATCGAACGGGCCGCGGCCATCTGCTGTGCCAAATCGTCGAAGGTGTCCTGGCGAAAATCGACCTCAGCACTCCAGTTGCAACCTGTGTGGTCCGGCGAATGCACGCGCATCGCATGCAACTCCACCTCGCCGCATTCCGGGTTGTTGTCCAGGCACTGGCTCAGGATGGCCATCAGTTCCGATCGGGATTTCACATAGCGCCGCATGCGTCACCTCACTCGTCCTGGTTTACGTGGTCCGGCACACAGTCCGGAAGACCAATCTAGGTAGAACAGGGGGGCGCCGCCAATTGAATCGCCCTATGGAGCAATGGCTTCCGATCCTGCTGCATTGGCGCAAGATCGCGCTGCGGCGCAGCATTGTGGCGCAACGGTGACTGCCGCGCGCAAGAAAAAAGCCTGCCGCGCGGGCAGGCTTCAGTGCTGCGGGTGTAGCCGACTGCCGTGATCAGAAGCGGTGGCGAACGCCGACGCCGAAGGTGTCGCCGTGCTCTACGCCCGTGACCTTGTCGTAGTAGTACGCGGCGTACACGTCGGTGCGCTTCGACAGGTTGTAGTCGTAGGCCACGCCTAACGTATTGCGCTTGATGCTGGTCACTTCGTTCAGCACGCGGCCGAACGTGTACGACGCCAGCACGTTACCCGCGCCGACCGGCACCGACACACCGGCCTGGCCGTCGATGTGCTTGATGTCGCCCGTGGTGCTGGTCGTGAAGTTCGTCTTGATGTACTGGCCTTGCAGGTACGCCTTCACGAACTTGAAGTCGTACGTCACGCCAGCCTGGACGGCCGACTGCTTGTCGAGGTTGGCCAGCGCCGGGTTCTGCGGGTCGAACGGTGCCACGTCGAACTTGACCTGCTGGAACGCCACCGTGGCGGCGAAGTTGCCCGAGAAGTAGGTCAGGTTGCCGCCCCACTTGTTCTTGCTGTTGCTGCCAGCCGACTCGCCCATGCCGTAGATCAGGTTGGCGGTCAGGCCGCCGAAGGTCGGCGTCGAGTAGACCAGCGAGTTGTTCCAGCCCGAGTCACCGATGATGCCCGGATCGTACAGGCCCGTGCCCGGCGTACCGAAGTACGTATGGAAGATCATCGGGCTGAAGGTGTACGAGTCCACCAGCGGGTTGAACAGGATCGTCGACACGAAGTACGGCGTCGTGTTGCGGCCCAGCTTCAGCGTGCCGTACTTGTCGTTCGTCAGGCCGACGAACGCGTTGCGGCTGAACATCGAGTCGCCGGTGAAGCGGCCCGTGCTGCCGGTGTCCGGGCGGAAAAAGCCGTTCAGGTCGAAGATGGCCTTCGTGCCCATGCCCAGGTCCTCGGTACCCTTGATGCCCCAGTACGAGGTTTGCATGCCACCAGAATTGACAACGTAGGCACGGTCGCCCGAGCCCGGTGCCTTGACACCTCCGACAAAAGCGTCGGCCATGCCGTACAGCGTCACGCTGGACTGGGCCATGGCTGCGCCGGAGAAAAGGGTGGCCGCGATTGCCGCCAGCTTGAGAGCCGGCTTGTACTGCTTCGTCATGTAAGACCTCCGTGGTTGTGATGCTGCTCAGAACGTTTTCTTGTGTGCCGGGACCCTGGCGGGGTCTTCTTCTGCTTTGTCCCTCGGCCGCGCACGGTATCTGCCAGTGGCAGTTGGCACCGGCGCGGCCGGGTCCTTTTTTACAGCGATGCTGCGTCGCTGAACGTTCCTGAATTTCTCTCTCTTGACTGCCGTGGATTTTTTTCAGGCGGATACTAAGTCGTTCAGGCGGAACTGCGCAATGCGATGAATCTGGTTGATGCATGTTTGCAACTCCACCGCCGGCTCGTTTTCGATACGTCTTGCAAAAGCGTCGATGATCCCGTGCCGGTCGTAGCCGCGCACGGCCAGGATGAACGGGAAGCCGAACTTGCGGTTGTAGGCCGCGTTCAGGTCCTGCAGGCGCTGGAATTCCTCGGCCGTGCACTGGTCCAGGCCGGCTCCGGCCTGTTCGCGCGTGGATTCGGCGGTCAGCTCGCCCCGGACGGCGGCGCGGCCGGCCAGCTCCGGGTGGGCGCGCACCAGCTTGATCTGGGCTTCCTGGCCCGCCGCGTCAACGGCGCCGCGCAGCGCGGCAGCCAGTTCGGCCGCGTTGGCAAACGGGCGCTGCTTCGCGGCCGCTTCGGCAAACCACGGCGAGTGTTCGTAGATGCCGCCGAGTACCTGGACGAACTCGGCTTCGGGCATCGCATTCAGCTGGGTGATGGTGTAGGGGTTCTGGCTCATGCCTGGCTCCGGTACGGGTGGGTGTCGATCCAGTGGCGCGCGATGTCCACGCGCCGGCAGATCCATACCTTGTCGTGCGACTGCACGTAGTCCAGGAACCGCTGCAGTGCGCGGAAGCGTCCCGGGCGCCCCAGCAGGCGGCAGTGCATGCCCACCGACAGCATCTTCGGCTGATCGAGCCCGCGCGGATCGCCTTCGGCGTACAGCACGTCGAACGCGTCCTTCAGGTACTGGAAGAACTGCTCGCCCGTGTTGAAGCCCTGCGGCGTGGCAAAGCGCATGTCGTTGGAGTCGAGGGTGTACGGCACCACCAGGTGTGGCTTCTTCTCGCCCCCGGTGACTTCCACCTCGGTCCAGAAGGGCAGGTCGTCGCCGTAATAGTCGGCGTCGTACAGCAGGCCGCCGTGTTCGACCACCAGCTTGCGCGTGTTGGGACTGTCGCGGCCGGTGTACCAGCCCAGCGGCATGTCGCCGGTCAGTTCCTTGATGATCTGCATGCCGATGCGCATGTGCTCGCGCTCGGTAGCCTCGTCGATGTTCTGGTAGTGGATCCAGCGCCAGCCGTGGCAGGCGATCTCGTGGCCCAGTTCCACGAAGGCGCGCGTCAGTTCGGGATGGCGCTGCAGGGCCATCGACACGCCAAAGATGGTCAGCGGCAGCTTGCGTTGCTCGAACTCGCGCAGGATGCGCCAGACGCCGGCGCGCGAACCATACTCGTAGATGCCTTCCATGCTCATGTGCCGCGCGGGGTAAGCCGCGGCACCGACGATCTCGGACAGGAACTGCTCCGACGCGGCGTCGCCGTGCAGCACGCAGTTCTCGCCGCCTTCTTCGTAATTGAGCACGAACTGCAGCGCGATACGCGCACCGCCCGGCCAGCGGGCGTGCGGTGGCTGGGCGCCATAGCCGATGAGATCGCGTGGATAGTTATCGTGTGTCATCTCGTTGTGTCTGCTTCAGGAGAGAAATCCAAACTGCTGCCCCCGACCCGCTGTTCGGGCGAGGGCCTGGCCGGAACCTGGAGCGCACTGGCTTACGCAAAGCGCGTGCCAGATTTCCGGCGAAAGACTTGACAACCGTGCGCAACGTGCCGTGGATTGTCCGTGCGCAATTGTCGAGTCCGATTGTCAGCGTCGATTGTTCGTCGTTGGCGTGTGGCGTTACTCCGTGCCGTGGCTGTTCGCGGCGGCGTTGCGCATGGCTTCCTCGGCCGACTGGATGCCGTTGAAGAACAGGTTCAGCGCCACCGCCACGATGGTGCCCAGCACGATGCCGCTGTGCGTGAACGGGTCGGTCCACTTGGGCAGGTACTGGAACAGCGTGGGCGACAGGGTCGGGATCATGCCGAAGCCGATCGAGATCGCCACGATGAACAGGTTGTGGCGGTTGCGGTTGAAATCGCACCCGCCCAGGATGCGGATGCCGGTGGCCGCCACCATGCCGAACATCACGATGCCGGCGCCGCCCAGCACGAACTGCGGCACCGAGGCCACCACGTGCGCCATCTTCGGGAACAGGCCGAACGCGATCAGGATCAGGCCGCCGGCCGCCGCCACGTAGCGCGAGCGCACGCCGGTCACCGTGACCAGGCCCACGTTCTGCGAGAACGACGTGTACGGGAACGTGTTGAACACCCCGCCGATCACCGTGCCCAGGCCGTCGGCGCGCAGGCCGGCCGTCAGGTCCTTCGTGCTCAGCTTGCGGCCGGTGATGTCGGACAAGGCCAGGAACATGCCGGTCGATTCCACCAGCGTGATCAGCATGACGATGCACATCGACAGCACGGCGGTCAGCTGGAACGTCGGCATGCCGAAGTGCAGCGGCGTGATGACGGCCACGAAGCTGGCGTCATGGAGCCCGTCGAACGATACCTTGCCGAACGCCATGGACACGAAGGTGCCGATGATGATGCCGAGCAGCACGGCGCAGTTGGCCACCAGACCACGGCCATAGCGGGTGAGCGCCAGGATGACCAGCAGCGTCAGGCCGGCGATGGCCAGGTTGCCCAGGTCGCCATACGCCAGGTTCGGCACGTCCTTGACCACGCCGTCGATCACCGCGCGCGTGGTGGGCTGGCCGCCCCCCGCCCAGTTGATGCCCACGCGCATCAGCGACACGCCGATCAGGGTGATCACCGTGCCCGTGACCACGGGTGGGAAGAGTCCGAGCATGCGCCCCATCATGGGCGCAATCAGTATGCCGAACACCCCGGAAGCGATCACCGCGCCGTAGATGCCCAGCAGGCCGACGTTGGGATCGTTGCCGATGGCGATCATCGGCGCTACCGACGCAAACGTGACGCCCATCATCACCGGCATGCGGATACCGAACTTCCAGAAGCCGATGGCCTGGATCAGCGTGGCCAGGCCGGCCGCGAAGAGGTCGGCGTTGATCAGGAAGGCCAGCTGGTCCTTCGGGAGCTTGAGCGCCCCGCCAACGATCAGCGGGACGGCAACCGTGCCGGCATACATCACCAGCACGTGCTGCAGGCCCAGCGCCAGCAACCGCCCGGAGGGCAGCCGCTCGTTTGTCAGATCCGTGGGGACCGTGGTGCTTGCGGAATTCATGGGTGTGTCTCCTCTCCTTTGGTTTCGATGGGAACGCACGCCGGGTTCCACCCTTGACCGCCTTGTCGTCGCCTTTTGTCGAGGGCGTTTGTTGGCGGTTCTTGTCCGGTTTCAGTCGCGCCTCTGGCGGGCTTGATCAGCGACGGAAAACCGGCGGGATGGCATCGGCAACAGGGGGTCTCTGTTGCCCGGCGGCGGGAACATCGTGCTAGGTGGAGCGGCCCAGCACGGTGCGAAGATCGAAGTTGCCGGGTTCGTCCGGCTGTACGCGGTCCGCGCAGGCGCCAAGGTGGTGCGCCATGCGCGACTGGGCCAGTGCGGCATCGCCCTGTTCCAGTGCGTCGAGAATGTCGTCGTGCTCGTCGAACGAGCAGGCGTTGTGGCCGGGGGCTTCGACGCTGGCAATCATCAGCGTGGTGCGCGACACCAGCCGGCGCATCATCGTCACCAGCAGTTCGTTGCCGGAAAGGTCGGCCAGTGCGGTGTGGAATTCGGCGGACAGGCGGATCCAGGTGGGACGCTCGTGGGTCAGGAAGGCCTGGCGCTCGTCGTTGACCATCTTGCGCAGCGGAGCGATCACGGTGCGCACGTTCGGCATGGCGGCCAGCTTTTCCAGCACCGCGCGCTCCAGCATCTGGCGCAGTTCGAACATGTCATGGGCCTCGTCGGTGGACGGGCTGGCGATGAACGCGCCGCGATTCGGCTCCAGATCGACCATGCCGTCGGCGGCCAGGCGCGACAGCACCTTGCGCACCGTGTGACGTGCGGTGGCATAGATTTCGCAAAGCGAATGCTCGGTCAGCTTCGTCCGGGGCGGCAGCCGGTGCTCCATGATCGCGTCGTAGATCTCGTGATACATGCGCTCTTCCACCGACCCCTTGCGGGCGGGCTTGTTATCGGTGGACGCGGGCAGGGCGTCGGCGGCGGCAATCAGCTTGAGATTCTTGGACATGCTGGGCACTCGTGGAAGCGGGACAGGCGATGGTCAGCGATCGTAGCGAGCCGTGCAGGCATCAACATCAAGGGTCTTGATATCGATCATTTGGCTTCGCCGATCTAAAAATTGTTGACAATTATTTGGATATGCAAGCACCATTGTCAACAAAACCAACTCAGGTTTTCGACAACTACGGGTATTTACCGAGTTGTCATCAGGATAGGGCGGGCGCATTGTCGCCTCGCACCAATCCAGCGCCGGGATGCGTTGAAACACGTACCGAGCGGGCACCATTTCCCACAAATGGTGCTAGTGAAGGCAGCGGCGCCCCTCACAACCCACACTCCAAAGGAAGAACAGGATGGGACGCTTGACCACTCACGTTCTCGACACTGCCGCCGGTACGCCCGGTGCCGGCATGTCGGTTACCCTGCATAAAATTGTCGACAATCGTCGCGAGACCCTGAAGTCGATCCAGACCAACCACGACGGCCGTGCCGACCAGCCCCTGCTGGAAGGCGCCGACCTGCAGCCCGGGGTCTACGAACTCGATTTCGGCGCTGGCGCCTACTTCCGTGCCCAGGGCGTGAAGCTGCCCGAGCCGGCATTCCTTGATGTGGTGACGCTGCGTTTCGGCATTGCCGACACGAACGCGCACTACCACGTGCCCCTGCTGGTGTCGCCGTGGTCGTATTCGACCTACCGCGGCAGCTGAGTCAAGGCGGACGGGAACAAGGAGACAAGTCATGGAAGGCTACATTCTCGACTGGGCCAATCTGCTGTTGCGCTGGCTGCACGTCATCACGGCGATCGCCTGGATCGGTTCGTCGTTCTACTTCGTCTGGCTCGATAACAGCCTGACGCGCCCCACCGATGCCGGCCTGAAGGACAAGGGCGTGGACGGCGAGCTGTGGGCCGTGCACGGTGGCGGCTTCTACAATCCGCAGAAGTACCTGACCGCGCCCAAGTCGCTGCCCGAGAACCTGCACTGGTTCTACTGGGAGTCGTATTCCACGTGGATGAGCGGCTTTGCGCTGCTGGTGGTGCTGTACCTGTTCAACGCCAGCACGTTCCTGATCGACAAGAACGTCTACGACATGTCGCCTGGCGCAGCCGTCGGCTTTGCGGTGACGTACCTGATCGTCGGCTGGGTGGTCTACGACGCGATCTGCCGCATCTTCGGCAAGAGCGACCGGACCGTGGGCATTCTGGTGGCGGTGTATGTGGCCGTGGCAGCCTTCGCGGCCTGCCATATCTTCTCGGGCCGCGCGGCATTCCTGCTGACCGGCGCGATGATCGCCACGATCATGAGCGCGAACGTGCTGTTCTGGATCATCCCGGGCCAGCGCAAGGTGGTGGCGGCACTGAAGGCCGGCCAGCCGGTGGACCCGATCCACGGCAAGCGCGGCAAGCAGCGCAGCGTGCACAACACCTACTTCACGCTGCCGGTGCTGTTCGCGATGCTGTCGAACCACTACAGCATGACGTATGCGGCCAAGAACAACTGGCTGGTGCTGATCCTGGTCATGCTGGCCGGTGTACTGATCCGTCAGTTCTTCATCCTGAAGCACAAGGGCAAGATCAACTTCGCGTGGCCGACGGCCGGTGTGGCGTGCCTGGGCCTGGTGGCATTCCTGATCGCCCCGCAGCCGCGCCAGCAAGTGGCGAAGGGCGCCGACGGCGACGCCGCTGCCACGGCCGTGAGCTTCGTGAAGGTTCAGGAAATCATGAACACGCGCTGCGTGCAGTGCCACGCCGAGCAGCCGAAGATGATGCCGACGGCCGCCAAGGGTATCAAGCTCGACAGCGTCGACGGTATCAAGTCGCACGCCCAGCTGATCTACCAGCAGGCCGTGCAGCAGAAGGCCATGCCGCTGGGCAACGTGACCCAGATTACGGACGACGAACGCGCGCTGCTGGGCCAGTGGTTCGAGGGCGGCGCCAAGACGACCAACTGATTTGACCGGGCATCGGTGATCGACGGTCCGGAGGCTGCGCAGTCGGCAGCCGGCTGTACCGGACCGGCGAGGGTTTGAGCGGGGCTTCGGCCCCGTTTTTTTATGTCTGCTGCCGATGTGGGTCAGCCGCCCACGTTGAACAGCGCCAGCAGGCCCAGCACCAGGAAGATCGCCGCGGCAATCTTGTGCACCAGCGCGATTGGCATCTTGTTGGCAAAGCGGTCGCCCAGCAGCACGGCCGGCGCGTTGGCCAGCATCATGCCGAACGTCGTGCCCGCCACCACAGCCAGCACTTCACCATGGAAGCGCGCCGCCAGGGCCACCGTGGCGATCTGCGTCTTGTCGCCCATCTCGGCGAAGAAGAACGCCACGATCGTCGTGCCCAGGATGCCCAGCGCGCCCTTGACCGGCTTGGCTTCCTCGGCGTCGTCGAGCTTGTCCGGAATCAGCATCCAGCCTGCCATCGCAATAAAGCCAAGGCCAAGGATCCAGCGCAGCAGGTTGGCGCCCAGCATGCCGGTGATCCAGCCGCCCAGCGCGCCGGCAAAGCCGTGGTTGACCAGCGTGGCGATCAGGATGCCGAGAATGATGGGAAGGGGCTTGCGATACCGTGCGGCCAGCACGAGCGACAGCAGCTGCGTCTTGTCACCCATTTCGGCGAGCGCGACGATACCTGTGGAGACGAGGAACGATTCCATTTTTATTGGTGCATGAACCGGGCCGCAAACGCATCTCGCGAGATGCCAATGACACACACCTTTCCCGGCCCGGCCAGAAAGGTATGGTCATCGGTCTCGCCAGGCGTCGGACACAAGGTCCTTGGCTGCGCACGCCATAACCGCCTGCCATGTCGGCATTTGGTCAAGTCTGTTGACGTACGCCCCTGTCTTCCGGGTGCCGCATTGCGCGGCGCGGTGAGATCAGGGCGGCTACTCCCCAATGGAAGCCCGCATTGTAGCCAGACCGAAGGATGATGTCCATCAATCTGGCGTTTTTACGATACTTTGCGAATGATTCTCAGGTCGGGACCGGGCTGTTCTCGCTGGTCTGCCGACCGCGGAAATCGGTCCAGCACAGTGCCTTGAAGTCATAGAGCTTGCAGCGCCGCGCGGTCTGGAAGTACCAGCGCCACGAGAAGTTCTCGATGATGATGCGTCCCGGCAGCGCGTGCTCCAGCAGCGCCTGGGCGCGCTTGAGCTGGTACAGCGGCACGCTCATGTCCACGTGGTGTGCCGTGTGCTCCATGATGTGATGCAGTGCCGCGCCAATCCCCATGCCGAAGCGCAGATGCACGGTGGTCGACACGAACGGCTGGGCCTTGGCCCACATCGGCTTGGTGTCGTACCAAGCCACGCTCGTATGCGTGTGGTGGACATAGAGCACGAAGCCGACCGTGGTGTTCCAGACCAGGAAGGGCAGCACGAAGCCGGTGCCGATCATCAGCAGCACGGACTGGTCCGTGGCAATGGCCAGCCACGCCAGCGCGCCGATCCACAGCGCGCCGAAGGCCGCGACGAGCGCGCAGTCCCACATGAAGACCGCCCGGCGCGTGGCCATCTGGCGCTTGCTCGGGAAGAACAGCTTGAACCACCAGATTTCGATCAGGTAGTACAGCCCGGCGCCGAAGCCGTTGCGGTAGATGCGTTCCATCACGCGGCGACGGCGCGGCAGCGCGCGGAATTCCTCGAGCGAGTAGGGCGCCCAGACGAAGTCGAAGCCCTTCAGGTTCGTGTAGCCGTGATGCACGACGTTATGGCCCACTTCCCACAGGCTGTATGGCGTCAGCGACGGCAGGAAGGTCAGCCGGCCCAGCCATTTGTTCAGGCCGCGATGGTCCGTCAGGCTCTGGTGGCAGGCATCGTGGCCGATGATGAACAGCCGCGCGATGATCAGGCCGGCCAGCACGCCCAGGCCCACCTTGGCCCACCATGCCGACAGCAGCACCACGCCGGCCAGCACGGCCGCGAACAGCGCGTAGTCGAACGCGAACAGGCACAGCGCGCGCGACGTGCTGCGCCGGCCCAGCGGGATCAGCCAGCCGCGGATGGTCTTGCGATTGGGAAATGGTGCCTCGAAGGCGATCGGTTCCGGCAGGGGAACGTCGCCGGAAGGGCGGGTCTGTCGGGAGGGGCCGGGTGCGGCCGCCGTGCCGATGTCTTGGGCATCGGCAGGGGAAATGGTGTCGGATCGGGCAGTCATCGATGGTCCAGCGAGTCGGAATGCGGTGGCGCCCAGTCTTCGAGGGCGCACGGATGCGACAGGCTAGAAGGGTTTGATGACGGTTGTGTTGATTCCAGTCAATACAAGACCTCTAAAAGGGGCTTTTCGTTCGCATGCGACCGAAAAGCCCCTTGTCGAAGTGGCGAGCCGTCGTCAGGCTGCCAGTGGCGCATCGGCCGTAGCCTGCTCGCCCATGATGTAGACGCTGTCGATCACGCGGTCGTCGCCCAGCATCGCAAACGCGAACAGTTGCTCCTCCAGCGATGCAGAGCGATGGCTGCGGCGCGCGATCAGCGGCGTGGCCTCGGGGTCCAGCACCACGAAGTCCGCCTCGCAGCCCGGCTCGAAGCTGCCGATACGGTCCTGCCAGCCCAGCGCCTCGGCGGCGGCGCGCGTGGCCAGGTAGAACATGCGCAGCGCGGTCAGGTGATAGCCGCCCATGCGGGCCACCTTGTGGGCCGCGTTCATCGTGCGGAACATCGAGAACGACGTGCCGCCGCCCACGTCGGTGGCCAGCGTCACGTTCAGGCGGTTGGCGTCGGACTGGTGGAAGTCATAGAACCCGCTGCCCAGGAACAGGTTCGACGTGGGGCAGTGCGCCACGGCCGCGCCGCTGTCGGCCAGCCGGCGGCGGTCCTCGGGGTCCAGGTAGATTGCGTGGCCGTAGAACGCACCCGGACGCAGCAGGTTGTAGCGGTCGTAGACGTCCAGGTAGCTGCGGGCGTCGGGAAACAGCTCGCCCACCCATTTCACCTCGTCGCGGTTCTCGGCCACGTGCGTCTGGATAAACACGTCGTCGTGGGCGCGGGCCAGTTCGCCGCAGGCGGCCAGTTGCGCTTCGGTCGATGTCGGCGCAAAGCGCGGCGTGATGGCATAGGCCAGGCGGTCCTTGCCGTGCCACTTCGAGATCAGGTCGGCCGATTCGCGCGCGCCGGACTCGGCGGTGTCGCGCAGGAAGTCGGGGCAGTTGCGATCCATCAGCACCTTGCCCGTGATCATGCGCATGTTGCGCGCCTGGCTGGCCGCGAACAGGCCGTCGGCCGAGGCGGCGTGCACGGTGCTCCAGACCATGGCCGTGGTGGTGCCGTTGCGCAGCAGTTCGTCGGTGAAGAAGTCGGCCACGCCGCGCGCATAGGCGGCGTCGCTGAAGCGGCGTTCCTCGGGGAACGTGTAGGTGTCGAGCCAGTGCAGCAGGCCCGGCGACGGCGACGCGATGATGTCGGTCTGCGGATAGTGGATGTGCGTGTCGATGAAGCCCGGCACGATCAGCTTGCCGCGATGGTCGATCACCTCGGCACCGGCGGGAATCTCGCCCGCCAGGCTGTCGTACGATCCGGCGGCGGCAACGTGGCCGGCCGTCACGATCAGCAGGCCGTCTTCCCAATACTGATAGGCATCGTCATGAAACTGCGGGTCGCGCAGGAAATGAAGGATGCGGCCGCGGATGGCGCGGGTGACGGCACCATGGGTGCCGGAGGCGGGGGAAGTCGTCGTCATCGTCTTGTCTCGGGGCGGCCGGCGCCCCGCCCGTGCCTGGCTGGCAGCGGGCGCGGCATCCGGCGTTCTGGGTATGCGCCCGCTTTAGCTCGTGGAAGTCACGTGGGCCGTCGCGGGCGGGGTCATGGGCGCGGCCGACCAGAAATGGTCGACCTCCGCCAGGAATTCGGCCTTCTGCACGGCAGGCAGGAAGGCCGCTTCAAAACTGTTGCGCGCCAGCTTGTGGGCGTCGGCCGCATCCAGCGGCAGCGCGTCGAACGTGGCTTCCCAGTTGGCGTTCATGTAGCCGCCAAAGTAGGCCGGATCGTCCGAGTGCAGCGTCACGGCCACGCCGGCATCGAGCAGCTGCTTGAGCGAATGGTCGCGCAGGTCCGGATACACCTTCAGCTTCTGGTTCGACAGCGGGCACACGGTCAGCGCAATGCGTTCGCGCGCCAGCCGCGCTACCAGCGCGGCATCGTCGATGGCACGCACGCCATGGTCGATGCGCTCGACCTTGAGGATGTCCAGCGCGTCGGTCACGTACTGGGCCGGGCCTTCTTCGCCGGCGTGCGCCACCAGGTGCAGGCCCAGCGTCTTCGCCTTGGCGAACACGCGCGCGAACTTCTCGGGCGGGTTGCCGCGTTCGGACGAATCCAGGCCCACGCCGACAAAGCGGTCGCGGTAGGGCAGTGCGGCCTCCAGCGTGGCAAACGCGTCTTCCTCCGAAAGGTGGCGCAGGAAGCACAGGATCAGGCTGCTGGAAAAATCGTATTCGGTGCGGGCCTGCGCCAGTGCGTCGGAAATGCCGTCGATCACGGTGCCGATCGGCACGCCGCGCTCGGTATGGGTCTGCGGATCGAAGAAGATCTCGGCATGGCGCACGTTGTCGGCCACGGCGCGCTTGACGTAGTCCATCGTCATGTCGAAGAAATCTTCCTCGGTCAGCAGCACGCTGGCGCCGGCGTAGTAGATGTCCAGGAACGATTGCAGGTCGGTGAACGCGTAGGCCGCGCGCAGCGCCTCCACGTCGGCGTAGGCCAGCTTGACGTGGTTGCGCTGGGCCAGCCGGAAGATCAGCTCGGGTTCGAGCGTGCCTTCGATATGCACGTGCAGTTCGGCCTTGGGGGTACGGCGGATCTTGTCCGCCAGCGCGGCATCGATGGTCATGGGGCCTCTTTTCTATGCTGACAGCCGGATCACGGCTGTGCTGTTACGGAAGCACCGCCTCCAGCCGGTTGGCACGCAGCGCGGCGATGCGCTGCTCGCGAACCTGCAACAGCTGGGCGACGATGGCAACCGCAATCATAGCCGGAGCCTTGTCGGTGATGCCCGCCACCCCCATCGGACACGTCATTTCCGGCAGGCGCGCCGGGTCCACGCCGTGTTCCACCATACGGTGCTCGAACCTGGCGCGCTTGGTCTTCGATCCGATCAGGCCGAAATAGGCAAAATCGGTGCGCCGGAAGATCCGCTCGCAAAGCTGCTGGTCCAGCGCGTGGCTGTGCGTCATGACGATGAAGTACGCGCCGGGCGGCGCCTGGTCGACCACGGACTCGGGCGTATCGGTGGCCTCGGCCTCCACGCTGTCGGGCAGTCCGCCCGGGAACAGCGTGTCGCGTTCGTCCACCCAGTGCACGCGGCACGGCAGCGTCGACAGCACCTTGACCAGCGCGTGGCCCACGTGCCCGGCGCCGAACAGCACCACGTGCATGTCGTCCGGCACCAGCGTGTCGGTCCACGTACCGTCTGCGTGCAGCACAGCGGTATGCAGCATCGCGCGGCTGGCTTCGACCGTGATCGCGCCGTCCGGCGGCACCGTGCGTTGCAACGCCCGACCGGCCCGGAACACGGTCTCGACGGCATCGAGCCACGCCAGGTCGGCTTCGCCCAGTACCTCGAAGGCCAGCTTCACCACGCCGCCGCAGCACTGGCCCAGGGCCGGGCCCAGCGGAATGCGCTCGATACGACGATGGGGATTGCCGCGCACATGACGGTTGGCCAGCATCGCCCGCGCGATATCCATGCCGCGCCATTCCAGATGGCCGCCGCCGATGGTGCCCACCAGGTCGGTGGCCGTGACCAGCATGCGGATGCCGGGCTCGCGCGGCGCGGAACCCTTGACGTCGACGATGGTGACCATCGCCACGGGCACGCCGGCGCGCACCCAGCGGGCGGCATCGGCGAAGCGGAACGGTTTGAGCGGGGCGTCCTGCATGGTGGTCTCTCTTGCTGTCTTGCGTGCCTGGCGTCAGGCGGGTACGGCTTCGGTGCCGGCGGCCTGCGTGGCCATCGCGGCCTGCACGGCTTCCACCGCATCGAGGATGGCTTCGCTGGTGGCGGGCGCGCGCAGCGGCGGGTTGACCCGGTAGTCACCCACGGCGGCAATCGCGTCGCGGATCGCGAAGAACACCGAGAACGGCAGCAGCAGCGGCGGCTCGCCCACGGCCTTCGACCGGTGGATGCTGTCCTCGACGTTGCTGTTCTGGAACAGCCGCACGTGGAAGTCCTCCGGGCAGTCGTTGATCGTCGGGATCTTGTACGTGGACGGTGCGTGCGTCATCAGCTTGCCGTTCTGGTTCCACCACAGTTCCTCGGTGGTCAGCCAGCCCATGCCCTGGATGAAAGCCCCTTCCACCTGGCCAATGTCGATGGCCGGATTCAGCGACTTGCCCGCGTCATGCAGCGCATCGGCGCGCAGCAGCTTCCATTCGCCGGTCAGCGTGTCGACGATCACCTCGGCGCACGCGGCACCGTAGGCGTAGTAGTAGAACGGCCGGCCGTGCAGCGCCTTCTGGTCCCAGTACAGCTTCGGCGTGGTGTAGAAGCCGTCCGACCACAGCTGCACGCGCGCCACATAGGCCTCGCGGGCCAGGTCGCCAAACGGCAGGCGCAGTTCGCCGGCGATCACCAGATCGTCGTTGAAGCGCACCGCATCGGGCTCCACGCCGGCCTTGCGGGCGGCGAATGTGGCCAGGCGCTCGCGGATCTGCCGCGCGGCGTCCTGCGCGGCCTTGCCGTTCAGGTCGGCGCCCGTGGATGCCGCAGTCGCCGACGTGTTGGCCACCTTGCTGGTATCGGTCGCCGTCACGCGCACGCGCTCCATGCGGATACCCAGTTCGTGCGCCACCACCATCGCCACCTTGGTGTTCAGGCCCTGGCCCATTTCGGTGCCGCCGTGGTTCACCAGCACCGACCCGTCGTTGTAGACGTGCACCAGCGCGCCGGCCTGGTTGTAGTGCGCCACGTTGAACGAGATGCCGAACTTGACAGGCGTGATGGCGATGCCCTTCTTCAGCACCGGGCTCCTGGCGTTGAATTCGCGCGTGGCGGCGCGGCGGGCCTGGTATTCGGACGTGGCCACGAGTTCGTCGATCAGCTCGTGGATGACGTTGTCTTCCACGGTCTGGCCATACGGCGTGACATTGCGCTCGCCCTTGCCGTAGAAGTTGGCGCGGCGCACGTCGAGCGAATCCTTGCCCACGTTGCGCGCCACGTTGTCGAGGATGTACTCGATCGCGAACGCCCCCTGCGGGCCGCCAAAGCCGCGGAAGGCGGTATTGCTCTGCGTGTTGGTCTTGGCGCAATAGCCGTCGATCTGCACGTTCGGCAGCCAGTAGGCGTTGTCGAAGTGGCAGATGGCGCGCGTCATCACCGGGCCGGAGAGGTCGGCCGAGAAGCCGGCGCGCGACACCATTTCCACGCGCACGCCCTCGATGCGGCCATCGTCGTCATGGCCCACGTCGAAATCGAACGTGAAGTCGTGGCGCTTGCCGGTGATCATCATGTCGTCGTCGCGGTCCGGACGCAGCTTGACCGGGCACAGCAGCTTCCAGGCCGCCAGCGACGCGCAGCACGCGAACATGGCCGACTGCGATTCCTTGCCGCCAAAGCCGCCACCCATGCGGCGGCATTCCACCAGCACCTGGTGCGCATGCCAGCCCAGCATGTGGGCCACGGCGTGCTGCATCTCGGTCGGGTGCTGGGTCGAGCACCAGACATGCATGCCGTCGTTTTCGCGTGGGGCGGCGTAGGCGATCTGGCCTTCCAGATAGAACTGTTCCTGGCCCCCGAGCTGGATCTTCGCGTGGTCGCGGTGCCGCGCGGCGCCGATGTGCCTGGCCGGTTCGCCGCGCGTCAGGTGCATCGGCGGCAGTACGTAGCTGCCGGCCGCGTGCGCGGCCTCGGGCGTCAGCACCGGGGGCAGGTCTTCGTAGTCGATATCGGCCAGGCGGGCGGCGCGGCGCGCGGCGTCGTGGGACGACGCCACCACCACGAAGATCGGCTGGCCGATGAACTGCACCACGTCCTTCGCCAGGATCGGATCGTCGTGGATGATCGGGCCGCAGTCGTTGACACCGGGAATGTCGTCCACGGTCAGCACGGCCACCACGCCGGGCGCCTTGCGCACGCGGTCCAGGTTGACGTTTTTCAGCCGTGCATGGGCCTTGGTGCTCATGCCCAGGGCGGCGTGCAGCGTGCCGGCCAGCTCGGGGATGTCGTCGGTATAGGTGGCGGTGCCGGCCACGTGCAGGTGGGCCGATTCGTGCGGGCGCGAAATGCCGACCACCGGGGTGGATTCGGCGGCCACGCTGGCGTCGAGCAGGAAGGGTTCGGTTTGCTTGTTCATGGGGGCTCTCCTCAGGCGCTCACGGTTTCACCGGCGCCCACGGCGCGGACGTTGACCATGGCGGCGGGCAGCGCGCCATCACGCGTTTCCAGCCAGAAGCGATAGAGCAGGTTGGCGGCGCCACGGCTGCGGTAGGCGGCAGTGGCCCGCATATCGGTCAGCGGCGTGTAGTCCTGGCCCAGCGCGGCCATGCCGGCGCGCGCGGTGGTCTCGTTCCAGGGCTGCCCGGTCAGCGCGGCCTCGGCCAGCGCGGCGCGCCTGGGCGTGGCGGCCATGCCGCCGAAGGCGATGCACGCGGCCGTGACGATGCCGTTCTCGACCGTGATGCCGAAGGCGGCGCACACGGCGGAAATGTCCTCGTCGAACCGCTTCGACAGCTTGTAGGTGCGGAAATGCTGCGGCCCCTTCACCGGCACGCGCAGCGCGGCCACGAATTCGCCTTCGGCCATGGCTGTCTTCTGGTAGGCCAGATAGAGATCCTCCAGCGGCATCGCGCGGCGCACGTTCCCGTGCTGCAGCACCACTTCGGTGCCCAGCGCAATCAGCGCGGGCATGGAATCGCCGATGGGCGACCCGTTGGCGACGTTGCCGCCCAGGGTGCCGGCATTGCGGATCGGCAGCGACGCAAAGCGTTTCCACAGCTCTTCGAGCTCGGGATGGACGGCATTCAGGGCGGCATAAGCCTTTTCCAGCGTCACGGCGGCGCCAATCTCGATAAAGCCATCGCGCTCGGTGACCGTGTTCAGGTCTTCCACCTGGCCGACGTAGAGCAGGTTCCCCAGTTCGCGGAACTGCTTGGTCACCCACAGGCCCACGTCGGTGCTGCCGGCCAGGATGCGGATATTCGGCTCGGCGGCCTTGATCGCGGCGAACTCGGCGGCGGTGCGCGGGGCGTAGAAGTGCTGGCCGCCCGCGATGTAATGGAACGTCTCGCCACGCTTCAGGTTGCGCAGGGTGTCGGCGATCTGCTTCGGGTTCAGGCGGCTGGCGGTCGGGGCGGGCAGGGCCATCATGCGCTGGCCGGCATCGACGATCGGGCGGTAGCCGGTGCAGCGGCACAGGTTGCCGGTCAGTGCGTCGCAAATGTCCTGGCGCGCGGGCGGTTCGCCGCCGGGCGTGTGCTGCTGGTAGAGCGCCCACAGCGACATCACGAAGCCGGGCGTGCAGAAGCCGCACTGCGAGCCATGGCACTCGACCATCGCTTCCTGCACCGGGTGCAGGGCGCCGTCGGCCTGGCGCAGGTCTTCGACCGTGATGAGGGCCTTTCCATCGAGCGTGGGCAGGAACTGGATGCAGGCGTTGACCGCCTTGAATTCGACGTTGCCGTCGGCCTGCAGGTCGCCGATCACCACGGTGCAGGCACCGCAGTCGCCTTCGGCGCAGCCTTCCTTGGTGCCCGTGCAGCGCACGTCTTCACGCAGGTACTGCAGCACGGTACGGGTTACGGGGGCGTCGGATACTTCCTGGACCTGGCCGCGGTGGAAAAAGCGGATGGTTTGCGTCTCCATGGTCTTCTCTCTTTCGGGGATGGCTGCAAACATAGCATCAGGCCTTTTCCTGCAATATTTGGCCCATGTGATATGCCCCATCAAGGCGCGTGCCAGTGGGCGGCCCGTGCCCGCCATCGCTGCCCCGGGGCGGCCTAGCGCCGATCTACGGGTCTACCCGTAGTGCATCGGGACGACTGGCCGGATTTGACCGCATCCCCGGTGGCTGTCTTACACTATGCGCCGTTCCCTTCCCCCACGCCACCCACGCCCGCCAAAAGAGCCAGGTGGCACCTGCCATGCACGGACGCGACCATCTCGATACCTATTTGCTGCGGGTACTGCACACCCTGCTGACCGAGCAGAGCGTGACCCGCACCGCCGTCCGCCTGGGCCAGTCGCAGCCGGCCATCAGCAACACGCTCAAGCGGCTGCGCGAAATCACCGGAGACGCCATCCTGGTGCGCGGCAAGAGCGGCATGGTGCCAACCGAGCGCGGCCGCGAACTGCTGCTGCTGGCCGAACAGAGCCTGGCGGCGATGGATCGCATCGCCCGTCCGCCGCAGCAGTTCGATCCGGCCACCACCACGCGGACGTTCCACCTGGGCGCGCCCGACTACCTGGACGCCTTCTTCCTGCCCAATATCGTCGAGCGCGTGCGCCGGCTGGCGCCGGGCGCCAAGCTGTTCGTGCATCCGATGACGCAGTCCACGGATTTCCTGGACGCGCTGGAGCAGGGCCATCTGGACATCGTGGTCGGCAACTGGCTGTCGCCGCCCGAGCACCTGCACATCTCGCCGCTGTTCGACGACGAGGTGGTCTGCATGCTGGGCGCCCAGCACCCGCTGGCCCGCCATGGCCTGACCCTGCGCCACTACCTGGAAATGCCGCATCTGGCGCCCGCGCCGTATGCGTCGATGCAGCGCAGCATGATCGACCAGGCGCTGGCCGAGCAGGGCTACAAGCGCAATATCCAGGTCACCCTGCCGTATTTCGGCCTGGTGCCCTACGTGCTGATGAAGACCGACATGGTATTCACCACGGGCCGCCAGTTTGCCGCCCACTATGCGCAGTACCTGCCCATCCGCATGGTGCCGTCGCCGGTGACGTTCCCGCGCATGCGCTTCTACCAGCTCTGGCACGAACGCTGCCATGCCGCCCCGGACGTGATGTGGCTGCGCCGCATGATCGCCGAAGTGGCCTCCGACCTGCCTCAGCTTCCCCGCCTGGAACCGGCACCGGCCAGCCAGGCCTGACCGATGTGTCGTGCGCTTTACTTGCGCGCCGTACTTGCGCCGACCGCCGTCCTGACGCCCCGGGAGGCCCCTTGACCGCCGCTGGCGGTACACTCACCGGACGTTGAACGCGCGCTCGGTCGCGAGGAGCTCCCATGCTGGAAACCGCTGCGCTGGCTGCGGGCATGTCCTGGGCCAGTGGCCTGCGCCTGTACCTGGCCGTGCTGACGGCGGGCGTGCTGGCCCGCCTGGGCTGGCTTGACCTGCCATCGGGGCTGCAGGTGCTGTCGTCGTGGTGGGTGATCGGTGTGGCCGCGGCGATGACGGTGGCCGAATTCGTGGCCGACAAGGTGCCCGGCTTCGACACCGTCTGGGACGGCATCCAGACCTTTATCCGCATTCCGGCCGGGGCGATCCTGGCCGCCGCCGCGTTTGGCCACATGGACCCGCAGTGGACCGTGGCGGCCGGCCTGATCGGCGGGACGCTGGCCGGCACCGCCCATGCCGCCAAGGCGGGCACGCGGGCGCTGATCAATGTGTCGCCCGAACCTTTTTCGAACTGGGTGGCCTCATTCACCGAGGATATCGGCACGGTGGGCGGGCTGTTGCTGGCGTTCTTCCTGCCGGTCGTGTTCCTGATCCTGCTGGTGCTGTTCCTGGTGCTTGCCGCGTGGCTGGTGCCCAAACTGTGGCGCGGCGCGCGACGGCTGCATGCCAGCCTGCGCGACAAGACACAGCCGGCGTCCCGGCCGCCGGCAAAGTAGCCGCCGCATCGTCCCTGAGACCCTTTTGCCAACCGTCAGCCGAACATGTCGACTGCCTCCGATCCCGTTGTTCCCCAAGCAAGGTTTTCCGCGTGGCGCCAGGCCCTTCGCATGGCGCGCCGCGACTGGCTGGCCGGCGAGCTGACGCTGCTGCTGTTTGCGCTGGTGCTGGCCGTGGCCGCGCTGACCAGCGTGGGCTTCCTGGCCGACCGCATGCGCCTGGGGCTGGAGCGCGACGCGAGGCAGATGATTGCCGCCGACGTGCTGCTGATCTCCGACCAGCCGTTCGACGCCGCCTTCAGCGACCGCGCCCGGCGCGATGGCCTGCAAGTGGCGCAGACGGTGACCTTTCCGAGCATGGCCACGGCGCGGGCCCATGGCGCGCCGGCGCAGGGCGAGGCGCCCAGCCAGCTTGGCGCGCTGAAGGCCGTGACGGACGGCTATCCGCTGCGCGGCCGGCTCAAGGTCGCGCAGACGCCCGGCGGGCCGGAATCGAACGCCGAAGGCATTCCGGCCCCCGGCACGGTGTGGGTGGACGAGGCGCTGCTGACCGCCCTGAACCTGCGGGTCGGCGACGGGCTGCAGCTTGGCAGCAAGACGTTCCGTATCGACAGGATCATCACCCAGGAACTGGATCGCGGCGCCGGCTTCATGAACTTCGCGCCGCGCGTGCTGCTGCCGATGTCGGATCTCGATGCCACGAAGCTGATCGGCTGGGGTAGCCGCGTGACCTACCGCCTGTTGGTGGCGGGCCCCGATGCCGCCGGCGAGGCCTACCGCAAATGGGCCACGGCCGAAATCGAACAGCGCCACCTGCGCAATACCCGCGTGGAATCGCTGGAGTCGGGGCAGCCCCAGATGCGGGCGACGCTGGACCGCGCCGAGCGGTTCCTGTCGCTGGTGGCGGTGCTGTCGTCGATGATCGCGGCGGTGGCCATTGCGATGTCCGCGCGCCGCTACATGCAGCGCCACACCGATGCGTGCGCGGTCTACAAGTGCATGGGACTGTCGCGCGGCCAGATCCTGGCGGCCTTCGGCATCGAGTTCCTGCTGCTGGGCCTGGGGGGCGCGCTCGTGGGCGTGGCGCTGGGCTACGCGGCGCACTACGGGCTGCTGATGTCGCTGGGCGGCCTGCTGCAGGTGTCGCTGCCGCATCCGTCGTGGGTGCCGGCGGTGGTGGGCGTGGCGGCCGGGCTGGTGCTGCTGACCGGGTTTGCGCTGCCGCCGCTGCTGGCGCTGACGCGCATCGCGCCGCTGCGCGTGTTGCGGCGCGACGTGGGCGTGCCGCCCATTTCCGCCTGGGTGGCATATGCCTTGGGCCTGGGGGCGTTCGTTGCGCTGCTGATGGTGGCGGCCCGCGATCTCAAGCTCGGGCTGACCACGGCGGGCGGATTTGCTGGCGCCGGCGTGGTGTTTGCGCTGCTGGCCCTGGGGCTGCTGATGGCGCTGTCGCGCACCATGCGCGGGCGCGCCAGCGGCAGCGTGGGCTGGCGCTTTGCGCTGGCGGTGCTGGAGCGGCGCCGCGGGGTGACCGTGTTGCAGACCGTGGCGCTGGCGGTGGGGCTGATGGCCTTGCTGCTGCTGGGCATGACGCGCAACGACCTGATCGATTCCTGGCGCAACGCCACGCCGGCCGACGCGCCGAACCGCTTCATCATCAATATCCAGCCCGACCAGCGCGAACCGCTGCGAACCATGCTGGCCAGGAGCGGGGTCGATGACCTGCTGTTCCCGATGGTGCGCGGACGCCTGATCCAGATCGGCGACCGGCCGGTGCAGGCCAGCAGCTACCCCGACGGGCGCGCGCGCAACCTGGTGGAGCGCGAGTTCAACCTGTCGTACATGGACAAGATGCCTGACGGCAACGAGGTGGTGGCTGGCCGGTGGGAAGGCGGCGCGTCGGTGGAGGAAGGCATCGCCAAGACGCTGCATATCCGGCTGGGCGATACGCTGCGCTTCGACGTGGCCGGCCAGATCGTCGAGGCGCCGGTGACATCGCTGCGCAAGCTCGAATGGGGCTCGATGCGCGTCAACTTCTTCGTGATCCTCCCGGTGGCAAAGATGCAGGGGCTGCCCGAGACCTACATCACGTCGTTCTACCTGCCGCCGGCCAAGGCGGCGCTGGGCAACCAGCTGACCGCCGCGTTCCCGAACATCACCGTGGTCAACACCGACCTGATCCTGCGCCAGATCCAGAACGTGCTGGACCAGGTGATCGCGGCGGTGGAGTTTCTGTTCGTCTTCACGCTGCTGGCCGGCGTGACAGTGCTCTATGCTGCACTGTCGGGTGCGCGCGACGAGCGCAAGCGCGATGCCGGCCTGCTCAAGGCGCTGGGCGCGCCGGCGTCGCTGGTGCGGCAGACCCAGTATGCGGAATTCCTGGTGGTGGGCGGGCTGGCCGGGTTCCTGGCCGGCCTGGGCGCGATCGGCGTGGGCTGGGGGCTGTCGCAGTTCGTGTTCGACTTTCCGTATCGCTTCAATGCGTGGATTGTGCCGGTCGGCGTGGTTTCTGGCATGCTGTGCGCTTTTGCCGGCGGCTGGCTCGGCTTGCGCGAGGTGCTGCGGCAGCCGGCGCTGGCCACGCTGCGCGATGTGAACTGATTGGCCATGATTACCGAACCTGCAGAACCCGAAGACAACCGCGACGACATCACCGCCTACGAACTGATTGGCGGGGAAGGGCGCGTGCGCGAGCTGGTCGACCGCTTCTACGACCTGATGGACCTGGAAGCCGAATTCGCCGGGCTGCGTGCGCTGCACCCGCCCACACTGGACGGCTCGCGCGACAAGCTGTTCTGGTTCCTGTGCGGCTGGCTGGGCGGCCCGAACTACTTTATCGAGCGATTCGGGCATCCGCGCCTGCGGGCGCGTCACCTGCCGTTCGAAATCGGCACCAGCGAGCGCGACCAGTGGATGCGCTGCATGGCGCTGGCCATGCAGGACGTGGGGCTGCCCGAGTCGCTGCAGATGCGCCTGATGCAGGCGCTGTTCCAGACCGCCGACTGGATGCGCAATGTCCAGCGCTAAGCTGTTGCCGGCGGCGGCGCAGGCCGTGCTCGCGTTCTGGTTCGGCACGCCGGGATCGCCCGAATGGGATGGGTCACGGCGCGAGTGGTTCGCCAAGTCGGACGACTTCGATGCCAGCATCCGCGAACAGTTCCTGCCGCTCTGGCAGGCCGCGCACGACGGCGCCGACGATGACTGGTCCGTGACGCCCGAGGGCGCCTGCGCGCGCATCGTGCTGCTGGACCAGTTCCCCCGCAACATGTTCCGCGGCGATGCGCGCAGCTTTGCCACCGATGCGCAGGCGCTGGCCGTGGCGCGGCGCATGCTGGCCGAAGGTTGGGACCGGCAACTGCCGACGGCCTGGCATCGCGTGTTCTGCTATCTGCCGTTCGAGCATGCCGAGTCGCTGGCCGACCAGGATATCTCCGTGCGCGAAACCACGGCGCTGCGCCAGGACACGGCCGGCCGGGTCGATGTCGTGGAATGGGCCATCAAGCATCACGAGATCATCGCGCGCTTTGGCCGCTTCCCGCACCGGAATGCGGTGCTGGGCCGCGCGAGCAGCGCCGAAGAACTGGCCTTCCTGAAACAGCCCGGATCGCGCTTCTAGGCACTTCCTGTGCCGAAAACGCCGCTTGGGGCCGGGGTGCCCGGCCCGGTGTGCTTATAATCGCAATCCTGCCGTTACACAGTCTTTCCGATACCCATGGAAGCCAAACCGCAAGCCGGTCCGCGCCGTACCCGAGACCGCATCCTCGACGTGTCGCTGCGCCTGTTCAATGAACTTGGCGAGCCCAACGTCACCACCACGACGATTGCGGAAGCCATGGAAATCAGCCCTGGCAACCTGTACTACCACTTCCGCAACAAGGACGACATCATCAACTCGATCTTCGTGCGCTTCGAGCAGGAGATGGAGCGCCGCCTGAAGATGCCGGAAGACCACAAGGCCACGCTGGGGGAGAGCTGGGGCTACCTGCAGTACATGTCCGAGTTCCTGTGGAACTACCGTTTCCTGTATCGCGACATCAACGACCTGCTGGCGCGCAACCGGATGCTGGAGACCAACTTCAAGCGCATCGTCGACCAGAAGAAGCGGTTCGCGCTGGAAATCTGCCGCCAGTTCCAGGAAGACGGCGACATGGAAGCCACGCCCGAGCAGGTCGATGCGGTGTGTACCAATATTGTTGTCATTGCCACCTACTGGCTGTCGTTCCAGTTCGTGCAGCATCCGCGCCAGTACAACGATCCCGAGCAGATCCGCGGCTATCTGCATGGGTCGAGCTATCACATCTTCTCGATCCTGGCGCCCTACCTGCGCGGCAAGGCGCGCGAGGCGTTCGACCAGCTGGCGCGCGAGTACGCCGCGGAAAAGGCGGCGGCCGAGGCGGCCAAGGCCGAAAAGGACAAAAAGTGAAATCGGTTTGCGTGTACTGCGGTTCGAGTCCCGGCTTCCGGCCGGAATACGCCGAAGCGGCCAAGGCATTGGGCCAGACCATGGCCGAGCAGGGCCTGGCGCTGGTCTATGGCGGCGGCAAGGTGGGGTTGATGGGGATCGTGGCCGATAGCGTGCTGGCGCACGGCGGCACGGCCATCGGCGTGATTCCCGACGCGCTGATGCAGAAGGAAGTGGGTCATCGCGGTCTGACCGAACTGCACGTGGTGCGCAACATGCACGAACGCAAGCAGATGATGGCTGACCGGTCCGACGCCTTCATCGCCATGCCCGGCGGCGTGGGCACGTTCGAGGAACTGTTCGAGACGTTCACGTGGGCGCAGCTTGGCTATCACGACAAACCGGTGGGCCTGCTCAACGTGGCCGGCTTCTACGACGGCATGCTGGCGTTCCTGCATCACGCCGTGGGCGAGGGGTTCCTGAAGCAGGTACACGCCGACATGCTGCACGTATCGACGTCGCCGCAGGACCTGCTCGGCCAGCTGGCCGCCGCGCCGCGCGTGCGCGTGGACAAGTGGCAGCAAGGCCGCGAGAAGACGTAAGCCGGAAAGCCTGCCGCGATGGAAAACGCCGCCAGCGATGGCGGCGTTCTGCTTTCTGGCGAAACGACTAGCCGAACGGGCGAGTCGAAGCGGCAAGTTCAGGGGCCTAGTTCATCAGCATCCCGATCCACCGGAGGACGTGCGGGCCGCCGATCGCCATCCATGTGCCGCCGCAGAGAATCAGCGCCAGCATCACCGCCGCACTGCCGAAATCCTTGGCGCGCTTGGACAGGCTGTGGCGTTCCAGCGAAATCCGGTCGATGGCCGCTTCCACACTCGAATTGAGCAGTTCCACGATCAGCACCAGCAACAGCGTGCCCAGCAGCATCACGCGCTCGACCACGGACACGGGCAGGATGAACGCACAGGGCGTCAGGATAACGACCAGCGTCAGTTCCTGGCGAAACGCGCTTTCTTCCAGCACGGCATAGCGCAGGCCCGACAGCGAGTTGATCGCCGCGTGCCAGGCGCGCGTCAGGCCACGGTTGCCCTTGTGCGGATTGTTGGCGATCGAGTAATCGGTTTCCACCTCAGCCGCCACCCGGGTGGCGGTCGACCGGTGCAGCGACGGATCGGGCGGTAGCGTGGGTTGGGGCTTGGCCATGATCGGGTGCGACGGAAGATTCCGGATGATCGGATCCGCCAGCCGCGCTGGGCAGCGGACGCAGATGCGCAAGGAACTGCTCGGATGCCGCGCGCCACGAGAATTTCTCCGCGTGGGCACGGGCGGTGGCGCGGTCGATGCGCAGCGCCTCCAGGCAGGCCTCCCGCAAGTCTTCGTGCATCACGCCGGCCGGGCTGTCGCCAAGCACGTCGATCGGACCCGTCACCGGGTATGCTGCCACCGGCAGCCCACTGGCCAGTGCTTCCAGCAGGACCAGCCCGAAGGTATCGGTCTTGCTGGGAAACACGAAGACGTCTGCCGAAGCATACACCTTCGCCAGTTCCGGCTGCTTGAGCACCCCGAGGTAGTTGGCCGTCGGATAGCGCGCCTTCAGCGTGGCCAGTGCCGGGCCATCGCCAACAACCCACCTGGAGCCGGGCAGGTCGAGCTGCAGGAACGCTTCGACGTTCTTCTCGACGGCCACGCGGCCCACGTACAGGAAGATCGGATGGGCGGTGTTTAAAACGTTCGCTCGCTGCGCGGTGAAGACGTCGAGGTCCACGCCGCGCGTCCACAGCACGCCGTGCGTGATGCCGTAGTCGTGCAGGTCCTTCAGCACCACCGGGGTAGGGGCCATGACGGCGCGCGCCGGGCCGTGGAACCAGCGCAGGAAGCGATAGGTCCAGGCCAGCGGCACGCCGAAGCGCGCCTGCACGTATTCCGGAAATCGCGTGTGGTAGGCGGTGGTGAAGGGCAGCTTGTGTTTCAGGGCATAGGCGCGCGCGGCCAGCCCCAGCGGGCCTTCGGTCGCGATATGCAGGGCGTCCGGCCGGAACGTATCGATGCGGCGGCGCACCTTGGCGGCCGGCAGGATCGACAGGCGGATCTCCGGATAGGTCGGGCACGGCACCGTGCGGAATTCCAGCGGGGTGAGCAGATCCACCGTGTGACCCATGGCTTCGAGTTCGCGGCGGGTCGACTTCAGCGTGCGAACCACGCCGTTGACCTGCGGTTCCCATGCGTCGGTGACAATCATGACTCTCATTGAGGCTCCTTGGGACGGCAGCGCCGTGGTGTTGTGGGGGAGGGGCGGGTCCGCGCCGGGCGGGCCGGGGCGGGCCCAGCCGATGGGCGTTGGCTCGCGGGCCCGGCCAGGCGGTGGCCCGGGCCTTCTCAGGCCGCGATCTCGGCGGTGCGGCGGCGCCGGCGGGTGGCAGGCACTGGCGGATCGATCAGCGTGGTCCAGTAGACGATCTTCAACTCGCCTTCCATGGTTTCCACCAGCGCCGACAGGCTTTCCACCCAGTCGCCGTCGTTGCAGTAGAGCTGGCCGTCCACCTCGCGGATCTCGGCCTTGTGGATGTGGCCGCAGACCACGCCGTCGCAGCCACGGCGGCGCGCCTCGTCCACCATCGCGTGTTCGAAGGAATTGATGTAGCTCACCGCGTTCTTGACCTGGTGCTTCAGGTACTGGGACAGCGACCAGTAGTCGAATCCGAGTCGGGCGCGTACGCGGTTGAAGTGGCGGTTCAGCGCCAGGATCATCGTGTAGAGCGAATCGCCAAGGTAGGCCAGCCATCTGGCATGCTGCACCACCCCGTCGAACAGGTCGCCATGCACGACCCACAGGCGCTTGCCGGTGGCGGTGACGTGCACGGCGTCCTCACGCACGCTGACGTCGCCGAAGGCCAGGCCGTCGAACTGGCGGGCACCTTCGTCGTGGTTGCCGGGGATGTAGATCACCTCGGTGCCCTTGCGCGCCTTGCGCAGCAGCTTCTGCACCACGTCGTTATGGCTCTGCGGCCAGTACCAGCCACGGCGCAGTTGCCAGCCGTCGATGATGTCGCCAACCAGGTAAAGCACGTCGGAATCGTTGTGCTTGAGGAAGTCGAGCAGGTAGGTGGCCTGGCAGCCCGGCGTGCCCAGGTGGATATCGGACAGCCAGATGGCGCGGTAGCGTTGCGCAGAAGGTTCGGCGGAGGCCGGCGGGCGTTGGCCGGCGTCGGCGGGGTCGCGCGGGGGGATGGCCCGGGCAGGGGACAGATCGGCCTGCGGTGGCATGAACGCCGCGTAGGCGGCAGACATCGAGAGCGTCGTGTCAGGCTTGCCGCGCAGGCGCTGCGCAACCCGCGACAAACTCACGCGTGCAGATCGGATGGCTTGAACCATGGTGGCCCCGGTATCGGCGATGGCTGCATTGAGCCAGTGCCGCATGACGGAGCCGTGACGGAAACATGAATGTCACATGAAGGTTGCCGGCCGCGGCGCGGCGCGATGGCTAGTGGGGCGTGACGATGGCGGGGGAGGCGGGCTGTCGCTGGAGCATGGCCAGCGCCGTGAGCGTGGCCTGCACGGCACGCGGGTCGCGCAGCAGCGACACATGGCCGATGCCGTCGAGCGCCAGATGCTGTGCGCCGTCAAGCCACGACGTGCCCGGCGGGCCGGCGATGGAGTCATGCCAGCTGAAGACCGATACGATGCGCGCGCGCATCGGCGGAGTCTCCGCGGCGGCCAGCGCGGCGAGCCACGGGCTCTGCCATCGCATCTGCGCTGCATTGCGTCCACTGCCGAAGCGCGCGAGCGCGCACCCCTGGTGCGGGCTGCCCAGCGTAACGATGCCCGCGCAGAGCGTGTCGCCAGCCTGCGCGGCCAGCGCCTGCGCGGCGCGCGCGGCCAGTCCGCCCATGCTGTGGCACACCAGTAGCGGGGCCCGGCCCGTACGCGCCTGCATCTCGCGCATGCGCGCCAGCAGTTGCGGGGCGTAGTCGTCGATGTCGCCAAGCACCGGTGTCAGGTCGATGGCTTCGCAACGGTAGCCGGCGGCGGCCAACGCCGGCGCCATGTCGAGCCAGACCGCGTGGTTGCAGCCGTAGCCGTGTACCAGCAGTACGGGAGGGGCATCGGGCAGCGGACGTGTGGGCTGGGCAAGGCTCAGCCGTGACCGGAATGGCTGCAGCCAGTTGAACATCCGGAAGACGGCGCGGCATTCGGCCAGAAAGCAGCGCAGTGCTGCGCCGGCGTCAAGACGTTGCCGGGATGGCGCTTGATCGGGAAGCGGCGGCCGGTTCCGGCGCGGGATGCCCAGACCGCCAAGTGTCGCGCCGAACGCCCAGGCGACGCTGGCGCCGAAGGTCAGGAGCACGATGGCCAGGCCTGCGGCCAGTGCCGGCATCCATGCCCAACCGTGGCCCAGCGCCAGCCAGGCCGCCAATCCGCCCGCCGCCGCCGTCTGTACCAGCACGGCGACGCGACGCAGGGCGGCGGCCGTCAGGCTCATGGCTGCTGCGGGCGCAGGTCGGTCAGGCGGGTGCCGGCCAGTCGGTCATGCAGGAACTGGCGGCGCGGATCGAGCCATGCCAGCGACATCCAGATCAGCAGCCCGACGGTCAACACGCCGATAAACGGCCACAGCGTGAGGCCCATCGCGTGCCCCACGGCGGCCGCAGGCGGCAGCCACAGCCAGGCCAGCACGTAGCGCAGCAGCGCCTTGGACCAGCCCGGCGGCTGGCCGGCGGTCGTCTCCAGGCGGATACGCCAGGTCTGCATCGCCAGCGTCTGGCCGTTACGCTGCCAGAACCACGAGAAATAGACGCCAAGCACGATGAACATCCATACCTGATCCACGTACACGTGGGGAAGCCCAAGCTGCTGGATCAGCGGACGGGCCAGGACCGAGACGGCGCTGGCGAGCATCAGCACGCCAAACAGCAGTACGCCTTCGTAGAGCATGCAAAGCAGGCGACGGCCCAGCGTGGGGGCGCGCGGCGGCGTGGCGGGATTCTGGGCGGAGGCGGCTGGCGTGGCGGCAGGCATGGCGCGTGGCGGATCGGGGGAAGCGGCCATTATGCCAAACGGCGCACAGGGGGCCATTGCCGGAATTCCCGGGATGCGGGGTCGCGGTGGATCGCTGACGTTCCGGTGGGGCAATCCGGCAAGGCTGCCGAAGATCGGGTGGGCAGAGGTGGCTCTGCCGGAGGGGGTGTTACGGACGCGTTTCGGTCTGGTTGAAGTCAGTGGCCGCTTCGCCCGTCACCGGCGGCGACAGCGTCGGTGCCTGGGCGGGCGAGGCCGGCATTGCCGCAGCCGGCGCGGCCGGCGCAGGTGCCGGGGCCACCGGGGCGGTGGCTGCCGCACTACCCGCCAAGGCGGGCGCCCCGGGCGCGGATGCCGGCGAGGCTTCCGGTGCGCTGGCCGGGCGGCCCTGATGGTGGAGCTGCCGGCTCGTATCGGCCGGCGGGCGCTTGCCCGAAGGCAGCGCGCTGACAGCACCCGGACGGCGCGGTACCTTTTCGGCGGCCGCCAGCTTCTTCTTCTGCTCTTCCGGCAGCTGCTGGTAGCGATCCCACGCTTCCGCTTTCTTTTCCGGCGGCAACTGGCGCGTGATCTGGTAGTTCTCGCGGGCCAGACGGCGTTGCTGCGGCGTCATCTTGACCCACTCGGCCATCCGCTCCTGCAGGCGCTGCTGTTCCTCGGGCTTGAGCGTGGGGTACAGGTCGGCAATGCGCTGCCACTTGCGGCGGTTCAGTTCCGGGATGGTGTCCCAGAGCGGCTGCAGCGGCGCCAGAATCTGACGATGCGGCGCAGACAGTTCCTGCCAGGTGGGATGGGCGTTGATGACGGGCCGCGCTGCCGGCTGGCTGGCCGACTGCGCTTGCTGGCCCTGGGCGTGCGCCTCTTCCGTCGCGACATCGATCGAAAGTGCAGCCAGGGTTGCGCCGGCGGCGCAAAGCGCGGCAAGCCGGCGACGGAGTGCGTCGGTACGGGAAGGTGCGCAGGCCATCTTATTGGTCGCGGTCCCGCTTCAGGAACACGTGAAAGCCCTGGTCGGCATAGGCCGTCGGGGGCAGGTCGTCGAGCAGCATCGCGGCATCGACATCGGCCAGTTCCTCGACGCGCTTCTGCTGCTGCCAGTGGTAGATGCCCATCAGGCCGGCACCCAGCGCGACCAGCGTCCACACCAGGGCGAGCTTGCGCAGCCACGCACCGGCGCGGTGCAGCGGGGTGTCATCCTCGTCGTCGAAGGCGTAGCCGTGCGGTGCATTGGGCAGCACGAGCTGCGGCACGTGAGCACGCACTTCAGCCTTCTTGGCGGCCAGCGCCATGCGCCGCGCGGCGGCCAGCCGTTCGGAAATGTCCCGCGGCAGCGCCTCCGCGGAGGCATCGAGTGCCACCCGGATCTCATGGGCGAAGCGCCGTTCCTGGATATCTCGTTCGTTTCTGCTCATAGTCGGACTCCCCGCGCACGCAACGCTTGCGCCAGCGTATGCGTGGCGCGGGAACAGTGCGTCTTGACGCTGCCTTCCGAACAGCCCATCACGGCTGCGGTTTCGGCTACGTCCATATCCTCCCAGTAACGCATCAGGAAAGCCTCGCGTTGACGCGTGGGCAATCGCTGGATTTCCTGCTCGATGATATGCATGACCTGGGCCCGCTCGACCTTGTCGGCGCTGCTTTCGGCCATCTCCGTGCCGCTTTCGGCTTCCAGGGTGTCCAGCAGGTCGCTGTCGTCGCCTTCGCGGTCGTCGCGCAGGTTGGAGAACAGGGTGACCCAGGTGTTCCGCACCTTCTGGCGCCGGAACCAGTCGTGAATGGTGTTCTGCAGGATGCGCTGGAACAGGGGCGGCAGTTCGTTCGGCCCCTTGTCGCCGTACTTTTCCGCCAGCTTGATCATGGCGTCCTGCACGATGTCCAGCGCAGCTTCGTCGTCACGCACGGCGAACACGGCCTGTTTGAAGGCGCGGCGTTCGACGCTGGCGAGAAAGTCTGAGAGTTCCTTGTCGGTGGCCATGCAGGCGAAAACAGCAGTTGGGCGGTCAGGCCAGGCCGAATGTGCCGGACTCGTCCTGTGGCACCCCGGAAATGTCTGCGATCCTAACAAAAAACACCTGCCCTCTGCCACTCCTGTATTCAAGTGCAGACATGCTCGCTTGACTGCGCAACGCACGATCGTCGCGCGGATGACCTGGACCGGGGCGACCGTGCAAAAAGTTCCGCTGATACATTTACCGCGCTGGTGCATTGCAGTATCATCGACGGTTCACGACATCAGTGGTTGTCTCATCAGACCGCTTATAAGGCGGTCTCTTCATGCAGACGCGCACCGCTTGAACCCGAGCCACAAGCCCGGCAGAGAGCATCCAAACAATTTTTTGCCGAAAATTGCAAAGGACAGAAATGAACATGCCCAGCGCGGAATTCTCCCACGCAGACAGCAATTCATCCTCCGGTCGGGAAATGATCGGAGCGGAAATCCTCGTCAACGCACTTGCCGAAGAAGGCGTCGAATACGTCTGGGGCTATCCCGGCGGCGCAGTGCTCTATATCTACGACGAGCTTCACAAGCAAACGAAATTCGAACATATCCTGGTGCGCCACGAACAGGCCGCCGTGCATGCCGCTGACGGCTATGCCCGCGCGACCGGCAAGGTGGGCGTGGCACTGGTGACTTCGGGCCCGGGCGTGACCAACGCCGTGACCGGCATCGCCACCGCTTACCTGGATTCGATCCCGATGGTGGTGATCACCGGCAACGTGCCGACCCACGCCATTGGCCAGGATGCGTTCCAGGAATGCGACACCGTCGGCATCACGCGCCCGATCGTCAAGCACAACTTCCTCGTGAAGGACGTGCGCGACCTGGCCGCGACGATCAAGAAGGCGTTCTTCATTGCCGCCACCGGCCGTCCCGGCCCCGTGGTGGTCGACATCCCGAAGGACGTGTCGCGCAACGCCTGCAAATTCGAGTACCCGAAGGCCGTCGACATGCGGTCGTACAACCCGGTGAACAAGGGGCACTCGGGCCAGATCCGCAAGGCCGTGGCGCTGCTGCAGGCCGCGGAGCGTCCGTATATCTATTCGGGTGGCGGCGTGGTGCTGGCCAACGCCAGCGACGAGCTGCGCGAGCTGGCCGCGCTGACCGGCCATCCGGTGACCAACACGCTGATGGGCCTGGGTGCATTCCCCGGCACGCACAAGCAGTTCGTCGGCATGCTCGGCATGCACGGCACGTATGAAGCCAACATGGCCATGCAGAACTGCGACGTGCTGATCGCCATCGGCGCCCGGTTCGACGACCGCGTGATCGGCAATCCGTCGCACTTCACGGCGCAGGCGCGCAAGATCATCCATATCGACATCGACCCGTCGTCGATCTCGAAGCGCGTCAAGGTGGACATCCCCATCGTCGGCAACGTCAAGGACGTGCTGCAGGAACTGATCGCCCAGATCAAGGCCAGCGACGTCAAGCCCAAGCGCGAGGCGCTGGCGAAGTGGTGGGACCAGATCGAACAATGGCGTTCGGTGGACTGCCTCAAGTACGACCGCAGTTCCGAGATCATCAAGCCGCAGTACGTGGTGGAAAAGATCTGGGAACTGACCAAGGGCGACGCGTTCATCTGCTCCGACGTGGGCCAGCACCAGATGTGGGCCGCGCAGTTCTACAAGTTCGACGAACCGCGCCGCTGGATCAACTCGGGCGGCCTGGGCACGATGGGCGTGGGCCTGCCGTACGCGATGGGCATCAAGAAGGCGTTCCCGGACAAGGAAGTCGTCACCATCACGGGTGAAGGCTCGATCCAGATGTGCATCCAGGAACTGTCGACCTGCCTGCAGTACGACACCCCGGTCAAGATCTGTTCGCTGAACAACGGCTACCTGGGCATGGTGCGCCAGTGGCAGGAAATCGAATACGACAACCGGTATTCGCATTCCTACATGCAGGCACTACCCGACTTCGTGAAGCTGGCCGAATCGTATGGCCACGTGGGCATGCGCATTGAGAAGTCTTCCGATGTCGAGCCGGCCCTGCGCGAGGCATTCCGCCTGAAGGACCGTACCGTGTTCCTGGACTTCCAGACCGACCCCACTGAAAACGTGTGGCCGATGGTCCAGGCCGGCAAGGGGATCTCCGAAATGCTGCTCGGCGCGGAGGACCTGTAATGCGTCACATCATCTCGGTCCTGCTGGAAAACGAACCCGGCGCGCTGTCGCGCGTGGTGGGCCTGTTCTCGGCCCGTGGATACAACATCGAGACGCTGACGGTGGCTCCCACCGAAGATGCGTCGCTGTCGCGGATGACCATCGTCACCACCGGCTCGGACGACGTGATCGAACAGATCACCAAGCACCTGAACCGCCTGGTGGAGGTGGTCAAGGTGGTGGACCTGACCGAAGGCGCGCATATCGAGCGTGAGTTGATGCTGGTCAAGGTCCGTGCCGTGGGCAAGGAGCGCGAGGAAATGAAGCGCACCGCCGACATCTTCCGTGGCCGCATTATCGATGTGACCGAAAAGACGTACACCATCGAGCTGACCGGCAACGGCGGCAAGCTGGATGCGTTCCTCGATGCCATCGACCGCACCGCGATCCTGGAAACCGTCCGTACGGGCGGCTCCGGCATCGGCCGTGGCGAGCGCATCCTGAAGGTCTGACCGGCGCCCCCGGCAACAGAGCACGGCCACAAGCCGACACGCAGTATCCCGAAGCGGCGCGACGACCCCAACAGTCAGGTGTTGCGCCGCCACCCCAATACGAAGATTTGAGAAATTGAAGGAAATATCATGAAAGTGTTTTACGACAAGGACGCCGACCTCTCCCTCATCAAGGGCAAGAATGTCACCATCATCGGCTACGGCTCGCAAGGCCACGCCCACGCGCTGAACCTGAAGGAATCGGGCGTGAACGTGACGGTCGGTCTGCGCAAGAGCGGCGCGTCGTGGAACAAGGCCGTCAACGCCGGCCTGACGGTCAAGGAAGTGGCCGAAGCCGTGAAGGGCGCCGACGTGGTCATGATCCTGCTGCCGGACGAGCAGATCGCCGACGTGTACAAGAACGAAGTGCACGCCAACATCAAGGAAGGCGCCGCCCTGGCCTTCGCCCACGGCTTCAACGTGCACTACGGTGCCGTGATTCCGCGTGCCGACCTGGACGTGATCATGATCGCCCCGAAGGCGCCGGGCCACACGGTGCGTTCGACGTACTCGCAAGGTGGCGGCGTGCCGCACCTGATCGCCGTGCACCAGAACAAGTCCGGCGCCGCCCGTGACATCGCGCTGTCGTACGCCACCGCCAACGGCGGCGGCCGTGCCGGCATCATCGAGACGAACTTCCGCGAAGAAACCGAAACCGACCTGTTCGGCGAGCAGGCCGTGCTGTGCGGCGGTACCGTCGAGCTGATCAAGGCTGGCTTCGAGACGCTGGTGGAAGCCGGCTACGCGCCGGAAATGGCCTACTTCGAGTGCCTGCACGAGCTGAAGCTGATCGTCGACCTGATCTATGAAGGCGGTATCGCCAACATGAACTACTCGATCTCGAACAACGCCGAATATGGCGAGTACGTCACTGGCCCGCGCGTCGTGACGGAAGAGACGAAGAAGGCCATGAAGCAGTGCCTGACCGACATCCAGACCGGCGAATACGCCAAGAGCTTCCTGCTGGAAAACAAGGCGGGCGCCCCGACGCTGATCTCGCGCCGCCGCCTGACGGCTGAGCACCAGATCGAGGAAGTGGGTGCGAAGCTGCGCGCGATGATGCCGTGGATCGCCAAGAACAAGCTGGTCGACCAGTCGAAGAACTAAGCAGTACGGGCAGAAGCGGGCACCGGGCCGATGCGGCCAGGTGCCTCGCCAGTGCCGCAGCCGCCCAGTCGGCCGCCGGTCTTTTGTGATTGCACAAGACATTTCGGCGGTGACTGGGCGGCTTTTTGTTATCCTTGTCGGACTTTTTCAGGCGCTGGCCTGAATTTTTTCTTATCTCTCGCGCCGACATATCCTGAAGGCATGCCACGCGGTACGCTGCGGGCTGGCTATTCGACATGATGTGCACCGTCTGCGCGAACAACAGAACAACGCTTGCATGAACTATCCTCATCCGCTTATCGCCCGTGAAGGCTGGCCGTTCCTGGCCGGCGCTTTCATCATCTCGCTGCTGGTGCATGTCAGCGCGGGCTTCTGGTGGGCGTTGCCGTTGTGGATCATCACGATCTTCGTGCTGCAGTTCTTCCGCGACCCGCCGCGGCCGATTCCGTCGGCCCCCAATGCCATTCTGGCGCCGGCCGACGGCCGCATCGTCGTGGTAGAAAAGACCCAGGACCCGTATGCCGGCCGCGAGGCGCTGAAGATCAGCGTGTTCATGAACGTGTTCAACGTGCATTCGAACCGCGCTTCGCTGGATGGCAAGGTCGAGAAGCTCGAGTATTTCCCGGGCAAGTTCGTCAATGCCGATCTGGACAAGGCATCGCTGGAAAACGAGCGCAACGCGGTGGTGATCCGTCGCGCGGCGGACGGCCAGCTGGTCACGCTGGTGCAGGTGGCCGGCCTGGTGGCTCGCCGCATCCTGTGCTACACGCGGGTCGGCGACACGCTGTCGCGCGGCCAGCGTTACGGCTTCATCCGTTTTGGTTCGCGTGTCGACGTGTATCTGCCCGTCGATGCCCGCCCGCGCGTGACGATCGGCGAGAAGGTGTCGGCCTCGTCCACCGTGCTCGCCGAGCTGGACGTCCAGGCCTGAGGCCGGATCGGTCAGCGACAGGAGACCTGGCATGGGTGCCTTCAACCGACGCAACAAGCGCGTGAGCAATGGCAACGTGACGCATCTGCGTCCGTTCCGCCATAACCAGCTGCGCAACGACGCCGCCTACGAGGCCGACGAGCACGACATCGAGTACGTGCGTCCGCGCCGGCGCGGCATCTACCTGCTGCCCAACGCGTTCACCACGGCGGCGCTGTTCGCGGGGTTCTTCGCGATCGTGCAGGCCATGAACATGCGCTTCGACGTGGCGGCCATCGCCATCTTCGCGGCCATGGTGCTCGATGGCATGGACGGCCGCGTCGCGCGCATCACCAATACGCAGAGCGCGTTTGGCGAACAGTACGATTCGCTGTCGGACATGACATCGTTCGGCGTGGCGCCGGCGCTGGTGATGTACGAGTGGATCTTGCACGACCTGGGCAAGTGGGGCTGGATTGCAGCCTTTGTCTATTGCACCTGTGCCGCGCTGCGGCTGGCGCGTTTCAACGCCAATATCGGCGTGGTCGACAAACGCTTCTTCCAGGGTTTGCCGAGCCCGGCCGCGGCCGCGCTGGTGGCCGGCTTTGTCTGGCTGGCCATCGACAACAAGCTGCCCGTGAAGGAGCTGTGGATGCCGTGGGTTGCCTTTGCGATCACGCTCTATGCGGGCCTGTCGATGGTGTCGAACGCGCCGTTCTACAGCGGCAAGGCGCTCGACGTGCGCTACCGCGTGCCGTTCGGCATGATGGTGCTGGTGCTGGTGCTGTTCGTCATCGTGTCGTCCGACCCGCCGGTTGCACTGTTTGGCCTGTTCGTGGCCTATGCGATCTCGGGCTACGTGCTATGGGCCTGGCGTGCGGTGCATGGTCAGCCCGGCGGGGTGGCCAAGGCGCGTGCCGGCGGCAACGGCAACGGCGCGGGCAGCGGCAATTGACCGGATCTTGAAGAAAAGGGCGCTCATCGGGCGCCCTTTGTTTTTCCGTTCCACAACCTCAGGAGAGTGTCATGGGCATGTTCGACTTCATCAAGGAAGCGGGAGAGAAACTGTTCGGCAAGGGCGAGGCGAAGGCGGCACAGGAGGCTGCCGCGGCCGATCCGTCCGCAAGCGACAAGGCCGAGGCGGCCAACCGCGCGGCCGGCGACGCGATCGAGGCCTATATCGCCCAGATGGGACTGTCCGCCACGGGCCTGACCGTGACCGTGGACGGATCGCAGGGCAAGGTCACCGTATTCGGTGTGGCGCCCGACCAGGCCACGCGCGAGAAGATCATCCTGTGCTGCGGCAATGTGGAGGGGGTCGATTCGGTCGAGGACAAGATGTCGGTCAACGTGGAGAGCGACGAGTCGCAGTGGCACACCGTGGTGAAGGGCGACACGCTCTGGGCGATTTCCCAGGCCGCGTACGGCAATGGCGCCGAATACAACAAGATCTTCGAGGCCAACAAGCCGATGCTGACGCACCCGGACAAGATCTACCCGGGGCAAAAACTGCGCATTCCTCCGAAATAACCCGGTTGCGCCGCCGCAGCAAACGAGCTATAGTCGCCGACATGATTTCGCACCAGACCCAGATCGCCCGCACCACCCTAGGTGGCCTACTAGGCCATCAGGTCGGGACGCGCGCGCGCTAAGGGACTCGGTTACCTCCCCCTGGCGCGGAAATCACCAGGATTTTTGAAAACGCCCCGGCCTGCATTCATGCACGCCGGGGCGTTTTGCATTCCGATCCGAATGCCCGGTGTCGCGATTGCGGGACGGCGGACCAGTACATAAGGCACAGCCCAGGAGCTCCACAAAATGTCTGACAAACTCATCATTTTCGACACCACCTTGCGCGACGGCGAGCAGTCGCCCGGTGCGTCCATGACCCGCGAGGAGAAGATCCGCATTGCGCGTCAGCTGGAGCGTCTGAAGGTCGATGTGATCGAGGCCGGTTTCGCGGCCAGCTCCAATGGCGATTTCGAAGCGATCCGCTCCATTGCCCAGGTTGTTAAGGATTCTACGATCTGCTCGCTGGCCCGCGCCAACGACAAGGACATCGCGCGTGCCGCCGAGGCCCTGAAGCCGGCCAACTCGTTCCGTATCCACACGTTCATCGCCACGTCCGCGCTGCATATGGAGAAGAAGCTCCGCATGACGCCGGACCAGGTCTACGAGCAGGCCCGCCTGGCCGTGCGCTTTGCGCGTCAGTTCACGGACGATATCGAGTTCTCGCCCGAAGACGGCAGCCGTTCGGACATGGACTTCCTGTGCCGCGTGCTCGAAGGCGTGATTGCCGAGGGCGCAACCACGATCAACCTGCCGGATACCGTGGGCTACGCCGTGCCGGAAGGCTATGCGGAGCTGATCCGTTCGGTGCGCGAGCGGATTCCGAATTCGGACAAGGCGGTCTGGTCGGTGCATTGTCATAACGACCTGGGCATGGCCGTGGCCAACTCGCTGGCGGCGGTGAAGCTGGGCGGCGCGCGCCAGATCGAGTGCACGATCAACGGTCTGGGCGAGCGCGCCGGCAACACGAGCCTGGAAGAAGTGGTGATGGCCGTGAAGACGCGCCGCGACTACTTCAATATGGACGTTGGCATCGATACCACGCAGATCGTGCCGGCCTCCAAGCTCGTGTCGCAAGTCACCGGATTCGTGGTGCAGCCGAACAAGGCCGTGGTGGGCGCCAATGCGTTTGCCCACGCCTCGGGCATCCACCAGGATGGCGTGCTCAAGGCGCGCGACACCTACGAGATCATGCGCGCGGAAGATGTGGGCTGGACCGCCAACAAGATCGTCCTGGGCAAGCTCTCGGGCCGCAACGCATTCAAGCAGCGCCTGCAGGAACTGGGCATCGAGCTCGAAAGCGAAGCCGAAATCAACGCCGCGTTCACCCGCTTCAAGGAACTGGCCGACCAGAAGGCCGAGATCTTCGACGAAGACATCCTGGCGATCGTTTCCGACGAAGAGCAGGAAAACGCCAACGAGCACTATCGCTTCGTGTCGCTGTCGCAACGCTCGGAAACCGGCGAGCGTCCGCACGCCCGCGTGGTGTTCAACATCGATGGCGCCGAGCAGGCTGGTGAGGCCGAAGGCAATGGTCCGGTGGATGCGACGCTGCACGCCATCGAAGGGCGCGTGAACAGCGGTGCCGAACTGGTGCTGTATTCGGTGAACGCCATCACGGCCGGTACGCAGGCCCAGGGCGAAGTGACCGTGCGCCTGTCCAAGGCCGGCCGCATCGTCAACGGCGTGGGTACCGATCCGGACATCGTCGCCGCATCGGCCAAGGCCTACCTGGCTGCACTGAACAAGCTGCACGACAAGGCCGTGCAGAAGATCAATCCGCAGATCTGACCTTTATCTGACCTGATTCCTGCGATGCGATGGCGGGGCTCACAAGGCCCCGGCTGTCATGAACCGCCCGCCCCGATGCGTATCCCGCAGGGCCGGGCGGTTTGTCGTTTGTGCGCGTTCAGCGGGGGTCCGGGCGGTCGCGCAGCGGATCGGGGGTGATCAGCGTGCGGCGCAGCACGCCCGCGTCGTCGAACATGAAGTTGAACATCGAGTACCACTGGTCTTCATGCAGGAAGCGGTAGCTCCACGCTTCCTGTTTCAGGCGCGGGTAGTACTCGATCGGCTCGCGCGGGGCACCGAAGTGTTCCAGCACATCCTTCTTCGTCCACGCGTCGACCTTGGCCTTGTAGAGCTCGGTCGTGGTCAGCATCTGCCGGAAATTGGTCAGCTTGCCGTCGCGATCGAAATCGGCGGCATAGGAATATTCGCCAAGCGGTTGTTTCGAGTAGAACCAGCGGGTGGTGCCTTCGTCGAGCCGGTACACATCGGTGGGTTTGCCGAAGGTTGCCGCCACGGCGCTTTGCGGTTGACCTACGAGCTTCAGGCCGGTGTTGACGGGGGTCAGGGCGGGCCCGAGGCTGCTGCAGCCGGCCAGGGCCCCGGCAGCCAGTGTCGCGGCGGCGATCCAGTGCCGGGCGACTGTCGGAAATGTCGTCATGTTCAGTGATTTGCAGCAAAAAGTGCACGAGTCGTAGTGTAGCGGGCCCCGGCGCAATGTGTGTACCATCGCGGCTTTTGCGCAGAGAAGGGAAGTCGAATGGGCGGAATCCGAACAAGCGGGCGCATGGCCCGGCTGCGGGCGTGGCTGGCCGCGACGCTGTGCTGCGTGGCGACGGCCGCTGCGGCACAGCAGCCGGTTGGCGCGCCGATCCGGCTCGGGATGATCGACGGGTTGTCCGGCCCCTTCGCCAATGCAGGCGAGGCCGTGGTGCGCAACCTGCGGATCGCGATCGATCGCATCAATGCCCGGGGTGGAGTGAAACTGCCCGATGGCGCCCATCCGATGGAACTGGTGACGTTCGACAGCAAGGGCAATGTCGACGAGAGCCTGATCCAGTTCCGCAGCCTGGTCGACAAACGCATTCCGTTCGTCCTGCAGGGCAACAGTTCGGCCGTGGCCAGCGCGCTGGTGGCCGCGATCAATCGCCAGAACCAGCGCCAGCCCGACGCGCGCGTGCTGTTCCTGAACTATTCGGCGGTGGACCCCACGCTGACCAACGAGAATTGCAGTTTCTGGCATTTTCGCTTCGACGCCAGTGCCGATATGCGCATGCAGGCGCTGACCGAGGCCATCCGCAGCGAACACGCGGTGCGCAAGGTCTACCTGATCGACCAGGATTACAGCTTCGGGCATCAGGTGGCCCGGTCCGCGCGCGAAATGCTAGCGGCCAAGCGGCCCGATATCCAGGTGGTGGGCGACGAATTCCATCCCATCGGCAAGATCAAGGACTTTGCCCCGTATATCGCCAAGATCAAGGCCAGCGGCGCCGACGCCGTGATTACCGGCAACTGGGGCAACGACCTGACGCTGATGGTCAAGGCCGCGCGCGAGGGCGGCCTTAACGCGCGCTTCTACACGTTCTATGGCAACGGCCTGGGCGCGCCCGCTGCCATGGGCGATGCCGGCGTGGGCCGGGTGCTGGCCGTGGCGGAATGGCATCCGAACGTGGGCGGCGCGGCGTCCGACGCGTTCTACCAGGCGTTCCGCACCCGCTATCCCGATCCGCGCGACGACTACGTGCATCTGCGCATGCAGATGATGGTCGAAATGCTGGCTCGCGCGATCGAGCAGGCTGGCAGCACCGACGCCGTGGCGGTGGCCTACGCGCTCGAAAACATGCGTTTCACGAACGGTTTCCACGAGGCCACGGTGCGGGCGGACGACCACCAGGTGCTGCAGCCGCTCTATGTCTCGATGATGGCCAGGCAGGGCGGCGAGGTGCGTTTCGACAACGAGGGTTCGGGCTACGGCTTCCGGACCATCAAGAAGCTCAAGACGGCCCAGACCACGCTGCCCACCACGTGCCGGATGGAGCGCCCGGCGCGAAATTGAGCCAATGCCGGGGATGGGCTTCGCCGCCGGACGGAATTCGGCTATAATCCGCGGCTGTCGTCCGCAAGTCATCTGGCTGCGGACGGCGGATGCCGAGTCAAAAAGCAAGGCACGACGCAGGCGGCGCATCCCGTGCTGCAGCGTTCGCAAGTGAAAGGAAAACATCATGGCAATTGCCAACAAGTCCGAAGTCATCCAGAAGTTCGCCCGCGGCGCCAACGACACGGGTAGCCCCGAAGTCCAGGTCGCACTGCTGACCACCCGCATCAACGAACTGACCCCGCACTTCAAGGCCAACATGAAGGATCACCACAGCCGCCGCGGTCTGCTGCGCATGGTGAGCCGTCGTCGTCGCCTGCTGGACTACCTCAAGTCCAACGACGCTGACCGTTACCGCGCCCTGATCGAAGCCCTGGGCCTGCGCAAGTAAGGTCTGCGGATGGCAGCACGGGTCCTGCAAGCGTTGTTCAAGCACGATTTCACGTGAGGCCACGATGCCTGCGCCAGCACTGCTGGGGCAGGCATTTTGCTTTTCTGCACCGGCGAATTTTAGCCGGGCAGTGATGGATGTGATGTTTGTTTCACACTAAACGCGGGCGAATTTGCCCGTACGCCGTTGCGCCACGCCGTGCGACGGAGTAAGTTACCTCGCTCTTTCTGACACCGGAACTGGCCAAGGAAACGGGGTTTTGTGTCATTCCATCGCGTATCGCATCGTCCTCATGTGGGCCGGACGGTGGCGCGATGGAATGGCATAGCACTTCCCTGAGACTGCGGACCGGGCAAATTTCCGGCAGTCCGCCTGCCGCTGCGAGCGCAGGCGTCGGCCCGCTGTATCTGTTTACGGCAGGCAAGCATGAATCAAGGAACGCTCATGACCATGTTCAACAAGATCGTCAAGGAATTCCAGTGGGGCCAGCACACGGTCCGCATGGAAACCGGCGAAATCGCCCGTCAGGCATCGGGTGCCGTGATCGTCGACGTGGAAGACACCGTGGTGCTGGCCACCGTGGTGGCAGCCAAGAGCCCGAAGGCGGGCCAGGACTTCTTCCCGCTGACCGTCGACTACATCGAAAAGACCTACGCCGCCGGCAAGATCCCGGGTGGCTTCTTCAAGCGTGAAGGCCGTCCGTCGGAAAACGAGACGCTGACCTCGCGCCTGATCGATCGTCCGCTGCGCCCGCTGTTCCCGGAAGGCTTCTACAACGACGTGCAGGTGGTCATCCACGTCCTGTCGATCAACCCGGAAGTGCCGGCCGACATCCCGGCCCTGATCGCCTCGTCGGCCGCGCTGGCCGTGTCGGGCATCCCGTTCAGCGGCCCGGTGGGCGCCGCCCGCGTTGGCTACAAGGACGGCCAGTACCTGCTGAACCCGAACCGTTCGCAGATCGCCGCGTCGGAACTGGACCTCGTCGTCGCCGGTACCGAGCGTGCCGTGCTGATGGTGGAATCGGAAGCCAACCAGCTGTCGGAAGACGTGATGCTGGGCGCCGTGGTGTATGGCCACGAGCAGATGCAGACCGCCATCAACGCGATCCACGAACTGGTCCGTGAAGGCGGCAAGCCGGAATGGGACTGGGCGCCTGCCGCCAAGAACGAGGCACTGATCGCCAAGGTCAGCGAGATCGGCCTGCCGCTGCTGCAGCAAGCCTACCAACTGCGCCAGAAGTCGGCACGCAGCACCAAGCTCAAGGAAATCTACGCAACCGTGCAGGCCCAGCTGGCCGAAGCCGGCGTGGAAGCCGACAAGGTGGAAGTGGGTAACGTCCTGTTCGACCTGGAAGCCAAGATCGTGCGTGGCCAGATCCTGGCCGGCGAGCCGCGTATCGACGGCCGCGACACGCGCACCGTGCGCCCGATCGAGATCCGTTCGTCGGTGCTGCCGCGCGCCCACGGTTCGTCGCTGTTCACGCGTGGCGAAACCCAGGCGCTGGCAGTGGCCACGCTGGGCACCAAGAGCGACGAGCAGATCATCGACGCGCTGGCCGGCGAGTACCGCGACCGCTTCATGCTCCACTACAACATGCCCCCGTTCGCCACCGGCGAAACGGGCCGCGTGGGCAGCCCGAAGCGCCGTGAAATCGGCCACGGCCGTCTGGCCAAGCGCGCACTGATCCCGGTGCTGCCGAAGGAAGACGAATTCGCCTACACGATCCGCCTGGTTTCGGAAATCACCGAATCCAACGGCTCGTCGTCGATGGCATCGGTGTGCGGCGGCTGCCTGGCACTGATGGACGCTGGCGTGCCGGTGAAGGCGCACGTGGCCGGCGTGGCCATGGGCCTGATCCTGGAAGGCAACAAGTTTGCCGTGCTGACCGACATCCTGGGCGACGAAGATCACCTGGGCGACATGGACTTCAAGGTGGCGGGTACCGATACGGGTATCACGGCACTGCAGATGGACATCAAGGTGCAGGGCATCACCAAGGAAATCATGCAGGTGGCACTGGCGCAAGCCCGTGAAGGCCGTATGCACATCCTGGGCAAGATGCAGGAAGCGATGGGCCACGCCCGCACCGAGCTGTCGGAGCACGCGCCGCGCATGATCACGATGAAGATCCATCCGGACAAGATTCGTGAAGTGATCGGCAAGGGCGGTTCGACCATCCAGGCGCTGACCAAGGAAACGGGCACGACCATCGACATCCAGGAAGACGGCACGATCACGATCGCCTCGACCTCGACGGATGGCATGGCCGAAGCCAAGCGCCGCATCGAAGGCATCACCGCCGAAGCCGAAGTGGGCAAGATCTACGCCGGTACCGTGCTGAAGCTGCTGGACTTCGGTGCCATCGTGAACATCCTGCCGGGCAAGGACGGTCTGCTGCATATCTCCGAGATCGTCAACGAGCGCGTGAAGGACATCAAGGACTGGCTGAAGGAAGGCCAGCAGGTGCGCGTGAAGCTGATCCAGGCCGACGAGAAGGGTCGTCTGCGTCTGTCGCTGAAGGCTGCGCTGGCTGAAGAGGGCGGCAGCATCAGCCCGATCGCCCCGCAAGGCGATGCGCCGGCGGCATCGACCTCGCCGGAACAGCAGCAGTAAGCTGAACGGCAGGCGGTACCGATAGCAGTACCTGCAAAAGCGGCTGGCGATGTCCAGCCGCTTTTTTGTTTACACTGCCGGTCAGTCTTTTACCTGCCTTGGGCGCGCGCATGCTTGCCGCGCGCCATGCGACATACGACATTGATGAGGAGCGATCATGAAAGCCATCGAAATCCGTGAATACGGCGGCCCTGAAGTCCTGCAGGAAACGCAGCGTCCCGACCCGGAGCCGAAGGCCGGAGAGATCCTGATCCGCGTGGCGGCAGCGGGCATCAATCGCCCCGATGTGTTCCAGCGTACCGGCAATTATCCGGTGCCGCCGGGTGCGTCCGACTTGCCGGGCCTGGAGGTGGCCGGCGTGGTGGTGGGCGGCGACCTGTCGAATCCGGCGAACCGTTTTGGCTTGAAAGTGGGCGACCGGGTTTGCGCGCTGGTGCAGGGCGGCGGCTACGCCGAGCTTTGCACGGCACCGATCGAACAATGCCTGCCGGTGCCCGACGGCCTCAGCGATATCGAAGCTGCCGCGCTGCCGGAGACATTCTTCACCGTGTGGAGCAACGTGTTTGATCGTGGCCAATTGGGCAAGGGCCCGCGCGGAGCGGCGGAGACGCTGCTGATCCAGGGCGGGTCGAGCGGCATCGGTACCACGGCCATCCAGATCGCCAAGGCGATGGGCTTCAAGGTGTTCGTGACGGCGGGCAGCGACGACAAGTGCAAGGCCTGCGAGGCGTTGGGCGCCGACCGTGCGATCAACTACAAGACGCAGGACTTCGTCGCCGAGGTCAAGGCTTTGACCGAAGGCAAGGGTGTTGATGTGATTCTCGACATGGTGGCCGGTTCGTACCTGGCCCGGGAACTGTCGTGCATCGCTGACGACGGCCGCATCGTCATCATCGCGCTGCTGGGCGGCGGCAAGGCCGAAATTCCGCTGGGCGATATCCTGCGCCGGCGCATCACCGTGACAGGTTCGACACTGCGTCCGCGTCCGGCATCGTTCAAGGGCGCGATTGCGCAGGCGCTGCACCAGAACGTCTGGCCGCTGCTGGCTTCGGGCAAGATCAAGCCCGTGATCTACAAGGTCTTCCCTGCCGCGCAGGCCGCCGATGCCCATCGCCTGATGGAATCGAGCGAGCACACCGGCAAGATCGTGCTGACCTGGTAACGGGTTTCGTGGGGGCCCCAAACCACCCAACCGGAGGCAAAAGTTGGGGGGCGACCCAAAGAGGTGGGCCAAAGGA